>CAZAWR010000006.1:0-209663 GCA_964488865.1 uncultured Polyangiaceae bacterium | reverse complement strand
CCGAGTCAGCCCGAGTCAGCCCGAGTCAGCCCGAGTCAGCCCGAGTCAGCCCGAGTCAGCCCGAGCCCGAGTCAGCCCGGGTCGGTACAAATCCGCCGAACACCGTCGAGTCGAGCTTTGTGCGCGGCACCGCCGCACGGGCGCGCGGTCAGCTTGGAAGCCCGGATCGCGACGGGCGCGGGCTCCGTTCGCTTCGCTCACTGGGCGCGGGCACGGGCGGATACGCGCTTGCTGGACGCCGTACTCAGTGCAGGCCGATGCGCGTGCCGGACGGGACCACGCCGTTCTTCGTCACCACCAACACACCGTCGCGGATCGCTACGTCCCCCTGCTCGAACCCGTCGGCCATGCCCGCAGGAGACAGGTGCACGCCGTCCCCGATGCGTGCGTTCTTGTCGATGATCGCGTTCGAAATCATGCAGGACGTGCCAATGCCGATGGGCGGGAGCCCGCGCTTCCGCGCGTCTTCCTCGACCTCGGGAGCCTCGTACTGGTCTTGCCCCATCATCACGACGTTCTTCATGTGCGTCCCGGCATGGATCATGGACCGGATGCCCACCACGCAGCGTTCCAGCACGGCGTCGACGATGATGCACCCGTCGGCGACGATGGCCTGGTCGATGGTGCACCTCTGGATGCGGGAAGCTGGCAGGAAGCGGGGGTGCGTGTAAATCACCCGACCGGGCTCGAAGAAGTTGAAGGGCGGGGAAGGGTCCGTGAGCTCGAGGTTGGCCTCGAAGAAGGCCCGCACCGTCCCGATGTCACGCCAGTAGCCTTCGAACGGGAAAGCGTACATGGGCACCCTGCCCACCAGGCTCGGGATCACCTCCTTGCTGAAGTCACCCAGGTCGGGCTGGGACAGCGCATCCCATAGCGTCCGCTTCTCGAACACATAGATTCCCATGTTGATCCAACACATCGACGGCTCCGAGGCGGTGCCATCGGGAGCCCGGGGGGCCCAGGAGCGCATCTGCCGGATCACCTCCGGGTCCGTCGGCTTCTCCACGAACGCTTCCACCGACAAGTCGTCGGCCACACGCAGCACACCGAATTGGTCCGCTCGGCTGCAGGACAAGGGCTTCGCAGCGACGGTGACCCGTGCGCCCGTGCGATGGTGCTGTCGCAGGATCTCCTGGTAGTCCATCCGGTAGAGCTGATCGCCCGAGAGGATGAGAAACAGGTCCCCGTCGTTCGCGTGGAAGTGGCGGAGATTGTGCCGAACCGCGTCCGCCGTGCCCTGGTACCACGTCGTCCCCTCGATGGTCTGCTCGGCCGCGAGGATGTCCACGTAGCCGCCGCTGAAGGCGTCGAAGCGGTAGGTGTCCTGGATGTGCTGGTGCAAGGAGGCAGAGTTGAACTGGGTGAGCAGGCTGATGTGATTCAGTCCGCTGTGCAGGCAATTGCTGATCGGGATGTCCACGAGCCGGTACTTGCCGGCGAGGGGTACCGCGGGCTTGGCCCGCAGCTTCGTCAAGGGACGCAGGCGGCTCCCGCGTCCACCACCCATGATGATGCAGAACACCTTCGACTTCATGGCATGAGCCTCATCTTGCGCCGGCACCATGGCACAGATGGGACTCGAACGTGATGTTTATGCGGCGGGGAAGGACCGTGAAAGGCGGGGATTCAGAAGTCGGTGCCGTCGTTCTTCTTGCCCGGGGTGAACAGCAACGCACCCAGCGTGCTGTGGAGCACGAAGTCGCCGGTCAGGTCGGGGTTCCGTGTCCACGACGCAGCCTGGGCCGCCGTTCCCGAATAGGTCATCGTGGCGAGCTCGGTGGCACCGAGGTCCAGGGTGACGGTGTCGCCCGTCTGGTTCAGGTTGAGCCCGGACGAAACGAGGGTCATGACGTTGGCCGGGTAGGTGCACTTCGCTTCCCCGCCGCCGTACACCACGACCACGCCGTGGGCGGGAAGATCCGTGGGCGTGGGGAACGTATAGCGCACCGTCTGGGAATCGGAGATCGTGATGCCCCCCAGCGCCAGGATGTCGCCCGTGGTGTTTACGATCTCCACGAAGTCGTCGTCCGCGGCGTCGCGCGCGCCGTCGCAGTTGGTGTCGCCCGTGAGGGTCAGCGGCGGGTTGCCCATCACTTCGTTGAGCACCAACTCGCCAACCACCGGCACTCGGCCGGCTCCCGTCGGGCACGCTGTGGCGTCGATGTTCGAGAAGTCCGCCAACGTAAACGACTGGATCCGATGCGCCGTCTGGTAATGGGAGACCGGGGCCAGCAGGTCGAACGTCGCGCCCACGCACAGCCCAGCCGTGCTCTGCGCGCGCAGCACCACGTCCGTCGCCGTCCCGTAGCTGATCGTTCCGTCGTTCCCGTTCAGCGTCACGATCGTTCCCTCGGTGATCTTCACCAACTCGGACTCGAAGTCCTCCGAAGGGGCCACCGTCAGGTCCTGCACCAGCGTGCTCACGTCGAAGCCCTGGGACTTCACGACCACCGCCTCGTGCCCGGTGACCTCTTCCTGGCCGTTGAAGCTCGTCACCTCGGTCACGCGCACGTCGATGACGTCACCCACGGCGACGTCCGCGGTCCACTGGCTGCCCTCGTAAACCTGGATGGCGGGTCCCGTCGCGTCCTTCTGGATGAAGTAGCCATTGTTCGTGACGTACGTGACGACGACGTCGCACACTTCGAGGTTGACGGCCTTGTCCGTGGCGCCAGTGGCCTCGGTGCGAAGGGCGGCAATGGTGCCGTTGCACGGGTCAGGTCCGGTTCCTCCGGTGCCCGCCGCTCCCGCTCCGCCTCCGGTTCCTCCGGTTGCGCCGCCCGTGCCGCCCGTGGCGCCGCCGGATCCTCCGGTTGCCCCGCCGGTGCCGCCCGTGGCTCCCCCGGATCCTCCGGTCGCGCCGCCCGTGCCGCCGCCGGTTCCTCCGGTCGCCCCGCCCGTGCCGCCCGTTGCGCCGCCGGTTCCTCCGGTCGCTCCGCCCGTGCCGCCCGTGCCGCCCGTAGCGCCGCCGGTTCCTCCCGTAGCGCCGCCCGACCCGCCCGACGGGCCCTCCGTCTCCTCGCTGTCACTCGCGCAGGCAGCAACGCCCATCGCGATCCCGAGTCCAACGACCAGCCCAAGCTTATTGAATGTACGCATGCTCATCCTCCTGCAATCCGGCCACGCCACTCGCAGCCACGGATTGTGGAAAGTCCTGCGTCGGAGTAGCGCACCAAGGGCGCGTCCTCAAGTGCCGGCATCAAATAGTTTCGCCTTCACTGCGAAACCGAAGGAGGGCGCCGTACTATCCCCCGTAGCTCCCGCCGAACCGATCGTAAGGATCGACCCCGTCCTCCAGCTGCTGCTGGTACCGGATCTCGTCGACGAATCGCTCGAGCCCGTCCACCACGTACTCAAAGAAGTCCCGGGCCGACAGGATGCCCACGGCCTTGCCCCCCGCCATCACCGGCAAGTGCCGGAAACGCTTCTCCTTCAAGATGCGAGCGCACTCCCTCACGTGCGTGTCCACGCTCACCGTGACCAGCGTCTTCGTCGCCACCTCAATTACCTTTGTGGCCGACGGGTCCCTCCCTTCCGCCACCACCCGCATGAGCAGGTCTCGCTCCGAGAACAGCCCCGCCAAGGTGTCTCCGTCGACCACCAGCACCGCGCCGACGCGGTTGTCACGCATGCGCTGGGCCACGTCGCTCACTTTTTCGTCGGGGGTTGCGGTGACCATCTCGGTCTGCATCAGGGAGCCGATGATTGCCATGGTCGTCTGTGTCTCCTTGCGGTCCTTCGGTTGCGTCGAACGTGCGCCGCCCCGGCGGAAGCGGGGTGCATGGCGCGATTCTGACAAAGCGTCCCCTACCTTGTGCGCCCCACCCGCTCCGTCAAGCCGCGCGGTGGGGACCGGGTCAGGCCAATCGTCGCTCCCCGGTCGCGCAAGGTCGTTGTAGGCTACCCCGAACCGGGCTTTCGGGCATCGGGTGGTGACCTCGCTACCTGCTGGCCCGGACCGGCATCTGTCAGGATGCCGGCGTATCAGCCCGGCTATCGTTACACCTCGGACAATGCGGGCGGGCCTTCGACACCGGACCAAACCCCGGCCGAACGAGACGAGAACCACGAGAGGTCGTTGGATGCAGGCGGACAATCGAAGCTGGAAAGACCGGTTTGGCACTCTCGCCCAGGACTGGAACGAGGAGCTGGACCCGGACCCGCGACATCGACGGTTCAAGGAAGCCATGGAAACGATGGCTCCCTCCGACCTGCACGACGTGGCCTCCGTCATCGAACCTCTCTGTGAGGCGTTGGGTCACCCCCGCGTCGGCCCCCACGCGCGGTGTGCCGCCTTCGCCTTTCTCGATCACGTGAGGCGTCGTCGCTTCGTCGAGCGCATGACCACGGAGCTCGCGGAGCCATGGGCGCAGCTCGTCGTTCGCGTGGTCCGACGCGCCAACTACACCATGCCCGAGCTTCTTCTCGCGCGAGAGCAAACGGATCCAGACCACGTTGCTCTGCGGGTCCTCGGTCCTGCCGCTTGCGACGTGACCGTGGCGGAGTTGGCCCGTCGCACCCGGAGCATCGCCCGCGGATTGCTCTCGTTGCTCGAGAACGGCACCGGCGTGGACCCTTCGCAGTCGAGTGTGCAAACCCCGTTCGTGGCGCTGCTTGCTGAGAACTCCCTCGAGAGCGCGCTCTGTGACCTCGGTTGCCTGACCAACGGGATCGTCAACGTCAGAATCCCCGCCAACGCGACCAGCGACCAAGCTCAGTACATCCTGCGCCACAGCCGATCCCGCGTGCTCGTGGTGTCCGGCGAGGAACAACTCCTGAAAATCCTGCCCGCTTTGCAGGAGCTTCCCGCCCTTCGGTCCATCGTCGTCATCGACCGCGTGGCCGCCGAGCGCCACGGCCTTCTTTCCCTCGACCAGCTCGTTGCCCAGGCCGGCGACGTGGACGACGGGCTCCGCCAACGACGCGCCGCCGAGGCTCGCATCGATGACCTGGCGACGATCATGTACACCTCGGGGACGACCGGTCTTCCGAAGGGGATCATGTTCTCCCAGCTGAACGCGGTGTCGAAACGGTTCTGCCGGGCCTATGCGCTCCCACAGCTCGGGGAAGGGGACGTGTTCCTGAGCTTCTTGCCGCTGTTTCACACCTTTGGTCGGTGGCTCGAGCTCGTCGGGACCCTCTTTTGGGGAGCAACCTATGTGTTCGCTCGCAACCCCTCTCAGGCCTCCCTGATCGAGGACTTCAAGACCGAGCACCCGACCGTGTTCATCAGCGTGCCGAAGAAGTGGACGGAGCTGTACGAGCAGGCGGTGAGGGAGGCGGGGTCGGAAGACTCCGACCAGGTGCCCGAGCGCATTCGCGCCATCACCGGGGGGCGCATGCGTCACGGCCTATCCGCCGCGGGATACCTCGACCCCGTCGTGTTTCGCGCGATGAACCGGGCGGGCATCGCTCTGTGTAGCGGGTACGGCATGACCGAGGCGACCGGCGGCATCACCATGACCCCCCCGGGCGGATACCGCGACGGATCCATCGGTTGCGCCCTGCCGGGCATCGATCTGCGCATCGCCGACGACGGGGAGCTTCTCATCCGCGGCCCCTACGTCATGACCGGGTACTTCGAGCCGGACGACGGCAACCGCGGCGTGGACGACCAAGGGTGGTTCCCGTCCGGCGACATCGTCGCCGTGGACGATGACGGACACTACCGGCTCGTGGATCGGAAAAAGGAGATCTACAAGAACCGCAAGGGGCAGACGATCGTCCCGCAGCGCGTGGAGAACCTGTACCGGGACTTCGACGTGGTGTCGCAGGCGTTCTTGATCGGGGACCAGCTCGAGCACAACACGCTTCTGCTGTGGCCGAACTACGAGGGGCACCCGGAGCTTCGCCAGAAGTCCGAGGGGGAGCTGCGAGACCTTCTCGGCTCCCTCGTGGTGTCGGCGAACCGGTTCCTGGCCCCCTACGAGCGCGTGGTCGCGTTCGCGCTGCTGCCGCGCGCGCTGACCGAGGAGCAAGGGGAGCTCACCCCCAAGCTGACGTTCAAGCGGCAGGCCGTCCGAGACCGCTACCGCGACTTGTGGGAACCCATGTACGGCGACCGCCACACTTCCTTCGACGTGGACGGGCACGAGGTGCGGTTCCCCAACTGGATCCTGCGGGACATGGGCATGGTGAAGGAAAACCTCGCGCTTCGCGCAGGCGCGCTGTGGGCGGTGGATCGTCGCCTCACGCTCGGGACCGACCCAGGCCATCCCGGCGCGCTGCGCGTGGGCGACCTGCTCTACCGCGCCGACGAGCCCTCCCTGAACCTCGGTTCGCTCCTCGCCGACCCCGCGATCTGGCTCGGCAACGACGAGCTGTGCCGCTTCCTCGGCGACGAGCTGTTCAGCGGGCTGGTGAGCCGTCGTCGGGAGCCTCGCTCTCGGGTCAAGCTCGTCCCCACCTTCGGGGCTGCACCGGACGAGGAGCGCCTGCGCGTGCTGGCCTCGGCCATGGCTTCGGGTGAGCCCACCCCTTGGTCGGTTCACGCCGCGGCGGTTCTGTTGCGATCCCGAGGTGCGCAAGCCGCCGACGCCGTCCGACACCTCGAGAGCGGGTTGAGCCGCGCTCACACCGACATTCCCGAGCTGTGCCGTGCCGTCCTGCACCGCACCCTCCACGCTGACGACCCCGACGTCGTTCGACTTTCGTTGCGGGCATTGCTGGCAGGAGAATCCGAGGACCGGTTGCTCCACACCGTGCTCCGGTTCCTCGGGACCCACGGTGCTCACTTGCTGCGGGACGAGGACCTCGAGGCGGTGGCGGACTCCGGCTTGCCCGATGCCCACGTGCAGAGGCTCGTGGACAGCCTGTCCGCACGGGCTCGCGTCGGCGAAACCAGCCAGCCCTCACTCGACAAGCCCGAGCGCGAGGCCCTCGTCGGCATCATGCGCGTGGTAACCGTCTACGCTGTGGCGCATCCCTCCTGGTTCGCGCGCGTGCGCTTCCCACTCGCGAGGCTCACCCTCCACGCCGACCCCGTTGTGTCCGCGCACGCGGGCGAGCAGCTCGATCTACTGCAACTGGGCTTCCGCGTGCGCATCGGGACCAACGTGCGCCGCGCGCTCGACCCGGCCACCGGGCAAGAATACGGCTGGGGCGAGGTGGTGGTGTTCGACGAGGACATCCCCTCGGCGCACAAAGAGCTCATCCTCCGCGCGATCACCAACACGACGATGGTGCGGGAGTCCGTGTTCCTCTTCGGCAAGGGCGTGCTGCTGAGCCTGGGGGAGATCCCCCAGGGCAGCCTCTGGGTCTCGCACCTGGGCACAAAGCACGGCAAGTCCGTCTACCGACTGTCTATCCAAACGCGGTCTCGCGGGTCCTTCGACGTGGCCCTCAACCTCGCCGAGTCCCTTCCCGTGGCGGAGATGCGAGAGGAGATCCGCTGGCTCATGTCCGCGGGGGACGACCCGCCCCTGGTCGAGCTGTTCGGTGGCTACTTCCCCGAATACGGCATCTTCACCGAGGAGTTCATCCACGGCGATACCGTGGACCGGCAAGTGGCGCGCCTCCTGCGCCTCGGGTCCGTGGACCGGCTTCGCACCCTCTGGCCCTTCCTCGTCTGGAGCGCGCTGGGCGCTCACGTCGACTTCTGGGACCGCTCCGGGGGCACCATCGCCCTCGCCGCCCCGTCCCCAGGAAACCTCATCATTCCCTCCCACGACTACCACGTAGGAGCTCGCCTCATCTCCATCTCCGACCGCGTCCCGTGCGACGGGCTGGACGAGCTCTTGCACCGCTTCGAGCGGTCCTTCATCGAACCCATGGTGGCCAGCACGCCCGCGATCGCGAACCTCATTTCCCCCGTCATCCTGCTCTCCGCGTTCGTGGAAACCCTCGGCTTCGACCGCGGGATCGCGTTGCTGCGCCGGTCCACAGAAGGAGCTTACGGTAAGCACGTTGCCGCCTTCCTCGAGGCCATCGAGGCGCGTGGCTACACGCCCAAGCAGGTGTACTTCGCTTCCCAGCGATACGCGCGCTGGATCGGCATCAACCCCGGCGCCACCATCGAGGCGAGGGGAGACATGCTGCGCGAGCTCTGGGAAACCTACCGGCTCGACGAGGTCGAGGCGCGCTACCCGGACACACGCATTCGCTTTTTCCGCCACACCGTGTTCAAGGAAGCCAGAGACAAGATCGCGTCCGAGCTCGATCGGCTCATGGCCCACGTACGCAAGCAGACCGTCGACAGCCAGGCCCTGAGCGAGCAGGTGGCGGCGGTCCGCGGGTCCGCGAACCCGAACGACGAGGAAGACTACTTCCTTGCGCGTATGGCGTTCCGCCACCTGAGACCGTCGGACCAGGCATCTCTCATTTCGCTGCCGACGGGGCAAACGAGGGTGGCGGACGTGGTGGTCACGTTGCGGGATGCCGATGGAGGGACCTTCCGGGTGAGGGGGCCGATGTCCCCGCGCGACGTGGGCAGCCTGCTGGGGCTGTTCCACCGGGCGAACATGGTCGTTTCGTTTCAGCAGGACCACGAGTTCCTCCTCGCGGTGGACGACGATGAGCACGTGATCGGAGGGCTGTTCCACAGGCGGGTCGCGCCCGAGCGGGTGTTCCTGGAGAAGATCGTGGTGTCCTTGAGGCATCGCAAGAAGGGAATCAGCGACGGGCTGATGCGGGAGTTCATGAAGCGGATGAAGAGCCGTGGCGTGGAAGAGGTGACGACGGGGTATTTCCGGCCCGAGTACCTGCTCCGGTTCGGGTATCACCCTGAGGCTCGATTCGGGGGGCTCGTGCGTGACCTTCGGACGGAGCCGATCGACCGAGATCGTGGGGCGAAGGATGTTTGACCACCGGGCAGCCCATCGGAGTTCGCCATGAGCAGGATGACATGGAGCTTGATCGACAGCACGTTGCGCGAAGGGGAGCAGTTCGCGCGGGCGTCGTTCCGCACGCAGGACAAGATCGAGATCGCGCGGGCGCTCGACGAGTTCGGGGTGGAGATCATCGAGGTGACGAGCCCGGCGGCGTCGCCGCTCTCCCAGCGGGATGCGAGCGAGATCGCGAAGCTCGGGCTCACGGCGCGGGTGATCACGCACACGCGCTGTCACGTGGACGACGTGCGGGCTGCGATCGACGCGGGGGTCGAGGGGGTGGGGTTGCTGTTCGCCACCAGCCGGATTCTTCGTGAATCCTCTCACGGCAAGAGCATCGATCAGATCATCGACGCGATGGCGCCTCCGATCGAGTTGGCGCTGTCGAAGGGGCTCGAGGTCCGGTTCTCCGCGGAGGATACCTTCCGGAGCGACGAGGTCGACCTGTTGCGGGTGTACCGGGAAGCGGAGAAGCTCGGCGTGCACCGCGTGGGGCTGGCGGACACCGTGGGGATCGCCACGCCGAGGCAGGTGTACGCGCTCGTTCGCGAGGTCCGCGCCGCCGTGTCCTGCGGCATCGGGTTCCACGGGCACAACGACACCGGGTGCGCCATCGCCAACGCCTACGAGGCTGTCGCGGCGGGCGGGACCCACGTGGACGTCTCGGTCCTCGGGATCGGGGAGCGCGTGGGCATCACGCCGCTGGGCGGGTTCATTGCGCGCATGTACACGATCGACCCCGCGTCGGTCACGTCGCGGTATCGGTTGGAGTCCCTTCGGTCCCTCGAACAGCGGATCGCGCGCATCGCGGGGGTGGACATCCCGTTCAACAACTACCTGACGGGGGATACGGCGTACTCGCACAAGGCGGGAATCCACCTCAAGGCGATGGTGTCGAACCCCGGGTCCTACGAGATCATTCCGCCCGGGCTCTTCGGCATGGACCGCAAGATCATCGTGGGGAGCCGACTCACGGGCAAGCATGCCATCGCGTACCGTGCGCGGGAGTTGGGTCTCGAGTTCGGTCAGACCGAGCTGCGGACCATCACGACGCGCATCAAGGAGATGGCGGATAGCGGGGAGCTGACGGAGGCGCAGATCGACGCAGTCCTTCGGGATTGGGTCACGGCGTAGGGATCAGACCGTCGTCCCGACGCATCACGAAAAACACGTAACCGAAAGTCTCGGGGTGCCTTCGATACACGTCGATCTCCCGCTGGCTTCGGGCCGCGACCGCGAGCGCCTCTGCGTTTCCTTCGTGCTTCTTGCGGAAACGCCCGAGCGCTTCACCGAGCGGAACGTAGTAGTTGTCCCACCACCCGGTTGCCGGCAGCATGAACTCGTGGAGCAGCGTGTAGCCGCTCTCCGCGATCGCCTTCCGGCGGGCCGCAACGTCACCCACGTCGTCGCTGCCGTCCCCGAACAACTCCCGCACTTCCGCAGGCGGGTCGTCAGAAAGCCAGCAGAACTCCGACACCACCATGTGCCCGCCCGCAGCGAGCAGGCGACGCCACGCTGACAGTCCCTGCGCGAAGCCCATGATGAAGATGGCTCCCTCCGACCAGATCACGTCGAAGGATCCATCGGGGAAGGGCAGATCTGCCATGTCCGCGACCTGCGTCGTCATCCGTTCCTCGAGGCCGAGAGACGAGGCATGCGCCGAGAGCAGCGCGAGAAAAGGAGCGTGGTTGTCCGTCGCCACGATCCGGGCCTGGGTTGCCCCGGCCAGGTCGAGGGTCTGAGCTCCCACGCCGCAGCCGATGTCGAGGATGCGGTGTTCGTGGGTCAGCGCGGGAAGCAAGCGGAGCGCGTGGAGTGTGCTCTCGCGGTCACCAGGACCCTGTCGTGGCAGGGTTTCGTAGATCTCGTGGAAGTAGTTCCAGAAGTTGTCGGTCGTCATCGTAGCGATCCCTTCTGCAGGCAAATCAATACCCGCATGCTTACGAACTCATCGTGCGTTGGTTCGGAGGGATCTACGAGACAATCATCCACTCGCCACGGTAGGGGGCCGTGGCTCGGGTGTCAATAGCGTGATCTCTGCGAAGAGCGCGAGAAGCGGTATCGCGTCCCGGCCGATCGCGTCGCGGGATGGCGGGAGAACCCCACGGCGTACGAGTTCACCTACCTGTGGACCGCGCGCACTCTGTTCTACTGGTGGCGACGAAGGCAAGGCGGTCGATGCTCCCGTGAGCCCGTGCTACCTCAACCTGATCAACCCGGTCGACGTGGGGATGGGGGAGGGGACGGGTGTGGACGCGAGCGAAGTGTTGCAGGACGTGGCGAGCGAGTTCGGGCTCGGCGCGATCGGGGCGTGTCTGGCCGCGCCGGCGTCGGAGCCGACCTTTCCGCAGGACGACCTGCGATCGCGACCTTGAAGCTGAGCGACGCTCTGGTCCGCAAGTTGCTCTTCTGGCTCGCATCCGGTTACGGAAAACCCATTGCGAACCGCAGAGAATTCGGCAAATTGAACTATCGTCGGTACGCTCGGTGTGAAGGGAGAGTCCTATGCGAGTGAGAACAACTGGTTACGGTCTTCTCTTGTGCGCCCTCGCGCTGGCCGCTTGCGGCGGAGAGAGTGAAGACTCGTCGAGCGGAGGTTCGGGTGGCACCGCCGGCAGTGCAGGAACCGCCGGCACATCAGGTAGCGGGGGAAGCGCCGGCACGTCGGGCGGCGGCGGAACGGCAGGCTCAGGAGGCAGCACGGGTGTCCCGTTCGACGACATTCGCGACATGATCGTCGCACTGCAATGCGACGCTATCATGCAGTGCGCTGGCGACATCATGAGCATCTACCTCCCTGGCATGGACTGCGAGAGCTACTTTGGCCGGGCCTTCGAGGACGGCGACTGGCCGAACATGCAAGATGCCGTGGAAGAAGGCCGGGTCATCTATCATGGGGAGAAGGTCGAGGCGTGCTTCGACGCGTGGGCGGCGCTCGGATGCGACATGTTCACGAACCGGGCCCCCGAGATCTGCGAGGAGGCGTTCGAGGGGACGGTGGACGAGGGCGGCGACTGCACGCTGGACATGGAGTGCAAAGGCCCGCTGTTCTGCAAGATCGAAGGCGCGTGCCCAGGTACGTGCTCTCCCCGGCAGAGCGAAGGCGCCGCGTGCGAAAGCGCTGACGCCTGCGAGAGCGGGCTGACCTGTGACGACGAGCTCGAGCAGTGCGCGGCGCCAGGCAAGGCCGGGGACGCCTGCAACGGTGGGGAGCCTGCGTGCGTGTTGGGTCTGTACTGCGATCAAGACGAGGACACGCAGCCCGGTACGTGCAGGGAGATTTCCGAGCTACTGGTCGGCGAAGAGGACGACACCTGCGACCTGTCGAGCGCATGGTGCAAGCCGGGCTTGTCCTGCGTGGTGGTCAACTGGACGGCGGCGGGTGCGGAGGCGGTGTGCAAGCCCACGGTGGCTTCTGGGGCGGCCTGCTACATCGGTCTCCCGAACCAATGCCCGGCTGGCGAGTACTGCGACGCCGATCCCCAGTCCACTGGCAGCTTCGAAGGAACGTGCGTCCCGGCGCCGGGCGACGGTGAGCCGTGTGCGTCTGTGGCCACAGGCGTGAGGTGCCAGCCCTACCACGTGTGCGACGCGAGCCAAGTCTGCCAGCAGTTGCAGCGCCTGGACGGCGACTGCGCCAGCGACGACGAGTGCTACAGCGCGAACTGCGCCAGCGACAAGTGCAGCCCCGCGGACGCCTGCGCTCTTTGAACCGACACTGAATGGTTCTGAGCGATGGAATCGTTCTGCCCCGGCACATGGATTCCGCCAAACGTTCGCATGGCTGCCCCGGACGTGACATGAAGTGCGCGCAAGCTGCGTCGCATGATCGCACCTTGGCTCGAATCCAAACGGTTCCCCGTCGCCTTTCAGCCGATCTTCAATCTTGTGACTCGAAAGCCCCTCGGGTTCGAGGTGCTCGGGCGTACCCCCCTTGATCTCGTCGCCGGAGGGCTGCCCTCGTCCCCCGCGGACCTCGTGGAGCTCGCTTTCCGCGAGGGATGGCTCCTCCGGCTCGAACACGCGTGGCGGCGCACTGCCATCGCCATGATCGCGGACTGGACGGTCGATCGGGACACGCTCTTCTTTCTTAACGTGGACCCGCGCATCCTCGACGACCCGGGGTTTCGTCCCGGCACCACCCATACCCTGCTGACCGCGCGCGGACTCCCCGCCCACAGGTTCGTCTTCGAGCTGACCGAGACCGGAGCCATGCAAGACCTCTCGAAGGTGCGCGCGCTCCTCGCTCACTACCAGAGCCAAGGCTTCCACATTGCCCTGGACGACGTCGGCTCCGGGTTCGCGTCGCTTCAGGCGCTCGTGCACCTGCGCCCCGGCATCGTGAAGCTCGATCAAGAGATCGTGCGCGGCTTGTCCGTGGACCCGTTCCGCCGGGCCCTCGTGGAGGGAATCTCTTGCTTCTGCCGGAAGAGCCGTCGCGCGCTGATTGCCGAAGGCATCGAGACGCCCGAGGACCTGCAGGTTCTTTCGGAGCTGGGTGTTGCCTTCGGACAGGGCTTTCTCTTGGGGAAGCCTGCGGCGCTGCCTCGCCTCGAGGCCCGACTGTCGCTCGAAGGAAACCCTGGGCTCGCCGCCGCTCGGGAGATTCCTGCGAAAAAACCGCAGCCTTGCTTCGATTGCCAGGAGGTTGCCTGGAACCCCCGCATGCTTCCAGCTATCCCCGTCGGTGCACGCCACGATCGCTCCATGACGCCCGCGTGACCGGTTCGCGAAGAGCGTGACAAGCCGAAGACGACGTCTTCACCAGGACGTTGCCGACAAGCTCCATGGCTTTCATGGTCCCGTCGCGCTGCTTCTTCATGCTGCACACCATGACCAAGAACACGAAGCGAAGCGAGCGCTGGATCCGTCGACGCCTTGTCGCGATCCTCGTCGCGGCGGTGAGCTTTGCCGCCTGTCAGAGCCCCCAGGGCGCGCTCCCGCCGACCGCGCAGCCCGTCGCCGTGCAGCCGAGACCGGTGGTGAGCTACGCCTCCGGCCCACTCACCGAGTCGGTGATCGTCGTGGCAATCGACGGCGTCCGCTGGCAGGAGGTCTTCGAGGGGGTCGAGCGATCGATGGCAGAGGCCGAGGCCATCCCGGAGGCGTTCATCCTTCCCCCCCACCGTCTGCTGCCCAACCTGCACGGTCGCGTGTTCGCGCGCGGTGTGGTGCTGGGTGCCCCGGGCAAGGGGCCGGAGATGCGCGCGAGCGGCCCGAACCACGTATCCCTTCCGGGATACATGGAGATCCTCGGCGGCGCTGCGTCCTCCGACTGCTCGAGCAACGAATGCCCAGCCACGCGCCGAAAGACTGTCGTCGACGCCTTTCGCGACGCCTACGCGCCAGAGGGGGGATCGGTCGGTGTGATCAGTTCCTGGGAGAAGATCGAGCGCGCGGCGATGGCCGACCCCACTGGCGTCGCCCTGTCCACGGGACGAACCGGCGGCGTCACGCGCGAGTCCCTGCGATCCGACCCGGTGCTCTCCGAACTTCTCGACGTGGCCGCCGACGTGGGGCCCCACCCGGGCCACGGCGACTACCGCCCCGACTACTACACCGCCGCGGTCGCGCTGCGGTACCTCTGGGCACGTCGTCCGCGCTTCCTGTTCGTGGGGCTCGGTGACACCGACGAGTGGGCCCACACGGACAACTACGAAGCCTACCTGCAGTCCTTGCGCTTCGCGGACACCTTCGTGGGCAGCGTGCTCGACACGCTCGAGATGATGGGCAGCTACGGGGCTCGCACCACGCTCATCGTCACGACGGATCACGGCCGGTCGCGGGACTTCGTGGGGCACGGCAAGTCGGTCGAGTCGGGGAGGGTGTGGATGGCCGCGGTGGGAGGGCGCGTACCCGCCCTTGGTGCCGTCGGAAGCGCGGGTGACCGCAGGCTCGCGGACATCGCGCCGACGGTCCTGACGCTCGTGGGATTGCCCCCGACGGTCGGGTCGGGGGCAGTGCTGGCTGAGGTGATTCATCCGGCGGAGAAGCAGCCGGCGACGGCGCTGGCGGGCGGTCCCGGGGCGGGCCGTGCGCTGCTCGCGTCTCCGCAGTGAGAGGGGCCCGCGCCCCTCGGAGGTCAAGAACATGCAATGGTTGCTCATGCTGCTGGTCGGGGTCTCCGCAGTGTCCCTCGTGCTGACCCTGCTGTTGCAGGGGACAGCGCACTGGAAGCTGCGTCGGAAGCCCCACGGACCCGGACCCACACCGGGCATCTCGGTGCTCAAGCCGTTGCGCGGGCTCGACGACGGTCTCGAGGAGAACCTGCGTTCGCTCGCCGAGCAAGACTACCCGTGCTTCGAGATCCTGTTCGCGGCCGAGGATCCCCGGGACCCCGCCCTGCGCGTGGCGTGGCGCATCAAGCGCGCCTACCCCGCGGTCCCGATCCGGATTCTCGTGTCCGACGAGCCCGTGCTCAACCCCAAGGTCGCGAACCTCGTCGCCATGACCCGCGTGGCGCGACACCCCTACCTGCTCGTGTCGGATTCGAACGTGCGAGCGAGGCCGGACTACCTGCGTGCGATGGCCGCGGAGACCCGAGACCCTCGCGTCGGGCTCGTCTCGAGCATGCTCGCGGGCACCGGCGAGGCCACCGTGGGCGCCCTGTTCGAGAACGCGCACCTCAACTCCTTCATCGTCGCCGCGGTGTGTGCCGGAAACGAAGTGGCCCGTCACCCGTGTGTCATCGGCAAGTCCATGCTGATGCGTCGCGACGACCTCGAGCGCCTGGGGGGATGGGAGTCCGTGGGGGACATCCTCGCGGAGGACTACGTGCTCGGCCAGCGCTTCCACGCGGCGGGGCTGCGTGTCGCCCTCTCCGGACACGTGTTGCCCACGGTGAACGAAAACTGGAGCCTGCGACGCTTCCTGGCGCGGCACCTTCGCTGGAACCAGATGCGCCGGCGGGTCGCGCCCTTCGCGTACGTGGCGGAGCCGATTCTCTACCCTGTGCCGTGGCTGCTTGCCGTGCTCGTCGCCGTGCTCGCCTTCCCGGAGGATGCGTTCGTGTCGTCGCGTGCGCTCGTGCTTGCCTCGGCGTTGGGCATCGCGCTCAAGGCTGTGGCGGACCACGTGCTGTCCCGTCGCTTGCGGGGCGTTGGGTTCGGGATCTTGTCGCTACCGTGGCTCGTCGTGAAGGACGTGCTGACGCTGGGCTTGTGGGCGATCGGGGCGTTTCGCACGACCGTGACGTGGCGAGGCCACCGCATGCGCATCGGGGCAGGCACCCGTCTTCACCATGCGCCAGCGGAACAAGGAGCCTGGACGCGCGCGGACCCTGCGGGGTGAGGGCCCCCTCATGAAACTGGGGCTGTGCCCGTTGTCAAGCAACACCTCGATGACAGGTCGGAAGCATGTTCGCGACAACACCCCGCGCGGCCTTGCTTCCGTTGTAACTCTCGTTATGTAAGCCGCGAACACGGCCTCACCGTGGAGAGGGACGTCATGGAAACCGTCTTCCTGATCGTACTCGGGGCACTCATCGTACTGGCTTGCCTCGACCTGTGGGTCGGTGTCGCCAATGACGCCGTGAACTTCATCAACTCGGCTGTGGGGGCTCACGTGGCGGCCGTGCGCACCATCCTCGGGGTCGCGGTGGTCGGCGTCGTCCTCGGCGCGCTGCTCTCCGGCGGCATGATGGAAGTCGCGCGCAAGGGAATCTTCGACCCGCGGTTCTTCTACACGGAAGGCACCTTGGACGTTGCTGCGATTCTCGCGATCTACGTGGGGGTCGTGGTGACCGACGTCGTCATGCTGGACGCGTTCAACACCTACGGGCTGCCGACCTCGACCACCGTCAGCCTGGTGTCAGCGTTGCTGGGTGCCTCGGTGGCGGTTGCCTTCTTTCGCTCGGGAGGAGACGTGTCCCAAGCCGCCGGCATCGTGCAGGGCGCGTCGGTTGCGGCGATCTACTCGGCCATCTTCCTGTCCGTGGCGGTCGCGTTTCTGGCGGGTGCGGGCTCGATGTTCTTGCTGCGACTTCTGTTCACCTGGAACCTTGCCGACGGCTTCCGAAGGTGGGGATGGTTGTGGACGGGCCTCACGGCGGCGTCCCTCAGCTACTTCGTGGTCTTCAAGGGCCTCAAGCACGCCCCGTTCCTGGGGGCGGAGGTGCTTGCCTTCGCCAACGACCATCTTTGGCCCTTGCTCGGGGGCATCTTCGCTGTGAGCGCCGCCGCGGCTACGCTCCTCTCTCGACGCCACGAGGCGGTGTTCCGTGTGCTCATTCTGCTCGGGACCGCGTCGCTTGCGATGGCTTTCGCGGGCAACGACCTCGTGAATTTCATCGGTCCCACGGTCGCGGCGGGGCACGCCGTTCTCGACCATGGGGTGGATCTTTCGGGAAAGGTGGCCTCGCCTGGCTGGGCCCTGCTCGTCTCCGGCGTCGTCATGGGGTTCGCCTTGTGGTTCTCCAAAAAGGCCCGCACCGTCACCGACACCGAGGTGCGCCTCGCGTCGTCGGGATCCGGGCACGAGAGGTTCCAACCGACCCGCGCCTCCACGTGGATCTTCCGCGCCGGCCAATCGGCGTTCACGCTCGCGGGGCATGTGCTTCCGAGCGGGGCGCGGCAAGCCATCCACGAACGAACGCTTCCCCCGCCTCGCTCGCCGCAGGCCCCTCCCTACGACCTGCTGCGCGCCTCGGTCAACCTCACGGTCTCCACGACCCTCATCGCGATCGGAACCGCCAACAAGCTTCCTCTTTCGACGACCTACGTGACCTTCATGGTCGCCATGGGGGCGGCACTGGCCGATCGGGAATGGGCATCGGACGTGGCCCCTGCGCGTATCCATGGCCTGTTGTCCGTGATGGGCGGGTGGTTGGTCACCGGCGCGCTCGCCACGGTGGGTGCGTTCCTTGCCGCGTCGGTGGCGTACCTCGCCGGTCCGCTGCTCGGTACGGTCCTGTTGATCGCGGTAGTGGTCCTGTCGACCCTTCACCTGCGCCGCGTTCATCATCGGCGCTCGGCTTCGGTCACCACCGTGTTCGACTCGCTGCGCGCACGCCGCGCGGCGTAACGCCCCACGAAAACACGTCACCACATCCCGCGGACGCGGAGCAACAGCAGCAAGAGCGACATCACGCTCGTGAGCACGAGCGCGAGCACCCACGCTCGCGACCCGCTCGCTTCGGAGGCGACGCCGGACCCGAAGACAGCATGCTTGACGGAGAGCCCCGACCGCACATCACGAACGAACGCCAGGGCCGTCCCGATCAACAGCACGGCGAGCGTCAAAAGCAACGCGAGCGCGAACCCGTTCGATGCGTTCTCGATCACCTCCGCCTCCACGTCCGAGCACCTTCCGAAACAAGCACGCTAGCGCCCCGGGGCGACACTTCGAAGGCCGCCCCGTGACAGGTCGATGACGCCCCTCACTCCACCAGCCACACGCTGCGCCCGATCGGATAGCGCAGGAGTCGCTCGGTGATGCCACCGAACACGAACTCCCGCAGCGTCGAACGGCCGCGGCGCCCGAGCACGATCGTCCCGCAGTCGTTGTCCCGGGCGTCCTTCACCAGCGCCTCGGCTGTGTCCAGCGCCGGGTCGAGGATTCTCGTCTCGAGCCGTCCGGCGGCGAAGCCACGGTTGCGCAGTCGGTCACAGGCCTCGTCGAGGATCTGCTGCGCTTCCTCCATCGTCCTGCGTCGCGGGACGTGCGCGAGGACGACGCGGAACCAGGGACAAGGGCCGATCGTGGCCGCCACGTAGTCGACCGCGCGCATGCTGTTCTCCGAGCCGTCGATGCCCAGCAACAGCTCGCGTTTGCCCTGGGACGGGTCGGGCTCGATGATCCAGAGGTGGAGACCGATCGGATACCGCAAGAGGTCCTCCGTGGTCCCGCCGAAGGCGAACTCACGCCACATGGAAACGCCGCGTCGCCCGACCACGATGGTGTCCAAGCCTTCGCGCTCCGCCATGAGTCGAAGCTCACGGCTCGGGCGGTGGCTGTCCCCTTCCACCGTGCGGGTCTCGATGCGATCCGCGGGCACGCCGGCTTGCTCGAGCAGCGCCCGCCCCTGCTCGAGGATCCGAATCGCGCGCTTGCTCTGGTCGGTTCGCCACGTCTCGAGCCTCCCGAGATAGGTCTCGGGGTACCTGTCCATGTGCGGCTCGTCCGACGCACGCGTGTCATGCACCCACAGCGCTACCCCGTAGGGCGCCATGACGTGCAGCAGGCGAACGACGATCGTGGGCACGTCTGCCGCGATCGCGCCTACGTAAGAGATGGTCGAACTCGCATGAACGGACCCGTCCGTGCCCACCAGGACTCGCGTCTGCATGGCTCCCCCCTTCCTGCCGGTCCCCCAACCCGTGACCTGTTGAGCCTACCGCGCGGAGAAGCCACGCGCCAACGCAAGCGAGGCAGGATGGTCGTCCGGGACAGATCGAGCTCGAGCCCGAGTCAGCCCGAGCCCGGAGAACCGCAGAAGGGGATGGGGTTGGTGCGTCGAGCGAACAAGCAGCTTGCGGGGACGTTGAACGGAGAATCCCAGACGATGCAGCAGTTGAGGGCTACTTCTCCCACAACCCGATGCGCGCACCGCCGGGGTCCGTGACCATCGCGTACCGACCCCAGGTCCCGTGTCCGGTTGGCGGCGTCACCATGCGACCGCCGTTTCGCGTCGCCGTCTGGATGGCCGTTTCGAGTTGCCCCACGCGCACGAACCCGTGCCATCCCGCGACCTCGCTGGCCGTGGGCTTGACGAGGTCTCCCCCGGGGCCTGTGCCGCCGTCCCAGGGGATGAAGGTTCGACCCGCAATCACGACCGGCGCGGCCCACTTCCATTGCGGAAAGAGCGCCGCGTAGAACGACTTCGCTTTGGCCACGTCGGGCGTGTACAGACGCATGTGATAGAAGGCGTTGACGTCGAGCTCGCCACCTTCGTAGGGAGCCGTCGGGGACGCCCAAAGCCCAATGACTGACCCGGCCGGGTCCTTGATGATCGCAAAGGTGTCTCCATTTCGACCGTAAGGGGTCGTCGGGAGCAGGATGCTGGCCCCCAGGCTCTTCGCCTGGCTGAGCGCCGCCGACAGATGGGCGACCCTCACGTGAGGGCGCCACGCCGAATCGATGGGGTCAGGAGGCATCTCCAGGGGATCGGGCGGCATGTAGCAATCGCCGCCCGGCCCCAGCCCGTCTACCCACGGCGTGAACACGCGCCCCTGGTGCTCGAACGGGGTGGAGAACGTCCACTTCGGGAACAACGTCCCATAGAACGTCCGCGCGCCCAGAGGGTCCTTGCCGACCCACTCCATCTTGCACACCGCTCCCACCGGAAGGAGGGACTTCGTGCTGATGGCTTCGCTGGCCGTGGAGAACGATTCCGGGTCCGCATCGTCAGCGGCGGCGCAGCCGATGGCGCCCGTGGTCGCGATAGAGATCAAGCATGCCAAGGTGGCGCGTCGTACGTGGTTCATGGCGTATTCCTTCGGTTGGGGTTCTTCCGAAGCTACGCCGCGAGGGCGGGGAACCTGACAAGAGGCAGCTAGCCTTCTTCCTTCTTGTCCTTCTTGCGAGGCTTGGCGGCTCGCGACTGCAGGGGCGGAACGTGCTTGTCGACCTGGTCGGCCCACACCCACATGCCGGCCCGGCGCAGGTCCCGGTGCCCTTGCACGAGCAAGGTCCACGTACGATCGCGGGCGTCCGCGGCGTCCTTGATCTCCGGGGTGACGACGGTCTTGCGCTTTGCGTGCTTGGGCTTGAGCTGGGCGAGCAAGTCGGACCCGATCGTGGCGGCTTCCTTGATCAACTCGGCGCTCACGGGGCTCTTGTTCTTGAGCTTCGCCGTGTGCTTTCGGAACAGCGCGGCAAGCTGCACGAGGTCGTCCGCCGCGTCCATGGTGCCCCTTCCCTTGCGGATCTTCTTCGCTGTCGAGGGGGGGAGCAGTCCTGCCTTCTCCATCGCGTCCGCGGTGCTGAGCAACAGCGCGCGCAGGGCCCGCGCCTTGGCGAGCAGCGCGGTCAGCTTCTTGCCCGCCCCCGCCTTTCGATCCACCCGGCTCGTCGCGAATACCGCCGCGAGGGCCACCTCCTCGAGTCCCCGCACGGACTTCTGATCGAGCTTTGGCAAGGCTGTCTTCAGCTCCGCCCAGTGGGGCTCGAGGGACTTCAACCCGACCTGGACGTTGTGAAGCGCGAGGTTGGGGTCTGCACGCATCGGAACCACGTTCGCCGGTTCGATGGACAACGCTTTCGGCAGACACTCCTCGAACGCGGCCTCGGATCCGGTCAGTGTGTCGTCTTGCCCCTTCGCAGCCTTCTTCGACTTCGAATCACGAGCTTTCGGCTTCGCCATGCGAACTGCCCTCCTTGGTGAACGCCGAGTCTACGCCCGCCTCCATGCCGCGCAACGGGAACTCAACACGTGGCAACGGATGTTCAGGCTCATCTGTGTGACCGTCGTGTGACAACTTCGTCCCGTCAGCGCCCCCACGGATGGACATCGTCGAGTCCAGCGTCGTGCGCGGAAAGCCGCGCAGTGACCTTCGACGTTTGCTCGCGCGAAGGAGCAGGGAGGTCTCGACCCTTCGATGTTTGCTTGCTTGAAGGGAAAAGGAGGCCTCGACCCTTCGATGTTTGCTTGCTTCAAGGGGAAGGAAGGGCTGAACGCTCCGATGTTTGCTCGCGTGAAGGGGAAGGGAGGGCTGGACCCTTCGATGTTTGCTTGCGTCAAGGGGAAGGGAGGGCTGGACCCTTCGATGTTTGCTTGCGTCAAGGGAAGGGCAGGGGCGAGTGGCGCGCGGATGGGCGGACCGATAGGATGCCCTCAGTGACCTATCGCAGCTCCCCCGAGGATCCCGAGCAAGAGCGTAGAGACCGCGCTCGAGCCGAGTTTGCCGCGCTCGCCGCTCGCGGGGCCGCGGAGTCGTCCTTGCAGGAGAGGAAACGGCATCAGGAGGAAAGCGACGATGGGTACGCGCACCTGCGCGAAGCCATCGCGGCGGACGATGCGGCGGCTATCGGTTGG
The DNA here is from genome assembly GCA_964488865.1 of uncultured Polyangiaceae bacterium. Taxonomy (GTDB): domain Bacteria; phylum Myxococcota_A; class Polyangia; order Polyangiales; family Polyangiaceae; genus MWCO01. Next base: position 187,865 of record CAZAWR010000006.1, on the reverse strand, counting down.
ATGGTGGTGTTATTGCTCGTCGGGGGCGGGGGAGGCGTGGCGGTCGTGTCTCTCGTTTCCTCCGCGCCGCTGCAAATCGCTGGAGGCGTGATCGCCGTGGCAAGCACGTTGACGGGGATCTTCTTGCGATATCCGCTCGGCAGACGTGCCGTTCGACGGGAGCTTGTGTGGTTGAAGTCGTTCGCGTTCGCGGTGGAGGGGTACGAGGGAGTCCTCCGAATCGCGCCGATGTCGACGTGTTCCGTTCGCGTCGTGGTTCGCTTTCGGGACGATCGGGCCGTGCCGGATGCGGCGACGCTGGGCGCGGTGCTGGTCGGGGTGAACGGGCTTGGGCTGAAGGTCGGGAAGGACACCGCGCAATGGGAGAGTTCGAGCATCGACGTCTCCAGTGAGGACGGCCCATCGACGAACGCAGCGGTCCGCAGATGGATGCGGCGCGTGATCCTGGAAGTGATCGCACCGATGCACGAGGGCTATCCGATCCTGGAAGCACGCTTCAAGCGTCGAGAGTAGGGGGGGCAGGTCGGCGCTTGGGAATCCCACGTTGGCCCGCCGCCAGGTGGTGACCTTGTCGACCTCTCGTGGGCCGCGAACACCTCGCTCTCTTCCCCGCAACACCTCCCTCTCGTTTCGACTTCCTGTCCGTCCCGTCGTGAGCGCATCATCGTCGGCCCCCAAGGCACGACAGCGCTTCGCTCGCCCCGGCTCGGTGGGGATCTACAATCGGACCCGCTCCCATGCCCGCCACGCCGCCTCCTGTCGATCACGGCCGGCATCGTGCCCGCGTGCACGTGGCGCTGCTGTCCGTGCAACTGCTCTTTGCCCTCTGGCCGGTGGCGGGCGCTTCTCTGCTTCAGCACATGACGCCGGCGGCTCTCATCGGGATTCGTCTTGCGCTCGGCGCGCCGATCCTCGCGCTTCTCGCCGGCCTTCACCGCGAACGGCCCCCCGCCTTCTCCGACCTCGCGCGCCTCGCCGGCCTCGCTGCCCTCGGCGTCAGCATCAACCAATTGCTCTTCGTCGGAGGCCTCGCGCGAAGCGGTCCCATCAACGCCACGGTCGCCGTGCTGCTCATTCCGCCCTTCACCGCGGGCGCCGCCTTGCTTCTCGGCAGGGAGAAGCCCCGCTGGCAGCGGCTCGCCGGCGTTGGCATCGCCCTGGCCGGAAGCGCGGTCCTCGTCGGCGCGGAACGCTTCGACGCCTCCAACGCCCGCTTCGTCGGCAACGCCATGCTCGTGGCCAACACCGCATCCTACGCGCTGTATCTCGTGCTGGCGGGAAGGACGATCGCGAAGCTCGGCTCGCTGCGCACCGTGGCGTGGGTCATGCTCCTGGGCGCCCTCGAGGCGCTGCCGATCACGCTCGGTCCCACCCTCGCCGTCGATTGGTTCGCGCTGCCGGTGTCGGCCGCCGGTTCCATCGTGTTCGTGGTGTTCGGGCCCACGGTCGGGGCCTACTTGCTCAACGCCTGGGCGCTATCCCGCGCGGAGAGCTCGCTTGTCGCCACGTACGTCTACGCCCAGCCTCCCATCGCGGCGCTCGCGTCGTGGTGGTTGCTCGGTGTGCTGCCCACCGGTCGCGTGATGGTTGCAGGGGCGATCATCGTGGTGGGCTTGGCGCTTGCCACGCGGGCGCGTGGGGAGCGTTCATCGTGACGAGCAGGGAGCCGCGCGGGCTGTCACGGCGTTTCGCCCTTCATCGGTCTGTCTACGTGCCACAGTCTCCCCTGCGCAGGGCGGAATAACGGCCAACCTCGGCCCTTGGCCACCTAACCCGTCTTCGTCGAGATCTCGTTCACACGCTGCTCCAGCTGGGTGATGCGCTGCTCGTGCTTCCGGACCTTGCCACGAAGCTGCGTCCACCTGCATGCGCCCGTGACGAACATGGGTGGACGCACGATGGTTTCGCGTACCATGTTGGAGGAGGTATCGATGTCCTTCGCGCGCATTCTTGGCTTGGTTCTTTCTGGATGGTTGGCGTCCGCCTGCAGCGGGGGAGACGACGCCGGGCTTTCGGGCAAGAGCCCGCCCGCGACGGGAGGCGGCGCAGGTGTGGCGGGGACGGGAGGGACTTCCGACACGGATGCGTCCGCCGGCACGGGTGGAAGCGCGACCGGTGCGACGGGCGGCACCGGCGGCAGCACGACGGGCGGCACCGGCGGCAGCACGACGGGCGGCACCGGCGGCACGGGCACGCCCGAGTGCCCCGGCGGTTGTGACGACTTGATCGATTGCACGATCGATAGCTGCGTCCACGGCGTGTGCGCCCATGCGCTGGGACCTTGCCCCGACGGTCTGATCTGCGACCCCGTGGCAGGCTGCATCAGCGGCCCGGTCTGCGCCAACGAGGATCCCTGTCTCGCCGTATGGGGCAACGACCCCTGCAAGGCCAACGTTCGGTGCGACGACGCCACGGCGACGTGCACGTTCGACCTCCTGGACAAGGACGGAGACGAACACGCGCCCATCGTGTGTGGTGGTGGCGACTGCGACGATGCGGACCCGGACCGGCACCCGGGATTGACGGAAGTTTGTGATGGGAAGGACAACGACTGCGACGGCACCCCCGACGAAGCCGCGCCTTGCCCCGGGCTGACGGTTTGCCAGAGCGGCGCCTGCGCATGCCCGCCCGCGAGCACTTGCGGCTCGGAGTGCGTGGACAAGAGCACGAGCGAGGCGCACTGCGGAGCGTGCAACAACGCCTGCCCGCCTGGCGCCAGTTGCGTCGACGGCGTCTGCGAGTGCCCTGGGTCGCAGTTGGCGTGCGGCGCGGTTTGCGTGAACACCCAGACCGACGCTGCGCACTGCGGAGGCTGTGGGCAAGCGTGTCCAACGGGTGCGACCTGCCAAGCGGGAACCTGCGTTTGTCCGCCTGCGCTTCCTACCGTGTGCGGGAATCGTTGTGTGAACACGAACACCGACGAGGACCACTGCGGGCAGTGCAACAACGCTTGCTCCTTCGGGTCGTGTGTCGGGGGTCAGTGCCCGAACTGCACCCCGAGCGGCATGTTGATCCTGCTCGACACGTCGGGATCCATGTCCACGACGGGGGGGACCGAGACGCGGTTCCAAGCGCAATTGGGCGCCGTGGAGACCTTCGTGCAGGACGCGGATTCAGCGGGGTTGAGCGTGGGCGTGATGTACTACCCTCGCACGAGCGGTGGCTACGCGCTGTGTGGAGCGCCAAGCTACGCGGCACCAGACGTGTCGATTGCGTTGTTGCCTGCCAACGCGGGTCCCATCGTGGCGAGCATGACGGGCAAGGAGGCGGACAACGCGAGCGTGATCATAGGACCCCTCGGTGGCGCCATCGGCATCGTTCGAACGTGGGCTACCGCCGCACAGCCCACGTCGCCCGGCGCCGTCGTGATGATCAACGATGGGGGCATGGGCTTCGCGTGCGCCTCGGAGACCGTCGCGCAGGCGGTGGCCGCTGCCACGGCCGGATACACAGGCTCTCCCTCCGTGGTCACGCACATCATCGCGGTCGGCACGGATTCGACGTCGGAGGACCAAGAGTGGTGGAATCAGGTTCCGGCGGCGTCGGGGGGAACGCTGACGGTGACCGCCAACGCGGGGAAGACGAACATCCTTCAGGCCCTGCGCACCATCCGTTCGACGCTGCTGTGTTTGTAGGCGGTCGAGCGGTTGGTCGGACCGATCCGCGTCGCGGTGGTATGCTCCACCCACGGAGGGTGACATGAGACGCGTGGCCTGGCTCGTGACCGTGGGACTTGCCTTGGTCGGATGCGGAAGTGACGACGCGACCCCTGACCCCGGGGCGTCCGGCAGCTTCGTCGCGTCGGAGGGGACGATCAGCGCTTGCACCGGGAAGATCGCGTACAAGCGGTGGACGTGGACCGGCGCGCCAGCCACCGCCACCCTCGTGTTCGCCAATGGACGGACGGACTACACCGCGCGCTACGAGCACGTCGTCGACCTGATCGATCGGCCGTGGCACGTCGTGATGTTCGACCACTACGGGCAGGGCAAGTCCGATGGGCCGCGCGCCCACGCCGACGACTTCGACACGCAGCATGTCTGCGACATGAAGCAGGTCATCGAGCAGCTTGCCGAGCCGGGCTTGCCCGTCGTCGTCATGGCCCACAGCATGGGCGCGTTCGTCTCGACGCGCTTCGCGCAGCTTCACCCTGGGGTCGTTTCGGCGTACGCCTTCAGCGCCCCCATGTACGGGTTGCCGTCGACCATGTCGGCGGACACGGTCAAGGCGGTGGCGCAGGGGATGATCGACAACGGCAAGGGCCAGGAGCCCTATGAGGCCAACACGGGCGAGAAGGAAACGTGCGAGGAGAACAAGACCACGCACGACTGCGACTACTACGACCGGTGGCTCGACGACCCGACCGTTTGGATAGGAAATCCCACGTGGGGCTGGGTGTTCGCCGCCTACACGGGGTTCGACCGCGTGCGCGCCGACGTGGCGCTCTTTGCCGAGCCCGTGTTGGTGCTGCAAGCTGGCGAGGAAGCCTGGGTGGACAAGACGGCCCAGTCCGACTTCTGTGCGGCAGCGTCATCCTGTGAAATGGTCGTCAAGGAAGGCTCCTACCACGAGATCTTCAACGAGCTGGATCGCGCGAAGACCGTGCGGAACGTCGAGGAGTTTCTCGACGACCGGATTCGGTGACCGGTCGCAGGAACAAGGCCACGTTCTGCTGACGGGCGATTGCGCGCTTCAACCCTGACGGGCCAGAGGAAGATATGTCGATCCATGCGCGTACCCCCGACGGTTTGAAGGACTTTGACCGTCCGATCGAGGACTGCATCGCGGAGTGCATGCCCCAGTCCCATGCCTTGCTCGCCGCGGCACGGAACAGCCTGTTCTATTCCCTGCCCGTGGCGTTCGACCCTGCCCAGGGGAGGGGAGCCTACCTCGCCTCCTTGGACCGTGCTGAAGACGGGGAACCGTGGCGGTTCATCGACATGGGGGCCATGATCGCGACCCAAGCCTTCGGGGAGAACGACCCGGGCATCACGGAGGCGCTCCGCGCCGCACTGCCCGGCCTCGTGAGTCGGTACGCGCACAGTGAGTACCAGACGGTCACGTCCTTGCGCTTCAAGGCCGCGCTCGATCGGATCGCTCCCGAAGGCATGCCCCGCCACTTTGTGGTCAACACGGGCGCGGAAGCTGTCGAAAACGCAATCAAGGCCGCGCTGCTGGTGCGAGGATGCGTGGCAGGGGCCAGGTCCGGTGGGGTGATCGTCTCGTTCGAGGGGGCGTTCCACGGGCGGACCCTGGGTGCGCTCGCGGTTACGCATCGCAAGAAGGCGAAGATGGGCTTCCCGACCTTCGACTGGCCTCAGGCGGTGTTCCCCACGGACGATCCGCGCAATTCGATCGCCACCCAACGGCGCGAGGAGCGCAGCCTGCGTCAGATCTGGCAAATCCTCCAAGCGCCCAAAGATTCCTTCGCGCAAACCCTTGCTCGCATCGACGACTTCCTGGTGCGGGGAGGCGACCCCACCTGTTTCGTGGCGGAAGAGCGGGAGCGTGTCGGCTCGCCCGCGCTCGAGGCGGCTCTGCGGGTGGCTGCGATCATCGTGGAACCGATTCAGGGCGAAGGCGGCGTGCGCATGGCCACACCGCGCTTCTTCCGGCGACTTCGCATGCTCACGCTCGTCTTCGACGTGCCCCTGATCTTTGACGAGGTGCAGACGGGGTTCGGCACGACCGGGAAGATGTGGGCGCACGAGCACTTCGCGTTGCCAGCTCCCCCGGACGTCGTGACCTGGGCGAAGAAGGCGCAGAACGGTGTGCTCTTCGTGAGCGAGCGCCTCGCCGTCTTCTTCCAAGAGGAGAAGAAGTTCAACACGACCTGGGAGGGCGATCCCGTCGGCATGATCCGCCTCATGGCTACGATGGACCGTCTCGACCTCGAGGAGGTGCGCCGCACCGGCGACATGGCCCGTTGCGCGCTCGAGGGGCTTCAGGCCCGATACCCCGAGCTCATTCAGCAGGTCCGCGGAATGGGTGTCATGCTCGCTTTCACCGTGGCCCGTTCCGACTGGCGCGACGTGCTGCGCGACCGCGCCTTTCGGCGGGGGCTCATCCTCTTGCCCGCGGGGGACCGCGCGCTGCGCTTGTACCCTCGGTATGACACGCCGCAGGAGGTGATCGACGAGGCTCTGGGCATCCTCGAGGCAGCCGTACAGGACATCCTGACGCGGGGTGCAGCGGTCCCCCTCGGTCCACTGCTGCGCATGGGCCCCGTCACGGTGCCCACCGCGGGGGCCGAGGTGGTCGAACTCACCCCGAAGAACTTCGCGGCTCACAGGGCCGGCGTGATGGCGGTCGAGATCGAGCGCTATGGCACCCTCTCCCAGTACCCGAACGATGCGATGGTCGACGGACGACGGCCGATGCTGCAATTCCCTGTCGAGGCGATCGAAGGTTCGCTGGGCAACGCCCGGTCCGTGGGTTTGGCCCTGCGGTTCTCCGGTCGAATCGTGGCCTATGCGCTGGGAAGCCCGCTCGAGAACTATGACGAAGAAGGTGTGTCCGATGACCAGGGCTTCGCCGAGCAAAGCACCTTCTATCTGCACGCCGTGGCGGTCCACCCTTCGGTGCGGAATGCTCAGGAGGTCGGGGACTTCTTGCTCGAAGAGCTCAGGGCACGCGTGATCGCGCAAGGCTATCTGCACCTCTCGTCCCTCATCGAGGAACACGCGTGGCGGGACGGGCCCGATTGGCTTCGCTCGGGCACCGTTTCCCACGTCGTCGACAACTACCTGCGGAGCGGACAACGCTTCGTGTACGTTCAGGTCACGCTCGCCACGGCGACCGCGGCCAGCACGGCGAACGGCCCGTTGTGAGCCTTCAATCGGGATCAGCGAATCACGCCGCCGCGGGAACGAGAGGCCCGCCGTCCGTCCAGAGTTCGCTGTCCACGGGGACCACTTGGTCGCCAACCAGATAGACGCGCAAGGGGTCGTCCGCATCGACGACGGCCGGAGCGCACAGCACTTGCGCGTGGTTGGGCCGCAGGCGCAAGGTGATCGACCGGTGCGAGTGGCCGGCAAATCTCAATCCCAGCCCGGCATCTCGTCCAGCGTCAGGACCTTCGGCGAGGCGTAGAGGTCCACGATCTCCTGCCCCGAGTTGTCCGAGAAGGTGAGCTCGGACCAACTCATGAAGAACGTCCACCCCGGTTGGCTGTCCAGCTCCCAGGCCCGGGGAAGCCGCGCGCACTCCCCAATCGCGATCAGGTTGCCGCCCGCCACCGCTACCATCGCGTCGTACTTCGCTTGCGTGAAGCCGTCGCCGTACACGTCGAGCGCAGCGATGTCGTAGTAGCCAGGGCCAGGGTCGTACTGGTCGAAGTCCCAGCTCAGGTCCTGGACGTCCCAGACCCATAGGAGGTTGTCGAGCCCTTTGGTGCCGACGAGGTAGTCGTGGGTGAGCTGGAAGAGCCGACGGGTCCCGTTCGGACCCGGGCGGCCACCCCACCAGAAGGCTCCCTGGTTCATCTCGTGGAGGGGACGGAACAACGGCGCAACGCCAGCGTCCTTCAGCTGTTGCAAGAACGGGGAGATGACCTCCAGCCGGCTCTTCCAGATCGCGTTGAGCTCACCGCCGTCCGTGACCAGATCGCCCCATTGCGCGTCGGACAGGTGGCTCAGCACGCCCCCGTCCCACCCGCAGGACTCTCCCTGCGTGGGTGGGCATGCGTGATACATGATGCCGACGACCGCGCCGTGGCTCCACTCTGTCTTGGCCTGGTCAATCATCCCTTGGCGCGCGTCGATGTCCTGCTGCTCGAACAGGAAGTCGCCGCTCCACATCGCAGGGTACTTGCCGGTGACGTCGTGGATCTGTCCGGTGTACTGATCCGGGTTGGTGTTGTGCCGGTTGTGGATGCCCGACAGCGTCTTCGTCCCCGATATGCCTCGCAGGTAGTGCAGGACGCGGTCGCGGGGCGAAAGCCCGGAGTCGCCTCCACCGTCGTCGTGCGCCGAGTCCTCTCCGCCGTCGGGCTCGACTCCAGCGTCCGAACCGCCGGCCCCGGCTCCAGCGTCCGAACCGCCGGCCCCGGCGCTCCCCGCCCCACCGTCGTCGCCAGTCGGGCTGTCGCCCGCCTCGTCGTCCGATCCCCCATCATCGACCGGGCTCACGACGCAGCTAGGTTGGTCGGGGCCGTGGGAAGTGGCTGAGGGATCGTGGGCTGGGGCGGCGTCGGAGCAGGCCACCAGGCAGGAGGAGAGGGACAAGCACCCAATCGTGGTCGCGAGGCGCATGGAACTGGGACGTCGCATGGGTTTCCTTTCCGCCCGGGTAGGCGATACCAGGGGGAGTAGCAGCACTCGTGCCAGGCAGATCCTCACGCCGTCGCGCCCTTTGGAGACTCGCGCGTGCGATCGAATCGATCATGGCGATCGAAGAGATCACGGCTCACCGAAACCTCGCGAGCCTCCCTGCCGAACGATGGTGAGCGTGAACCCGCGCGTCGCGCGATTGTGCCAAGAAGTTCACGTGCGCTCCCGAAGACCTCCTTCGAGCGACGGCAATCATGCCTTCATGAAGAAGCTCATCCTCGTGCAGGCGGGCATGCTCTCGCCCCAGCTGTCCGGCAAGGCCCTGCTCCCGCTCGCCGGCAAGCCCCTGCTTCAACGCACCATCCAGCGTGTCCGCGCAGGCACCGACGACCCCATTGTGGTCGCGACCTCCTACCTGTCTTTCGACGATCCCGTCGCCGATCTATGCCGCAAGCTCTCCGTGCCCTGTTTCCGCGGTCACCCGACGGATCTGCTGGAGCGCCACTACCATGCCGCGAGGCAATGGGGCGCGGACGTCGTGGTGCGTATTCCGTCGAAGTGCCCGCTGATCGACCCGAAGGCGATCCAGCGCGTGCTCAATGCCTACGACACCCAGATCTTCCCTTGGGACTACCTCAGCAACTTGCACCCCGCGACCTGGCCCGACGGCAACGACGTGGAGGTGATGCAGTTCGATGCGCTGGAGAGGACCTTTCTCGAGGCCACGGCGCCGAACGACCGGGACTGCGTGACGTCCTACCTGTGGGACGGCACGGACCGGTTTTGGGTCGGCAACGTGCGATGGGAGACCGGGCTGGACTATTCGACGTCCCACCGCTTCGTCGTGGAACGTGCGGAAGACTACGAGCTCGCGCGGTGCGTATACGACGAGCTTTGCAGCGGTTCGGAGCCGTCGTTCACGCTGCAGGACGTCCTCGCGTTGCTGGAGGAGCGGCCGGAGATCTTCTCGATCAACGCGCGGCATGCGGGGGTGAACTGGTACCGGCACCGCCTGTCGGCGCTTCGCATGCTGGTGCCTCGCCGGCCCCAGGACGTAGAGCCGGCGGCGTGAGCTGGCTTGGCGGCCGCGCGTTGCCAGCGAGCCTCAATTGCGGTCGCGGAAGTCCACGGCCAGGGTTCGTTGCTCGCCAAGATTTGCGAGCCCGGACTGCGATCGAACCGCGGGGGCGCGATCACGCCACCAGCGCTCCGCGTCCTCGCGCGACCAGGCTGGGCAATCAGCTGCCTCGTCGAGCATGTCTACGATGGCTTCTGCGCTCGCGGGCCGCTCCGACGGAGCCTTGTGCAGGCAAGCGAGCAGGAGCGCCTCGAGGCTCGGGGGAATGGGTGACCCGAGCCGGTCGGACGGGGAGACCGGTTTGTCGTGCAGGTGTCGCGCGCACACCTCCACCACCGACGTCCCCTCGAAGACCGGGGACCCCGTGAGCAGGAAATAGCCCAGGGCACCGAACGAATAGAGGTCGCAGCGCGTGTCGACGGACTGCGGTGTCTTGATGGCTTCCGGAGCGATGTACAGCGGAGTCCCCTGCATCTGTCCGAGATCGGTGACGTCGCTGCGGCCGTCGGACAGATCCTTGACGAGGCCGAAGTCGAGCAGTTTGACGCGGTCCTTGTCGATGGAACCTTCCGAGAGCATGACGTTTGCCGGCTTCACGTCGCGGTGGATGAGGCCGACTCGGTGCGCTTCGGCGAGCGCGCTTGCGGCCTGACGAAGGATGTGGCGCACGCGTCCGGGCGGCTGTGGCCCGTCGCAGCGGACGAGGCTGTCGAGGTCGAGCCCGTCGATGTACTCCATGGCGTAGTAGAAGATGCCCTCGCGTGTTCGGCCGAAGTCGTGGACGGCCACGATGTGGGGGTGGGAGAGGCTGGCGGTCAGCTGCACTTCGCGTTCGAACCGGAGGATGTGCCGCTTGTCCGCGCGCTCGGGCAGCAGGAGCTTGACCGCAGTTGGGCGGCGGAGCATCGCGTGCCGGGCCCGATATACCACCCCCATTCCTCCTTCCCCGACCTTGGCTTCGAGCACGTACTGTCCGAGCTGAGCGACCGCCCGAACCCTCTGGTGCAAGCCATAGATCACGAAGGAGATGAGTGAGGTGACCGCCACCGTCATGCCGGCCCAGACGGCGGACGCGGCTGCGGCGCTCGCGGGGGAGAGGACCCCTCCGTGGTCCAGCGCGTGGACGTACCATGCCGCGATCACGGTCGGCACCTCCACCAGCGTTCCGACGGTCGCTGTGGCCTTCCACGTGCTCGGAACGACTGCCGCACGCAAGGCGAGGAAGTGTCCGAGGGCCAGGGCCATGATGAGCTCGGGACGGTACGCAGCGTTCGATAGGCTCACCATGCCAGCCATCGTCAGGCCCAGGGTCGTCATCGCGAGCCACTCGATTCGCCGCGCGACGGAGAGCACGGGGTGCCTTCGGGCGACCACCCACAGCCCTGTGAGCACGAGGACGGCGCCGCCATGCAGCATGGACCGAGGAGAGGTGATCCTCCCGGGCTCGAATGCGGGAAAGAACAAGGCGTTGAGCAGCGCGTTCACGACCCACAACGGCCCGGCGATGCCCAGAATGATGCCCAGCATCATCGCCACCCGATCGCGCACGAGGTCGGCGCTCTCCTCTACGTCGAACGCGAGCGCACCCAGACGTCGGGAGGGGCTTTGGACTCGCGGGGGTGTCATGGATTCATCGGTGGGGTGCGGATCGGCGCCGGAGGGTGGCGATCCCATGCGGGATTGTCAAGGCGTGGCGGGGCCTCCTACGTACGCGTCTGTTGTTGACAACTGGGGATCCCCAACGCGAGCATTCTCGCATGTCCTTCCGATTGCGTGGGTTGTTGCTTCTGGTCATCCCGGCTCTTCCCTTGGCGGGTTGCTGCAAGAGCTACGAAAGCGACGTCGGCATCCTGTGCGATGTCAAGGCTGCGTGCCCGGGCCTCGAGGAACCGGGGATGTCGTCCGCGGAGCTCGCGAGCAAGAGGCAGGATTGCCTGGCGAAGAAGATTGGGTCCGCGGAAGGAAAAGATCTGTTCGCATTCTTGTCGAGCGCGCGCTCACCCGAGGAGAAGGCGGCTCGATTGAAGGCGGAGGCGCAGAAGGCCAACATCGCGCACTGCCCGGACGCGACCGTGCAGGGGCCATCTGCCGGCGGGGACAACGACGGCGAAGAATCGGAGCCTCCGACCCCAACCGCCTCGTCGAAGTCGGTCGTGGTGACCTCCGTGTCCGGGGCCGGTGCGCTGCCAGCGAACGTCAACACGGTCGTGGTGCGGATGAAGACGGGGTTTCGTCGTTGCCACATCGCGAGCCTTGCCGGGGATTCGACCCTGCAGGGGAGTCTCGAGCTTCGTGTGTCCGTGGATGGCAACGGCAGGGTCACCGAGGTGAAGGAAGCGTCTCGCAAGGGCTTGAACGACGCCGTGGCGCAGTGCGCGACGGCGCGGGTGCGTGCCGCGACCTTCGGATCTTCCAAAGGTCCTTCGGAGTTCCTGCTCACCGTCTCGTTCGCCACGCAGGGATGAGGCATCGAACGGAGGGAAGAGAGCGCGCGGAAGAACAGCGCCCCGCAAGTGGGTACCCACTCAGGTCGAGCCCGAGCCCGCGTCATTGCAACTCCGCCGCGCGTGCGATCTTCGAGGTGCCCTCCAGCCCGACCGTTGCTCGGACACGTTCCCATCGTCGGAGCCCGGGCTACCATTTCACGTCGATGCCTTGGGGCGCTCTGTTTTCCGATGGATTTAGGCTGCTTCCCCACCGATGCTTCTTGGCTTACGATACGCAAGTCAGGGATCCCGCATGACCGACCCGATCCTCTATCAGTTCGAGGAGCTCTCCGACGACCTTCCGCGACCGCCCCTCGTCGCCGTTCGTGCGCTGCTCACAGCGGGCATCATCCCGTCGCCGCGAGGCTGGACCGCCTTGTCCGTGGAGACGCGTGTCGCACTAGCTCGGCTCGGGCTCGACGGCGTGGTGGACGTGACCGCGGTCCGTGAGTTGGCGCAGCAGATCCCGCCCAGGCACCTGAAGCTCGTGTCGAAGTCTCGGGACCCGAACCCCGATGCGGTCCCGCCGGAAGTCGCTCGTGTGCTCGGCCCGGCTCGACCCCTCTCGAACGTCGACTGGCGCCTGCTGCGCGCCGTCGACCGCGCCGTGCTCGTGAGCCTCGCTGCGAACTCTCGTCTGCTCGCACGCGCCTACGACGAGCTGATGGCGGCCCTCGGCAAGGCGCCCTCCGACCCCCGAACGCTGTGGTCGGGGGCCATCGCGCACTGCGAAGTACGTGCGAATGAGGACGCCCTCGAGCGTCTGGGCTCGAGCGTGTTCCTCGACGGCCAAGCGCTCATTCTCGCCCGCGTGGCCGGCATCCGCGCGGCGCGTCGCATCGCCGAGACGTTCGACTTGCATGCGGAGTCTGCCACGGGGCCGGTCGAGCTAGCGTCCATGGTTCGACTCCAGCAAGGGTGCGTGGTGTGGCAGGCTCACGTGAGCACCTGGGATGGCGCATTCTTCCCGGCAGCCTCGCTGCTCGCGTCGGTCACGGCGGCCACCGCCTTGTTCGACATGATCAAGGAGTTGGACCCGCAAGCCGAGGTGACCGCAGGGGCCATCCGCGAGGAGGCCTGGAACGCCGGAGGGCCCTCGGAGGAAGCCACTTCCGTCTACTCACCCGCCAGGATGCGCGCACTCGTCGAACAGGTGCGCGGGGCGGACGCAGCCGAGGCGCTCTTTCCGACTCCGCCCGTATCGCAGCAGCCCGTGGCCCCCGATCCGCCGTCGAACCCCGGACGTCCTGCCATCGATGAGTTCGGCAAGGACACCATCAAGGATGTGGCGCCTCCCATCGGTTCGATGATTGCCAGCGCTGCAAACGGCCGCGTTCCGCCAGGCCCCGACGGCTCCAAACCCCTGGTCGACCCGGCGCCGGTGTCTGTGCCGCGGTCCCAGCCTGCCAACGTGCCTTCCGTTCGTCAGCCCCAGGTGGGCACGGTGCCTTCGGTCGCTCCTGCCGCGCCTCGCGGCCTGGTGGCTCTCTTCGTCGCGTCCTTGATCGTTCTCACGGTCGCGGTTGGCATCTTCGCCTACGTCTTGGCGAGGTCTCTGTAGGGCCGAGCGAGCCAAATTCCCCGTACGGAAGTCGGAACGCCACGCCGACGCTCCCTGTGCTGCGTAATTGAAGGGTGGGAGAACCCCTCCCCGCGCGCTATGCTTCAAGATTGTCCGTGCAACGTTCTACGCGATGCCCTCAGGAGAACGAGCCATGCGAAAGGCTTCTTGGATTGCGGCGGTGATGGTGCTGGCAGCTCCCGTCTGGATGGCTGCCTGCGGCGATGACGCGGGAAACTTGTTCGAGGAGAACAATGTTCCCGCTGCGGGAGGCGGCGCTGGTGCGGGAGGCAGCGGGGGAACGGGAGGGGCAACGGGCGGAACGGGCGCGACGGGTGGCGCGACAGGCGGCACAGGGGCAACGGGTGGTACGGGAGAGACCGGCGGCACCGGCGCGATGGGCGGCACGGGTGGTACGGGCGGTACGGGCGGTACGGGAGAGACCGGCGGCACGGGCGCCATGGGTGGCGCAGGTGGTACGGGCGGTACGGGCGGTACCGGAGAGACCGGCGGCACGGGCGCCATGGGTGGCACGGGAGGTACCGGAGAGACCGGGGGGACCGGCGGCACGGGACAGACCGGCGGCACGGGTGGTGGTCCGCCCCCTTGCGTACCCGTCGGGCACGACGAGGATGGGGACACGGTCGACGACGCTTGTGACAACTGTCCGTCCCTCTGCAACGCGAACCAGGATGATGCGGATGGGGATGGTCTAGGGGACGCCTGCGAGCGGGAGGGTGATGCGGAATTGCTCTCTCGTGTGCTTCACTTCGAATCCTTCGCGTTCGACGGTTGGGAGCCCGGGTGGGATCTTGAGCCTGAATACGATGGCGGCGTGGACCTGCTCGAGGTGAGGGACGAGTCTTGCCCCGGTGGGTGTGGTGCCGACGCCCTGTGGAAGCAGCCTGTGAACTTCACGTCGTATTCCGTCGAGGCCTCCCTGGTGTACGAGCCTTACTCGTGGGGCTACGCGGGCGTAACGTTTGCGCACGGCACGAGCTCGTCGTCCTGGTGGGCTTGTTTGCTGAATCGCGGGACGGGTCGCAGTCTTGGGCTGTGGGAGTACCCAGGGAGCGGAACCTCGATCGAGCTCCGAGCGGAGGCCACGAACGTGGAGCCGACGAGCACAGATGCAGGAGTTCTTCGCTGGCTGCGGGCCTACCGGGACGGTGACCGGATCACCTGCGAGTTCCGTAACAGCGAGGGGGCTTTGGCTCGCACGCAGCCCTTCCAGGCTCCAGGGCCGTTGACGGGGCGGGCAGGCGTGCGTGTCTACAGCGCCAACGTCGACTTTCGCTCCTTCACCGTCTACGAGTGAGCGTTCCTCGTTTGTGCAGCGCAACATTCTCGGCTTGACTTCCCGACCCGGGGGCCTACTTTGGCGCTCCCGAGGAAGTGATGGCACGAGAGCGCATACCTGATTCCTGTCAGGCGATCTTCGCCTTCCTCCGGTCAAGCGCCGGGCTACCCCTCCCGATCTGGTGCGGCGCAGCATCCGAGAGCCCCGCATACGCCCGAGCCTTCCTTCGCAGTTCCAACCCGCTTCTGGTAGATTGCGCCCGATGGGTCGTGGTGAGAGCAGCCGCGCGCTTCGCCTCGGGCGCTACGCGGTCTTCGACGAGATCGCGTCCGGCGGCATGGCCACCGTGCACGTCGGTCGCCTCCTGGGCCCCGCCGGCTTCTCCAGAACCGTCGCCGTCAAACGCCTCTACCCCCACCTCGCGCGCGACCCGCACTTCGCCTCCCGCTTCCTCGAGGAAGCTCGCCTCGCCGCCCGCGTCCGCCACCCCAACGTCGTGTCCATCATCGACGTCGTCGAGCACGAGGGGGAGGTCGCGCTGATCATGGACTTCGTGCTCGGAGACTCCCTCTCTGCCTTGCTAGGGGCCCTCGCCTCGCGCGGCCTCGCCGTCCCCGTGCCCATCGCCTCCGGCATCCTCGTGCCCATCCTCCAAGGCTTGCACGCCGCCCACGAGACCCGCGCCGACGATGGCACCCTGCTCGGTCTCGTCCACCGCGACGTCTCCCCCCAGAACATCGTCGTGGGAGCGGACGGCGTCGCACGGGTGCTCGACTTCGGCATCGCCAAGGCTGCTGCCCACGCCCCCGACGGCACGCAGGAAGGCCTCCTCAAGGGCAAGCTCGGCTACCTCGCCCCCGAACAGCTTCAGGGGCTCGAGATCGACCGGCGGGTCGACGTCTTCTCCGCGGGCGTCGTGCTCTGGGAGATGCTCACCGGAACGCGGCTCTTCAAGTGCGCCACGGTCGAGGAGACGATCCGCAAGATCCTCGATCATCCCATCGTGCCGCCAAGCCTCTCGTCCCCTGACGTTCCCACGGCGCTCGACACGGTCACGCTCCAAGCGCTCGCGAGGGACCGAGAGGTTCGGTTCGCCACCGCCTCCGAGATGGCCTTCGAGCTCGAACGCTCCGCATCTCCGGCTTCCGCTGCGCAGGTGGCGGCCTGGCTCGAGTCCGTCGCCGGAGCCAAGGTGGAGGCCCTCCGCGCCCGCGTGTCCGCCGTGGAGTCTTCCCCCGTCGAGACATCTTCCACTCCGCCGCTCGCGATCGAGCCGGAGGTTGGCACGTCGCCCTCGGCTGTCACCCCTGCGGCCTCGGGGAACCTTCCCCCCTCTCCTCGTCCCAGCGGCCCGTTGCCCCTCATCCTGGCGTTCACCGGACTCGTCGCGGTGCTATCCGTTATCGGATACATCCGAACCCGTCCCGACGCGGCTACCGCGCAAGGTGCCGCCTCCGCGGCGTCGGGCACGCCGTCCAAGTCCGCCCCGTCCGTGGCCCCACCGGTCGTGGCTCCCGCCGCCAACCCGACCTGTCCTCACCTCGATCAGGTGACCGCCATCGCCTCGGGTCCTGCCGCGCGCTTCACCTGCGCC
Organism: uncultured Polyangiaceae bacterium; assembly: GCA_964488865.1. Classification (GTDB taxonomy): domain Bacteria; phylum Myxococcota_A; class Polyangia; order Polyangiales; family Polyangiaceae; genus MWCO01. The sequence goes on along the minus strand of CAZAWR010000006.1, from coordinate 171,576 downwards.
CTTCGCGAGGACCACAGCGTCTGGTGCTGGGGAAGCAACGAGGCTGGGCAGATCGCGAGCGGGCGAAAGGACATGCCGCGAGCGACGAAGGTGGCAAGGCTCGACGCGTCGGTCGAGGTGGCTGCCGGCAATCGTCATGCCTGCGCCGTGCTTGGCGACACGAACGTGGCTTGCTGGGGCAAAGACTTGTTGGACCATCCCACCCGGGTCCTGGGCCTCTCAGACGTGTTGCACCTCCGCTGTGGCGGGCGGCACAGCTGCGTGCTGCGAAACGGCGGCGGCGTCTCGTGCTGGGGCGAGGAAGATCGCGGGCAGCTGGGGACGACGATGCAAGATGCGGCGCTGGTGGCCGCGGTGGAAGGTCTGCCGCCTGCAACGTGGATCTCCGCGGGAACGGCGCACTCTTGTGCGGTGCTCGCGAGCGACGGGTCCGTCTGGTGCTGGGGCGACAACATGTACGGCCAGTTGGGGCAAGGCCGGTCGGACAGGGAGCCCCAGGCTCGCCCGCTGCGCGTCCCGTCGCTCCCGCCGTGTGTACAGGTGGAAGCGGGGGACAAGACCACGTTCGTGCGCACCCGAGACGGCCATGTCTACGGTTGGGGATTCGGCATCAAGCGTCCGGTCCGTCTGGCGATCGAGGGGGTGACGGGAATCGGCGCTGGCGGAAAGCAGAACTGCGCCATCGACGACCAGGGAAGCGTCTGGTGCTGGGGATTCAACGACTTCGGGCAGCTCGGTCGGTCGACCGAGCAGGACAGCGCCACGCCGGTGCGCGTGCAGGTGCCGTCGCGGGCCACGCAGGTGGTCGCCGGTGAAGTGCACGTATGTGCTTTGATCGAACCGGGCGCCGTGGTGTGCTGGGGCTCGAACGAGCAGGGACAGCTGGGGATTGGCGCCAGCGATCGGGAGCGGCATCCGGGTCCAGAGCGCGTGCGGATCGAAGGGTGCCCGTGATAGAGGTACGACAGGCTTGAACGGGTGAAGGACGGAGGCAACGAGCATGGCAGAGCTGAACGTGAACATCGGGCACTGGGTCCGTCAGAACGCCAGGATCTATCCGAATAAGGTGGCTACCAAGACGGGCGCGCGCGCGTTCACCTACCTTCAGCTTGCGGATCGCATGAATCGTCTGGCGAACGCGCTGACCGTGGCGGGACTGAAGCCAGGGGATCGCGTCGCCCTGTACCTGCTCAACGGGTCCGAGTACGTGGAGGCCGTCTTCGCGTGCTCCGCCGCCGGCCTCATCGCTGTCCCTCTCAACTGGCGTCTCAGCCAAGAGGAGCTCGCCTTCATCATGAAGGACTGCTCCCCCAAGGCGCTCATCCACCACGCCATGTTCGAGCAGCAGGCCTCTGCCCTTGCCAAGGGCTGCGCGTCCGTCTCCCCGGTCCTCTCGGTCGCGCACGACGGCGGACCGTCCTCGTACGAATCGTTTCTTCAGGCCGGCAGCCCGAGCGATGCGGTCAACCCCTCCGTCGGCGGCGACGACCCGCACCTGATCGTGTACACCGCCGGCACGACGGGCAGCCCGAAAGGCGTCATCCTCACGCACGCCAACTGCTTCTGGCAGTCCGTCAACGGCTGGGCCCTCGGCGTGAGCCCCGACACGGTCGCCCTCGTGATCTTGCCCATGTTCCACGTGGGTGGCCTCAACGGGTGCGTCACCCCCATGATCCACATTGGCGCGACCGTCGTCCTCTCCCCGAAGTTCGACCCGGGCGACGTGCTCGAGACCATTGAGCGCGAGCGCGTGAACGGCATGGTGGCCGTGCCGGCCATCTACCAGATGCTCTACGATCACCCGAAGTTCACTACGACGGACTTGTCGTCCATCGTGGCGTTCATCTCCGGTGGAGCGCCGCTGGGCAAGGAGATCACGCGCAAGTATCACGAGCGCGGCTTGGAGTTCCGGCAGGGCTACGGGCTGACGGAGACGTCGCCGGGGGTGACCGGCATGGGCCCCGGGGAATGCCTGAAGAAGTCGGGAACGGCGGGCCGAACCTGCACCTACGTGGATGTTCGCATCGTGGGTGAAGACGGCAAGGAGCTGTCTACGGGCGAGGCGGGTGAGGTCGTGATCCGAGGGCCCAACGTGATGAAGGGCTACTGGAACCGACCCGAGGCCACCGCCGAGGTGCTCCGGGACGGTTGGTTCCATTCCGGCGACATCGGGTTCCTCGACGAGGACGGGTTCCTCACGCTCGTCGATCGCAAGAAGGACATGATCATTTCGGGGGGCGAAAACGTGTATCCCGCCGAGGTGGAGAAGGTGTTGCTGGAGCACCCGAGCGTGGCTGAAGCTGCTGTCGTCGGCAAGGCGGACGAGAAGTGGGGCGAGGTCCCGATCGCCTTCGTCGTGGCCGTTCCAGGCCAGACCCTCGACGCGCAGGAGCTTCTTGCGTTCTGCGCGAGCAGGATCGCGAAGTACAAGACGCCGAAGGAGGTCATCGTTCGCGCGTCGCTGCCGCATAGCGCGGCGGGCAAGATCCTCAAGAAAGAGCTGAAGCGAGAACTCGCGACCTGAAGAGACAGTCCCTATCAGGATAGTCAAGCCGAGCCGGATCCCAGAAAACCACAGAAGGCGCAGAGAACACAGAAGGGGTTGGGGTTGGTGCGGAGATTGGCAGGGCAGGTGATGCCCAAGTCAATGCCAAGCCCGAGCCCGAGCCCGAGCCCGAGTCAGCCGTAGAACCACAGAAGGCGCAGAGGTCACAGAAGGGGGCTGGGGTTGGTGCGGAGATTGGCAGGGCGGATGCAAACCCGGGTCGGTACAACTCCGCCGATGTAGGGGCTCGGCACCGCCGAGTCCAGCGTTGTGCGCGGCACCGCCGCGCCCGCAAACCACAGAAGGGGTTTGGGTTGGTGCGGAGATTGGCGGGCCCGGGTCGGTACAACTCCGCCGACGTAGGGGCTCGGCACCGCCGAGTCCAGCGTGTGCGCGGCACCGCCGCGCCCGCAAACCACAGAAGGGGGCTGGGTTCGTGCCGGCCCGCTACAACTCCGCGAACCTCGCGACTCGACACCGCCCTGTAGGTTCAAACCTCCGGTCCCTACTTCAGGCGCAAAGGACCATTGTCCGGTCGCACCCACACCACGATGGCGACGCCACCTGCCACGATGAGACCGATCCCCAGGTTCGAGATCCAGTCCGGACGCTCTCCCCATAGCGCGATCCCCGCACCGTAGGCGAGGGGGACGCTTGCGTACGAGAACGCGGACGCGACGTGTGCAGGAGCGCGACGGTACGACGCGGTCATGAGGGTTTGGGCGGCCAGGGCCATCACGCCGGCTCCGGCGAGCAACAAGTGGGATCGCAGGGAAAGAGGCTGCCATCCGGGAACGACGAAGGGTAGGGAGAGCAACGTGGCGACGAGAGAGAACCACAGCACGATGCGTTGTGTGGCTTCGGTTCTGGTGAGTGCCCGGACCGTCACGTAGGCGCCCGAGGAGAACAGAGCGGACAGCAGGGCCACCGCCGAGTCCAGTGAGGCCAGGCCGCGCGTGGGGCGCACGACCAGGAGCGCCCCAGCCATGCACACCGCGGCCAGCACGTAGTGGGATCGTCGGGGACGCTCCCGCAGCAGCCACACCGCGAGGAACGCCACGAAGACGGGGCTCATCTGCTGCAGCGCGAGAACGTCGGCGAGCGGGATGTGCGCGATCGACCAGAGGTAGCAATACAGCGCCAGAAAACCCAACACGCCCCGGAGCACGAGCAGCGTCCAGCGCGTCCCACGGACCGGTATCCCTTGCACGCGCATGATGACCAGCAGGGGCAGGGCGGAGAACACCGACCGGTACAGCACCGCTTGCATCGGCGTGGCCTCGTCCGAGGCGGCTTTCACCATCACGGCGAGAGCGACGAAGAATCCAGCCCCCAACACCATGAGCAGCGCCGACGCGGCGACATCTTCCCTCGCAGGCTCTCGCGTAGCGGCCCGCTCGGGGGGAGCATCCCTTTCGGTGGGGGTCAGGGGCGACGGGTCGGACACGGTGGCGTCAGGCGCTTCCTCGGCGGGCGTCGTACTCGCAGTCGATCCGACGGGTCAAGGGGACGCGCGGTCTTGCGCTGCACCATTGTCTGGGTTTGTGACACGTTCACGAACTTGACAACCCATGGATCGCTGAAGCATGACGGTTGATGGTGCATTGTGCGACGCACAATCTTGAGAATGCCCGCGAGAGGAGCCCATGTCCGATTCGAACCCGCGTACCCCCACCGCTCTGTCCATCGCAGGAGACCTCATGGCCGGCTCGACCGAGCTGACCTTCCGCAACACCCGGGACTCCCTGAAGGTCCTGCGCATGATGAGCTACGCCACCCACCAGACCCTCGAGGGTAGCGTGTTCCCTGCCTTCGAAGCCGTGCTCGGCATGCAGGAAGCTTGGTCCGGCTCCGTCCTGTCGGCCCTCCGCGGTGAGCGCAAGGTCCGGGAAGTCGCCAGCGAAAGCGTGGACCGCATTCGATCCGCTGCCAAGTTCGGACGCCTCGTCAAGAAATTCGGCAAGCAGCTCTACGGCTCCGCAACCTTCGACGGTGAGCAAGTCCTCTCCCAGGACCCCTTCCTCAAGCTCTCCTACCTTCCCCCGAGCCAGAACGTGCCCCGCGCACCCATCGCCATCTTCCACGCCGGCGGAGGCTTGCCCTACGGCGATCGCATCTTCCGCTTCCTTCCCGAATCCAACCTCTACGGTCGCTTCCTCGAACGCGGCATCCCCGTCTATGCCGTCGAGCTGCGTGGGGACCGCGACCAGGTCGACTACGCCGGCCTCACCCTCGAACGCCTCATCGACGCGATGGACTCCATGTCCGCCATCGCCTTCGAGCACAACGAGCACCGAAAGATGGTCCTCGAGGGATACTGCGGGCACGGCATGCAAACTCTCGCGTTCGTGGCCGCCAAACCCCGCGAGGCAAGCGAGCGAATGTGCGCCGCCACCACCTTCGTGTCCCCCTTCGACGGCCGAGAGTGCCAGGTCCTCGCCGAGTTCCCCTCGTTGATGCCCGAATCCCTCATGGACCTGTCCTTCGCCATCGCGAAGCTCGTCGGCGGCGGCTACGTCCCCGGCGACGGCATGCGAATGTCCCTCGACCTCGGGCTGCGCACCACCTTTCACAAGACGCCCCTCGCTCACGTCGCCGCGGGCTGGAACCAGACGGACTACGCGAAGGTTCGCACCGTGCAAGACCTCTCCAAGCGCCAGCGCAGGGACCTGACCGGCGCGTACTGGATCTCCCCTGAGAGCGCACGTAGGTTCGCTCTGCCCCTCGACCTCGTTCGCTTCGCTTCCCGCTTGTTCACCAAGGGCATCGGGCCCGACGGCGAGCTCCCCGCTTCCTACCGCGGAAAGCCACTGTCCCTGCGCACCATCCTCGACGAGACCCCCCTGCCGCTCATCGGCTTCTTCGGCGGTCGCGACGCCATGATCCCCGACCGCACCGCGTACCCAATCATGCCCCTGCTCGGGAAGCGATACCGTCACGTCGTGCACCCGCACGCCGGTCACATCTCCTACATCTTGTCGCCGAAGTCCTGGCAGTCCGGTCACCCCACCTCCCTCGACCCCAACCCGATCGACCTGCTCTTGGAGCTTGCGACCCAGCGCTGACGTCTTGCCCGACGTGAGTACCGGGATCGGCCTCCGGAGAACCACGGAGGACGCAGAAGGCACAGAAGGAAGGATTGTGCAGCACCTGCCTCTGCCCATTCCTGGTTCTCTGTTCCGTGTTCCGTGTTCTCCGCTCCTAGTTGATGTCCGCCATCCGTCCATTGTCGTAGCCGGACCCCGCACCCCGTTCACAATCGTGAACAACACGCGTAAGGTTCCCCCTTCCCATGGGACGCACGAGGGGTCGCTTCTGGAGGATCGGGTCGGTGTTGCTCGCCGCAAGCGCTGCCGCACGCCCCGCCGTCGCCACGCCCGAGGACCTCTTCGGCTACGGTCCGCAGTCCCAGGCCATGGGCATGACCGGCGCGGCCATTGGACACGGCTTCGAGACGGTCCATTCGAACCCAGCTCTGCTCTCCGCTTCCCGCGATCGTCGCTTCTCCCTCGGCTTTCAGGTCGCCGACTACCAGCTGCACGCTCGCGGTGACCAAGCCCCCGGCACCATGGACATCAAGTCCATGAAGGGCGCGATCATCGGCGCCACGTTGCCTCTCGGCTTCGGAGGCCCCCTCACCGATCGGGTCACCGTCGGCTTCGGGTTCTTCACCCCCACCGACCTCGTCGTCCGGGGGCGCATCCTCTACCCAGAGCGGCCTCAATTCAGTCTGCTCGGAGACCGGTCCCAGTCCGTTGCGATCCAGGCTGGCGCAGGCGCAAACCTCGGCTATGGCGTGCGCGCCGGCGGCGGGTTCGCAGCCCTCGCAGCCATCGCGGGCGACGTGCTCGTGGCCACCAACGAGGCAGGGCAGGTCGGAACCAAAGTCGATGATCAGCTCGTCGCTTCCTACGCGCCCATCGTGGGAACGACCTATGACCTCGGGGAATCCTACCGCGTGGGGGCGACCTACCGAGGCGTGCTCGAAGCTCGCTTCGCCGTGACGATCGTGGTGCGCGACCTCGGGAGCCTGGAGGTCCCTCCCTTCAACATCGCCGGCCTCGCGCAGTACGACCCGCGACAACTTCAGCTCGAGTTCGCTCGCGTGCGCGGCCCCTGGCGATTCGCGGCGGGCGTCACCTGGCGGGACTGGAGCGCGTACGCGGGTCCCCCCGAACCTACCGTCCTGTGCCCTCCCGACCGCCCCGAATGCGGTGCCCTCCGTCCTCCGTCCTTCGACCTTCACGACACCTTCTCCCCCCGAGCCGGAGTCGAGCGGGTCTTCGTCCCGGACGACGGGGTTTCCCTGCACGTTCGCGGAGGGTACGCGCTCGAGCCGTCGCCCGTCCCCGAACAGCGCGGCACGATGAACTTCTACGACAACACGCGCCACGTGCTCACGGCAGGTTACGGTGTCCATCTTGCCGCCCCCTTCGCCCCGATCTGGCTGGACTTCTTCGCGCAGGTTCACCATCTCACGGAGCGTCGGCACGAGAAGGACGAAAATGTGCCGCCCGAGAGCGCCGGGTGGCCGTCGGTGTCGACAGGGGGACGCGTGCTCGTGGGAGGCTTGGTCCTGGGGGTGGGCTTGTGAGTCCCCGCCTCCGCGTCGCGGCTGTCGTCGCAAGCATGGTTTCCCTTTCGGGCTCGGCCTTCGCCAATCCCCTCGACACCTTCGGTTTTGGCTCCCGTGAGTCCGCGATGGCGGGCGCCATGGTCGCGGATACCCACTCGTTTGCGGCCGGGTACTACAACCCTGCGGGCCTGGTGTCCGCCAAAGGGACCGAGCTTGCCGTGGGCTACTTCCACTCGTCCCAGCACCTTTCCGTCAACGGCCGCGACAACGGCGTGGACCCGGTGCGGGGGATCGTCGGTGGCCTTGTCGCACCAGGTCGCCTCGTCGGCTTGCCCCTCGCCATCGGCGTGGCCGTCCACCTCCCCGATGATCGCCTCTCGCGCGTGCACTCGCTCAAGGACGAAACCCCGCGCTGGGAGATGTATGACAATCGCTCCCAGCTCCTGTTTCTCTCCACCAGCGTCGCCCTTCGTCCCGTTTCGTGGCTCGACGTCGGCGGTGGTGTGGCGTACCTCGCCGCCACAAAGGCGCGCATGGACATCTCCGGGACGGCGGTCATCCCTCCCGGCGATCCCTACGAGTCCCAGCTCCGACACGAGGTCGACGGGGACCTGACCACCGTGCGATTCCCCATCGCCGGCCTTCGCGTCCGGTTGTCCGAGGACCTTGCCGTCGGTCTGGCCTACCGCGGTGAGTCCAAGCTCGACCTACGGTTCAACGCGTACCTCCACGGCCAAGTCGACTACGCCGGCATTCGCGTTCCGGCGACGTACACGCTCGAGTCCCAGACGTTCGACGTGTTCCACCCGCGTCAGGCGGTGGCTGGTATGAGCTGGAGGCTCGCTGCGGGGCTGCGTGCCAACCTCGACCTCACGTGGGTGGACTGGTCGTCCTACGAGCGGCCGATCTCCAACAGTCGTTCCGAGCTTACGGTCGACGTGGAGGGGCTGCCGCTGGCAATTCCCCCGAGTCCGAAGCCGACGGTGGGTGCGGATCCGAGGTTCGAGGATCGCGTGCAGCCTCGCGTGGGGGCGGAGTGGCTGGTGATCTCCCAGGCGTGGGGAGATCTGCCTTTGCGCGTGGGGTATTTGTTCGAGCGTTCTCCCGTGCCGCCGCAGGCAGGCAACACGAACTCCGTGGACACGGACCGTCACGTGTTGAGCGCCGGCGCGGGGCTGCGGTGGGTCCGTCCCTCCGAATGGCTGCCCGGCGAGCTGCGTCTCGACTTGCATGGGGCCTACTCGGTGTTGCCCAGCCGCAAGACGTACAAGGCCAACGCGGCGGACTTCGTGGGCGATTACGAAGCGGAGGGAAGGATGCTGACGGTGGGGGCCACGCTTGCCGTGGAGTTCGAACGATGAGGCGCTTCACGCTCCCGGCGGTGCTTGTCGTTTCCTTGGCCTGCGGTGTGAAGGCGCCGCCGAGCGGGGGCGACGACAACCTGCCCAACGCGAAGGCTGGACCTTTCCGTGTGCTTCGCGAGGGCGAGATGCCGCCCCAGGATCGCGTCTTTCCATTCGCCATCCGCCGCAAGGGCACGAGCAACCCCTGTGCGTTGCAGGACCAAGCCTCCGTGAGGCTCTACGTGGCATCGAGCGAGAGCCTTGAACCCGGCGCACCCCCCGTGAAGATCCTTCGATTCGATGCGGCCGATGGCAGGTCGTTTCCTCCGAGGGAGCCCGACGCGATCGTGCTCGAGCCCAGCGTCTCGTGGGAGGGCGGGGTGGTCGATGCCCCGTCGGTCTTGCGGGTCGGTGCGGAAATCTGGATGTACTACGCCGCGATGGGCGGCATCGGGTTGGCCGTGTCAACCGACGGCACGACATTCGTCAAGCGCGCGGACCCGGTCCTGGGCGTCTCGGCTGAAGTGACCTGGGAGCAGGGGGCCGTCCCTTCGGACCCGTCGGTGGTGATGCTGGGCGAAGGTTCTTTTCGCATGTTCTACGAAGCAGGCGTCGGGATCGGGGAGGCGGTCTCCGAGGACGGAGTCCACTGGCGTCGCATCGCGGACGCGCCGGCGTTGTGGCCAGTGCCTGCCCCGTCAGGGCCTTTGCCCGAGGAGGATTCGGTGGACGAGCCCTTCGATGATGTGTCCGTGGCTGACCCGCACGCGCTCGTGGACACCTCGGCGCTCGGACGAAGGATCCTACGGGTGTACTACGCAGGGTCGAACCGCTTGGGCGGCTGGTCTCTCGGCATGGCCGCTCGCTACGATGGCGAGACCACGCTGCGGCGTGCCTACGGCAGGGTTCTCGGCAACGACCACGACCCGCGGGGACCGTCGGTCCTGCGCCTTCACGATGTGTCCATGCTCTACTTCACGGCGCCTGCGGACCGGGACCCCGAGAGCGTCTCGGCGATCGCCATCGGGGTAGCGCCCGCGACGGTGTCCTTGGCGCTGGAGTGAGCTTCGTCCGAAACCCAACGGCAGCGCGGGTTCCGTGTCTCCCCAGGGTGCGAACGACGGTCAGCGAGGCGCGATCGTGAGGTTGAGAAGGACACTGAAACGTTGACATCGCCGTCGTTCGCGCATTGAATCTGGCCCAGATCATCTTCGCGACGTCGTCTCGGAGGAAAACATGCGATTGCTTCCCTACATTCTGATTGGTGCGGTGCTTCCCCTTCTGCCCGGCTGCAAGGCTTGCGAGAAGGAGACGGACGAGCCGCCGCCCTTGCCCCCGGCCACGACGGTCGCGCCGGAGCCGACCGCACCTGCCACGCTGACCACTGTGGATCCTCCGAAGCCGGGCGAGATCGTTCGTCCCGAGCTCGAGGACCGCGAGGATGGGATCACGGGCAAGGCCGTCACGGTGACGGGCGCCAAGGCGAGTCTGCAGGTGCCCAACGATTGGACCGTGGCCAAGGCCGACGTACAGACGGCGACCGCAGCCGATCAGAAGTCGCGGATGGCGTTGGCGAGCTACGGGACGGAGGGCCATACCGCCGCGCTGGACAAGGCTGCCGCGGCAACCGGGCTCTCGGCATGCACGTGGCAGCCCACGCTGTCTTTCGCGGTGGGCAAGGACAAGCTGATGGCGCAGGCAGCCGATGGGCTTTGCCAGCGAAGCGGTGCGCAGGTGAGCGCCGCGTTCATGGCGGCCGAGGGGCTTTTCGCTCTCGGCTCCTGGGACGAAGGCGCGGATCGCAGCCCGCTGTTCGGAGCCATGCGCTCCGTCGCGAAGGTCAAGACCGGCACTGGAGGTCCCACCAACCTGATTGCCTGCTGCCGCGCGCTTGCCCAGAACGCGAAGTCCCAGCCTCCTCCCCAGTCCGGCTTCATGCTGCAGGCTGCTGCCGCGTGCGAAGCGGCGGCGAAGAACAACGACTCCGCGGCCGTCAATGCCGCGCTTCGTCAGTTCGGAATGCGCTGCAACTGATCACTTGAAGGTCGGCAGTCCCGGAATCGCCGGCAGCCCCCTCAGCCCCGCGGCGACCAGCTGCGTCTGGCTGACCTCGCCCTTGATCTTGAACGGCAGATCGACGTTCAGGCGCTCTCCTCCCACGGTCACCGTTCCCTCGACCTCGTAGGGCACCGTGGGTCCCGCCGCGGCGAGTTGGGCGAGCTGTGCCGCCTGCTCCCAGCTCGCTTCGATGTCCAGGTCGATGTTCGTGCTCTTGTTTGCCGCGAGCTTGATCCCGTGTGGCTTGCTGATCGGGCCGAGCGTGACCTTGTCGCCGAGGTTGATCGTTCCCACCACCTTCTGCGTGTTCAGGTCGAAGTCGTTGGGGTTGAGTGCGGCGAGGGTCACCCGGATGCCGATGCCCTGGGGCGTCACGGACGCGACCCGGGTGGCTTCGGGGGTGAGCGTGGGAGCCTTGGGCTTCGAACACCCCGAGAACACCAGGACAGCCACGATGGCCACAAGTACCTGCAGAAGCTTGGTCCGACTCATGCCCGCTATCCTAGCTGACATCACGCCCGTTGACGATCCCCCTACCGTGGTAGGATTCAGGCCTGCGTGCGAGGTGAGCCATGGTCGGAACGTGCGGGAAAGGGTTGATGTACTGGGTCGCCTTCGCGGCCCTCGCGGCTGGATGTAGCCAGGCTGCGCAGGACGAGGGGGAGGCGCAGACGAAACGCGCTTCCGTCCTGCGGCACGGCGATCCGATCCCAGGCCAGCTTCGTCCGAAGCTTGCCGTCGTGGACTGGAACGCTGCGGCCGCCCACCCTCGCGTTCCGTCGTCGGCGTTGCCGGTGTCGTTGCGCACGACCCTGTCCGCGTCGCCCGTTCCTGCGCTGGTTCCGCGTGGCGAGGCCTCACTGGTCCACGCGAAGGCGATGCGAGGAGCCTCCTGGTACTCCGTGTACATGGCTCTCGAAGGGCATGTCGTCTCCGTGTCGGGCAACCACGCGGAGGTGTTCGTCCCCGGCGTGTCCGACCGGGTGACCCCTCGGCCCGACTTCGACCTTCTCGTGTCCCGAAGCCGGGGTGTGGTGACCGCGACATTCAAAGCGTTCGGCGCGTCCTACGCGGTCGAGGTCGAGTGCGAGCGTCCGTTCGAGGACCCGCGTTGCACGCAAGACGACTATGTTCGCTCCCTCGCCGCGGACCTCGCGTTGGCAGGAGGTGGGGCATGAGGGCGTGGGCTGCTCTTGCGGGCGGGCTGGCCGTTCTCTTCGGAAGCGTGCCAGCCTTGGCACAACCCTTCACGTACCAGCCGCCCGGTGATCTCGTTCCAGGCAGCGGTCAGGGGGCCACTGACCCCACGGTGTACGCGCCAGGCATGCGCTTTCCGATCGAGGTCGCGCCGGCCTACGTCAACTCCCAGGTCTGGGGCCACGGCGGAATGAACGGTCCGGGAGGAGGGCAGTGCGACACCGAGAACTACAGCTATCCGTGGTGGGATAACTTCTGTGAGACCCGCTCCTGGACCACGCCGATGTGCCCGGCCGGGGAAGGTCACCAGGGTGAGGACATCCGCCCCTCGACTTGTGAAAAGGACGCGCACTGGGCGCTCGCCACGGTCGACGGAACCGTTACGAGCATCGGGACCTATACGGTCACGCTCACCACGACGACCGGCACGCGGCATCGATTCATGCACATGGAGCCGTCGAGCCTGGTGGTGTCCGTGGGTAGTACGGTCCAGCGCGGTGACAAGCTGGGGAGGGTATCCAACGCGTTCGGCGGGACCCCGACGACCATTCACTTGCACTTCGAGATTCATCAGAACGTGAGCGGGATCGGGGACACCCCCGTGTCGCCGTACATGTCCTTGGTGGCTTCGTACGAAGAGCTGCTCGGGGTGGTGGGGCAACCCTGCGCGGTGATCCCGCCTCCCGGAGGCATTCTCGACGATTCCGGTCCGTGCGCCCGATTGTACGGGCCGGCGGCCTCGTGGCGTGTCGTGACCGACGCGGGAAACGAGAGCAACCTTCGCTGGACCTACGCGTTCGACGGCGCAGCGCCGAGCAACTGGGCGCAATGGTTGGCCCACTTCGAGGAGGGTGGGGACTACGAGGTGCAGGTGAACTTGGTGGCCGCGTACGCGCAGTCGCAGGCGGTTCGGTACGTCGTGCGTCACGCCGGGCAGGATTCCGAGCTAGTGGTCGACCAGTCGGCGGGGGAGGGGTGGCGAAGCTTGGGTGTGTTCCCCTTTGGCGAAGGTGGCGATCAGTTCGTGGCCCTGCACGACAACACGGGCGAGTCGCTGGACGACAAGCGCATGATCGCGTTCGACGCTGTCCAGTTCGTTCGTGTCTACCCCGCGGAGCCGTCGCCGGAGGCTGGGAGCGAACCCGAGCCGGATGCTCCGGTCGAGGATGCAGGCGACGATGCGAGCGAGGTGGGACCCGATGCATCGGAGGCGGGACGTCCGGAGGCAGGCCCGGCAGCGTGGTCGTCGGACGAGGCGGAGGGATGCGCGTGTTTGACCGTGGGAGGGGCGGGGCGAGGTGGGTCTGTCTGGTGGCTGGGGCTTGCGTGGTGGCTCATGAGGCGACGGTCACGCAAGGGGTGAGCCGGATCGTTCGATCGGTCTGAGCTGGCTCATCCTGTGCCAGGGTCGTAGAGAAGGTCGAAAAATCGCAGGGAAATGGGCCTGCGTGCGTGGCATGCAGTATGCTTGGTGCATCGAACGGCAGGATTGTGCCATGCGGTCGTGGCTTTTCGCTTGGAGGTTCGCATGACGTCGTTGTCGAGGCCTTGGTTCGGAGGGAAGCAGGTAATTGCCGTCATGGCTGCGGCGCTCATGACGCTGTCATGCGGGCGCAGCTTGCTGGATGGCGAGGAGCCCTTCAACTACGGCACCGGCGGGTCCGGAGGAGGCACAGGTCCCTGCGGCCCTGCCACCTGTCCCGACGGTTGCTGCGATGCCAAGGGGACGTGCGTCGATGGCGTGCAGAACGACGCATGCGGGAGCCAAGGCCTGACCTGCGCGAACTGCACGGAGGCCGACTCGATGGTGTGCTCGCCGCTCGACAAGGCATGCACGCCCGCCTGTCTTTGCGGAAACGGCGTGTGTGAGGCGTCGTGCGGGGAGAACGAGGTGGTTTGTCCCGACGATTGCCGGCCGAGTTGCACGTGTGGAGACGGCGTGTGTGACCCCTCGTGCGAGGACGCGACGGTTTGCCCTTCGGATTGTGGTGGCGAGTGCTGGTGCGGCAACGGCGTGTGTGAGACGTGGTGCGGCGAGGATGCCTACAACTGCGGTTGGGATTGCACCGGCGAGTGCTGGTGCGGCAATGGGGTGTGCGAGGAGTGGTGCGGGGAAGACTCGTACAGCTGCGGTTCGGATTGTGGTGGCGAGTGCTGGTGTGGCAATGGGGTCTGCGAGTCGTGGTGCGGTGAGAACGCCTACAGCTGCGGATACGATTGCGGGAGCGAGTGCTACTGCGGCAACGGCGTGTGCGAGGAGTGGTGCGGGGAAGACGCCTACAACTGCGGCTGGGATTGCACCGGCGAGTGCTGGTGCGGCAACGGGGTCTGCGAGTCGTGGTGCGGGGAGGACACGTACAGCTGCGGCTCGGACTGCGGTAGCGAGTGCTGGTGTGGTAACGGGGTCTGCGAGTCGTGGTGCGGTGAGAACGCCTACAGCTGCGGAAACGACTGCGGCAGCTCGTGCTACTGCGGCAACGGCCAGTGCGAGCCGTGGTGCGGAGAGGACAACTACAACTGCGGGTGGGATTGCGGCAGCTCGTGCTGGTGCGGCAATGGAGTCTGCGAGTCGTGGTGCGGGGAGGATTCCTACTCCTGCGGGTCGGACTGCGGAGGCTCGTGCTGGTGCGGCAATGGAGTCTGTGAGTCGTGGTGCGGCGAGAACGCCTACAGTTGCGGATCCGATTGCGGGAGCGAATGCTACTGCGGCAACGGAGTCTGTGAGTCGTGGTGCGGGGAAAACAGCTACAGCTGCGGCTGGGACTGCGGCAGCTCGTGCTACTGCGGAAACGGAGTCTGCGAAGAGTGGTGCGGCGAAAGCGGCTACAACTGCCCGAACGATTGCGGCACCTCGTGCGCTTGCGGCAATGGAACGTGCGAGTCGTGGTGCGGGGAGAACAGCTACAACTGCAGCTGGGACTGCGGTGGTTCGTGCTGGTGTGGCAATGGGATGTGCGAGTCCTGGTGCGGCGAGAACACGTCCAGCTGCCCGAACGATTGCGGTAGCTCGTGCTGGTGCGGCAACGGAATGTGCGAGGAGTGGTGCGGCGAGAGCAGCTACAACTGCCCCAACGATTGCGGCAGCTCGTGCTACTGCGGCAACGGGATGTGCGAGTCCTGGTGCGGCGAGAACAGCTACAACTGCAGCTGGGATTGCGGCGGCTCGTGCTGGTGCGGTAACGGGACGTGCGAGTCCTGGTGCGGCGAGAATTCCTCCAGCTGCCCGAACGACTGCGGCAGCTCGTGCTGGTGCGGCAATGGGATGTGCGAGGACTGGTGCGGCGAGAACAACTACAGCTGCCCGAACGACTGCGGGCCGGCCTGCATGTGCGGGGATGGCATCTGTGACCCTGCCTGCAAGGAAGACCCCAACACCTGTCCCAAGGACTGCGGTTCGACCTGCGCCTGCGGCGACGGCGTCTGCATGCCCCAGTGCGGCGAGACCGCGAGCTCCTGTCCGTGGGACTGCGGTCCCCAGTGCATCTGCGGCAACGGCCAGTGCCAGCCCCACTGCGGCGAATCTTCCACCACCTGCCCCGGGGACTGTGCGCCCATCTGCGTATGCGGCGACGGCGTCTGCCAGTCGGCTTGCGGCGAAACCCCCGGCAGCTGTCCTAAGGACTGTCCGACCGGCTGCGTGTGCGGCAATGGCGTCTGCCAAGCCCAGTGTGGCGAGACGTCGAACAGCTGTCCCCAGGATTGTCCCGTCGAGTGCAAGTGCGGCGACGGCAGCTGCATGCCGTCGTGCGGGGAGACGGAGACCACCTGCCCGCAGGATTGCCCGGTCACCTGCATCTGCGGCAACGGCCTCTGCCAGCCGCCCTGCGGTGAGAACCAGATGAGCTGTCCGCAGGATTGCGGGTCCGGATGCCTCTGTGGCGACGGCAAGTGCGATCCTGCCTGCGGCGAGAACGAGATGACCTGCCCGATCGATTGTGCCTACTGCATTTGCGGCGACGCCTTCTGCAACGCAGCGTGCGAGTCGAGCAGCACGTGTCCCCAGGATTGCGGTTACACCTGTGTGTGCGGCAACGGCGCGTGCCAGCCCCAGTGCGGCGAGACCGCGGCCTCCTGTCCCAAGGACTGCACGTCCTGCATTTGTGGCGACGCGTACTGCGATTCCGAGTGCGGGGAGACGAGCCTGTCCTGCCCGACCGACTGCGGCTTCGCCTGCGACTGCGGAAACGGCGCGTGCCAGCCCCAGTGCGGGGAGACCTCTTCGTCTTGTCCCGTCGACTGTGGGTCGGCCTGCCTCTGTGGCGACTTCGTCTGCGACTCCTGGTGCGGCGAGGACGCCTGGAGCTGTCCGCCCGATTGTCAGGAGCAGTGCTTCTGTGGCAACTACGTTTGCGAGCCGCACTGCGGGGAAGACGGCTGGTCCTGTCCCCAGGACTGCGGCTCGAGCTGCATTTGCGGCGACGGCTACTGCGACCCCTACTGTGAGGACTCCTGGTCCTGCCCCTACGACTGCGGGTCGAGCTGCATGTGCGGCGACGGCGCCTGCCAGCCCGAGTGCGGCGAGAACGCGAACACGTGCCAGCCCGACTGTCTCGCTTGGTGCGTGTGCGGCAACTACCTCTGCGAGACGTGGTGCGGTGAGTCGGCGTACGGCTGCCCCCACGACTGTGGGTTCGGACCGGGCTCCGAATCGCCCCTGCCCACGTACACGCCGTTCCGGGCCGCCTCGGGCCTTTGATACTTCCTCCAGCGTTTGCTTCGATGGGCCACCCTTCGGTAGGGTGAACCCATGATCGGTCTCGTCCTCGTCGCGTTCCTCGCGTTGCTCGCCGTCTTCACACGTGTGGCCGCCCGACACGCAGGCAACGCGCCGCAGGGACCTGGAAGGCCCAACCCGACCGTGCTTCGACGCGTCTCTATCGCGCTCAGCCTCGGTGTGCTCGCCGTGAGCAGCCTGGGAGCGCTCGAGGCGTCCGCGTGGTACGACCGTTCTCGACAGCCCATCCTGCGCGATCGGGATGCGCTCCGCACAGCGGGGGACTATGCGCTGATCGAAGGTGTGATTGCGGAAACGATTTTTGCGTGTCCCGACCGAGCCTTCGCGGTTTGTGCGGATGGAGTGCTCGGACTTCGAGGGCTCGAGCTCGTGGTGGGGGACGCGCGGGTTCTCGTGAGCCATGAGCTGTACCGTCCCGTGGGGTGGCCGATGGAAGGCGTGGCCGGAGAGCAAGTGCCCGCGTTGCGGCATGGGCAGAAGCTGGCGCTGTTCGGCGACGTGCGGCAGGACCGAGGAGGTTCGTACGACTTCGGAATCGACGCCACCTTGGCGATTCACGGCGAGGAGAGAGACGTGCGTCGCGCGCTGCTGTGGCGCGGCGGACCAGGGGTGGCGGCCGTGGTGCTCGGGCTCCTGTTGGGGATCCTAGGGCTGGTCAAGGGCCTCCGCCTGAAGGCGGCGGTTACAGATCGACCGACACCAGAGCGCCGTAGGTGAGGTGCCACCGACTCCCGTCGGCCGTCATCGTCCGGTACTCGGCACGTGCGTCGCCCAGCAGACGGACTCCCATGAGATCGAAGCCAGCGTTGGCGAAGCCCCCGTACGCTCCTGCCGCGGGCTCCTCTCCGTTGTCGAAGCCTGCGCCGAAAGAGATGCCTGCATATCCGATGAGCCACGGCGTGCGGTAGCCATAGCCGACCCCGCCTGCGAAGCCGAATCCCCAGGGCGTCTCGCCGTACCGGTCTTCGTCTTCGCTCGACCACCCCGAGAACCCGACCTGGACGATCACCAGTGGCGCAGCGCCATCGTCGAACGGGACCACCATGGCAAACTCGGTTCGCCCGGACCACCCCGTGATCTCGTGCCGCGCCTTCACGATCTCTCGCCCGAAGCCGACCTGAATGGCGAACCGGTTGCGCGCGTACTGCGCTTCCTGCTTCTCGCGGTCCTCCCTCGTGACCCGATCCTCCTCCGTCTCGGCCGAGTCTGAGGGCGAGGGTGCCTCTCCAAACGCCGTCGACGTGGTGAGGAGAACGACTGCGAACGGGACCGTGCGAAGTGCTTTCACCGTGCGAGCTCCGGGACCGCGCCCGAATGGGCGAAGTCGACCATCTTGTCCATGCGCGTCTGGGCGCCAGGGTGCGTGCTGAGCACGTCCTTGAGCTGATCGACGATGCCGACGTCGTGGTTGCGGTAATGCTCGATGATCGAGCGAATGTCGAGTTGCTCGGCGCGTGCGGGACCGACCGAGAGCTTGAGCTGGGTGGACAGGGCCTTGTCGAGCTTGCCGCAGGCGATGAGCCCGGCCCGGTCCGCGGAGAACTCCGACACGCGCATCCAGAAGTAGAAGATGTAGCGAAGGAAGTAGCCGAGCACCGGGATGCCGAAGGTGTGCAGCCCGAGTTGCCCCGTGAGCGCGTGGATCGTCGTGTGCCGAAACAGGACGTGTCCCATCTCGTGGCCGATGACGTATGCAAGCTCGTCGCGGTCCAGGGCGCGGACGAGACCGGAGTACAGGACGATGGACTGCGGGTATCGGAACCCGACCGCGTACGCATTGAGAACCGGTGCATCGACGACGTACACCCTCACGCCATCGCGGATTCCGAGGCGTTCCTTGCACTGTTCGACGACCCCGTGGACGACGGGCACCTTCTCCGAGGGCAGCGCGGCGCGCTTCAGCTTCCAGGTGCTCCACTGGACCATGCCGTACGTGAAGAGGAACCCGAGCAGGACGACGACAGCCACGCCGCCGACGGTGAGGGTCGAGAGGGCGAAGATGAGCACGGTGCTCACGGTCAAGGTTCCGGCCAGGGTGGTGAGCTCGGTCGGGTAGCGGTGCCTGGCGACGGGCGTCATCGAGGCAAGTGTGCAGGAGGCGGGGGGGAAAGCAAAGGGGCTCGGGCTCAGGCTCGGGCTCAAGGGTTCCCGGCCCGTAGCCCTGTCAGACCTCCCGGGTCGCAAACGGCCCCGAACGTGATACGTTTCGCTTGGAGGTTTTGGATGCGCCCAGGAATTCTTGCTTGCCTCGCGCTCGGAATGTCGGTCGCTGCGTGCAGCGCCGGCTCGGATGAGAAGTCGCCCTACGGAGGCGGTGGGTCCTCGGCTGCGGGGGGCTCCGGCGGTTCGGGGGGAACCATCGACGGGGGCAGTATCTTGCCTGACGCCAACGTTCCGGACACGTTGCCCGTGAACCCGGAGGCGGCGACGGACGTCTTCATTCCCGACGGTGATTCGTGCTTGAAGACCTCGGCGAAGGCGGAGCCCTTTCCGCTCGACATGTACGTGATGATGGATCAGTCCGGGTCGATGGGGTCGCCGGTGAACCTGATGCAGCCGCTGGGGGACACGCAGTGGGACGCGGTGAAGAAGGCGTTCGTGGGCTTCCTCAACGACCCCGCGACGCCTACCGGGATGAGCATGGGCATCCAGTACTTCCCGCTGCCCATCGAGCCCTGGGGAACCTTCACGTGCAGCGGTCCGAGTGACTGCGGGACCGGCAAGATCTGCGCGACCCTCGACAACGGCAAGCACTGCATGTCGAATTGTTCGAGCGACGCGAACTGTCCCTCGGCTTCGGAGTGCATGAGCTTCGACGACGGCAATGGGGGGACGGTGAAGTTCTGCAGCAACGACTCGTGCGACGTGTCCGCGTACGCCACGCCCGAGGTGCCCATCGCGGCGATCCCGGGGGTGAACGCAGCGCTGTTGGCGTCGCTCAATGCGCACGAACCGCTAACGATGACGCCATCGGCCCCGGCCCTCGAGGGGGCGATCCAGCACGCTCGGTCCTGGGCGACGCAGCATCCGGGTCACACGACCATCGTCATCTTCGCCACCGACGGGCAGCCCACGGCGTGTTCGGGGGACGCGATGTTCCCGATCAACGAGGTGAAGGCGGTTGCCGCGGCGGGGGTGAGCGGAAGTCCTTCGATCCGCACGTTTGTGATCGGGGTCATCCCGGCTGGCATGGCGACGTTGGGCAACTCTCTGAACGGGATTGCGGCGTCGGGGGGCACGAACCAGGCGTTCATTGTGCAGGCCAACCAGGACATGACAGCGCAGTTCAAGGCGGCGCTCGAGGCCATCCGCGGCGCCTTCATGCAGTGCGAGTTCCAGGTCCCGAACCCCGGTATTCCGATGGATTACGACGAGGTCAACGTCATGTACACGGCGCCCAACGGGGAGAAGTTCCCGGTGTACTACGTGGGCTCACTGGGCGCGTGTGACCCGACGCAGGGTGGTTGGTACTACGACGTGGACCCCAACGTGGGGGACCCGACGAAGATCCTGTTGTGCCCGCAGTCGTGCAAGTTCATGCAGGAACACAGCGGAGCGATCGACATCGAGATCGGGTGCGAGACGATTACTCCTCCGAAGTGAAGGTGTGGGGCGGAAAGTCCGAACGGGTCACCGTGACGCTAACCCCGGAGTCCAAGGTCGTTCCCTGCTCTCACCTCCGACCATGGTGACGCTTTTGCGAAATTCCCCCACCCGCAGGGTTGCGACCCAGGCTCTCTCGGGCTAGACCGGGCCCGTCCGCCATGCTGACCCCAAGACGACTCCTGCTACTCCTCCCCATCGCATTCTGGATCTCCGGCGCCGCCCCCGCCTGCAAGGGCCGAGACCTCAAGAACGTCGGTGAGGCTGGCAGCCCCTTCGTTCTCGTCCTGTCCCCGTCCCATCGCGCCGAGCCCGCGAACCTCGCCCTCCTCGAGAAGTTCGTCGAAGAGAAGTCAGGTCTGCACCTCGAGATCCGCGTCGCCGAGTCCCAGGCCGACGCTGTCGCCAGCGTGGGATCCCATGCCGCCGACGCCTGGCTCCTGCCCCTGTTCGACTTCCTCTTCTGTCATCAGGAGTACGGGGCGCACGCGGGCCTTCGCCTCATCCGCGAAGGTGGCTCAGGCACGTTTCAAGGCGTCATCGTGAGCCGGGCCGATGGCCCTGTCGACAAACTCGACGCGCTGACCGGCAAGACCATCGCCTTCGTGGACCGCTACTCGACCTCCGGGTTCGTGTACCCTGCCAAGCTGTTGCGCGAGGCGAACGTGCAGCCCAAGCCCGTGTTCGCCGGGACGCACGAAGCCGTCCTCGAACAGCTTCGCTCGGGCAAGGTGGACGCCGCGGCCACGTTCATCCACGCCGTGGAAGGAGACACCACCCTGCGCGTCATCGCCACCACGGACCCGATCCCCAACGAGCCGATCTTCTTCCGTTCGGGTCTGGACGCGGCCAAACGCGACCTGTTCGTGAACGCCATGATCGCCTTCGCCAGCACCCCTGAAGCGGCTGCGGTCCTGCGCGACATCGGCGACGTCGAGCGGTTCGAGAAGGTGGACGACGTTGCCTACAAGGCCGCGCACGACAACATCCGTGGCGCGGACCGACACGTGCAGGACCTCGTCCCCGGGGGCTGGTGGATCCACCACCAGAATCGCGCTCCTCTCAGCGGATACGCGCCTTGATCCTCGAACGGCGAGCGACCCATCCCGCCACCGGCAGGAGCGCGATGAGCCAGGCTTCGGTTCGGCTACCTCCCGCGGTACGGCACGCGCATCCCGACGCGTCATCGCTCGTGTGCACGTACCCAGGCCCGGAACCAGCGCTTCCGCCCGTCGCCGACCCACCGCCGCCCGCTCCGCCGGTTCCCCCGGTGCCGGGTGTGGGCACCGACGGGGTCCCTCCGAGCAGCACCTGCGCACGCTCGTTGATGTAGTCTTCGATCGCGGTGTAGCCGGAAGGCATGACGGTCGAGGAATCCGATTCGTCGTTCGGGTCGAGCCCCCAGACCGCTTCCCAGGCGTCGGGCATGCCGTCCCCGTCCGTGTCCACCGGCGGCGACTCGAGCTTGAGTCCTTCCATCAGGTCGGTGGGCGGCCGTGCGCCCCACGCTCCCGATCGGTTCGTGACTTCTTCCACCGTCCGACGCGTCACCGCATCCCGAGGAAAGGCGCCCGCGAGTGCGAGCACCGACCCGTAGGCGTCCATCGCGTCCTCGGTCGTCACCGGCACCCTGGTCGCTTCCCCCGAGAAGTCGAAGGGCGCCGACGCCCCCTGTCCATCGCCCTCCATGCGCTCGAAGCTCGAGTGCTGCATCGACTCCCACGGATTGTCCACGACGCCGGTGAACTCAGCCGGGTCGTCGATGTAGTTGTTCCTCAGGTAGTACCGGGACTCGCCACCGCCGTCGAAGTAGAACGGGAACAGGTCCGCGGAGGGCCCCGCACGGAAGTAGTTCCCGACGATGTTGAACGAGCCCGAGGCGTCGTTGTGGTGAACGAACCCGTGCTGCACGTCGTAGATGACGTTGTTGAGGATCTCCGCGGGACCGTTCGCGATCGCGGGACACCGGCTCAGGTGATGGGCAAACAGGTTGTGATGGAGCGAAATGCGGTACCCGTCGGGACCCTGGAGCAGGGCGTAGTTGTGAATACCTTCGGAGTGGCCTTCGGTGGAGGACTCCTCGATCGTGGACCACTGGATCGTGGCGTCGTCGGCCTCGTAAAGATCCATCACCTCGTCCGACGCCCACGACACCGAGATGTGATCGAAGATGAACCGCGCGTTCAAGGAGAACTGGATCGCGTCGTACTGGTCGCCGTCGCTACCGCCGGTGAGCGGCGGTGGCCGGACGCGGACGAATCGCACGACGATGTTCGTCACGGCCTCGTCGTATTCGGCCCAGAGGCGGCCCCGGATCGTGATGCCTCCGCCCGGGGCCGTTTGCCCCGCGATGGTCACATCGCCGTGGGGAATGGTGATGTCGCCTTCGATCACGCCGCTCACGTCGAAGACGATGATGCGGGGACCGGACTGGTCGAGGGCCCACTGCAAGCTTCCGGTGCCGTCGGCGTCGAGGTTGGTGACCTTGACGACGCGCCCGCCTCGTCCACCCGTGGCCTTGGCGCCAAACCCTTCTGCGCCAGGGAACGCGACCTGCGCCGCCGCGGCGCCGGTCCATGAGGTTGCGGCAAGGATCAACCCCGCGATGATGATTCGGGTTTTGTGCTTCGTCATTCCGGATCCCATTTTTTGCTTCGCTTCCACTCTGAGCGGGTCGAGGGGGGCTGACAAGCCCCACGAGGTCCTTGGGGTCGGCGGGACCGGACTTTCGGTGGTATGTTTGTTCCGTACATGACCAGGCCGCCCCTCCTCTGGATGTTCACGCTGTATGTCTACGGTGTGCTTGGTTGCCACAGCATCGCCGGGATCGAGGACAAGCAACTTGACCCGTCGACCGGTGGTAGCACCGACGCGAACGTCGACGTGGTGCAGGAGGCCTCGGAAGACCAGGCGGCGCCCGACGTCGTCGGCGATTCAGCGCCCGATGTCGAACCGGACGCAGGCGTCGACGCTTCCCCGCGCTACCCTCGAACCCCCCCGGACCGACCGGACGGTGGCCTGCCGGAGGCTTCGGACGCTGCGCTGGACGCTCCTCCCGACGCCGCGCTGGACGCTCCTCCCGACGCCGCGGATGGGGGAGGCAAGACCCTCACCTTCGCGGCGAAGCGGATCTTCTTCGGATCGATCGACCCGGACACGGACAAACGAACGTTCGAGGCGTGGCGGCAGTTCGGATATGACATCGACGGCATGTGCACCACGGCGAAGCAGTCCCAGGACGGCGCGTCCGGGGTGTGCAAGAAGCCCCCTGGGGCTACGGCTCTTTGTCAGGAGGACGGCGATGAGTGTCGGGACAACACGGTCGGTCGCCTCATCTCGGACGTGCTCAAGTTCTCCGCGACGGACTTCGAGCGCGCGATTCACACCCGCACGATCAGCGGCCAGTCCCAGACGTTGATCATTCAGCTGATGGACCTGGGCGACGGGCCCGACGATCCGTACGTGCCCGCGCGCATTTGGGTGAGTGCGCCGACGAAGTTCCCGCCCTTGTGGGACGGGACCGACGTGCTTCCCGTGGACGAGGACCATGTAATCGGTTCGGCGGACGAGCCCAAGCATCAGATCGAGCATGGATACGTGCGCGATCACATGTGGGTGAGCAGTGACTTCAACGTGTCGCCGGCGTTGATGCCGATGATGTTGTTCGACGAGGTGGCCGAGGTGAACATGGACACGGCGACCTTGTCGGTTCGCCTGGACGCTGCCCACCAGAAGCCCCTCCACGGGATGCTCAGCGCGGTCGTGCAACTCGACGACATGGCATCGTTGCTGCGACGGGGCGTGCTGGAAGCCACGAACTGCAGCAGCGAGCTCGCGGACATGGCGCTTGCGGGCTACTTCCTGCCCGGGAGGGACCTCGCGTCGGGGAGCCCGAACTTTGTGAACCCTGCCGTTGTTTGTGATCGGCAGTCGCTTGGACTGATGCTCGAGTTGGTGAAGGTGGAACCTCCGCAAGAGGCGGTGAAGGTGGAGCCGCAGCCTTCGGCTTGCGAGTGACGGGAATGGGCGAGCGCACCGACTCTTTGCAGCAAGAGGCACGCGCAGTTGGGGGCTGGGATTGGCTTGTGGTGCTCTGTCTCTCGATCTCGACGGCCTTGGCGTACCTGCCCGTGCGTCGTGCGCAGTTCATCAATCTCGACGATCCTGACTACGTCACGAACAACCCCGTGGTTCAGGAAGGGTTGACCTGGGCCGGCGTAGCGTGGGCTTTCACGACAACACGCGCCTCGAACTGGCATCCTGTCACGTGGCTCTCGCACATGCTCGACTGCAGCCTTTTTGGTGTCGATCCGATGGGCCCACATCTGGTCAATGTTGGGTTTCACATTGCGAACGCGGCTCTGCTGTTCGTGATCCTCCGCGTCACGACGGGTGACAGATTCCCGAGTGCCCTCACGGCTTTCTTGTTTGCATTGCATCCAGCGCACGTCGAGTCGGTGGCTTGGATCTCCGAGCGCAAGGACGTGCTGAGCACGCTGTTCTGGTTTGTGACCGTGTGGGTGTACGTTGGCTGGACGCAGCGGGGTGGATGGGCGAGGTTCGGCGCGATGGCGCTCGCGTTCTGCCTCGGATTGATGAGCAAGCCGATGCTGGTCACGCTTCCGTTCACTCTCCTGTTGCTCGACGTGTGGCCGCTTCGGCGTCTAGCTCTAGGCGCGCCTGGCTTGTTCTTGCGCGAACTCCGAGGACTGGTCGTGGAGAAGCTACCTCTCTTCGCGCTGGTCTTGGCTTTGTCGGTCGTGACCGTCTGGGTCCAGCACGGGGGCGGAGCTGTCAGTTCGCTCGATCAAGTACCCTTGAGCTTCCGCGCCACGAACGCAGTGGTTGCCTACGCGCGGTACTTGGGCTTGCTGTTTTGGCCTGTCGACCTGTGCGTGTTCTATCCACTTCCGCCGGGTTGGCCGACGGCGTCGGTCGTGGCTGCAGGCGGTGCGTTGCTCGCTGTGACCGCGCTCGTTATCGTTGCCAGGAAGCGTGCGCCCTATCTCCTCGTGGGGTGGTTGTTTTTCTTGGGGACGTTGGTTCCCGTACTCGGGCTCGTGCAAGTCGGCTCGCAGTCTATTGCCGATCGCTACACCTATGTCCCCTTCGTTGGCCCATTCATGATGATCGCCTGGGGGACGAACGAGGTTGCACGGAGGTCGTGGTTCGGTCGTGCAGCGAAATGGACCGTGGGATTGGCCGTCGTCGGAGTACTGGCGGGCATGACATACCGCCAGGCAGCAGTATGGGCAGACAATCGAACCTTGTTCCGTCACGCTCTCTCGGTGAGCCGCGTGTTCAACACGCATGCACACTTCGAAGTGGGCGTCGAGCTTCTAAAGGAGGGGGACCGAAGCGGCGCGAAGCGCCACTTCACCACTATTTTGGGGATGATCCCTTCCGATCCCAATGCGCACGCTGGCCTTGGAACGGTGCTCGCGCAGGAAGGTGAAATGGACTTAGCGGTTCGTCACTTCGAACGCGCGCTGGAAGCGGAGTCGGGCCACGTCGACGCGCGTCTCAACCTCGCGCAACTCTTGGCGGATCGTGGGGAGGATTCACTCGCCATGAATCACTTCCGCGAAGCTCTACGCACCGAGCCGACGAACTCGGTGGCGAACTACCGGCTGGGCCGACTTCTCGTCAAGGCGGGAAGCTTCGAGGAGGCGACGATCTACCTGGTAGCCGCAGTTCGCGCTCGACCGAGCGACTTCGGTTTTCGGTTGGCTTTGACCGATGTGCGAATCGCCCTTGGGAATCGGGACGAGGCGTTAAGCGACATCGCCGAGTTGGGGGCCCTCGCTGGGAACGGGGCGGAACGCTGGGGTCAAGTGGCGGAGCGCTACGAGACGATCGGCATGCCACACGAGGCAGCAGCCGCGCACCACCGGGCGGTTCGCGCGAATCCGGGCAACTCGGACGCACACTATCGATTCGGAACGTTCCTGGCTGCGCACGGGCAACCATCCCCTGCCGTCGCCTACCTCTATGTCGCGGTCCGCCTGAACGCGAGGAACGTGCCGGCCCGCGTGAACCTCGCGACAGCGCTCCTCTCGGTGGACGAAACCGACGCCGCCGTCGTTCAGTTGGAGGAGGCTCGCACGAGGAATCCGAACGATGCGAAACTCGCATTCCACGCGGGATGGCTGCTCGCACGCAACGGAAACATGGAGGCTGCGATCGGCTACCTCTTGTCGGCGCTTGACGAGGACCCGGCGCTCCTGGAACGCTGCCTCGACCTTGTGAGAAGCTTGCGTCGTGAGGATCGACGGGACGACGCCGCCCTCTTGCTCGAACGGTTGCGATCCTATGCTGAGGTTCAAGGCGAACAAGGGCGCGATCAGGTCCGTAGGCGGATCCTCTCCTCACTCACCTCGATCGAAAACGAAATGAGTCTGCTCGATCCCCCATCCCAGACGCCGAGAGACAGATGATTGAAGGCAAGCGCCTCTGTGTCGTCATGCCGGCCTACAACGCGGAAAGCACCCTCGAGAAGACGGTCTCCGAGGTCCCACGTTCGATCGTCGATGACATCATTCTGGTAGACGATCGGTCCCGGGACCGAACCGTCTCCGTGGCGCGGAGGTTGGGTCTCCACGTGATCGTTCACGCGAAGAACCGTGGGTACGGTGGGAACCAGAAGACGTGCTACACGGAAGCGCTGCAGCGAAGTGCCGACATCGTCGTGATGGTTCACCCGGACTACCAGTACACGCCCCGACTCATCCCGGCGCTGGCATCGTGCATCGCCAGCGGGCTTTACGACGTGGCGCTGGGGTCACGCATCCTGGGCGGCCGCGCCATCGCGGGGGGGATGCCCGTGTACAAGTACGTAGCGAACCGTTTCTTGACCGCGTTCGAGAATGTGATGATCGGCGAGAAACTGTCCGAGTTTCACACGGGCTATCGCGCGTTCTCAAGACGGCTTCTCCTCTCCCTACCGCTCGAAGAAAACGTGGACGGGTTCCTCTTCGACAACCAGATGCTCGTGCAGGCTGTTCACTTCGGCTATCGGATCGCGGAGGTGACTTGTCCGGCGTCGTACGCGCCCGGATCGTCGTCGATAGGGCTCGCTTCGAGCGTTTCGTACGGGGTAGGCGTGATCGGAACCGCAATTGACTTCAGGTTGGCACGCCTCGGGGTGAGGAGGCCGCGCTTCTTGTCGCCTGGCGGGCGGAAGCTTCTTGGAGACGAGCCTTGACGGAGCTGCGATGCGTTGCGTGCGGTCGGCACCTGGGTGTCGTTTCCCATATCCTTGGGAATCCCTGCAGTAGCCCTGACGCGAGTGGAAGGTTGGCGGCGACGGTCTGGAACGCTCGTTGTGGTCGCGGTCTGTGCGTAGGGGGCGTCTATGGGGTGCCCGCCACGGTCTCAAGGATCGCCACAGCGCTCGCCGAGAAGATCCCGCCGTTGCCGTACACGAGGGCGCGACGAGCGTTCGGGATCTGCCGGCCTTCGGCTCGCCCAGTGAGCTGAGCGAAGGCCTCCGTGACGTTGTACATCGCAGGAACTTCCCACGGCGCCCCGAAGGCGAGCAGCCCGCCATGCGTGTTGACGGGGAACGCTCGCGGCTCGAAGGCTCCCGCCGTCTCCTCGTACTTGGCTTGGATCCAAGCCCCGCCTTCGCCCTTGCCGCAGATCCCTACCGCCTCGACCGCGCGGATCAGACAGATGGGATAGCAGTCGTACAGACCGAAGAAGTCGATGTCCTTCACGCTCAGCTGCGACGCCTGATATGCCGTTGTGCAGGCCTCTTCGCAGGAGAACATGTCTTCGTCGATGACCGGGGGAGGGTAGAGCGGTCCCGAGCACTCTCCTCCCCCAAGCACGCGCACGCCGCGACCGGAGATGCCATTGCGCTCCAGGAAACGGGTCGATGCCACGACGAGCGCCGCGCCACCGTCTGCACGTCGCGCACACTCGAGCAGATTCGTGACCGGCGCGATCCGAGGAGAATCGAGGACCTTCGCGAGATCATGGGGCGTGCGGGTCAGCGCGAGCGGGTGCCGGGCGGCTTGCCGGCTCATAAGCACGCTGCACATGGCAAGCTGCTCGCGCGTAACGCCGTAGGTATCCATCTGCCAGCGCGCCACGCGATCGTACGCATGGACGATCACGGGGCTGGGAAGCTCTCCTTCGGGATCGCGGCACGTCTGATCCGCGCGGTGGAGGAACTCGTCCCTGGGCAAGGAAGAGACCGCGTCGCCCGCCACGACGGCCACGACGTCGCACACTTGCTGTTCGATCATGCGTGCGGCTTCGATGAGACCGGTGACCGGTCCCGCACCGCCCGTGTCGATGGTGCGAACGAGCACGTCCTTGCGCGGCAGGAGGCCCGTCTGGGTGGCGAAGTAGTGGGCCTCCATGAAGTGCGGGTCGGCGAGCGAAGGGATCGCGATGAGCCCATCGACCTGGCGCAGCGCGATGCCGGCCTGGGCCAACGCGAGCTCGAGGGCTCGTCGCATCAGGATGGTGGGGCGAAGCGTGAGCTTGCCCACGGAGGTCATGCCCGTCCCAACGAGGACCGCGGTTCGAGCGCCTGCGCAGTTGCCGGTGGGGGAGCCTTCCCCGATGCTGGGGGGCAAAATCTTGTCGTGCGTCACGGCGTCATAAGGGCACAAAGGGGGGGGCGGAGCAACAGGGGGATGGTCAGTTGTGCGAGCAGAGCGAGGACGGCGAGTTCCGTCGACGCCATTCGCGGAGATCCGCGCAGTCCGTCAAGCTTTCAACGATCGCAGGGCTCGCGCCCGAAGCCGCGTGCAGCTCCTTGTTGGCCGTGCCTTTGTTCCTTTCCTTCGCATCCGCTCCACCCACGGGGCGCGACCGGCGAGTTGAAGGTCGCCAGCCGGTAGGAGTCCTGCGTGGGGCCGCAGAATGGAGCCCCGAACGAGCGATTTGCGGTGAACCTCCGACGCACGGTCCTCCCTGCCTGCCCGGGTGCTGATGCTTGCTGGCGCGAGTCCGTGACATGATGGCCGGAACAACCGCTTCGGAACGGGAACAACAAGAACCGGACCGAAATTGGTTCTGGGAGCGTTCGGTGACTCGGCTTTGCTTGGTGGCACTTGCCTGGTAGACACTAGCGCCATGGTGTCGAGAATCAACAGGCCCATTAGGCAAGCGGACGAGGTCTGGAAGGGACGGAGCGTGGTGGCATTTGGCGCGTTCCAGCGCGTGGTGAGCGGCGGGACCGGTACCTGGTGAAGGGAAAGGCGCAACCGTGATGAAGCTTCCGTGCTCGCGCGCGTCTTGGGGCGCATGTCTCATCGTGGTTGCGGTCTGCTGTGCCTGTGCGTTGGTGGTGGCAAGGATTCGGGCCCCCGTATTCTTCAGCGGAGACGGGGGCCTAAAACTCGTCATGGCGCAGACGGTGCTATCAGAAGGGTACTCGCCGTTGCTGCGCCCTCCAGAACAACCCTGGGCGGCTGCGTTGTGGAGCCAGGGGTTGAGGCCGGTGCTGCTGCCGTACGTGATCGATGGCGCAAGCGGTCCCACGGTGTCGTTCCCGCTGCCTTTCATCGGGATATCCGCCGTCGCCCTGGCGGTCGGTGGATGGCGTGTTCTGTTTGCGATTTCACTGCTGTCCATGGCCGTCGCGTGGACGGTCATTGCGCGGTACGCCGTGAGGAGGTTGGACGACCGTCGGAGCATATGGGCCATTGTATCCCTGACGGTTGCTGGATCCTTCGCGGTTCCGTACGGTGCGATGTACTGGGAGCATGCGCCAGCGTTGGCGTGTGTCGTGGGTGGTATGGCCCTGCATCCACTTCTTCAACGGCGGCAGGCATGGGCACATGCGTGCGGCGGAATGTTGGTGGGCGCTGCGACCCTGCTCCGTCCGGAAGTTGCGCTCATGTCGGCCATCACCACAGTGCTTGCGCTTGGACACAGAGAATCGTCTCTGCGTGCGCGCGTGGCATGGACCGTGGGAGCAGTCGTGGGGGTGGCTGCATGGGTGATTCACAATCTGGCCGTGTTCGGGTCATCGACGGGCGCGCACGCATTGCAGGTGTTCGATGCGACCCAACCGACGGCGATCAGTCTCCCCGGGATCGCGGAACGTTTGGCCTCGATGGGTGGAAACTTGGCTCTTCACGGCGTGGAAGCCTGGGCATTGGTTGCGATCTTGGGTCTTGCCGCGACCCAAAGGGAGGGGCGCGACAACGTTCGCTGCCGTGCTGCAATGGTGATGCTGGCAGCATTTGGCCTGTTCTGTGTCGCTGTGGCATGCATCGTCCCTAACGACGGAGGGAAGCAGTGGGGGCCTCGGTACTTCGTGGTCGGCCTTCCTTTGGTGTGGACGGGCTTGGTCATCGCTGTCGCTTCGCTGCGGGAGCGCGCTCGCCAAGCTGCGCACGTCGTGCTCTCAGCGAGTGCCATCGCTGGTGTTCTGCTCAACCTCGGGGGTGGATTGGTGACGACCGAGCAGGCGTCGCGCGATCGCGTTTACCCTCTCTACGTTCAGCTTTCCGAAATGGCACCCGATGCCGTTGCCGTTGCTCACCAAGACATCGGCCTGGATCTAGGGCTGATGTGGGAGAGTGTCCCCTTCTTCAGAGGGGCGTCAACCGAGGATGTTGCACGCATAGCGGATCCGTTGCTTGAGAATGGCGGGTCGTCTCTGGCTTGGGTGTTCAGTTCGCGTCGGGCGCCAGACGTGTCGCAGTTCGCCGTAGCGGGCACCCATGCGCAATTGCTATGCACTCGACTGCCAGATGCGACGACGGATTACGCGGTGTTTTCTTGCGCCGTGGTTCCGTCCTAGGTGCCGCTACGCCGCTCCGCCCTGCGAAGCCACGAAGCCGCGCCGAGGAACAGGCGCTTCCGCCGCGCCACCCGCGATCTGAGCCAGATACGCCGGCCCGAGTTCACGGATGTGCCCCGCCACGTTGTCGATGTACTTGAGGTGGATCTGTTCCTCGTCGATGATCTGCTCGAACAGCTTGGCGCTCACGGCGTCGCGATTCGCGCGACACACCTCGAGGTACTCGTTGTAGTCCGCGATGGCTTTGTGCTCGAGCTCGATCGCGTACTCCAGCGCCTCCTGGATCTTCTGTCCGCGTTTGGCCGCCATGCTCGGCCCCGCCACGGGCATTCCCCCCAGCTCGTACACGCGCTCCGCGAACAGCTCTGCGTGCCGCATCTCGTCGAGCGCGATCAGCTTGATGTTCGCTGCCACCGAGCCGTAGTCGGCATCGTCCAGCGAGTAATGATCCGCCATGTACTGAAGGATCGCGGCGAGCTCGTCCGCTCGCGCCTTGTTCAACACCTGGATGACCTGCTCTTTCGGCATCGGACTCTCCTTGCGACGCGATTGCGATCGTTCTGCGCCGCCAGGGGGCCCATACTAGGGGCCCAGGGTGCCGCCGACAACCCGAACCTTGCCCGGGAAACCGCACCACTGCGCAACGCATCCAAGCCTCCCAATGGTCCCATCACTCCGCATCCAGACCCTGCAACCTGCTCCCGTCCGACCCGACGGGGACTTCGTGCTGTACTGGATGATCGCGGCGCGACGCCCGGGGTGGAACTTCGCCTTGCAGCGCGCTGCCGATTGGTCCCGGCAACTCGGCAAGCCGCTCGTGGTGCTGGAGCCCTTGCGCGTCGCTTACCCCTGGGCAAGCGACCGGCTCCATACGTTTGTCATTCAGGGCATGGCGTCGAACGACCGGCACTTCAGGAGCCACGGGGTGACCTACCTGCCGTACGTCGAAGCTGAACCGGGGGCAGGGAAGGGGTTGCTCGGTGAGATGGCTCGTCGAGCGTGTCTCGTGGTCACGGACGACTACCCCACATACTTCCTTCCCCGCATGGTCGCCGCGGCCTCGAGGTCGATCCCGGTTCGTATGGAAGGGGTCGACGGCAACGGGCTCCTTCCGATGCGTGCGGCAAGCGGCGTGTTCGCCCGCGCCTTCGACTTTCGACGATTTCTGCAGAAGCAGGTCGCCCCCCACCTGAGGACGATGCCTGTCGCGGACCCGCTGTTCGACTTGCCGAAGGATCCGATCGAGCTGACTCCGATCACCGACCGTTGGGCCATGGCGAGTCGCCACGATCTCGAGCGTGCAGAGCATGTTGTCGCTCGCCTGCCGCTCGACCATCGCGTGCGTTCGGCACCAGCTACCGGCGGATTCGAGGAAGGCCTGCGCGTGCTCCAGCGGTTTCTGCGAGAGCGTCTCGGACGATATGGTCTCGAACGAAATCACCCGGACGACGACGCTTCGAGCGGGCTGTCGCCCTACCTCCACTTCGGACATGTGAGCGCCCATCAGGTCGCAAGTGCCGTGTGGGACGCGGAAGGGTGGTCCGTCGATCGGCTGGGCGACAAGGCCAACGGCGCGAAGGAAGGCTGGTGGGGATTGTTTGCCGCGGCGGAGTCCTTTCTGGACGAGCTCGTCACATGGCGTGAGCTCGGCTTCAACATGGCCTGGCAGCGCGACGACCACGACCAGTACAGCTCGCTCCCCGCCTGGGCGCGAGCCACGCTGGAGGAGCACGCTTCGGACCCGCGCGATCGCGTCTACGATCTCACGGCCTTTGAGCAGGCGCGCACGCACGACCCCATCTGGAACGCGGCCCAGACCGAGTTGGTTCGCGACGGGCGCATGCATAACTACCTTCGCATGCTCTGGGGAAAGAACATCCTCGCGTGGTCCGAGAGCCCGCGCGCGGCGCTGGCGATCATGACCGAGCTCAACAACAAGTACGCGCTCGATGGCCGCGATCCCAACTCCGTCAGCGGCATCTTCTGGGTGCTCGGGCGCTACGACCGCGCCTGGGGACCCGAGCGACCCGTGTTCGGCAAGGTGCGCTACATGACGTCCGAGAGCACACGACGCAAACTGCGACTGCAGGAGTACCTGCGTCGCTACGGGGAGGGCATTCGAGATGGCGGGTGATCGAAACCTCAGGGTGGCGGTGAGTGGAGCCTCGGGGCTCATCGGGTCTCGGCTCGTGGAGGTCCTCCGGACCGAGGGGCATCGCGTGGATCGTCTGGTGCGCGACCCCTCCGGGAAAGGAGAGGGAAAGATCCTCTGGGACCCGCACGGCCAGACCGTGGACACCAAGGCGCTGGAGGGCGTCGACGCGGTCGTTCATCTCGCAGGCGAGAACATCGCGGGAGGAAGATGGACCGAGGAGCGCAAGCGCAAGGTCCTCGAGAGCCGCGTCAACGGCACCAAGACCCTCGCGTCCGCGGCGGCGAGGCTCGAGAACAAACCCAAGGTGTTCGTGGTCGCATCCGCTATTGGGTACTACGGCGCGCGTGGCGACGAGATCCTCGACGAGGACAGTGCCTCCGGCGACGGCTTCCTGTCCGAGGTATGTCGCGCCTGGGAGCAAGCGGCCGAGCCCGCAGAGCAAGCGGGTATTCGGGTGGTGAAGCTGCGCATCGGGATCGTGCTCGCGGGGTCGGGAGGCGCACTCGCGAAAATGCTGCCCGCATTCAAGCTCGGGGCAGGGGGCGTGCTGGGCGACGGCAAGCAGTACATGAGCTGGGTGGCGCTCGAGGATGTCGTCGGGCTCGCTCGCCTGGCGCTGGTGGACGATCGCGTGCGAGGCGCTGTGAATGCCACGGCGCCCACGCCGGTCACGAACCGCGAGTTCACGAAGACGTTGGGGAAAGTGATTCGGCGGCCGACCGTGCTGCCGGTGCCGTCGTTCGCGATCAAGGCGATGTTCGGGGAGATGGGGGATACGCTGTTGTTGCAGGGGAGCCGGGTGGTGCCGAAGCGGGCGGATGCGCTGGGGTACGAGTTTCGGTATCGGGAATTGGAGGGGTGCTTGCGGGGGGAACTGCTCCGGAGAGCGTAGTTCTCAGGGCAGGTCGGGAACGCCTTCCCGCGGAGGCTTCGGGACCGCTGGCGAGGCCAATCCTGCTAGCAAGCTGGGTGGAAGCGTCGGGGTCTCGACGGCCACGACCACATCCCGATCGACCCACGTGGGGTAGTTGTCGAGGTTCACGTGGGGGGCTGCCAAGCCTAGCGCGAAGGTCCCGCTCCGATTTGCAGGCACCGCGTCCACGGGGAGTTCTTTCAGCCAGGAGACCACGATGGACGATTGCGTCGGCTCGTCCGTTACGTTGATCGGAGGTGGGAGATGCAGCTGCTCCATCGACGTGCGGAGCCCAGGCGACAAGAAGAAAGTGGTGGAGCGGTTGGACGCCACGATCTCATGCGCCCGGTGGACATCTGCGCTCCAATCCGAGGACGCGATCGCACTTGCCCGGGAGGCGAGCCAGAACGCGTTGGATGCAAGCAACACGACGGCAAGAACAAGCACGACCGGCTTCGCGACCCGCGGCCGCCAGAACTCCGCCAGTGCCAGGACTCCCCAGGCAGCACACGTCGCGAGCACAGGGAGCAGCAGAAGAAGGTTGCGCACGAACATGACACGCTGGGTGGACAGGTAGAGCACGTAGAGAACCAAAGGAACCACCAGCACCAGGAACGTTCTCGGGTTCGCCGTCCGCGCGCGAATAGCGCCGAAGATCGCGCACGATCCGAGAACAGCTCCCGCCCATCCATAAGGGGAGTACCAGGACTTCAGCAGGTAGGTGGTCATGCGAAACAGATGCTCGGGTCCCAGCCCGACCGTATAGGCGCCGTGGCCTGTTGCGTAGTGCTTCCGCTCATGGAGGATCTCGATGAGGAACTGGAATGGCTCGACGATGGGGCCCGGACAGAGGAGCAAGAACGCGACAACGAAGAGACCACCAAGTTGCAGCGTCCGACGGGCCACTGCTCCCCATTGAAGGGGTGCTGGTGCCAGCATCATCGTTCCAGCGAGGAGCACGGGCAGGAGCAGGATTCCTCCGGTCAGCTTGGTAGCTGTTCCGACGGCCGCGGTGACCGTTGCCGCATGAAGCCAGCGCGTGTCGTTGCGGGCCAAGGCTTCTGCGATGAGCCACAACGTGGCAGCGCTCACGGCCATCAGCACAGCGTCCGGGGCGGTCCACCGCGCGTGGTACGCCGTCTCCCAGGACAACCCCAGGATTGAGGCGGCCAAGACGGCTTCTGCCATGCGCCCACGCCATCGCCACGCGAGCAAGGCCGTGAAGATCACAGACAGGGAGCTCAATGACAAGAACAGCACCCGTGCGCGCAACGCCAAATGGTCAGGGTCGAACTGCGCCACGGCGCTTTCCGTCCAGGCTTCGTAGCACGGTATCCACGACATGGGCAGCGCGGCATCCACTTGGGATATGCACTGGGCCGCTTCCGGAAGGCCGGCACAGAAGTTCGAGAGCTCGGGGACAAGCGTTAGCCAGTACGGAACCGAGGGGTAGACGTAGAACACGGGCAGAAAAACACCCGTGCGCAGCGTTTCTGCCACGGCGAGCGTGAGGCCAAGCTCGTCCCAGTGTCGGCCGAAGTCGAGCCCCACCAAACCGGTCACAAGGAAGAACGCCCAGACGAGGAGGATGACGAGGACTCCAACCAAACGAAGCTCGCGGGCCCGTGTTGTCTGGACGGCGGATTCCTGGGGCGAAACAGTGTGAGTCCCCAGGACTCGGCGCAGTCCCTTCATAGCCAATTCCAGAGGCGCGTGAGCGATGCTACGTGCTGACCGAGCATGGGAGTCTTGCCGTCGATCTTCAGGTTCCACTCCACGCCCTCTCCAGAACCTCCACCGGCCCTCTGCTAGGCGACAACTCCCGCAGCCGATCCATGGCCCGAGCATACCCGGTTGCGTCGCGCTGCGCGATCGCCGCACAAACTGCCAGGAATGCCGCGCGTGCACTCGCCGGCGCTTGGTCCGTCGCCAATCCCGCGTCGTGCCCAAGATCCGCCACGCGCTCCCCTCGAACGGCAAGGTCCACCACTGCAGCGAGCGGCGTCAAATGCCGAAGCAACCGGTACCCATACGCGGCAAGCTCGCGGTTGACGCCGTCCCGGCGAACGTAGACTGCGCTCACGTCATCCCAGAACACCATCGCCCAGGCGGCGTCGGCCGCAAGCGGTAAACCGAAAACCTCGCCCTCGAACGCGCGGCAGATCGCCCACTGGAAGCCGAATTCTTGGTCCAGCGCTCGAAACGCGTCTGGCTCTCGCTCGCTTCGCGACGCGAGCGCAACCACCCGAGGCTCGTGTACCCAGCCCGTCCGCCCGTCGATCAGGACGCGATGCTGTGGGTACAAGCGCCAGGAGAGGTAGCCCCCATAGACGGAGGAGTTCCACATGGGCCCAGCGACCTTGTGGTCGCGCACAAACTGCACCGCCGGTTCCGGGAAGTGATCCGGTTCGAACCCGACCCCAAAGGTGGTTCCCGGACGCATCAGCATCCACAACGCGAGAAGCACGGGGGCGAGGCTCGACGTGAGCCAGGCCCGTGGGGTGGACGGCAGCAGCCCCGCGAGTCGCCGCGCTGCCATGGGCGCGGTGAGTATCGCCGCGACCGCGACGAGGCGCACCGCGGAAGACGCCAGAACCAACCCCATGAGCGCGACGCCGACGTCCCACGTCGACGGGGTCCGAACTTTCGACGCAGGCTCGCGGCCGAGCACCAGCAAGGCCACCACCAGGATTGCGTAGACGAGCGCGACAGGCTCATGGTGCAACAGGAACCCGAGGGAGGTTGGCTCCCATTCCGTGACCCTGCCCACGTCCGGGATCGCGCGCAACGGTCCCAGCAAGAGCTTGGGGCCAGCCAGGTTGACCATCGACGCGCCGAGTACGCCTATAGCGACCCCCGACGTCCACCGAAGATCTGTTGCGTCTGTCGTCGGCAGCAGCCTCGGAAGACGTCCCCGCACGCCCGCGCAGGCGGCTCGATACAGGAGGTAGGCAACCACCATGGCCACACCGATCACGACGAACCCGTGCAGATTGGCCCAAGCCAGGTGCACCGGAACGAGCGAAGCCAGGGTCGCCCGTCCTGCGCGCGATCGGGGAATTGAACGGTGGATCTCCAGAGCGACCGCTGTCCACGCGATGAGGACGAAGGAGAGCGTCGCGGGACGAACGATGAACCATGCGCCTGCTGCCGCGATCGCCGAGGCTGCCACGAGGACGCCAGCGGGCCCACTGCGAAGCTTGATGGACACTACCCAGAGAACCAGCATGGTGAGCACGCCGCCCAGTACCTGCAACCCGAGCGGTCCTCCGAGGCTCATCAGTCCGTACAGCAGAAGGTCCGCTACGAACTCCGCGTACTCGATCGGGCGGTGTGTGTAGGCAAGGTCGTCGACCCGCGGGATGGACTTGGTGGTAGCGATGAGCCGTCCGAACGCTAGGTGCCAGGGCAGGTCGAAGTCGCCGAGCATCCTTGCGGACACTGCGACCCCGGTTGCAACCACACCCAGGGTCCAGACCACGAGGGCCGCTCGTGGCATCGTTGTCCGCTCCAGGGCATCACTCACAGCGCAACCATGGGATCCGATTCGAGACCAAGCAACATGGCGCGCGCCTCCGCCACAAGAAATAGCGACCCGCACACCACCACCAGCCCTCCCGCCCCAACCGCAAGCGCCGCTCGCTCGATCGCCTCTTCCACCGAACGGCACCCTCGCCCGTCCGCGACCGCGCTCAGTTCCTCCAACGAAGCGGGAGCCCGACCTCGAGGCTCTACATAGAACCGATGGAGGGCCTCCGACCGTAGCCGCTCCACCATTACCCTCCACGACTTGTCCCGCATCGCCCCGAACACGATGGCCACGCGTGACGGATCGACGCAACGGCTTCCCAGGTGCGAAGCAAGAGCCTCGACCCCATCCGGGTTGTGCGCACCATCGAGCAGGATCTCCGCTCCATCACGATAAATAGACTCCATCCGTCCAGGCCAGGAGACTCCCGCGACCGCTTCCTGCACGTGTGCGAGCGTCAGACGATCGAGCTTTCGTGCGGCGTGGAAGCAGAGTGCAGCCGCCAAGGACGCGTTGTCCTGTTGATGCTGCCCCGCAAGCGCCGTCCTCATCGGCGCCTCACCCCAAGGTGTTCGCTCCGCCCACTCCACAGGCAAAGCTCCACGCGCCACCGCCACGGCCCGTACGTGATCGCGAGCTTCCCCATCCATGGGCCCGATCACCATCGGGCAACGTGGCTTCGCAATGCACGCCTTCTCGTACGCGATCTCGCGCAACGTGCCCCCAAGCACCGACGTGTGATCCAGCGCGATCCGGGTGACCGCGGTTGCGGCAGGGGCCTCGACGATGTTCGTCGCGTCCAGCCTGCCGCCCATCCCTACCTCGAGCACGGCGCAGTCCACGCCAGACTCCCGAAACGCCATCAGCGAAGCCACGAAGGCGACCTCGAAGAACGTCAGGTCGAAAGCCAGGGCCTGCTCGAGGGAGTGCGCGAGGAGATCGTCGCCGGTCGGCTCCTGGTTGACACGTATCCGCTCCGCGAATCGGTGGAGGTGAGGGGACGTGAAGAGTCCCACCCGATAGCCCGCACGTTCCAGAGCCAGCGACGAGATCGCGGCAACGCTTCCCTTGCCGTTGGTCCCGGCGATGTGGAGGACAACCCACGCCCGTTCGGGATGACCAAGCGCGTCCACGGCTTGACGTACCCGGTCGAGCCCGAGCTCGATGCCTCGCGGGGCGCGCGCGTATACGCGAGCGAGAAGGTCAGGGAGCGCCATCACCCGACGGCAATGGTCTTCACATCCGCCGGGACCTTGAGCTTCGGCTCTGTCTTCTTCTGAATCTCCTCGGGCGTCATCCCCTCCACGAACTCCCGAAGCACGAGCCCCTTCGGGGTCACGTCGATCACGGCGAGGTCCGTGATGATGCGATGCACGACGCGCCTTCCCGTGAGCGGCAAGCTGCAAGACCGCAAGATCTTTGGCTCACCAGCCTTCGAGCAGTGGTCCATGATAACCACCACGCGACGCGCCGCCGCCACGAGATCCATCGCGCCGCCCATGCCCTTCACCATCTTGCCCGGGATCATCCAGTTGGCGAGATCCCCGAACTCCGACACCTGCATCGCGCCGAGGATCGCGAGGTTGATGTGGCCCCCGCGGATCTGCGCGAACGAGTCGGCGCTCGAGAAAATCGAAGCGCCCGGGACCATCGTGACGGTCTCCTTGCCCGCGTTGATGAGGTCAGCGTCGAGCTCCGCTTCGGTGGGGTAGGGGCCCATCCCGAGCAAGCCGTTCTCGCTCTGCATGAACACCTGCATCCCCTCGGGAATGAAGTTGGACACCAGCGTGGGCATGCCGATGCCGAGGTTGACGTAGTAGCCGTCGCGCAACTCCGCGGCGGCTCGCTTGGCGATCTGGTCACGTGTCAGTGCTGCCATGAGAGCTCCTTCGCCGGTGGAACGGCCTACGACTTCCTCAGGGTTCGGCGCTCGATGCGCTTCTCGTAGTTCTCGCCCTGGAAGATCCTCTGGACGTAGAGACTGGGCGTGTGGACGTGGTCGGGGTCAAGCTCACCCACCTCCACCAGCTCCTCCACCTCCGCGATCGTGACCCTACCGGCCATCGCCATCATCGGATTGAAATTGGCCGCGGTGTGGCGGTACACGAGGTTGCCCATCCGGTCGCCCTTCCAGGCCTTCACCAGCGCGTAGTCCGCCGTGATGCCGCGCTCGAGCACGTACATCTTGCCGTCGAACACGCGGATGTCCTTGGGCTCCGACGCCTTGATGACGTTACCGTCCTTGTCGTGGAGCATGGGCAGGCCGCCCTCAGCCACCGCGGTCCCCACACCCGCGGGCGTGTAGAAGGCGGGAATGCCAGCGCCGCCCGCGCGAATGCGCTCGGCCAGCGTGCCCTGCGGCACCAGCTCGACCTCGAGCTCGCCCTGCAGGAACTGGCGCTCGAACTCCTTGTTCTCGCCGACGTAGGACGAGACCATCTTCCTGATCTGTCGCGTCTGCAGGAGGACGCCCGACCCGAAGTCGTCGACCCCGCAGTTGTTCGAGATCATCACGATCTCTTTGGTGCCGAGGTCCCGCAGGGCCAGGATGCAGTTTTCGGGGATCCCGCACAGACCGAATCCCCCGAGCAGCATGGTGGCGCCCGAAG
The DNA here is from genome assembly GCA_964488865.1 of uncultured Polyangiaceae bacterium. GTDB lineage: Bacteria > Myxococcota_A > Polyangia > Polyangiales > Polyangiaceae > MWCO01. Next base: position 131,545 of record CAZAWR010000006.1, on the reverse strand, counting down.
GGATGTCCGCGCAGGCTTCACGCGCGTTCTTGTAGACTTTGTTCATGGCTCGTTTCGGGGTGGAAGATTGGGGGCTTCGTACGATCCCTCGCGGCAGGGAGCAAGCGGATTGGGGGGGCGCAGCTCACCGCAGACGAGGTCTCGGCGATGCTGCCCGACGCGTGGAGTGCGACATCGTGCGACGACCGCATGTAAGCGAATCGCGTGGAGCCCGGACCTGGGACAAACGCGGTGCGGCTTCGGGATGCCGGCGCGGTTCATGTCGCGGTTGGGCGAGGCCGGCACGCGAAGCGCAATGACTTGCCGAGTATGCGCGAAGCGGCCACGTCGTTCACCATCCGTGAAGGTTTCAAGCGACTTCGAGGCGTTGTGAGGCGGATGGATGCTCGTGCTCAGCGCGAAGCGCCGTGCCCGGACCGTCGCGAGTCCCTTGGGGGAGCGTCTGTGATCTTCAACCCGCCCTCGCCCGACCTCTCCGAAGCTCCCGCAAGCGTCAAGGCGACCCCACCCCCACCTGTCCGAAGCTCCCGCAAGCTTCAAGACGAACCCACCCCCACCTGTCCGAAGCTCCCGTAAGCTTCAAGGCGACACCTTACCCACCTGTCCGAAGCTCCCGCGAGCTTCCAGAAGACCCCGGACCAACCTGTCCGAAGCTCCCGTAAGCTTCAAGGCGACCCCTTACCCACCTGTCCGAAGCTCCCGCGAGCTTCCAGACAACCCCAGACACACCTGTCCGAAGCTCCCCTATGCTTCAAGGCGACCCCACAGCCACCTGTCCGAAGCTCCCGCGAGCTTCCAGACGACCCCAGACACACCTGTCCGAAGCTCCCGTAAGCTTCAGACCGGTCCCTCCCCCCACCTCCAGAAGCTGCCGTGAGCTTTTTTGATCCCCCTGTCGATTGCACACAACCACTTTGCGCGGTGGCCGAACAGGGGATGAAAGGCGCGACAAGGGGTTGCTGCCTACTCCAGGTGGACAGCGCGTCAAGCCCCGACGCGGCGGCTGCGTTGGCGTCCCGAAAGCGAGAAAGTCTGTCCGCGTGGGGTATCGACGACGAAGCGCTTCGCCGGTTCCACGAGACGACCTCGGTGCGTGTGCTCACCCCGGGCGCCACCTCGAGCGATCCTCTGCACCTGCTTTCCTCGCTCGAGCGTCGCTCCGTGCAGCGCCCGAGGTCGGTTCTCCCGGCGAGGCAAGACATCTGTCGGGGTAGGTTCCATCGGAGAGTTGGGTTCGTAGGCCCCCAAACTTGGCCCACCCGCCTCCAACCCCCTATCCGACACGGGTGCGCCTGCAATCGATCCCAGGAACCCTTGCGATCGTAGCCTCCGTGCTGCTCGCTCCCATCGACGTGGCCTCGGCCCCCCCGGCACCGAGTGCGCCCACGGCCCTGCTCCGCTCGAGCAGCGCCCTGTCCCTCGGCGCCCCCAACGCCGGACGCCTCGTGCGCGGCGACAAGCTCGAGCCGTCGGACCACGTTCGCATCGTGCCCGCGTGGAATCATCCGGACTTCCGGTGGGGCCTGCCCGAGCTCGTCGGCATGGTGCGCAGGGCTGCCCTCGAGGTCCATGAGAAGCACGGCCCGTGCTCGATGAGCGTCGGGGACCTGTCCAGCCGCGGCGGTGGGACGCTCCGAAAGCATAGGTCTCACCAGAGCGGACGCGACGTCGACATCTCGTTCTACATGACGGACCCGCGGGGCAAGCCACTGTACCACCACACCTTCGTGGAGTTCGGCGCGAACGGGCGAGCGACCAACCACCCGGTGGCTCGCTTCGACGACGCACGCAACTGGACGCTCGTCGAGTCCTTGCTGCGCGATCCGAAGGCCCGCGTGCAACAGATCTTCGTGTCCAACGATCTCCGAAAGCGCTTGCTCGTGGAGGCCGAGCGACAGCGCGCGTCGCGACAGATCCGGTTGGAGGCCGCGCGCGTCATGTCCCAGCCCGATGGCACCACGCCGCATGCGGACCACTTCCATGTGCGTATCGCGTGCCCGTCGAACCAGCGAGGCGCGTGCGAGCCGTGGCCGCGCTCCTCTTCGTCGGACGTGGCCTCGTCGGATACGCCGAAGGACGAGCCGCGAGCGAGGGGCAAGCGACGGCGATCCGGTTCCGAAGGGTAGCGACTACAACGCCGTGCCGCGAGGAGCGGGGCCACGAGGCGCAGCGAACGGATGCCGGCGTCGCACGTACGTTCCGCGTACGAAGGGCCCGACCACAGGGGCGATGTTGTCGGCGGTGTCGTCGTCCCACTCGCCGCCGTGGATGCCGTCGCGCGGCGACAGGTCCGTTCCCAGGAAGAAGAAGCCCGGGATGGACTCGTGCGGGATGCCCATCTCCGTCAGCTCTTCGTGGAAGTCGTGCACGTCCACGCGCACCAGCCTCACTCCAGCGAGCGCAGCTTGCATCTTCGGGTCGGTGAGCGCAGCTGCCACGCCTTGGCACGGACGGCACGTCGTTGACGTGGTCTGCAGCACCAGCTTGTGACCATCGCGCTCGGCGAGGGTTCGCTGCTTGCGGAGCGCCGCTTCGAGCGACGGTTCCGACAGGCCGATGTCGACCACGGGCACCGCACCGACGCGCGTGTCCGTGGTGCGCACTTCGCGCGTCTCGGTGATGCCTCCACCGGGGGTAGGGGAGGGGACTGCCGTGGCGGTGGGAAGTGGAGGCGGCATGTAGATCGGTGACGGCGCGGGGGATGCCGCCGAGCTTCCGGTGTACACGAGCAACAGGATGACGGCGGCGTAGGCGAGGGTCGTGAGGCTGCCGATCACGACCCCGACCCAGGCGAGAACGGAGCCCGACTTCTTCCCTTGGGACGAATGGATGTCCCAGAGCGCGACGGCACCCAGGATGATGGCCGCGATGGCGCCGATGGGGCCGAGACACATGGACCCGAGGATGGCGAGCACGAGCGAAGCCGTGGCCGCTGCGCTAGTCGGGGCCGGCGGTGGGGGCGGAGCCATGCCAGGGGCGGTCCCGGGCATGCCCGGCGCGAAACCGGGCGCGATCCCGGTGTGGGGATAGCGTGGTTCAGGGGAAGGCGGCTGGGGATAGGACAAGGAATGCCTCGGTCGGCGGCAGCATGCGGCGGCTTCTGCGACGGCGGCAAGTGTAGCCATCCCGCAGCGGTTCGTCGCGGCCCGTGACGTTGTTGCTTGACAAGGTATCCCGTTTGTTTACATACGCGTACCGTTCACGAATCTAGCCAGGAACAGTTGGGGGCTTGTCATGCAGGATGCAGCGACCGATGCACTGAACGATACCGAGACGCCTTTCGTGAATGAGGCCGGCAGTGAGGACCATGTGAGTCAAGAGCAAGCGACGACGGGCGAGCGGTACTTCGTGACCGACGGGGACGCGACGATCGGTCCGGTGGACGGTGAGCTGCTGGCGCGGGGCATTCACGCGGGCAAGGTTCCCCTGGACGCGATGGTGTGGTCGACGGGGTGGGGGCGGTGGCGGCTCGTGTCCGAGTTCGCGGCCGAGCTTGGGATGTTGCCGAGCCGAGAGGAGGCGAAGGCAAGCTCGAAGCTCGCCCGTGTGAGCGACCTGTACCCGCTGCAGTTGCCGTCGACCGACGCGCAGGCGCAGTCGCTACGTGATTGCCGGACGCTCAACGAAGCCGCGAGCAAGTTCTTGCAGCTGGCTTCCGCGGTGACCGGTGCGGATTGCGGCTGGGTCCACGTCTACTCGCGGCAGGCGGGGGGCGCGATGATCACGCTCGAGGGCGTCGGGCCGCGCGCACAGTTCGGGGTCGGTCGCACGATCGACCCCTCGGATCAGGCGTTGCGCGTGGCGCGGGATGGTCGGCTCGTGTTGAGCGAGCCGATCCCTGGCGTGGTCGGTTCGGCCGTGGTGGCCCGTATCCTGGCGACGGGCATCTCGCCGATGGCGGTTCTCATGGTGCCGGTCCTTGCGGGAGGGCAGCTGCTCGTCATGCTCGAGCTCGGGCTCGAGTCGAAGGCGGGGTTCACGGCCACGGACGCCGCGGTCACCGAGCAGATCGCGAAGGATCTGGGGGCGATCGCTCGGAAGCGCGAGTGGCATCGGGATTGAGGATGGTGATTCATTTACAATAATCTACATGCGTGTAGATTATAAGAAATGAATCTCGATGATCTCATGCGGCAGGTGGGCAGCCTGCCGTGGTTCGACTTGGCTGCCCTGGTGCAGCTCTCAGGGGAGCGTCGAGAGACCATCGTCAACCAACTCTATCGTCTCTCGCGAGCCGGGCGGGTGCTGCCGCTTCGGCGCGGCCTCTACACGCTCGCCGAGTCGTATCGCAAGGTGCCGGTCCAGCCCGCTGCTCTCGCGAACGCGATCTATCGGCCCTCGTACCTCTCTTGCGAGTGGGCCCTTTCCTATCACGGCATCATCCCCGAGGCGGTGATGGTGCACACCAGCGTGACATCGCGTGTGCCTCGACGCTTCGTGAACGCGTTCGGTGAATTCGTGTTCCGAAACGTCAAGCAGGAGATTTTTGGTGGATACCACGCGGTGGCGATGTCGGGAGCGTCGGTGCTCGTCGCCTCGCCCGAGAAGGCTTTGTTCGATCATGTGCACCTGTCGACAGGGGAGTGGACGTCGGACCGGTGGCGAGAGATGAGGGTCTCCGTGGACAGCTTTGATCTGGCGAAACTCGAGAGCCTGGCTTCTGGCCTAGGAAGCCCGCGGGTGCGGCGAGCGGTGTCACGCTTGGCGCATGTTCTCGCCGTCGCAGACGAAGGGGTTGATCTGTGAAAGACGAGGCTCTCGCTCGGGTGGCGCACGTGGAGGACCCCGCACGGAAGCTCAACCTGCTGCGTGAGTACCTTCAGGCCTGGGTCCTGCGGTCGCTGCACGAGCAAGAAGCGTTTCGATCGGTGGCGTTCGTGGGAGGTACGGCCTTGCGATTTCTCGAACGCCTGCCGCGATTCTCCGAGGACCTGGACTTCTCCGTGGTCGATTCGTCTGGCTATGCACCCGTGCGATGGCTGCGCAAACTCCAGACGGAGATGTCCCTGGCGGGCTACGAATGCACGATCCGCTGGAACGACCGCAAGACGGTGAACGTGGCGTGGCTCCGGTTCGCTTGCCTCATGCAGGACGCGGGAATCGCGGCTCGTCCTGAGCAGAAGCTCTCCATCAAGCTGGAGCTCGACACGCTCCCTCCCGCTGGCGCGTCGCTCGTTCGCACGGTCGTATCCCAGCATGTGACGTTCGTGGTTTGTCACCACGACCTCCCCTCGCTGATGGCGGGCAAGGTTCACGCGCTGCTCACCCGGTCTTATCCCAAGGGGCGCGATTGGTTCGACTTGCTCTGGTACCGCGGGCGTCGTCCCCCTGTGGAGCCCAACCTCTTGTTCCTGCAAAACGCCCTCGACCAGACCCAGGGTGTGGGCCGATACGACGCGAGCGGTTGGCGCGAGCAAGTGAGGGAGCGGCTCGATGCGTTGGACGTCGACGTGCTCCGTCGGGACGTTCGCCCATTTCTTGAACGCCCTGAAGACCGTGTTCTCCTCTCGATCGAGAACCTGGCTTCTGCGCTGGGCCCCTGAGCGGGCCCTTGTACCGTGTGCCCGAAGTGAGTACCGGGATCGCACCGCGGAGAACCACAGAGGACGGAGAAGGCACAGAAGGGTGGTGCGGAGGTAGGCCATGCGTGTTGTGCCTGAATCCGCCCATTCCTGGTTCTCTGTTCCGTGTTCCGTGTTCTCAGTTCCTAGTTGATGTGCATCATCCGTCCATAGTCGTAGCCGGGCCGTAACCGGGTAGCGACCCAGCTGCACGTCGGGCGGCCGAGCCGTTGACATCCCCGCCCCCGGCTGCTACCACTCCGCGCCTCCAATAGGGCCCCCGCCACGGGTCCCTCCCGGCGCGGCTTCGCGCGTCGGTTTCACGGCATAACCCATCCACGAAGGCAGGCGCGACGTGTTCAGGAAGGTTTGCATCTTTTCTGGCAACGCGAATCCAGCTCTGGCGCAGGAGATCGTCAAGTTCCTCGAGATCCCCCTCGGCCAGATCCGCGTCTCGCGCTTCTCCGACGGCGAAACCTTCTGCGAGGTCCAGGAGAACGTTCGTGGTGTCGACTCCTACGTGATTCAGCCCACCTGCTCCCCCGTGAACGAAAACTTCATGGAGCTGCTCATCATCTCTGACGCCCTTCGTCGCGCGTCGGCCGGTTCGATCACCGCGGTCGTCCCGTACTACGGCTACGCACGCCAGGACCGCAAGGTCGCCCCGCGCACCCCCATCACTTCCAAGCTCTGCGCGGACCTGATGGTGTCCGCCGGCGTCAACCGCGTCCTGTGCGTCGACCTGCACGCGGGACAGATCCAGGGCTTCTTCAATATCCCCTTCGATCACCTCTTCTCGATGCCCGTCATGCTCGAGAGCTACCTCAAGCGCAACTTCGACAACAACGCCGTCGTCGTTTCGCCCGATGCCGGTGGCGTCGAACGTGCTCGCGCTTACGCCAAACGCCTCGGTGCCTCCCTCGCCATCATCGACAAGCGTCGCGAGCGCGCGAACATCTCCGAGGTCATGCACATCATCGGCGAGGTCGAAGGTCGCGACTGCATCATCGTCGACGACATGATCGACACCGCGGGCACGCTCTGCAACTCCGCCCGGGCCTTGCAGCAGGCGGGCGCTCGCAAGATCGTCGCCTGCGCCACGCACGCTGTGCTCTCAGGCCCGGCCGTCGCCAGGATCATCGACTCCCCATTGACCGAGGTCGTCGTCACCAATACCGTTCCCCTCTCGGCGGAAGCCGCCGAGTGCGAAAAGATCCGCGTCGTGTCCGTCGCCCGGTTGGTGGGCGAGGCCATCCGTCGCATTCATCACAGCGACTCGATTAGCTCGCTCTTCGCGTGAGCGAGAGCAGCCCCAGAAGGCTAGCGCCAAAGACCAGCGCAGTAGACTAGCTAGGAAGAGACAGGAAGATGGAGTTCCACAAGATCGACGCTTCGCTCCGCGCCGAGCGAGGCAAGGGGCCTTCCGCCCGACTTCGCCGCGAAGGCAAGATCCCCGCCGTGGCCTACGGTCCGGGACATGCCACCACCGCCATTACCGTGAATCCCAAGGACCTCATGGCTGCCGTCACCGGCCCGTGGGGCCGCAACGCCGTCCTCGAGCTCGTGGTCGACGGGGCAGAGCCCTTCACGGCGCTCCTGGCCGAGCACACCTACCACCCCCTCAGCCGGGACCTGGTTCATGCGGACTTCCTCTGCATCGACGTGAACAAGCCCGTCGAGGTCGAGGTCCCCTTGACCACCACGGGCAAGGCTGCTGGCGTGGTCGAAGGTGGAACTCTCCGCCAGATCTTCCGCAAGCTGCCCATCTCCTGTTTGCCCGCGGCGATTCCTCAGTTCATCGAGTTCGACGTCACCGAGATGAACCAGAACGACGTGCGCAAGGTCAGCGATTTGACCGTGCCCGAAGGGGTCACCATTCGCCTTCCGATCGAGCAGACCATCGTGGCTGTCGACCCGGCGGTTGAGGAAGAAGTGGAAGCGGTGCCTGGAGCCGAGGGTGAGGCTGCTGCTGCTGCTGCCCCGGCGGCTGCTGCCCCTGCCGAGGGCGAGAAGAAGGCCCCCGAGAAGAAGGCTCCCGACAAGAAGGCCGACAAGAAGTAGCAGGCCGGTTCCCCCGCGCGCTGGCTATCTCTCGCTGGCAGAGCAGGTCATGAGCCCGCTCTGCCCGCAGCAGGCATCCTCATGTTCGTCATCGCAGGCCTCGGCAACCCCGAACCTCGGTATGCCCGGAACCGGCACAACATCGGTTTCGAGGTGGTGCAGGCTTTTGCCGAAGCGGTGGGCGCCGACCCCTGGCGCTCGAAGTTCCAGGGGGAGATCGCGCGCTGTCAGGCGAGCAACGTCGACGTGCTCCTTGTCCGTCCCATGACGTTCATGAACCGATCGGGTGAGAGCCTCCAAGCGGTCATGAGCTTCTTTCGAATCCCGGTCTCCGACCTGCTCGTGGTGCATGACGAGCTTGACCTGCCCTTCGGCACCTTGCGACTCAAGCCGGGGGGCGGACACGCGGGCCACAACGGTTTGCGTTCGATCATCCAGCACATCGGGCAACCGGACTTCGCCCGGCTGCGGTGTGGGATCGGCAAGCCTCCGCCGGGGTTCGCCGGGGAGATGGCCGACTACGTGTTGTCGGACTTCAACGCGGAAGAGCGCGACGCGCTTGCTGAGATCGTCGACAGGGCGGTCAAGGCGCTGCGCTTGGTGATGCGCAGGGGACTGGGGGAGGCGTCGAAGGCGCTGAACACGCGCCCGAAGCCGCCGAAACCGCCGGATCCGCCGGGTCCGCCGCCGGCGACGGAACCTGTATCCGACCCGAGCCACAAACAAGCCGGGGACACGCCAGAAGGGGTGGCGTTGTTCACGGAAAAGAGCTAAGAGCACGCCCCTATTCGAGGGTGGGCATGGAGCTCACCCCGTCTCCTTGCTTCCCGCAAAGTCGGGAGGCCGCAGGCCGAAAGGAGTCATCATGGCCGAACCGAACGTCATGGCGCGACCAGGCGCCAGAGAATACGAAGCCATCTACGTCTTGAGACCGGACATCGATCCGGACGCGGCAGCCCGCGTCTCGAATCGTGTGTCCGAGGTTCTCGCTCGCGAGAACGCCAAGCTCATCAAGGTCGAGTCTTGGGGTCGTCGCAAGCTTGCCTATCCGGTCCGCAAGTTCCGGCGTGGCATCTACGTGTTCCTTCGCTTCCACGGGGAAACCAACCTCGTGGCGGAGTTCGAGCGCAACCTGCGCATGCAGAAGGACGCCGTGCTCAAGTTCATGACCATCAAGGTCTCGGACGAGGTGCCCGACGAGAAGATCGAGGTCAGCGCGGAGGACATCCAGTTCGTTGCTGTGGAGCCCATGACCGCGGAGGAGATGGACGAGTCGCGAGAGAAGGTGCTCGGCCTCGTCGACACTCACGATCGGCATTCCCGTGACGATCGCGGGCGTCCGGATCGCATGGACGACATGGACGATGATGTCGACGATCTCGACGACGACGAGGAGAGGTGATCATGGGCATCGACAACATGCAGAAGGACATGGATGGCCGCGGAGACATGGACGGGCCTCGCCGTCGTGGCAAGAGGCGTTTCTGCCGGTTCTGCGCGGATCGCGCCGCGCTCATCGACTACAAGGATCCCCAGGCGCTTCGGTACTTCGTGACCGAGCGTGGGAAGATCGTGCCCCGTCGCATTTCGGGGACCTGCGCGTACCATCAGCGCAAGCTCAACAAGGCCATCAAGCAGGCTCGCAACATCGCGCTCCTGCCGTTCACCGCCACCGGCACCTGAGGAGGCACCCATGGGTCACTCGCGCTTCGAAGTGATTCTTCAGCAGGACGTACCGAACCTCGGCACCAGTGGCGAGCTCGTGAAGGTCCGGCCGGGCTATGCCCGCAATTATCTCATCCCCCAGAAGATGGCGGTGCCCGCCACGGCGCGCAATCGCGCCCAGATCGAGCACCAGAAGCGGGCCGCTGTCGCCCGCGCCGCCAAGCTCCACGCTTCGGCGGAAGCCATCGCCAAGCGTCTCGCCGAACTCGAGATCACCATCCCCGCGGTCGCCGGCGATGACCAGCGTCTGTACGGCGCCGTCACCACGCGCGACATCGCGGCGCAGATCGAGATCCACGGCCTGACCGTGCACCACAAGATCCTCCAGCTCGCCGAGCCCATCAAGCGCCTCGGAAGCTACGAGGTCTCTGCCAAGCTCGGCAGCTCCGTCACGGCGACCTTCAAGGTCTCCGTGGTCGCGAAGTAGTCCCCCCACCTTCCCCCAACCTGATTCCCTTGCGGTATTCGACCGAGATTCTTCGGCCGGTCCGTGGTACAGCGATCCGCCCATGGATATCCTCTTTGTCTCCACCGAGCTCGCCCCCTACGCCAAGGTCGGCGGGCTCGCTGACGTCGTCGCCTCCCTCTCCAAGACCCTCCGCCAACTCGGCCACAACGTCACGGTCGCGTTGCCGCGGTTCCCCCACTTCGAACGGGCCGGATTGCTCGTGGCGCGACGCCTCACGCCGCTGCCTTTCCAGCTCGGCGGCGAGAGCTTCGAAGCCACCCTGTACGACGGCCGTTTGCCATCGGGCGTCGACATCACGTTGCTCGACGTCCCCGGGTGGTTCGATCGCGAGGGCATCTACGGCGCTGGCGACGACGACTACCCCGACAACGACATGCGCTTCGCCCTGTTCAGTCGCGCCGTGGTGGAGCTGCTCGTCTCCCGCATGCGTTCGGGCACGCCCTTCCAGATCGCGCATCTGCATGACTGGCCTGCCTCGCTCACGGCCCTCTTCGGCAAGCGGTTGGGCAACCAGGACCTCGAGGAGTGCACCAAGTTCGTCCTCACGCTGCACAACCTCGCCTACCAGGGGATCTCGGAGGCATCGATGATCGATCGCCTCGGGATCGGCAGCGACCTGTTCCACCCCGACGCCGTCGAGTTCTACGGCAAGATCAACATCCTGAAGGCGGGCATCCAGTTCTCCGACGCGATCACGACCGTGTCCGAGACCTACGCGCGCGAGATCGTGACCGCTCCGCAGGGGCGCAAGCTCGAGGGTGTGCTCGCTGCCAACCGGGCCAAGCTCACCGGCATCGTCAACGGGATCGACTACAGCGTTTGGAACCCCGCGATCGATCCCCACCTGCCTTCGCGCTACGACGGGCAGGATCCCACCAACAAGAAGCGCTGCAAGGCGGAGCTGCTGCACGAGCTCGGGCTCGAGATGCGCAACGATCGCCCTCTGCTCGCGTTCGTCGGGCGACTGATCGAGCAGAAGGGGATCGACATGCTCCTCGATGCGCTCCCGGAGATCATGCGCAGCGACGTCGGTCTCGTGGTTGCGGGACAAGATGGCGCTGAGTTCATGCCGCGCATCGACGATGCCGTTCGCAAGTGGAAGGGCGATCTGACCTTCGTCCCGTCCCCCTCAGACGCGGTGACACACCGGATCATCGCGGGAGCGGACATCCTGCTGATGCCGTCGCGCTTCGAGCCCTGTGGGGTGATCCAGCGCTACGCACACCGGTACGGCACCGTGCCGGTGGTGCATGCCACGGGCGGGTTGATCGACACGGTGGTGGATTGCGACGCGGCGCTCGAGACGGGATCGGGGTTCGTGTTCGACGACCCGACGGTTCAGGGGTTGGTGTCCGGGGTGCAGCGAGCCGTGGCGGCGTATGCGATCCCGCCGTGGTCGCGGCTTCGCAAGCGCGTGATGAATCTGGACCTCGGGTGGGACCGATCAGCGCACCGGTACTTGGAGATTTATCGGGGGTTGCTGCGGTAGAGGGCAACAACGGGGTTGGGCCCACGGCCCCGTGGTTCGAGTGATAGGCTGTGTTCCGATGCTGGCTGGACTGCTTTGTGCTCTTGTTCTTGTCGTGGCGCTGTGGGTCGTCCGAACGGAGCGCGTCGCATCGGTCGGTTTTCTGGGAGATGCGTGGGTTGGGCACCGGAACCCGCGGTGGATCGTGGCGGGGGCGTGTGCCGTGCTCGCAGCCGGTGCGCCCGTCGTGCTCATGTCCCCCTGGGTCTCGGGGGAACCAACGTTCTGGGGAGATGATGCAACCCATGCGCGGGTCGCCGCTGACATAGCCGCGCAAGGAATCCCTCACGGTTGGATCGATAGCTACATGGGAGGATTCCCTTTTGGGATCCACTATCCTCCGGTTGGGTGGTTGCTCATCGCATTGCTCCTGAAGATGGGGTTCACCCCGGCCGGCGCCACGCACCTGTTGGGTGCCGTGGCAACGCTGGCCGCTCCGTTGTCGTTCTACGCCGGAGCCGTGCGCTGTGGGGCTCGCCCAGCGTTCGCCGTGGTGGGCGCGGTTTGTTTGTCCTGGGTGGCGCCTTACAACCCGTTCGTCGGCGGATACGAGACATTCTTCTCGCTGGGGCTGGTCTCTCAGGTACTGGCTCTGCCTCTGTGCATTCTTCTGGCATCGAGCCTCGCTCGGTCCACGGGCTCATGGCCTCCGGTGCTGCTTGGCGCCTCCGCCATGGCCGTTCATCCCCAGCTCACAGCAGCCACTCTTGTCGTGGCTTTCGCCGCCTGCGCGGTTGTGGGGAAGAGAGCTCCGATCGAGCGGTGCGTTCGCGCCGCCATCGCGGCAGGTGCGACGGCTTCTGCCCTATACGGACCAGGCTTGCTCACGCTGGAGATCCCCTTCGGATGGCCGCCAGACATGGGGTGGAAGCGTGTGGGGTTCCGGCCCTCCCGGCTCATCTGGTGGCTTCAAGACGGCGATCTGCTCGATGCCGGTCGGGTGATGGCTCTCACCCAACTCTTGGGGGGGTGCGGCTTGGCTCTGGTCCTTCAGGCCCGTCGCCCTGTGCCTCGCGCCGTTGCGGTGGCCTGCGCCCTTTCCCTCCTGCTCTCCGTGAGCGGAGGTGCGTTGGAGCAGAGTGGTGTGGTCGGCGCTGCAATGCTCGCGTTCCTCCAACCTCTCCGTGTGGTTGCTCTCACGCCAGTTGTGGCGGCCGTGATGGTGACGGTCGCCCTCGAGGAATCGTCTCACCGAATCTCTCGAGCCTTCTGCGTCACGCAGGGACCATCCTGGGCCGCTTCTGTGGGACCGATTCTGGCAGGAATCGTAAGCCTCATCTTGCTGTTCGCACTGCCAAACCGGTGGCAGTACGCGAAGGACCGCCGAGTCGACCTCAAGACCAGAGCATCCCAGCCTTGCAGTGCGTTGGCTCGGCAAGGGTACGACAAGGCCACCGTCCACGGCTGGGTACGTTCGCTCTCACGCGGCCGGTTGTGGTCCTCGCAGCACAGCGAGGATCCCTTGTACGCGTGCGTGATCAACGACGGGATCGAACTCTCCAGCTCGGTTCCCATGGCGACCACGGGAGGAGCTGGTTCTCACGTTGGCGTGCACTGGGTCGCGTTCTCCCGGCTGGAACCCACCCGGATCGGTTCCGTGGATCGAGCCGAGGCACTGGGGGTTCGTCACGTCCTTCTCCTTCATGATGGTGAGCCGCCAGAGGGATGGAAGCGCGCGCAACGTAGTGGGAACATACAACTATGGTCCCACGAACGGGCGACGTCACTTGTGGGCGTGGGATGCATTCGAGAGCGCTGGCGCGGCTCCGATTCTGCGCTTCGCAAGCAGGTGCAGGACGGGCTGGCCACACCCGAAGGAGCAGATGCCCTGATGTCTCCGACCCGGTTCATTGCGCTCGAAGCTGCGGAGGTGCCCTTCGAGAAGCGGGAGGAGGCTAGTAACGGCTGCGATCCCAACCTCGCTACCGTTCGGGAAGTCCTGCGAGAACCCGGAGCTCTGGAAGCCGATGTTCGATGTGCTTCTCCGGTGGATGTGGTCTTGCGGGTTGCGGCGTTTCCCACATGGCGAGTTACGGTGAACGGAGAGCCAAGCTCGGTGGTTGAGCGAGTCTCGCCCGGCTTCCTGAGTGTCAGGGTTCCTGCAGGGGAACATCGGATCCTTGCCGCGGCTCATTGGCCGCGCGGGTACTTGGGCCTCCTTGCGCTAGGTGCGCTCGGAGTCCTTCTCGCCGGCAGTGTGCAACTGGCATGGGTTAGAAGACTCACAGGAGCCAAGTCCGGTCACTCTGGCTAACCAGGACGCCCGCAGACAGGCAAAGGCCAACAGCACGACCTGCTGAACCACCACGACAGCAAGCCCCTCCGTCGTCATCCCCGCCGAAACGGGCAGAACCAACCCTCCCGCCACCAGAAACACCCCAGCCGACGCGCGAGACCCGAACGCTCCGACGATCTGCCAAGGTCGCCGTCGGAGGCTTTCGAACGCATGCACAAGCGCTTGCGCTGTGTCCAACTTGGACTGCACGGATGCCACCCGCGCCAGATCCGCCACAAGCACAGCAACCGCGGCTACCATTGCGCCCATCACCAGCACGAAGAGGCTGAGCAAGTCGTTCGTGCGCGTGTCGAACGGAAGGGCGGCGCGCATCCCTTCCCGCACAACCACGGAAGCCGCCAGTGCTCCACCGCAAACCAACAGCGCCGCCAAGGTCAACACGGCGACCGGAACCATCCGGTCGATCGCGAGCGAAGCCACGGCCCGCACATCCCGGGGGTTTCCCACCACCAGGGACGCGATCACGAACGCGTTCACTACGATCCCGATCGGCAACATCCCCAGCGCCGCGAGCGCCCCTTGCTCGAGGAATCCCGACATGGGAACGCCGTGTACACGCAGCACCTCGGCCAGCATCAGCGCGCCAGGCTCGAACAGCATGCGGTCTCCGTCAGGCCATCCCCCGAGCATCCGCTCGATCACGGAGGCGAAGGGATGCGTCACCACGAGCGCGACCGCCAGTCGAATGACGTGTCCTGCGAGCACGTAGGGCAGCGCGGGAAGCCACCCAACGCGGAACCCCTCGTTCGTCACGGCATCACCGCCTGAAAGCCGAGGGCTGTGACGTAGGTCGCGAGCGCGCGCGTGCGCCATGCGCGCGGTCGCTTGCCGAGACCGATCGCGTTGTTCGAAAAATCTTCGTCGAGCAGGATCTTGTGGCTGGGGTCGAGGACCACGTGAACCACGGGCGACGCGACGGCTTGTCGCAAGGAAGCTTGTGCCTGCCTTCCATCCCACACCGTCATCGTTCGCGTGCCGTCCGCGTGGAGCCACAGCACGTCGACCGGGAGCACGACGTTTCCCCTGTGCGAAACCACGACTGTGCACGCGTCCGCCTCACACGTCAGATCGGTGATCGCGAGGTCGACCCAACCGCGGTCGAACAGGCACGTTCTGAGTGCCTCCGCCGCCGGCTCACCAGCAACGTCACGTATTGCTGCGAGCAGATGCTCAGGCCCTGGGTGCGCGAACCGATAGCGTCGGGCGTATCGGCCGATCGCCTGCATGACCTTCCCGTCGTATGCGCGGTCGAGCGTGGCCAAGACGAGCGCCGTTCGCCCGTAGACCAGACGACCGTAGGTGTGCCCGGAGTGGAAGTCCGGAGAAGGCTTCGCAATGATGTCGTCCTGTCCCCCGCCAAGGCCCACCCTGCGCAATACGGTCGACGCGGCAACGCCCCAGCCTCGCGCCGCGATGGCGCCGGAATCGGGCCATCCGACGTCCAGCGCGTCGACCTCCGCGAAGCTCGCGAGGCCTTCATCGAGAAACGGCCAAGCATGCTCGTTCGTCGCCACCATGCCTTGGAAATATTGGTGTGCAAGCTCGTGCAACGTGAGCGCGCGAGCGGACCCGTCGACACCGCGCTTCCACCACGAGCCACCCGTCGTGAAGAGCGTGGGGTACTCCATGCCCCCCGCTTCCTCCGCTCCGACCGGCGGATGCACGATCGTGAGCGTCGCGTAGGGGTACGAACCGAATCTCGCCCCGAAGTGTCGGAGACCGAACGCCGTCACATCGAGCTGTTCCTCGGCGATTCCCTCGTGCGCCGGCGGAAAGAGGAGACGCACGTCCGTCCCGTCGACGTCCCTTCTTAGCTCGCGGAAGCCGTCCCACGCTACGAACGCGAAGTCGTGTACGTCAGGTTGAACGTGCCGTACCACCCTGCGACCGTCGAGGATCTCTTCGGAGTGACATGGGCCCGTCGCGCCCACCACGAAGGTCTCGGGGACAGAGATGGTCACGTCGTACGTGCCGAAGTCGGCGTAGAACTCCGCGAGCCGATCGAACGAAAAGTGCGCGAACTGCCCATCGGGTTCGTGCTTCGCGATCTTCGGGAACCACTGCGCGACCATGTGGAACGTACCGTGGTACCCCATGCGCTCGACGATGGATGGGAGCTTGGTGCGCCACGAAAGGTCGACGTCGATCGCCTCACCCGGCTTCACCGGTTGGGCGAGCGGAACCACCATGTCCGTGTCGTCGTTGGGGTAGGCCGGGTCCGCACGTTTCGCGCGAGGCCACACGTTCTCTCCGCCGTGAGAGCGAACCGAGAAGCTGTCCACCGCGACGTGCCCGAAGTCTCGCACGGGACCCGAGCCTCGTCCGCCCGGACGGCGATCCGACAGAAACCGCGTGTCTTCGGATCGGAACGCGTTGGCGTAGAGGTGGACGTGAAGCGCGGAGATCTCCTTCTCAGAGCGGTTGCGCCAGCGAATCACGCCTTCCCCTTCCACTAGGTGCTCCTGGGTGTCGAGTCTCACCCGCAGCGTGTAGTCGGCGACGGGGACCGCGTGGGAAGGCAGAGACGCGTCATCGTCGAACGTAGGGCCAAGGGTCGGAAGCTCGGCGTAAGCAGTTGGGCCTGCAGCTGTGGCGAGCGCCGCGCCGTGCCGCTTCGGCACGGGGGAAGCTGTCGGCGCAGCAGGGCCCCGAAAAGGCAGTGCGAGCAACGCGATCGTGCCGATCGAGAAGAGAACGGTAGCAATCCATTCGATGGCGAGCTTCACGGAGGCCTTCAGCGCGACTGGGGAGCTTCGAGGTTACCACTCGCCGCCCCGCGCACGGCCGTCTCGTCGCCGTCGTGGGATTGGGTGCCGATCCAGCTCGCGTTCAAGCCCACGATCGCTGCGTCCCCGTCGACTGTGGCGGTGCCCGAGATGGTGAAGGAGAGCTGCACCGTTTCGAACGACGACGCAGAGCTGTTCCGCGCGCGTCCCCACATCGCGGCAAGGGCGTCTTCGCACGCCGACGCGACGCACGATCCGTCGCACGTGCCGGGAAGTGGATACGTAGAGGAAAGCTGTGTGGCAAGTTGGTCGCAACCGACAGCATCAGCGAGCGCGCGGACGGCATCGGTCGCACCCGTGAGGTCGTGCGCGCCAACATCGCCCGCGGCGCCGACAAGGTTCGAGGGGAGCCACGCGACCTTGCCCCCGACGATCATGACGTCGCCGGGCTCGACCCCGAGGGAGACGACGTGTTCCTTTGGAATGCCGGCGAGCGCGAGTGGCAAGCCGTGAAACCGATCGAGGGAGAGCATCCCTTGGGTGGTGCTGTCCGGAATCGCGGTGAGCTTGCCAGCGAGCACGTCGCCGTTGCGCAGGGGTTCGAGACCCCGTTCGATCCACGCGCGGACCTGCTCTCGCAACAGTTGGCCGCTTTCGTCGAACCATGCGGCCACGAGCGCGTCCCAACCTCCAAGAGAACGAGCCTGGGCGAAGGCGGAGGGATCGGGTAGCTGGGCCTGCACGGCATCGAGTACCGACTTGGCCTCCGTGCTCTTGGGAGGGAAAATGAGGTGGACGAACGAAGTGGTGAGCTTGTCGAGGAGTGGCGACGCGTCGTCCAAGGGCTCCGTTTGCATGGTCAGGTCGAGGCGGGTCGCGTCGAGGCGCACCGGCATGTCGGAAACCTTGACCGACAACTCTCGCGTCTCGCCCGGGTTGAGGTCTGAGAGCTCCGTGCACCCTCCCACGGTCTTCTGAGAGCGAAGGGTGACAGCGATGCGCGGACCGACGGGCAGAGAGGCCAGCTCCATCGGGCCTGTTCCAACCACGACGTCGACGATCGGACCGTCCTCGGGCGGTTGCCCTGGAATGTCCGCGCAGGTGACCCCGGCGAAGGCGGAAGCCGTCCACGTCGGCGTGCTTCGGATCCCCTTGTAGGAGGGGAGAACGCGCACGGTGGCGAACCCCTCGTCGCTCACGGAAACCGCGACTTCCGCAGTGGCGCTCCCACCGGCTGTGGCTCGCAAGCGAAACGTGGTGGGAGACCCAGGCGCGAGCAAGCTGACGGACGTTCGTCCATCCTCTGACGTGACGCGCTTGTCAGCATCGAGCGACGCGTCGAGGGAATCCCCGAGCAAGGAGAAGCGCACGACGTAGACATCCGGGGGCTCGACCGCGACGGCGACTTCCGTAGGCTCGCCGGGGGCGAGGGTGATGGTGGAGGGCGGGTCGAGCACGAGGGACGTGCCGGTGGTGGAGGCGTCGGGTGTGTCCGGGGCCGACGGTTCGGTAGGGGAAGCCGCGGGGTCGCCGCAGCCTATGGCCAAGGCGACAAGCAAGGGGAAGACGCGGTGCGGCGCGAGAGGGGACATCTGGTGGGTATGATAGCGCGTCGCGCGGTCATGGGCAGCCATACCGGCCATGACACGGTCGGGGAGGGCATGGTACGACTCGGCTCATGAGTGCGGTGCCCTCGACGGTCCCTTCGCCCTTGCGACGTGTCTTGGTGGTCGACGACGAGCCCGCCATGCGTGACACGCTGAGCATCCTGTTTCGCAGGGAGTCGTACGATGTGTCGACGGCTCCCGGCTGCCGTGCCGCGATCGAGCTGATTCAGACCGTGGAAGCGCCGTTTCCAGTGGTATTGACGGACCTGCGCATGCCGGACGGGGACGGGTTCGAGGTGCTCGAGGCAGCCAAGGCTCGGAACGCAGCGACGGAGGTCATCGTCATGACCGCCTACCACGAGCACGCCTACGACGCGATGCGGCGAGGCGCCTACGATTTCGTCGCGAAGCCGTTCCCGAGCTTGCGCGAGGTGCTGGAGAGAGTGGGCAAGGCCGCGGAGAAGGCGGGAATCGTAGCTGAGAATGTTGCCTTGCGTGCGAAGGTTGGGGCACCGAGCAAGTCGTGGGTGGCTCGGAGCCCCGCGATGCTTCGGGTTCTTGACATCGTCGACAAGGTCGCTGACACCAAGACCACCGTGTTGATCACGGGAGAGAGTGGGACCGGGAAGGAGCGCGTGGCGAGGCTGATCCACGAACGGGGAGGGCGTGCGACCAAGCCGTTCCTGGTCGTCAATTGCGGGGCCCTTCCGGAAGCGCTCATGGAGAGCGAGCTGTTTGGCCACGAGCGCGGTGCCTTCACGGGGGCGTCGTCGAAGCACCTCGGCATGCTTCGGGCCGCGGATGGCGGGACCCTGATGCTGGACGAGGTGGGCGAGCTGCCCATGTCGCTTCAAGTCAAGCTGTTGCGGGTGCTGCAGGAGAAGAAGGTCAGGCCCGTCGGAGGGACCACGGAAACGGACGTGGACGTTCGGATCCTGGCGGCGACGAACACGGACATCGAACGGGCGGTGGCGGAGGGGCAGTTCCGCCGGGACCTGTACTATCGCCTCAACGTGATTCGGATCTCGTTGCCCTCGCTACGTGAGAGGCCCGAGGACTTGGAGTTGCTGGTGGAGGCCTTCCTGAAGCGATTCGCGTCCGAGCTCGGCAAGGGAGTGACGGGCATCAGCCGCCCCGCGTTTCGCGCGCTGAAGGCGTATCCACTTCCGGGCAATGTGCGGGAGCTTGAGAACATCCTCGAGCGTGCGGTGGCCCTGTCGGAAGGCCCGATTCTCGAACTCGAGGATCTGCCCGACGAGGTGGTTGATGCGGTGGTCCCACGCGGGCCGTTCGGGATCGACCTCCCTGACGCGGGGTGTCACTTGGATGATGTCCTCGCTGATGTGGAGCGCCGGCTGATCGTTCAAGCGCTCGCGAGGACCGGGTCGGTGAAGAAGGCCGCTGCGGACTTGCTGGGGATCACCTTTCGGTCGATGCGCTACCGGCTCAACAAGCTGTCCATCGACAGCGGCGAGGACGCTGACGACGGGGAGCCCGCGTCGAGCGAGGATGGACGCTGATTGTCACCGGTGGTTGTTCAAACTGACAAAAATTGTCACCACGCCGACGGGGGCCGAATTGACATGTTGGGAATGCGCTCGGTTGACGCGGGTCGTGGAACTTGCACCATTGGCTCGTCCCCTGCATACTTCGACGATGCCCATGTCCAAAGCCCCCGTCCAGTCCGTTGAGGTAAGAACCCGAGGGCGAGGTTTTACCCTGACCGAGATGATGGCCGTGGTGGTCATCATGGGAATCCTTGCCACGCTCGCGCTCGTCGGGTATCGGCGCTACCTCAACTCCGCGAAGTCGTCCGAGGCGGTGTGGATGGTCAACGGCATCCGTGCGGCGCAGGAAGCCTATCGGGCGGAGACCCTGACCTATCTCGACGTGTCCGCTACCCTCACCGAGTACTATCCTACGAAGACCCCCGGGGCGCAGAAGATTCAATGGGGCGGGGGCACAGATGATGTCGCGAAAAGGTGGGGGATCCTGAACGTGACCACCGACGGTGCTGTGTACTACGGCTATTCCGTTGTGGCAGGTGGTCCCGGGACCATCAACCCTCCTGGCTGGGGCGAGTTCAATTCCGTGACGGTGGTGTTTCCCACGGCGGTGGAGCCCTGGTATGTCGTCCAAGCCAAGGGCAACATCAACGGGGACAGCACCTATTCCTACTACTTCGCGTCGTCGTTCTCCAACGAGGTGTTCTGGCAGAACGAAGGAGAGTAGCGCGGCGCGTGCTGTCACCGAATGCAACGAAGTGCGGCCGGGGCGCCCAGTGGCCCCTGGCACAGAAAGAGTGCGGCTCAAAGAGCCAAGGAGGATTCATATGCGGACATTCAAGAGGATTCGTGACCGTGGCTTCACGCTCGTCGAGTTGATGATCGTCGTGGCGATCATCGGCGTACTCGCGGCGCTCGCGATCTACGGCGTGCGGAAGTACCTGCTGAACGCGAAGACCGCAGAGGCCAAGGAGGGCGTCGGCCGCATCGCCAAGGACGCCTCCTCGGCCTATGACAGGGAGGGTATGCCGTCGGCCACGCTCTCCCTGGGCAGCGTTGCTGGGATCACGCACCGATTGTGTCCGTCAGCGGTCCTTGTACCTTCGGCCGCCACCCCGATTCAGGGTCAGAAGTGGCAGTCAAGCCCCGGGAACTGGAACGTCGGTGGTTGGAATTGTTTGAAGTTCTCGATGAAGGATCCGCAGTACTACCAGTACCAGTACACGTCATCAGGGACCACCGGCGCCGCACTGGAAACATTCATTGTGCACGCTCACGGCGATCTGAATGGTGATGGTGTCACTTCTACCTTCACGATGGGCGGGACCATACAGTCATCGACCACCGGAGGAGGCTTGGTTCTGACGGTCGCTCCCAACTTCTCCGAGAATCTTCCGGAGGAATAGCCGCGAAGGCCTTGCGCGCCTCCCCGGTCATCCATCCCGCCGTTGTCCGCTCCGTCGTCACAGCGGCGGGCGTTGCGTTGGCCCTCTTCTCGCTCTCCCTCGTCGTTCCGCTCCTCCCGCAGGGAGGAGACACCGTTCCCGGCAGGCTGGGCATGGTCACGCTGGCGTGTTCTTCCACGTCGGATATCTCCCGCATTGAGTGGCTCCGCGCCAGTGCACTTGCGGGCCGCACCCCCTATCACACCTTGCCATCCTCAGACCACCGAACGCTCGTTTCGGCCTTCGGTCCTGGGCCGTCGTACCTGGGGTGGGCACTGTTTCAGGCACCGGACCTTGGTGCGCTAGTTACCGACGAGCACTTGCGCCAGCAAGCGCGCCGCGCCGCAGCTGTCGCCGTAGCGCTTGCTGGCGTTCTGCTGTATCTGGCGCTCCTCTCTCGCACGACCTGGCGATGGGCCGTTGGAGGAGCAATGGCTGCTGGTTGTTCCTTCGCGGGATTTGCTACTTTGGGACAGGGGTTGTGGCAGCAGACAGCAGCGCTGCCGTGGCTCATGGCAGCTCTGGCCTCTGCCGCATGGACGGAACGGAAGCCGTGGCTCCTTGCGCCTGCGGCGCTCTTCGCCACCGTGGCTGCCACGCTGCGCCCTCCAGATGCACTTCTGTGCGTGGCAGTCCTCGTTTTCGCACTTGTCATGGCACGCCGAGGCGGGGCAAGCCCGTTGATCCTAGTGGTTGCTGGCATCGGAAGCATCCTCGGGGTTCTCCCCATGACCGCTTGGAACATCTGGTACTTCGACACCATCCTGCCGCTGGGGCAAATGGCCGCGAATGCACGCTTTGCGCAGAACGTTCTCGTGCTCAGCCCAGAACACCTTTCCGTGAGCTTGCCGGGGCTGCTGTTCAGCCCTGCGCGAGGAATCCTCTGGTTCGCGCCGGTCTGGCTGCTTGGCTGCTACCCGCGGTTGCGTGCCGACCTGCCGCTTGCCGTCGGCATCATGGCCGAACTCCTGGTTGCAGCCGCTTTTCACAAGTGGTGGGGAGGTCTGGCCTACGGCCCCCGTCTCCTCGGTCTCTCCTTGTGGGTCGCCATCTTCGTTGCCGTTTCCCGACTGGGCGACCGCCGGGTTCTCGTGCTGTCGACCCTGGCGCTTACGGTGCTCATCGGTCTGTTCGGAGCCGTTCGCTACGACCCTCGCCGCTGGGAAATACCCAACGACCCCGACCAGAATCCCGCCTCCGTGTGGCAGGTCCTAGACTCTCCGCTCGTCGCCATGTTCGCGTCCTCCTCCCCGTCGAGCGAGTTCCGAGACGCACCGGATGGCCCCTTCCGTTACTGCCCTCCTGGGGGTGAAGGCGCGCTCGTTACTCCTAGGGAACCATGAAGATCCTCGATGAGAGGCTTCCGTCCCACCCCGGCCCCTTGACCCCTCGCCCGCTGCGACGTATCAACTCCTCATGCGAGCGATGAGCCCTGTTGAGCTTGCGCTTGCCGTCTCCCTCGGCGGCTCGGCGGTGGCCGCTTTCACGCCCACATTTCTCAGGGAGGTCCAGGCCTCCCGCACGACGGAGGCCGTCGACGGCCTGGCCGCCGTGGGTGCAGGCGCGTTGGCGTACGCGGAGGGTAGAGAGCTTGCCGCATCATTCCCCGCGCCCGCCCCCCTGACCCCTGCTGACGTACCGCGTGGCGTGACCGTCACGGATCCGCCTGGCACATGGGACACTCCTACCTGGCAGGCCCTTCAGTTCCGCCTGGACCGCCCACACCGCTACGCGTACCGCTTCGATGTGGTTCCGGAGCCTGGCCGCATCTGGTTCGATGCCACCGCGCATGGCGATCTGAATGGTGATGGGATTCTGTCGACCTTCCAGATCTCGGGAGAACGGAGGTTGGATGGGACGACCGAGTTGATCCCGGGTCTCCACGTCTTCCGGGAGGTCGAATGAAGGGCCACGTCGGACTAATGGTCTCGCTCTCGCTGGCGGTGCTGGCCGTCGCGTGGACGCGGCCGCACGTCGCACGCGCTGTCCAAGAAGTGAAGGCGCATTCCGACGTATACGCGCTCCCTCCCCCTTCGGTGCTCAGCAGAGCCTCCCTCGGGTATCGAGCAGCTCTCGCCGACTATCTTTGGGCACACGTCCTCGTGACCCAAGGGTTGAGGATGGGCGAGAAGCGTCCGTTCTCCGAGGTTGCCCTCTACCTCGAGGCGATCAATCACTTGGATCCCCAGTTCCGGGAACCCTATCGCTTGGCCGACTCCATCATGTCGTTCCAGGTCGGGGACCCGGACAGGGAGGGGTCTGTCCGCCAGGCACGGATTGTCCTCGAGCGTGGCTTGGTCCATTTCCCCTACGACGCCGAACTGTGGTTGAACTACGGGCAGTTCCTCGCGTACATCGCGCCAGGGTCCCTGCCCGCGGACGCGGAGGAGAGAGCGGGGTGGCAGGAGGCTGGTGCCAAGGCCCTCGTCCGTGCGGGGGAGCTCGCTGGAGATGAGTCCACAGTCTACAAGGCCATGTCCGCAGCCGCGATCCTCAACCGGCAGGGCGAAGTGGATGCGGCGATTCAGTTCCTCGAACGGCTCTACGCTGTGGCTGACGACGAGGACGTCCGCGAAGACGTGGGGCAGCGCCTTCAAGCTCTTCGCCAGGGCAAGCAGCAATCCAGGGACTTCGAGCTGTCCCAAGCCTTCGATTCCGTTTGGCGCCGAGATCTCCCGTTCGCCCGTCGGACTCTGCTCTCGGTGCTTGGACCCCCCACGGACCCATGGCGGTGCGTCGGCCCTGCCCACGAGCGTGGGGGTCCCTGCAGCGTCGACTGGAAGAGTTGGTCAGAAAGCGTGCCCCGTGGGACAGGGGCAGCGCCCTAACCGGCGGACTGCATGCCCTGGCGCACTCTTCACGAGCGGTCGGCTCTGGTTGTCACTGCAACGCTCTGTTTGTTCGTGCTCGTTACGTACGTGGGGGTAGTCGAAAACGGAGACGTATGGGATGACGTGACCCTTCTGGCCAAGAACCCACACCTCACCTCCGCGGAGGGCGTGCTCTCGCTCTTCTCCCATGACATGTGGACAGCGTCGGCTCAGGGAGACACGGGGCACTACTATCGTCCTCTCGCCATGGTCACGTTCGCCTTGAACAGGTGGGTGGCTGGCAACACCTCGCTCTCCTATCACGCCGGAAACGTCCTGCTCCACGTTCTTGCTGCGATTGCTGTGCTGTCCCTTCTTCGGCGCGTGTCGGGCGGCACTCTCTCCGGGCCCATGGCAGGAGCTCTCTTCTTCGCTCTGCACCCGATGCTGACCGAGGCCGTGGCCTGGTCATCCGGGCGATTCGATGCCCTGGCTGCTCTCCTGTCGGTTGCCGCAGTGGCCTCGCACATGCGCGGAGGGACCGCGGGACGCGTTGGGACCAGTGTTGCCTTCGGCCTGGCACTGCTCAGCAAGGAGTCTGCATTGTGCGTGCCCCTGCTCCTTGCCGCCTACGACCTGACCTTCCGCGGCCGCCCTGTCCGAGCGTGGGTCCTGGGCCATGTCGGGCCGGCCGTCGTGCTCGTTCTCTACTTCGCCATCAGATCGGCGGTGGGGCTGGCGGGCCCCTCCCTTCTATCCGAACACGGAGTCGACTTGGTGAAAGGCTACGCCTTCAACCTGATCACCTTTCTTCCGCGTCTGCTCGTGCCCTTCGAGACGACCGCGTTCCGCCCCTACGATCCGCCTTCCTGGCAGGCAACCGGGTTGGCCCTCGCAGCAGCGGCAACCATCACCGGGCTTGCCGGCTGGGCCACCACCCGTTGGCCTTCTTCAAGGTCCCGCGCGTTGGTCTGGGGATGGCTGTGGTTCATCCTGGCGTTGCTTCCGACGGCCGTTGCCGGTTCGAAGCTGGAGGTCGTGGGAGATCGCTACGCTTACCTGCCGGCCGTCGGGCTCGCCATCGTGGCCGCGTCGGCCGTGGATGCCGGCCTAGACCACCTGCGCTCCCAAGGATGCTCCCAAGGATGCTCCCAAGGATGCTCCCAAGGATGCTCCCAAGGATGCTCCCAAGGATGCTCCCGCTTCGCTTTCCTTCTTGCTGCCTCGGTACTCGGGCTGGGTTGGCTGAGCCTTGCGTGGCAGTCGGGGAATCGTGTGCGAGATTGGAGAAGCGAATGGACAGTGTTCGAGGCGGAGCTCAGGGCGAACCCATCCAACCATGTAGCCCACCGCGCGCTCGGAGCGATTCTTGCGCGTGAGGGACGCTTTGACGACGCAAGGGAGCGACTTCTGCTCGCAGTTGGCTTCGCACCTTCGGACTGGCGGGCATGGAACGTACTCTGTTTTACAGAGTTGAATCGCAACCGCTTGGTGGAAGCCGAGATGGCGTGCAGAAACAGCGTGCGTGGGGCAACCCTGGACCCGAGTCCTTGGGTCAACCTGGCGAGCGTTCTGGCTCGCGGAGGGCGTTGGACCGAGACGATCCCCGCGGCACAGCATGCCCTCTTTCTGGAGAACGACCACGCTGAGGCTAGGTATCTCATGGCCGTCTCGTTGGCGAACTTGGGGAGAATTCCTGAAGCGATCCAGGAAGCCCATCGAGTCGTTTCCCTACAACCCGATCACGGGGGCGCGAGGAGCCTCCTCGCACAGATTCGCGAACGCGGCGTCGTAGAGAGCCCGTGACAGGGGGCTTCGGCTAGGTAACGGCGGGGCCTCGTCGATCAGCTCACGTTGCCCGCAGCGTGCTGCGCACCGCCAACGTCACGCTGCTGTTGCGCGACAAAAAGACTGGGAAGGCCCTGCCCACGGATGTGAATGTCGTGTGGGCACGCGAAGTCGGTCCCGTCCGCAAGGGCGAGCAGCGTGTGGACTGGGTGCTGTTGAC
Organism: uncultured Polyangiaceae bacterium; assembly: GCA_964488865.1. Classification (GTDB taxonomy): domain Bacteria; phylum Myxococcota_A; class Polyangia; order Polyangiales; family Polyangiaceae; genus MWCO01. The sequence continues at coordinate 105,804 of CAZAWR010000006.1, read as the reverse complement.
CAGTCACCCCGTCGGTACCGTTGAGCAAGCGATTCAGTTGGTTTACGGCTACACGCAACGTTGGCGAATCGAGGACTTCCATCGAACATGGAAGAGTGGGCACTGCAACATCGAGAGCTCGCAGCTCCGATCACAGCGAGCGCTCAAGAAATGGGCTACCTTGCTGGCGGCAGCCGCCATGAGAATAGAACGACTCAAGCATCTGTCTCACACAACCAGCCCGAGTTGCCGGCCAACGTCGAGCTCAGCCCGACTGAAATCCAGGCCTTGTTGTTGATGATGCAGAAGTACGGCAAACGAACCGAGCACATCACCGACGACATGATGCCGACCATTGCACAGGCCACGGAATGGATCGCGCGGCTCGGCGGGTACATGGGCAAGTCCTCAGGCGGCCCGCCGGGCTCAATTACCATCGGGCGAGGCCTAGAATACTTGCGCGCCGTCACCGACGGGGTCGAAGCGGACCTGAGCAGACGCACGAAGACAGCCTCCGCCAACCGCGCCACCAGCAAGAACCTCGGCAAGCCGAAGCGAAGCCATCAATGCTGAGCCGACGCGGGGGAAGGAGCCCTCTCACGCACCGCCCACCTCATGGGTGGCAGGCCGCCTCGCCATTCGTGAAGCAAGATCCAGAGGTTGCTCTGGCAGCCCGTCGCTTCGCTCCGGATCAGGGTACAGCGCAACGCTTTCGCCGCCACGCGAAGTGCGATAACTTGTGAGGTTCGAAAGCCGTGTTCCCAAACTCCACAGGTTGTTATGCCGGGCGGCAGCAGTCCTGAGCGCCTGGGTCACCCAATGGCAGAAGCACCGATGAGCCGCTCGGTTCGAGAATGGGCAGTTCGCCATCATGCGGATCTCATCGCGCTGGGCGTATTGACGGTCGCGGTGGGGCTTGCGCACCTCGACGTGCTGGTGGGCAACCGGGTCTTCTACTACGAGGACTTCACGTTCTGGTTCGCGCCTACCCGGAGCCTTGTGGCGGAGGCATGGCGCACGGGGAGCCTGCCGCAGTGGAATCCGTGGGTCGTGCTGGGCGAGCCGCTGGCCGCAAATCCTGCGGCGGCGCCTCTGTACCCCCTGAACGTGCTGCAGTTGCTCGGCGAGCCACTGGCAGGACTGCACCGAATGATTGTGTTTCACTTGTGGCTGGGCGGTGCCGCGATGTACGCGCTTGCGAGAGACCGCGGCGCTCGAGCGAGCGCAGCGTTCGTGGCCGCCATCGGCTTTGCGTTTTCCGGTCCGCTGCTGTGCAACGCGCAGGAGAACGCCGAGCATGTCTTCAGCGTGGCTTGGCTTCCGCTGTCGCTGCTCTGCTACTTGCGTGGCGTAGAGCGGCGTTCTCTTCGCTGGGCAGTCACATCGGGCGCGGCCATGGCCCTGATGCTGCTCGGTGGAGAACCCCAGGTCTGGTACTACAACACGTTCACGCTGGTGGCTGTCGGCGTGGCCTACGTCGTGGCATCGCCACCGGAGACGAGGCTGCGGGCTGCGGGCGGTGCATTGGGCTATCTGACGGCGGTCGTCCTAGCTGCGCTGTTGCTCTCGAGCGCTCAGCTCGCGGCGACCCTGCCCTCGCTGTCGGAGAGCCAGCGCATCGTCGGAGGAGCGCATTACACGGATGCCTCGCGGCTCAAGTTCACGCTGCACCCGTTGCGGCTGCTCACCTATGGCTTGCCCTATCTTACAGGGCTTTGGCTCCCGGAGAACTCGTTGTGGGGCAACGGGCTGAGCGGCTCCTATCGATACTGGGTCCCGTCGTTGTATCTCGGGCTCGTGCCGATCATCTTTGCGCCGGCGGCGCTTCTGACGGGATCACGAAGGGCACTGTCCGTAGCGCTCGTCGCGCTGACGGTGTTCTTCCTGCTCATGGCACTGGGCGCGCGGGGCGGTGTGTATTCTCTCGCAGACATGATCGTTCCGGGGCTCAGCATGTTCCGATACCCGGAAAAGTGGGCCGCGGCGACTCCGTTGCCGTTGTGCCTGCTCGGCGCGCTCGGGCTGGAGGCGGTTTTGGATCATCGACGAACGCGCGCCGCCGTGTTCTCGGCAAGTCTGTGGGGCGGCTTGGCCTTGCTCGCCGTCGTGGCGGCAGGTGCTTTGCGCCCGCTCATCCTGGAAGCGGCGTTTTTTTCGGCTCCGGGGCTGGCGGATGCTGCCGTGAGACGGATTGAGATGGATGGCGGCCACGCACTGGTCGTTGCGCTGGCCGTGCTGGTTCTGCTCGTGCTCCTCGCACGTGGAAAGCTCCGGACTGCGCTGTTCACGTCGGCGTTGGCGTGCGTGGCTCTTGCCGACGTGGTGCGTGTGGGGCTGGTGCCCCTGGGGCTGTCGCCGCCGGAGATGTTTCACCGGGGTCCCATGGTCTCGAGCATGCAAGCCATCGATCCGCACGCTCGGTTCTTGAGAATCCCGCAACCCGCTCGCGTGCCGGTGCCGGTGGATGAGGCCGGCTACCTGACGAGTCAGATGCGACAGCGATGGACCGGCGCGCTGTACTCGTTGGTAGGCCAGCAACGCGTCGTTCAGGTCTACTCGATGCACTCCTTGGGAAACGTGGGTGCGGTTGTGGACGGTGCGATTGAGGGCGCTCACCGGGCCGAAGGTGCCGCTCTGTTCGGGACGCGCTTCTACATTGTGTCCGACGACGAGCCTCCTCCTTCGTGGCTTCGTCCCCACCTCACATCAGGACGTTTCGTCGCACGGTTTGCTGATGCCGGATTGGGCGTGGTGCTTGAGGACCTCCGGGCTCTGCCGCGTGTCTACCGGGCTGGTTTGGTTGAGGTGCGCGCGGGAGCGCACGACGTCGAGGCACTTCGCAACGCGCTAGCTTCCGGCTTCGACTTCCACGGGAGCGCAATCGTCGATGCAGCGGAGGCGTTGGTTGACGGAGAGCTTGTCGAGGTGCCTCCACAGCCGCTCGATGGGCTGACAGCGCGCGGCGGTGAGACTTCGCTTGTGCGGGACGACGCGAGCGTGGTGGAGGTAACGACCCGGGGGGACGGGCCGGCTTTGCTGGTGCTGTCCGACGCCTTTGTATCTGGTTGGCGCGCTAGCGTGGATGGGATTGGGCAGCCGATCCACCGCGCCAACTTCGCGGTGCGAGGTGTATATGTACCGGCGGGTGAGCATGTGGTCCGTTTCGAGTATGTGGCTCCGTGGCTGCGGCTCGGGTTGGTTGTGAACCTGGTCGGCTTCTTGCTGGCGGTGGGCTGGCTTGGTTGGCCGGTGAGCGTGCTCAGGTCTGATCCAAGCTCCGAGTAGGTCCTGCCAAGCCCCACACTCATCCCTCGGCACCCACGAATTGTCCAGAGGAGCCGTTTTTTATCGCAGGGAGCCTGACCTCGATCTATTGCCGCTGAGCTTCGGCGTCAGCGCGAGCAACCAACTTGCGGGGACGTTGAACGGAGAATCCCAGACGATGCAGTAGTCGAGGGATGTGGTGCTTGTGGTAGTGCACACCGAAGTTCGTCTCGATCCAGTGCTTGACCATCGGCCCGTTCCATACCCCGGCGGTGAACCCCGCCGCTTGCGGGCCAGCCAAGAGCTTCTGCTCAGTTCGTTGCGATTTGCGTATCGCCTGGCCATTCTTTGAGCGAGCCATCGTTGCCTCCAGAAGCGTCTCCAGCGCTATCAGAGGTCATTCCGCATGGATACAGGCATGCTGCGCCCCCTTCACGTGAGCACGCACCACTGATTCGCTGGCCTCGCTGCCACATGCGTCATGTGCCCGGCTCGCGGTGCTGCGGGCTCGCCCCTGGTCGCGCACCTTGCGTGCCAGTGGACGGCTTTGCGAAGCGGACGACTGCCGCTGTCACGTGATCGCTCGGCCTGCTAACTTCTTTCGGGCTCGGCTGACTCGGGCTCGGGCTCGACGGGTCAGACCCAACCGCTGCGTGCAGGACCCAGGGGCGAGCGGTCGGCTAGGATTGGCGAAACTCGCACTTCTGCTGTCACCGTGCGGTTTGGTTTACACCCAGGGCGTACCGCGAGAAGCCCGCCCTGGCGGGCTTCCCCCGAAGTTGCCGTGGGCTTCAGCCCGCGGAAAGGGAAACTCCAAGGTCCGTTTCACGAAGGTCCGCCAATCTGGATCCAGCAGGATGAACCGGCGTTCCCGCGGGTGAGCGTGCAGGGCCAGGGCGAAGCGTAAGGGGCAAGCGGTCAGGGCACGGTCTGGCGATGCGTACTGGACCCGTACGTTGGCCACGGCTCTGTGTGATCCTGTTTAGCCTCTTGACCACAGTACAACCGAGGCCAATCGTCAGTTCACCCAAGTGAATCGGTTGTCTTCGTCTCCGAAGCCTGCCGAACTCCAGAAGCGGAAGACGATGCGGGCATCACACGTCTCGGAAGGGACCGCTCCGTAGGTGAATGAGTCGTTCTGAAACGCGCGGTTGTCGCTGATCAGGAAGAATGAGTCCGGGGGGACCGTTCTCTTCATCGGATTGCTCACGGCTCGACCCTCCGGGTTCCCGTGAGCCCGCTTGTGAATCACTCCCCCCAAGTCCTCCATGTCGCATCGTAGGTCGACGGGGGCACTCGTGTTGGGGTGAGGGGCCTTGATCACCGCAGGGCTGCACGCATGTTCGATGTCGGCCGTGCGACCATTGACAACGAGCCTGGACGCTGTGAGCTCAACCGTGTCTCCCCCTTCTCCCGCAATCCGTCCTATGACCCACCGCCGTGGTTCGTCCGGATCGGTGCACCGTACCAAGTCACCGAAGCCTCGCGGTAAGCCGTGAAGAAGAAGCACCGCATCGCCAGGCGCAAGTGAAGGAGCGATCGACGACGACAGGACAGGGTCGTCCGAGGGAACCGTCCACGTCTTGACGAGCAAGAAGCGCAACACTCCCCACAGAGCCCCCCCGATCAAGGCCGTCCACAACACGAACTTGGCAAGCTTGCGTAGGTCCACCGTCGAAGTCTCGCGCAAGCCGGCCGGGACCGCAAGGTCGATGGGTCTGGTCTGGATTGTAGGTGGGATCGTCGAACGAGACGTGTGCCCTAGAACCTAGAACCGAACCCCCACGCCCTTCGTCTCCCCAGCCTTCACCGTCACGCTCGTGGACTTCCTCCCCTTCTCGGGATGGATGAACGTGATCGTGTGCGTTCCGGGGCTCACCACCACGCCGGCCTTGGGCGTGCGGCCGAGAGGTCGGCCATCCAACAACACCGCCGAAGGCGGGATCGAGTTGATGTTCAACTTCGCCGGTCCCCCGGTCGGCGGCGCGGTGGCGGTCGCGGTAGCCGTCGTGGTCGTCGTCGGCCCAGGTCCGGGCGATGTGGGGGCCGTGGCGGGCGGCTTCGTGTCGTCTTCGGGCGGCGTCTTCCCGCGCTCGTTCAGCTCGATCCGGAAGGTCTTCTCCGCTTGCCCGTCCACGAACGAGATCGGCAGCTTTAGATCGTCGAAGCCAGTCTTCGTCGCCTCGATGCTCCACTCCTTCGACGTGTCGATGTCGATCGAGAGCTGATCGTTCTTGAACATGCGCTCGTCGATCTGGCGCTTCTCACCCTTCGACGGCACCAGCAAAATGCGCGCGCCCCGCGTGACGAGCTGCAGCGTGGCCTTGCCCTTGATCACGTTGAGCTTGATGTCGCCCAGGTCCTCGATCTTGTCCGGCACCACCGTCACGGTCTTCTCGAGGGGCTCGTACCGATCGGAGCCAACGAAGCGAAGCTTGTGCTCGCCCGGGCTCAGGCTCTTGAGCGTCTGCGGCAACGGACCGATCTCGGACCCGTCGACGAAGAGCTTGATGCCCTGCTGCGTGCCCGCGACCTTGAAGCCGCTGCCCGCGGACGCCACCGTGAGCTCGAGGTCGAGCTTCGCTTGCGCACGCCCCTTGATCTCGACGCCCTTCGGCGCTGTGGACTCGTACCCTTCGGCCTCGGCCTTCACGTCGTGGATGCCGGCCTTCAAGTCGTTGACGGTGCAAGGCGAAGACGTGCACACCCGCTCGTTGTTGACGAAGATGTCGACCTTGCCGATGTCTCGCCCACCCGGTCCGGAGACGTACACCTTCAGCGAGCCGGTGGAGGGCATGAGGAAGAACACGCCAGCGCCGCCGGCGATGACGACCGCGAGCAGAGCCACCAACACCCACGGCAGGCTGCTGGACTTCTTCTCTTCCTTCGGCGCGGACAGCATCGTCGGCTCTGCTGCGGCCACCGAGCGTGGTGGAGGCGCGGGGACCAGTCCCGGCGTGGCAGACGGGAGCGACGGCATCTTCGGCATGGGCGGCGCCACGTTGCCCGAACGCTGAAGAAGCGCGGCGGCGGCGGAGGACGTGGGCGGAGGCGCAGGCGTGCCGGCAGCGGGAAGCGGCTGCATGATCGCCTCGGCTACCTCGTCCGTAGACTGCTTGTCGTAGACGTGGGTCTTCTCGTCTTCGTCGTCCCAGTCCATGTCGACGGCAGCCGGCTTCGCAGGGGCTTGGCCCGGAAGTCCACTCGCCTTCGTGGGGGGCGCCGTGGGAGGCGGAAGCGGGTTGGAAGGCATCGGGGGCCGTCCCGCAGGCGGGGGCGCGCTGCTCTTCGCAGGGGGCGGCGACACCGCGGGCAACACACCGGACCCCCGTGCTCCGGGAGGCGGAGGCAACCCCGGCGTGCTCGGGATCGGCAACCTCCCCGAGGGCGACGACGGCAACGGGCCGCGTGCAGAAGGGGGCATGGGCGGCGCCATGCCAAGCAACGTCCGCGCACGTCCCGGAGGAGGTGGCGGGCCAGAAGGACTCGCCACGCTCGGGGCGCTTGGCGACGTGGAAGGTGTGGGTACTGGGCGTGCCTGAGGCTTGCGTGCGAGCCCCTCGAATACGTCGAGGTCCGAACCGCCCTTGTTGTCCGCCATTGCGTGGGCCTCCTCGTGCGACGCGACGCGAAGGCTCGCGTCGTTGGGAAAAGTGCGTCGCATGTAGTCTGCTGCCAGATCGCGTTGCACGACCATTCCGACCGTGTGCGCGTATGCGCTCAGATCAGCGTGAAAATCGGATGCTGAAGTGTAGCGTTCGTCCGCGTCCTTCGCCAGAGCGCGCATCACCATCTGGTCGAGCTCGGGAGCCAGGTTCGGCACGATGCGGGAAGGGGGATCGACGTCTGCGTTGCGGATGCGATCCATCACGACGATCTCGTTGTCGCCGTGGAAGAGCCTCTGCTTGGTTAGAAACTCCCAGAAGCAAATGCCGACCGCGAAGATGTCGGTGCGCTGATCGACCGGCAACCCGCGCACCTGCTCCGGGGACATGTAGCCGAACTTGCCCTTGATCGAGCCGACCTGCGTGCGCGCGAGCTTGCCCGCTGCCTTCGCGATGCCGAAGTCGATCAGCTTCACGTCGCCGTCGTAGGAGACGAGAATGTTCTGGGGGCTCACGTCGCGGTGCACGAGCCCGAGCGGGTTGCCGTTCGCGTCCTTGCGACGATGCGCGTAATCGAGCCCCTTGCAGAGGCTCATCATCACGTGAAGCGTGAAGTCGAGGGGAATGGCGACGTTGCGACGCTCCGCGTTGTCGATGATCGTGCGCATGTCGCGCCCGCTGACGAACTCCAGCGCGATGTAGTAGCTCGCGTCCACGCGTCCGATATCGAAGATCTTCGCGATGTTGGGGTGGTCGAGCTGGCTCGCGATGGTGGCCTCGTCGCGGAACATCGAGATGAACTCTTCGTCCTCCGCGATGGAGGGGAGGATCCGCTTGATGGCGATCGTCCGCCTCGACTGTCGATGGACGGCCCGGAACACCTCGGCCATGCCACCGACGTTGATGCGCTCGAGCAGGTCGTAGGCTCCGAAGGGTTGGGGGCGGCTCACCAGCGAAACTCCAGGGGCGCGCGTCTTGCTACACGTACGCGCGATGAAGCTTGTACCGCGCGACCGCAAGCAAGGTCAATCTCGGGTGACATGGATACGTCCTGTGCAGCCTGACAATATTTTGCTGCGATGGGCGTGACCGTCGGGGTTCGTGAAGGGCAGGTGGCGGAGGCGCGGTCCTACTCGTCTGCCTCCTCCTTCGGCTTCTTGAAGTACCGGATCCGCCGCGCTTGCAGGGGCGCCCACTCACCAGGCTCGACCACGGGCGTGGACTCGAAGATCCGCCTCGCCCCGGGTGCATCGATCCTCACAAACTGCACCTCCCGCTCGAACCGCTGCCCCTCCTTCGCCCGATGACCGAACGACGGCAACAGCGGTTGCGTCAGGAGTAGCCGAGACGAGCATCCAAGCTTTTCCAGCATTCCCGTGAGCATGGCGCCGTCGGCGCCGGGTCGACGCCCCTCCTGGACCTCGATGTACACGAGCATCCCGTCGTCGTCCTGAACTCCCAAGCCTGCCACCGCATCCGCCGCGCCCGGCGACCCCGGCACCACCCCCGACACCACCGGCACCGCCCCGTCCACCTGGGACGACGCGATCGCGCAAGACCGGTCGGACATCCACAACGTAGGTTGGTTCGCCACCGGGTTGGCGTTCGATATCGAGACCACCACCTTGTCGTCGGCACCGGTCGCGAGTCGCAGTGCTCGCGGATCCAGCTTGACAAGAAGCGCCTTCGTGTCCGGGCGGGTTGCGTCGGGCTGCACGTGCGACGTCGCCACCGCGTACGGGAACCCGTGCTGGGGAAGCCCGGTCGTGCGCCACTTGAGCTCCGTGCCTTCCCCGAGCGTGAGATCAGCTCCTGGTAGCACGGGCCGAAGGGTCAGGTAGAAGTAGTCCCGCGTTTCGCGTTGGATGTAGCGCGGGAAGTTCATCAGTCCCATAAACCGCACCATGCGGCGCGCTCGGAACTCCCAGCCCTCCATGTACGGAACGGGCCCTTCAGCTTCCCACTTCTTGTCAAGCGGTCGCCCCAGGTCTGGCAACGTCCCGGTGGGCGCCACCTTGTAGAACTCGAGTCCTGTGTGACCAGGGTTCATGTCCATGTGCATGCCGTACTGGCACCGCGTCTGGATCATCGCCTGCGCCAGGGGCATCACGTCGATCTCGTTGCCGTACAGGAACGCAATGAACCCCTCCTGCGTCAGGCATATCCCCGTGCGCGTGGTGTGCACGCGGTCCTCCCACTCCGGCGGCGTTCCACCCCACCACCCGCGCTTGTACGGGTTGATCGTCCCATCCATCACGAGCGGCGTCAGGTTCTGTCGGTACGACTGGATCGTCGGTGGGATCACCGGATCGTTCGGCCAGGTGCCGAAGCCCGTGAAGCCGTCGCGCATCTCCGCCACGGTCGCCGCGTACGGCTTGGGGGGGAGGTAGATGACGCCGTCGCCCATCATGCCCCATTCGCCGTGCAGTGCTTGGAACCCGCCATTCAGGCCGCCCACGAGGCGCTTCATCAACTCGGGACGACGCGGGATCATGCCGGGCCCCGCCTCGCCCGATGCACCCTTCGGCTCCACCGACCCCGCCATCATGTGCAGCTCGACCTGCCTCGGGTCCCAGAGCGTCACGTAGATGCGCGTGTAGCTACGCTTCAGGTCGGTTCGCACGAACGAGGTGAGGAACGCAGCCGGCACACCGGGGTTCATCCGGATGAAGGGGTCGTTCTCCAGCGGGATCCACTGTCCCTCGCCTTCCATCGGCTTGCTGAGGAACGGTTTGATGGGCGCGGGAGGCCATCCCGTCTCTGGGTCCGTAAACGTGGTGGGTGGATTGCGCGACGCGATCCCTCCGAGGTCCTCCGCGATCTCCTCCGCCGAGCTGTCCCCGAGCACCGAGGTCTCCGCCCGGCGGTACACGTCGAGCACGCTGAAGGCGACGGTCTTCAGCATCTGCATTCGATCGTCGCCGAACCAGGGCATGGACCGCACGCGGTCGACGGCCCAGGTGACCACGTTTCCGGGCCGGCCCTTGGTGGAAGGACGGTGCTCGAGGTTGGGGATGTCGCCGATCGCGCGGCCTCCCTCGGCCGGCACACGGGCAATCGAGCCATTCGAGCGCACCTCGAGCCATGCGTCGGGAGTGAGCGCGACATCGATCTCGTCCATCGGTGGATCGATAGCCCAGAACTCGGATCGGACGCCCTCGGTTTGCCCGGTTTGCTGGAGGTTGGTCACCGCGTTCTGCATGCGCGCTTTGCGGGACCACGCGCCGTCGAGAGGGCCCTCTCCTCGGAGGTCGAGCACCCGGACGCCGATGGTGCCGGCGGGGGCACGGACAGCGAAGGCAACCCTGCGACCGCTGACCTTGAAGGGGCCTTCGTCCGCCGGGGTGGCGGTCAGGTTGAAGAGCGCGGGCTCGCCCACGACAGCGCCCCCCGAGGTCATCTTTGCGCGGAAATGATAGATGTCGGCCGGCTCGCCACGCTTCCACGCGCGGACGATTCCCTGGGTGGTCCCGAAGGTGGTCGGTTGCCGGAAGAGGTGGACGTCATCGAGGGCTGCGATGAGGCCGTCGCGCGCGAGGGCGGCCACGATGGCGCCCCGCGGATCTTCCTCGCGGTCCACGGGGCTGCATGTGGCGCCGGTGCCAAGGAGCGCCAAGGCGAGGGCCCAGGGGACGGGTTTCCAGGGTAGCTGTCGGAGGGCGGTGCGGAAGTCGGGCATGGCCTTGAGACGAAAACGTCCCCTGCGCCTAGCATCTTCCCTGGGCTGGCGCCACTTGCTTGCGGCGTATCGGCGCGTCAGGGAGGCGCCACGGCGAGGGAAGCGTAGAAGTCGGGGTCGCGACCCTCGAGGAACTGCAGAACGCCTCGAAGCGCAGGTGCTTTCGGAGTTCGACCCTGCTGGTGACGGATCGCCCGCAACAGGTCCGCGCGACCTACCGGATCGGACAGCACGCGCCCATACCAGTGCTCGTTCCAACGCCAGCTTGGCGTGAAGCGCAACGTCGTCAGCAGCGGGACCCCTGCGTCCGCGAGCTCGGAAGCATGCTTTCGTCGGACGTACACCGTGGCCGCACGACCATGCAGCACGGGGATCCAGTCGTTGGAGGTCATCATCAGCGCGCCCAGAGGGGACTCGATCGTCGACAACCCGTACTTGACGCCGAAGTGATCCGCCACCCGCTCGAGCGAAGCCTCGTCCCTCTCGGCCGGGAGGAAGAAGTCGACGATCTGTTGGTCCGTGTAAAGGCTGACCGTTCTCCCGTCCCAGAACACGGGGACCTTCCGCCAGATCAGGTAGCCTCCGAAGTGCATCTCGTGAATCGTTCGACCAGGCGGCAGGCTATCGAGCACATCGACCGAGTCCGACGGAAACCTATCCTCCACGACGCCGAAGCCAAAGGCCACTCGGTTGTTCTCCAGCGGGGAGAGGCCGATGTGGCCGAGGGACAGACCCAGCCCGAGGGTCCAGGGGAGAACTCGATCGGCAAGCGGCCAGGGTCGATGCAGCAACCACGCTCGCAGGTGGCTGGCAGCAAGGCCCCACGCTGGGATCGAGAGCAGAACCGCGGGGGCGATGTGACGAATGGACCGTCCGGCGAGGAACAAACCGACCAGAGCAAGACCGATCGGCAGCGCGGCATCACGTTTGCGTCTCGCGCAGGCGGCCACACTCGCGAGTGTCAGCAGCAGTGGGATCCAGATCGAGCCGTCCGCGAGCGTGGGGCGACGCCACTCCTCCGTGATCCCGATGGCAACCGGACTCGCGCTGCGACTTGCACGAAGGCCGAGCTCAACGAGCTCTCGTCCCGTCTGGGTGAGCCCGAACGCGGCCAGTACCACCGCCATCGTGGCGACGGGCAAGAGCAATCGCTGGCGCTGGTTGAGGGCCATCGCTGCGATCACCAGCCCCAAGAGAACGGGAGCTAGCGTCGCACTCGCGTGAGTCGGTATCCATAGCAAGGTGAGTGGAGCCAGACCGACAATGGAGCGATCATTTCTTCGCCACCACCGAACGGCAAGCCAGATCCCTGCTGCTAGGAACACCGCCGCGATCGTTTCTGGTCGCGCTCGCGCGTACCGCTCTTGTACGAGGAAGGCCGTCAGCAGTATGTGCCCAGCCGTCAGCCGTGGGTCGACGTCGAGCTCTCGAAGCGTCATCCCGACGAGGCAGAGTGTCGCGAAAGCACAGATGATCTGCAGGGTCACGAGCCCGGCTGAACCCGCGATATCATAGGCGCCGAACAGCGCGACCTCTGCGAGCCACGGAAGTCCGATCATGGGCTGTCCGGCCGCCGTGTAGGAGAAGGGGTCCGCAGAGGGGATCGCCCCATTCTCTACGATCCACCGGCCCGTCCCGAGGTGCCACCAGTCGTCCCAGTCCCAGATTTCGATAGCGAAGAGCCAGCACGCACAGGCGGACGTGATGATGATCCACGAGAGATCGCGACGGGATGGGCGTGTCGCCATAGGCAACGGACATGATGCGGGCGCGGCCAACGAGGGTCAATCGTAGTCAATGAGCCGAAATCTCACGTGAAGTGCACTCAGGATCCGAGGTCTCGTCGCGGCGGCTGGTGACGCAGCGGGCGAGGGGTGTCGGGTTTGCCGTCGCAGGCGATGTGCTAGATTGACGGAAGCATCCCAGGTGAACATGAGAACGACCCTACGAATCACGCTCGGTGCGCTGGCTTGCGTGTGGGCGGCTGGTTGCAACACGCCCACGCTCCCCCTCCCGCCCCCGTCGGAAGGCTCCATCGTGGCGCAGATGGATCCCGCCAACGGGGAAGCGCGTGTGACCGGGTTGCAGACCGCGGTGGAACCCTACGCGCTGGTGACTTGCTTCAACAACCGCACCGGTGGGGGTGTGGTGGGGCTCGCAACCGGCAAAGGCGCCTTTGACATCCGCGTGGCTGCTGAGGAAGGGGACGCCATCGAAGTGTGGCAGCGGATCGGCAACGACCCTCCGAGTGTGGTCGTGCAGGTGAGGTAGGTCGGCGTTCGACTGACTAGCGATGACCGGGGGAATCCAGCCAGCGCTGGTAGGCGGCTTCCATACGCTCCGTTGCCTCCCGGTCGACCCCGTTGATGTTGGTCTCCTCACCCGGGTCTCGCTCGAGATCGAAGAGGACTCGCCCCCCGTTGGGCACATCCACGACCAACTTCAGGCGTTCGTGAACAACCGCGCGCTTCAAGTGCAGCGTAGAGCGCATTGCCCCCTCCGTAACCACGGGCAGCCCTTGGCTCTCGAACAACCCCATACCCGGTACGTGCACTCCGGTGAGGGCACCCAGCGTAGGGCCCAACTGTCGTGTGGAGACGGGCTGGGAGACCGCCAACTGCCGGCAATTCGGTGCCCAGATGATGAGTGGCACCCGGATCCCTTCCTCGTACGTGTTGTGCCCGTGCCCGTGGCGTCCCCTCGCAGCGAGTTCCTCGCCATGGTCCGACGTCACGATGATGACGGTCTTCTTCATCAGGTCCTGCTGCTGCATTCTTGCGAACAACTGCTGCAAGTGAAGGTCGAGGTAGCTTGCACCCAGCGCGTAGGCTTCGCGGGCGTTGACCTTGCGGTTCTCCTCGAGCCCCGCCGGGTAGGCGGCATGGACGTCGGAGAGGTGAAGCAGAACGAAAGCTGGTTGCTCGGGATTTCGAGCCCAGTAGTCGAGTACACCCCTCGCCATCGTCGCGGTGGTGAGGTCAAACTTGACGTTCGGTAGGGACCGATCGTGCCAGTAGTCGTTGCGGGAACCGAACCCTCGGTTGGAGAACTCATGGTTCTCGAGATGGCTGAAGACTGCGGTGCGATAGCCAGTCCTCGCGAAGTGTTCAGGCAGAGTGGCGTCAACGTGAAACTCATCTTCCGTGACGACGTTCATGGGAAGCATGTCGGATAGCGTCTGGGCACTCAGCAGGGATGGGAAGCTCGTCAAGGTAAGTGCCGTGGGAGAATACGCGTGACCGAACATGGTCGAAGCCCTTGCGAGCTCTGTGACCCCAGGCATGAGACCTGGCGTGACGTAGTCGGGGCGAAGCGCGTCCACCACGATCAGAAGCACCGACAGCTTCTCGTTCGGTGGGTAGCAGTGGGCAGGGATGGCCGGGGGGGGCAACGGCTGGGGCGCTACCGCGTCTCCGCCCCTGCAATCCTGATCGATCCCATCCCCCACGATTTCCTTGACTCCGGGTCCGACACCCGGATCCCCCTCCGCGCAGTCTGCTCCCCCAAGCCACGTGCTCGCACTTCCGTCCCCGTCGACGTCCACAAGGTCGCGCAACGCCTGGGCAAGTCGCGCGGTCCCCGCACCGTGGGAGTAGAGCATGTAGCGCGCGTGATCGCGAGCATCTCCCGGCATGTGTAGACCTGCGGTCGCCACGCCCCCAGCCAAGACTACGATCACCGCCTTCTGTTTCCTCGACGATGACCGAAGAAGGGGAGCAACGGCAGCAGACATCAGCCACGCGGCAACCCCACCCAGGAAAACAGCTGCGTCTAGCTGATGGATGGCTGCGAGCAGCGTGTGGCACGCTGCCACTGCACACAGAGCTGCGGCCCCGAGCATTCCAGTGCGCAAGGGCAACTCCAGCCGCGCTGGGAAACGCCGAACGAGGAAGGTGCGCAGTGGGTCGAACAGCAGAATGGCCAACAGGATTGATCCGGCCCACCCGACATCAAGCGCCAGGCGTACCTCTTCCGGAAACTCGAGTGAGCTGACGTCGACCAACGAGGTCACGACCGCTGTCACCGTGGTCAGCGTGATAGCGAGAACGATACCAGCCAACCACGTCGTGACCGGTGGCGCGAATTGCGCCGCGTGACGATCGAGGACGGTCAACAACGGCACGGCAAGGAGCGCAAGCAAGACGAACAGGCCAGAGCTTTGCGCCCACAACAGGATGGCTCCCAACGGCATGCTGACGACGCCCGAGTAGATCGCCGTCATCGTCAACACATCGGCGATGCCCAGGATGAGCCCGGCCAGGCATGCACTCGCAACCCAAACCAACAGCCGCTCCTTGAAGTCGCCGCCGCTCTGTCTCTTGACGTGGTCGGAGTCGGGAGAACTCATCCCGGTTCGCAGAAGAAACCAATGTGTTGCCGAAGGCAAGCTCGACGGTCCACGCAGCTGAGATGCCGCCTGGACGCAGGCAGGGCCGCCGCCTACCATCGGTCGCAATGGAGGAGTCCCCCAGCCCCGCACGAACGGGTCCCTTCTCGTGGGACCTGCTGCTCGAAGTGCTGGCGTCGGTCCTGCTCATCGCCACCGTCTGGACGGTCGACTACCTCCCGACCCACGACGGTCCCCACCACATCTACCTGGCGCACGTCGGCAACCACTTCGGCCATGGCCCAACCGCGTATCCGTTCTACTACGAGTTGGGGCGGCCGCTGACCGCGTTGGGGTTCGATCTCCTGTTCGGTCCCCTGGAAATGGTCTTGCCGTGGCGAGATGCTTTGCGCGTGGCGCTCAGCATCATCGTCTTGGTCTATGCGTGGGGCGCTCGCACCCTTGTAGTGTCGGTTCACCCCGGACGACGTCCCCTGGGTCTCTTAGGCTTCGCGCTGGCCCTCCCGTGGGCCTTGTACATGGGCTTCTTCTCGTTCGTCTTGGCTACTGGAATCGGATTCTTCGTCCTTGCCCTGGCGCTTCGCCCCTCCCCGTGGTCTCCGGCGCGAACGGCTGGGATCGGAGGTCTCCTGCTGGTTCAGGCCGTCTCGCACGTTTTCTGCGCCGCCATCTCCGGCTTCGTCCTCCTGCTCGTTGTCGCGTTGAATTGCGCCCCGAATCGGTTGCGCCGCTTCGTGACCCTGGGTGTCGTCGGCGTGCTCCCCGTCGCGATCGCCCTGTATACCTACGGATTGCTGTCCGAGCCGCTTCACGCCGAATCCCTGGCGGCTCTTGGATCGTTCTGGCCGAGCGTGCCCAAGCGCGTTGCCTATCTCGTCTACCTGCACGTTCCTGGTCCCGTCTGGAAGGCCTGGCCCATCCTCATCGTGGCGCTTGCGGGTACGGTGGACGCGGCCCGAAGGACTCGACGTGGCGAACAGCGCCAACCCGAAATGCCCCTCGTCCTCGCTGCCGCCGCGTTGCTGCTTGCCGCCGTTCTCCTGCCCCTTCACGTGCGAGGACGCTGGGAGTTCCTGAGCCCTCGGTTCCTGCCCGTGGCGGTCGTTCTGGGCATTTCCTTTTTGGGAATTGAAAGGCTCCCGTTGTCCTGGGTGAAGGGTGTGCGCGCCGTGGTGGCTGTGTTCGTTCTCTCTTCCGTCGTCTGGTCGGGATGGTTGCACCGAAGCCTACGCGGCGCTTGCGATGAGGCGCTGTCCGGCCTGGACGACACCCGCCTGCGAGGGGGACCGCGCCTGCCCATCGTGCTCGACACCAAGTGCGGGGCCCACTCGTTCCTCCTTGCCAACCATGTCTACTACGTGGAACCGCTGCTGAACCTCGGCGCGCTCTACGCCGTGCAGCAGGGGGGCGTTGTCCCTTACGTGTTTGCGCTGCAGCCGAGGCTTCATCCTTTCGTGGTCACTCCCGAGACGGTTTTCGCTTTTCCGCGCGTCCCCAACAGGCGAGACCTTTGGGTTCGGGCCATGTCCAAACCATCCGGGTCAGAGCGGCTCGCCATCCTTCAGGAGCTAGCGTCGTACGGTCCGCCCTTCGAAGACGTTATCCTGTGGGGAAGCCCTTCGGATGCTGACCGTTTTGTCGAATGGGGATATCGCCCCGAGGTCCGAAGGGGTGGCTTGCTGCTTGGTCACTTCGACGGGTGCCCGACGACGCTCCAAATCTTAATTCCTGAGGGAAGAGGGGGAAGCCTGGAGGTGGCTTGGGGCTGGGGCCTCCTCGACCGAATGGAGTGGACCCGGACTCTTGCGGTCGACCCATCTTCAGAGAAGCAGGTCGTAGAAGTGCCGCTTCTCGGGGCTCCCTGTGGGGACATGCGCGTCCGCGCGGCACTCGGGCAGGTTCTTGAGCCGGCAACTGCTCCGCTGCAATGCGACGGCGCGCGCTCGGACGGTGTGCTGAGGATCGTCGCGACGCCTCATTGCGGAGTCTCGGAATGCTCGCTCCGGTGATGCTACGGGGGCGGCAGTAGCTCTACGACGTCGAGTTGTCCCGCCGTGTGTCGGTGCGCAGCTTCTCCTCGGGCGATCCACTCGGCCACATGGGAGCGGAGTTTGTGATCCTCTGTGTCGAGGACGAGCCAGCGGACTCCCTCGAGCCGATACGCGGCGGTTTCTGACGGCCACGTCTGCAACAGCCTCTTCCGTTGCGCCACCATCTCGCTGGGGAAGCCGAATGCTTCCATCTGTCGATCCGTCCAGATCTGCGGGAGCCCTCCCCACTGCGCATACCCGTAGGCAACGCGCTTTCGTCGTCGGTACACCACGTCACCGGGGCGAGCCTGGTTGCGCAGTTCCTTCACCACCTCGGCATCGTCAGGTTCTAGGACGACATGAGCCGGCGGAAGTAAGTCCACGGGGGCACCGCTCGGGGCGACGAGAAACACCGCGCAGAAAGCTACTCCGGCGTGAACCAGAACCATCGATGATATGGCTGGCACAAGGCGCCGGGCCCAGGCGGACGGGAACGCCAAGGTTCGCATGAGCACCTCTCCCGTGCCCCAGGCCATCGCAAGGTGAGCCACTGCGCTGAACTTGACGATGTCCCATGTCACCGTGTGTGCGACCGCGTGCAGCACCAGCATGGACCCACCAAGCAGAAGGGCAGGCAGAAACACTCGCCTGCGTGCAAGCAGCACCACGCCGATGAGCCCAAG
This sequence comes from uncultured Polyangiaceae bacterium, assembly GCA_964488865.1. Taxonomy (GTDB): domain Bacteria; phylum Myxococcota_A; class Polyangia; order Polyangiales; family Polyangiaceae; genus MWCO01. Next base: position 88,216 of record CAZAWR010000006.1, on the reverse strand, counting down.
GGGTAGGAATAGCCCGAACGTCGAGAGGTTCCACTCGAGGGTTCCGAGCCAGGTTGGTGTGGGGCCACTGCGCAGCGTCAGCATCGCACCTGCATCGGAAGCTGCGAACATTCCGCCGAGCTGGGAGGCGACCACCAGGGAAATGCCAGCGGGAAGAACACCGTGGAAGAATCCCTTCCAGGGAAACTCGAACGGGCGACCAGCGACGCGTCTGCCCCACCCGTATGCAATTGCGCGAGCGACCGGCCCCGCCGCGGCGAGACAAACGAACAACACGAGCTGACTCAGTGCGAGTCCCAGGAGCAACATCCCTTCGACAACGCTCTTGCCCACGGATCTCGGCTCCGACTGGTGCAAGGAAAAGAACGCCAGCCCAAGCGGCAGGCCAAGCCCCCATGGGTGCTGGAACAGGTACGACACCAGCGGCGGGCCCACGTAAGCCTGATCGACCACGCATCCGCCGACCCAAATCGCGAGCGCAGCGTCGTAGGCAGGCTCGCAAACAACCGGCAAACCTCCCCCCAAGAGGACGAGAGGTGCCAAGAACCAACCTTTGGGATGACCCAACAGCCTCGGTCCCATCTCGCTTGCGATCATCCAGCAAGCGCCCCACGACAGCACGGTGACGAGGTCGATCGCGGTGCTGATCCCGAGCCGAAACAGGACTCCCACCGCTGCGGCTACGGCGTCGAAGCCATAGTGATACCGAAGCTCGAACCCAGCCATCGTGAGGTGGCGTGGCGGGTAGATGCCGTTCTGCATCTGCGAGGCGATGGACATGTGTCCGGTCAGGTTGATCTCGTCGTGAAAAGCCCACCCGAACGCAGCGGGGGAGACCAGACCCATGACCAGCATTGCTCCGCCCCACAGCCACCAAACTGGCACCGGTGGCGCGGTGTCACTGCGTTGGATCGAGCCAAAGCGTCCGCGAACAAGCCATCCAACAGCCCCCAGCGCTGCAGGCACCACCGTTCCGACCACCAGCCCAACCGTGAAGGAACGGAACGCGTAGCTCGCAGCGTGGAGGCAAACCAGCCAGACGGTCACTGCCACCGCTGGCGTCAGGACCCATGCCTGGCGCGACGGGACCAACGAACGCATGACCTGCCAGGTCAACCATCCGATCGCCGGCAAGCAGACCACCAGCAGACTCATGGAGAGTGGTAGCGGAGGATCCATTCTTATCCCCTCGAGAACTCGAGGAAGTGCACGCGGTCACCTCGCGTCAGCAATGGATCGCTCGGACCTTGGAACCACGAGGTCGATCAGGAACCGTACAACCCCTCCACCATCTCCCCATACTTCTCGAGCACCACACGACGCTTCAGCTTCATCGACGGCGTCAGCATCCCGTTCTCCGTCGTGAAGTCCTCCTCGATCAGCGCGAACCGTTTGATCTTCTCGTATCCCTTGAACCCCTGGCACTTGGACTCGATCTCTTCTCGGATCTTCGTGATCACCTTCTCGTTCTTCACCAGGGAAGGCGTCGACAGGTCCTCGATCCCGTGCTCCTTGGCCCACTCCTTCAACCCCTCGAAGTCCGGAACGATCAACGCCACGTTGTGAGGTTTGTTCGCCCCGTGCACGAACGCGTTCACGATCAGCATCGACAGCTTCACCGCTTCCTCGAGCGGAACAGGCACCACGTACTTGCCGTTCTCGAGCTTGTACTGCTCCTTGATCCGGCCGGTGATGAACAGGAACCCCTCGTCGTCCTCGTAGCCCATGTCTCCCGTTCGGAACCCGCCGTCGTCCATCAGCACCGCGGCGTTCTCGTCGTCGCGGTTGTGGTAGCCCTTCATGATGTTCGGGCCATACCCGATGATCTCACCGTGCAGCGCGTCGCCCGTGACCTCCTTGTCGATCACCACCTTGCAGCCCGGAATGACCTTCCCCACGCTTCCGATCAGGCGATGCCCCGGACGGTTCGCACACAGGATCGGGCTCGTCTCCGTCAGGCCGTACCCCTCGTACACGTCGATGCCGAGCGCGTCGATGAACTGTCCGACCTCCTTCGAGAGCGCCGCGCCCCCGGAGATCGCGTAGCGCAACCGTCCGCCGAACTTCCCACGGATCTTCGAGAAAACGAGCTTGTCCGCGAGCGTCAGCGACATGCTCTCGCCGAACCCGATCGATTGCCCCGCGCGCTTCTTCGTCGACGCCGCCATGCCCGCCCGGAACAACGCCTGAATCACCCCAGGCTTGCCCGCGATCTGCTTCTGCACGTTGTCGTGGATCCGGTTGAAGATGCGCGGCACCGCCACCAGGATCGTCGGTTGGACTTCCGGCATCTCCGCCACGAGCTTGTCCACGGCCGTGTTCAGCGCCATGCTCGCGCCCATCGACGTCATGCAGTGAAGCTCGCACGTCAACCCGAAGGAGTGCGCCCACGGCAGGAAGGACAAGGTCCGGTCGTCTGCCATCATGTCGAAGCACTCGTGCACCGCTGACACGTTCGACGCGATGTTCTGGTGCGAGAGCTTCACGCCCTTGGGGTTGCCCGTCGTACCCGACGTGTAGATCAGGAACGCGATGTCTTCCTTATCAGGCTTCGAAGGTCCGAGCGGATTCTTTAGCCCTCGCTCGAGCCACGCCTCGAAGGAGTCCGGCTCGGACGCGGAGGCCCCCATGCGAACGATCTTCTTGAGCGAAGGGATCTTGCCGACGTAGTCCTTGACCTTCTGGTAGATGGCTTCGGTTGCGACGATGAGGATCTCGGCTTCGCAATCCCGAAGAATGAACTCCCATTCCTTGGGCAACTGGGATTCGTACATGGGGACGAACCGGGCTCCCAGGCCGACGGTCGCGAACGAGGCCACGGCCCACTCGATCCGGTTGTTCGAGATGATGGATACCCGACCGTCGCGCCCGATCCCTTCGTCCGCCAAGGCTCGTCGGAAGCCGTCCACGCGGCGCTTGATCTCGCCGTAGGTGGTCCACGTCCACGTATCGTTCTGCTTGACGCCGAACAGCTCGCGCGGGGCGAACTTCTCGACGCTCTCCTCGAACAGGTCCACGATGGTCAAGAACTTGGGAACGAACTCCATCTGCTATACCCCTCGCTACACGGCTGGTGGTGGTTCACGGTTCGGCCGGCCCCGCGGCGGCGCACAAGCGTAGGCGCTGGCTCCGCCCTGGGTCAATCCGTGACGACCTCGCGGTGTCACGGAATCGTCCGGAGGTGCCGCCCGTCGAGCACTTCGTTGTGGCTGCCTACCCGGTATGCCCCGAGATCCAGGGTCACATACGAGAAACCATGGCGCTTTCCCGCCTCGAACACCTGGGTTCTGCAGGTGGCCTCGAGCATTCGCGCCAGCTCATCGGCCCCCAACTCGATCCGCGCGATCGCGTCGTGGTGCCGCACGCGGACAACGCGGAATCCGAGCGCACGAATCTCCGCTTCGAGCCCAGCTACCTGCGAGAGCCGCTCGGGCGTGACCGCGGTCCCGTAGGGAATTCGGCTCGCCAGACACGCCGCCGCCGGCTTGTCCCAGAGCCGCAGCCCCATGAGCTTCGCAGCCTCGCGCACGTCGGCCTTGTGAAACCCGACCTCGACCAGCGGGCTTCGAACCCCTGCGTTCTTCGCAGCCTCGAGGCCGGGTCGGTAGTCCCCCAGGTCGTCCAGGTTGGTCCCGTTGACGACGTGGGCCATCCCGCGGTCTTTCCGAAAGCGCTCCGCAGCCACGTACAGCGCCGTCTTGCAGTGGAAGCAGCGGTCCGGCCCGTTGGCGACGTAATCTGTCACGTCGATCTCTCCCGCGTCGATGATCTCGTGCGCGGCGCCGATCTGCTTGGCGAACGCGGCCGCGTCCTCCCTCTCCGATGGGGCCAGGGCAGGGCCGGCGGCCGTGAGCCCGACGGCGCGAAGGCCGAGTTGCTCGTGCGCCACCGCGAGAACGAAGCCGCTGTCAAGCCCGCCGGAATAGCAAACCACGACGGATTCCATCGCGCGGATGTGTTGCCGCAGGGCGTCCAGCTTCGGTTCGATCATGGGGGCTTCATAGAGCCTTGGTCGCGAATCGCCAGATGAAATCGGCTCTCCCGTGCCCGCGACGCGTCACGACCGTCGCCACCGCCCCACCAAAGCCCACCGGTTCCACGTCGTGACCACCTCGACCAGCCGGATCCCGGAACCAAGGTCCAACGCCCCCAGCAACCCAGCATCGAATCGACTCGGGTGAATGTGGCGCCGCGAGTACCCGTCCCGGCGAGCCACCGTCTCGAGAACCGTTCGCTCCAGCACGTCGAGCGTGGAGCCCCTTCCGTAATTGGGGGTCGAGAGCACGAGCTCGCCTCCCGCCGCCAGCCGAGCCGCCAGCACCCGAGCCCATCGCGCGGGTTCGGTGAGATGCTCCACCACATCCTTCGCGACGATGACGTCGAACGGTCCTTCAAACGGTGGACCTCCGGGCAATTCGTACGGAGAGGGGCAGACTCCCACTCGGTCCGCCGCCCGTGGGAACGCACGCTTGCACGCCTCGATCGCCCGTTCGTCCACGTCGCATGCCACACAAGAGATCTCCCGTGCGCCATCCACGTACGGCTCGAGGCCGCAACCCACGATCATGACGGAAGGCGACGGCCCTCGCTCGCGCACGATGTCCGCGATGTACCGCGAAATCGGACGGTGATAGAGCGACCAGGGGAAGCGGTCCCTTCGCTCGTGGTTCGTGAAGTAGTCCACGCTGTCGTCCTCGCGCCGCATGAACGTCACGGCCGCGTCCTGCAGACGATGAGGTACTCGGCGGCCTCTTCCGCGTCCGGCACCCGCGAGGCCAGCGCGTCCAGCGAGAGCCTCACCACGTCGCTCGTGAGGGCGCGAAGCCGGGGGAGCAGGACCCAGCGCCCCGTCATCCGTTTGTTCACGTAGCCGAGGAGGCTCGGCCAGAGCAGCGCATCGAACGCCCACGAAACCCCGCGCTGGGCGATCTTCGTCACCTCGCACCGATCGAAACCGCTGGCCTCGAGATGACGCACCCACGTCGGTCCATCGTACATGTGCACGTGGCGAAACACTTGGTCCAGCGTCTCGCCGTACGCCCTTCCCAGGCCGTAGAATCCCGCCTTGTTGAGCGCCTCTACCAGCGCCAAGCGGTTGGTCCAGGTAGGGGTGGGAACGATGAGAACGAACGGGGCGTCCGGCTTCAGAGCCCCATGAATGTTGCGAAGCGCTGCCCCGAGGTCCGGAACGTGCTCGAGGCTGCAGTTCGCGATCGCACTCCCGAAGAACCGCGGGGGCAGATCCACCGTGCACACGTTTCCGCAAATCAGCGTGCTGTAGGAGTGCGTACTCTGCGCGCGCTGCAACTCCGTCGGGTTGATGTCGATCCCCCACGTCTGCTTGCCGGGGTAGGCCAGGCGCGCAAACACGCCGTCGCCGCACCCAACGTCCAAGATCGGCTCAGGCAACTCCATGTGCCGTACCGCCTGCAGACGGATGCACTCCCGGAGCGCAAGGGCCGCTGGCGCGAACTTGTAGTACGCCGCGAAGGCATGGGGATCGAGGGGCCACTCGGCTGTCATCGTTTGGCAGACTCTATCGTGGCGATGAAGCGGTCGTCGAGAGGACTTGCAGCTCAGGTCCCCCCATGCGTCCAAACCTGCAACGCGTAGCCCCCGCCGCCCCCCGTCACGCCCACCTCCACCGTGTACACCCCCGCCGGTACACACGCCGGCTCACGATACGGCGCGGCGACCCGTCGCCCCGCCTGCTCACCCGACGCCACCAGCTTTCCCGACTCGTCCAAGACCTCCAGGGCCATGTCCTCCACCCCCTCGCCCCCGATCGCGTACACTCGGAAACACGTCCCCGCACGGTCGAGCCGGAACGTGTAGCGATCCACCGCGGATTCCGACGTCTGTTCGCCTCGTCTCACCGGCGTGAGCGCCCTCTGCCCGGCGACCACCCCACACTGCTCGCCCAGGCGCTCCACCTCCGCGGCCATGTCCTCCATCGACTCCGCCCGACTCATGCATGTGGTCCAAGGCGTCTCGGTTGTTTCCTCCTCCTGGACCGCAACGGGAATGGGCGTCACCGGTCGAGGTGGGTCGACGGTGGCACACGCGACCAAGCTCAGCATCCCGCACGCTGTCACGGTCCTGTGCACCGAGCCCGTCCGCATGGCCAGAAACCTATCACAACCAGTCGTCAGGGAACGCCATGACCTGTCCGATCGAATCGGCCCCGAGACAGAGCATCACCAACCGATCGACGCCCAGAGCATTGCCCCCCGACGGCGGCATCCCTTCCTCCAGCGAGCGAACGAAGCGCTCGTCGATGGGGTAGGGGACCTTACCCGCCATCCGCCTTGCGTCCTGGTCGTGCTCCAACCGCATGCGCTGCTCGCGCGCATCGGTCAGCTCTCCGAACCCGTTGCACAGCTCGACCCCTCCCACGTAGACCTCGAACCGCTCGCACACCATCGGGTCGTCCGGTCGACGCCGCGCCAGGGACGCATGCACGGACGGGAAGTCATGCAACACGACCGCATGGGGCAGCGCTGCCAGCGCCGGCTCGACGTTCTCCACCAGCAACCGGAAGTAGGCGTCTTCGTCAAACTCGGCCAGCCGAAGCACCGTGTCGCGGTCGAGACCCGTGTGACGCTCGAACGCTTCCAGCACGGAGATTCGCGCGAAGGGCGGTCGCACGTCCAGCGTCCGACCACGCCACCGTACGGACGCTTCTCCCGTCGCCGCCTGCGCCACGTACGCGATCAGCTCTTCCGTGTCCCGGATGACGTCGTCGATCCCTGCGAAGGCCCGGTACCATTCGAGCATCAAGAACTCGCTGTTGTGAAGGTCGCCACGCTCGTCGGCCCGGAAGCACCGCACGAGCTGGTAGATCCTTGGGAAACCTCCCGCGAGCAGTCGCTTCATCTGGTACTCGGGCGATGTGATCAGAAACGATCCCGCCGCTTCGAACGCGTCGAGGTGCAGGTCGAGGCCAGGGGAGGGGACCCGCTGGGGGGTCTCGACTTCGAGAAAGCTCCGCTCGTCGAACCACGCGCGAATGCTCTTCAACACAGCCGCACGTCGACGGAGCGCGCTGCCCACCCCGCGGTCGAGGAGTCGTGCGGACTCCGCGAAGGCTTCGGACATGGGCTGGTGCTGCTCGATCACGACGGCTTGATCGATCCGGTCCCCTGCCCAGGTCCCTTCCACGAGGACCAAACACCCGTCCTCTGGCGTGGATTCCGAATGCACGACGACCGCGTCGAGGGCATCCGCGACCTGCCAGCCTCCGTCCGGTTGGCGTCGCACGCGGCCCCCGACCCGAAGCCGAGTTCCCCCTTCCAAGTCACGAAGATCGCTCGGCGAAAGAACGCTCATGACGCGGTCATCAACCCGTCGAGCAACAGCATCCCCACCGTCTCCGCTGCCTTCACCAGTCCGCCTTCTTGGCCTCCGCCGAGGGCCCACGTCAGCGTCACCCCGTCGAGCGCCCCGAAGATCGCCCGCGCCGCCACGCGCGCGGACAGGTCCTTGCGAAACTCGCCACGCGCTTGCCCTTCCGCCACCACGCGCTCGATGCGATCGAGGTAGGCGATGAAGTGCGGAGCGACCAGCTCGCGCACCGCGCGACTCGATTGCCTCAAATTGACCGTGAGCAGCTCCGCGAGCCCCCGCTCCCGGTCCAGAAGCCCCAGCTGCAGCGCCACCACCCGGAGCAGCTTGTCGCGCGGGGCTTCGATTGCGGCGAGCTCGTCGTCGATCAAGCGGAAGAAGCGCGAGACGTTGTCCTCGAACAGCGCCGCCAGGAGCGACTCCTTGCTCGAGAAGTAGAGGTAGATGGTTCCATCCGCCACGCCCGCCGCGCGCGCGATGTGCGAGATATGCGTCTCGTGAAAGCCGCTGTTCACGAAGACTTCGGCTGCCGCGGCGAGGATGCGCGCCCGCTTGTCCGCCCGCTGCTCCGGGTACCGCTTCGCCTTCGCGTCCTTTCCGCTGAACCGTGATTCAGTCACGGTCGTCCGCTAGCACTCGGCCCAGGACCGGTCAACCTCCGCTGAAAGCACGGATCGCGAACGCCGCGATCTCCCGCCCCATCCACGGACCGAACACCGCCAGCGCCGCCGCCACGGCCACCACCCGCGGCAGGTGCGCGAGCGTGGGATCCTGCACCTGCGTCGCCGCCTGCAACACTGCCATCACCAACCCGATCACCGCCGCTACCGCCAACACCGGAAGCACCACGGCCAGCGACAGCATCAGCGCTTGTTGCGAGAAGGAAACGAGGGTGTTGAGCCCCATCCTCAGCCCTCCGCGTCTGCTCCCGTGTCCGTGGTCACGTCGTCCTCGGCGTCAGGAGCAGCCTCGGGTGCCGCCTCTGGAGCAGCCTCGGGTGCCGCTTCTGGAGCAGCCTCAGGTGCAGCTTCTGGTTCGACGTCGGACGTCACATCCGATGACGTGTCTATACTGGTGTCTGTGCTGGTGTCGGTCGTGCCCGTGTCGGTCGTGCCCGTGTCGGTCGTACCCGTGTCGGTCGTGCCCGTGTCGGTCGTACCGCTGTCAGGTTGCAGGACCTGTCCGGGGATGCAGGCCGAGACGGTGGCCGGCCGGTTCGCCGGAGGACAGCAGAGCGGAGACTCTTGCCCCTCGATCTTCTGACACGTGAGCCCCGACGCGCAGTCCTCGTTATCGTTGTTCGGGTCGCACCGTTCCCCTTCACCCTGGTTCGAGCACGCTCCCACTCCAAGCGAAACGAGGAGAGCTACGGAGAAGACCCAGGATACGGTTCGCTTCATCGTCGGTGACTCCAGAATGTCGACAAGCTCGTCAAGGCACCTCTCCTACAGGACGTGGAACGGGGTGTCCATGGTCGTCTTTTCCCTCTACCCAACCCGGGCCCGCTTCGCCTTCGCCTCCACCGCGTCCACGAAGAACTTCCCGTACTGGAACGCGCTCACGATCGAGAACACCAGCGACCCGTAGATCAACGCCCGCCCCACCATCACCAAGTCCACCACCCCGAAGTCCACGACGTAGAGGGTCACATGGTAGGGGTACCCCAGGATCAAGCAGACCAACCCCACCATCTGCAACGCCGTCTTCGACTTCCCACCCTCTCCCGCCGCGATGACCAACCCCTCCGTCGTCGCGATCCCCCGCAACGCCGTGATCGTGATCTCCCGGCCGATGAGGATGATCACCAGCCACGCCGGCACCCGGCCCATCGTCACCAACCACACGAGCGTCGCCGTCACGATCAACTTGTCTGCGAGCGGATCCAGGAACTTGCCGAGCACGCTCACGAGGTTGCGCTTGCGCGCCAGATACCCGTCGAGAAAGTCCGTGATCGCCGCCATCACGAACACCAGCGCCGCGAGGTAGCAGTCGAACGGCCCCCCGCGGTCGAGCAGGTACAGCACAAGCGGGATCACCAGGATCCGCCCCATCGTCAGCAGGTTCGGGAGGTTCACCGCGTCTTCGCGAAGCGACCGCCTCCGCTGCTTGCGACGCGATCGTCGCGACGTCGGCGATAGGTCGTCCGACGCGCTGGGTCGAGGGTGAGATGACTCCGTCACGCCCCCGGTTGTACCGGCACCGGGAATCGTTGGCTACGGGGGAATGAAGGGCAGGGGATCGGGCTCTAGGTCCCAGGGGATTCCGAACGGACCGGCAACGTGTCGAGCGCCACCTGCGTCTGCGGCCACCGGAAGAACGCCATCACGAAAGCCATCGTCCACGCCACGTACAGAGCCGAGATGGCAGTGAACTTGTCGTCGATGAAGTAGAACTGGTTGGAGAACACCTGGCTGGCCCCGGCGAGCCCGATGATGGCGATCTCCATGCTGCCGTTGCTGCGGGCGAACTTCAGCAGGGCCTCGTGGTAGTAGTAGTAGAGCAAGGCCACGCCGCCGACGCCGATCGCGATGGCGAGCAAGGGCTGAACGCCCGCCTGCGCGTTCAGGATCTTGAAGGCCACGAACGCGAACACGCCAAGGAATACCGCCAGCAGCGGCCACTCCATCTGCCGTTTCAACCGGGACAGCATCGCTGCCAACACCCAGATCGACCAGTAGTAGCAGGTGGCCTCCGCCGCGCTGACCACCAGGATCAGCGACAATCCCATGCCCACCCAGAGCGCCTTCGTCCTGCGCAGAGCGAAGAACAGCAGCCCACCGAACGAAAGGAAGATCGCCCCCCAGAGCACCTTGTACGTCTGGAAACGGTCGTTTCGCTGCTTCTTCCAGCGCTCGAACGGGTCCAGCAGCGCGTTGTTGCGCGCGTACTTCATCCGCCCGTCGGGCGACGCTTTGATCGTGGTGTGTAGCCCGACGTGATTCGTCAACGCCGTGTTCTGGTGCACCTTGATGTGGTGGATGAACTCCTTGTAGGAGTGCGTACCTCCCGTCACGTGCAAGCTCAGCGGCACCAGCACGAGGACTGCCACCGCCCCGCCCGCCAAGAACTTGAGATACGTCCGCTGCAGCGTCCGCTTTCGGTAGACGTCCCACGCGATGATGGCGAGCGGACCCGCCCACAAGACCACGGGGAAGATGCGCAACCCCGCCGAATAGGCGAGCGCGAGGCCCGACAGGAAGAAGTACCTCTTGCGCGCAAGGCACGCGGACAGCACCGCCAGGAAGAACCAGTCCTGGCGCAAGAACGCCCCTCCCGTCCAATAGAAGGGCGCCGGCTCCTGCGTTCCCCAAAATAACAGCGCCACAATCGTGATCCGCCACCCGAACGCCCACCCCACGGCCAAAAACAGCAACGCGGTCAACGTCACGTCGATCCCCGCCAGCAGCTTGAAGTACTCCGAGGACGCCGGTTGCAGCGACGACAGGTAGTGCCCCGCGACCGTCCAGATCGGCGGCGGGTTGTACCCGTGGTCCTTCTGCATGTCCTTCCAGTACCCACCGCCCGAAACACGACGGAAGAACTGCAGGTCCGTCTTGAAGTCCTCCCACCGCGCTTCGGAGAAGTGCTCCTTGCAGATCTCGGGCTGTTCCAAAAACTGCTTCGAGGGGATCAGCAGGTTCGTGGCGGACAGGTCCCTCATCTTCCGACGCTTGACCGCGGTCTCGTTGCCCGTCTCGGCGTCGGCGATGGCGGCGCAGATGTAGATGCGCTTGTAGCTGAGCTCCTGGGAGTACTTGGAGCCCATGTAGTAGTGAAAGAACTCCCACCGGTGGTAGTAGTCTTTGTAGGAAAGGTGGAAGAATAGGAAGAAAAATAGGATGGCGACGGTTGCGAGGATGGCCCCGATGATCTGCTTCGCGCGGTCGTGCAGGATCCCGTACCGGGTGCCGTGGACGCCGATCGCGAACAGCCCCACCGCTGCCGCGAAGACGAAGAAGATGGGCAGGGCCCCGGTCTTGAACACCCCCAGCGCTTTGGCGCTGTCGGACATGTAGTGCAGCACCAGCAGCAGCAGCCCGCCGCCCGCCACGACCATCGGCAGACGTTTCAGGATTCGCGCCCGTACGTCCTCCGTGACCGTATGTGCTTGCGATTCCAGGTAAATGAACGCGCAGGCCAGCACCGCCAGGCCCGCCTTCACGCCGTGAAGCCAGGACTGCTGCGTGAGGGTTTCGAGGATTTGCGAAATCGACTTGGGATCCATCGGCGGGGCGCACCATAGCGCGGTTCCCTGCGGTTGGTGGAGCGGTTTCTGGGGGGCCGACCCGCTGTCGCCCGCACTTGCGAAATACTTGCCCGAATGGGTTCAACCAGACAGATCCAAGGCTCCCCGCCGTTGCCGGGCGGGCGCCAGGTCAACATGCACAGCGTCTCCCGAACCTCCTGCCAAGCCGGGCTCCTCGCCCTCCTTCTCACCCTCCCCGCCTGCGGACGCAGCAAGGACGCCAGCGCCGAATCGACGTCCAGCAGCAGCCCAGCCATTGCAAGCCCCGGCCCCGTGGACAGCGCCGGGAACCCCGTCTTCGAAGAAGGCAATACCCCGCCCGAGGTCTCCCTCGGTGGAGCCGCTTCCGAACACCACCTCTCGTTGCCGGGTTCCACCAAGAAGCTCGCCGCCCTCGCCTGGGAAACCCCCGTCCATAAGCTGCCCGACAAGGACTCGTTCATCCTCGGCTACCTGCGCGCCGGCGCCATCGTCGCCGCCAGCGACAAGCCCGTCGGTCACCAGGGCTGCCCCGGGGGGTGGTTCCGCGTCGCCCCCTTCGGCCACGTCTGCGTGTCGCCCACCAACGCCACCCTCGACCTCCAGCACGAGCTCGTTCGCGCAGCCTCCCGCCGCCCCGACGTGAGCAATCCACTCCCGTATATGTACGGGATTGTGCGTCGCCCCGGCCCCATCTACTCGCGCCTGCCCTCCCTCGAAGAAGCCTCCGCCTCCGAGTCCGGCCACGAAGCCCGCATGACCGAATGGCTCGGTCTCGAGGACGAAAGCGGCGCTTCGTTCCGCACCGACCTGTGGTTGCGTTGGAAGGACCCGACCAAGAGCCCCGACCCCACCACCCTCTGGGAAACCAAGGCCAACCTCGACATCCCCTGGTTCCTCGACGGCCGCTCGCCACCCGGCAACCTCGCCAACCTCGGCAAGAACAAGAATGACCTCGTCGTCGGCCAGATGATGCGACACCAAGGCTTCGCTTTCGTCGACACCGCCGTGCGCGACGGCCGGCGATACGGAATCTCGACACGCCTACAGTCCATGCCTGTCGATCGCGTCCGCCCCATCACAGGTTCCCGGTTCCATGGCTACGAGATACCCAAGGAGGTCGACTTCCCCTTCGCGCTCGTGCGTGCGCGCAACGCCCATGCCTATACGATCGAGAAAGGCAAGCGGAGGAAGGCCAAGCCGCTCGAACGTCGATCCGCCGTGCAACTGGTCGACAAGAAGGTCTTCCACGGAGGCGTTCTCCACTACCAGACCAGCGACGGCTTCTGGGTGTCAGACCGCGAAGTGTCTCGCCTCGACCCGGCGCGGCGCATGCCCGCCTGGGGCAAGAACGGAGAACGCTGGATCGACATCAACGTGACGAAGCAGACCCTCGTGGCCTACGACGGCACCAAGCCCGTGTTCGCCACCCTCGTGTCCACGGGGGAAGCTGGGCTGGGCGACCCCGACAAGACCAAGGCAACCAAGCGAGGCATCTTCCGCATCGACCGAAAGCACGTCACGGCGACCATGGCGTCTGCCGAGGTTGGCGAGGAGTTCGAGCTCAACGACATCCCCTTCGTCCAGTACTTCGAAGGAGGCTACGCCTTGCACGCCGCGTACTGGCACGACGACTTCGGCGTGCCTCGCAGCCACGGCTGCATCAACCTGTCCCCGGACGACGCGCGCAGGCTCTTCTACTGGACCGAACCCAAGATTCCACCGGACTGGCACACCGTGCGACGTCCCCTCACCGGGTCCGTCGTCTTCATCCACCCTTGAGACGCGCTACGGACAGCTCTCCCCGACGCCCACCGTGAGCACGCTCACCTCGTCGGTCAGCGGTTCCCCATCCTTGTTCATCACCACCACGTCCGCGTCGTTCCGAAGCTCGACCCGCACACGATGCGATCCCGCAGGCGACGGAAGGCTCGCGAACGGAACGTCAGTCACCAGCGCGGCGCCGCGCGCGACCTCCTGGTCGTCGACCAAGAACACGGCGAACCCGCACTGGGAGTAGACACCGCCGCAGTAGCCGTACGGCCGCAACAGCCAGTTCTGCAATTCGATACGCACCCGCACGCTCGCGGCCGGGTCATCCTGCAGCGCGACGCACGCCCCGTCCGCAGGGGAGACGACCGACATGGCGGGTGGTCCCAGGGAGACGACCGCCGTGCCTTCGTCATCGTCGCCGCAACCAGCGGCAGAAAGCGCAAGGGCAAGGCTCAGGAAGACGGGAAGGCGAGGGGACATGCTCATGGGATGCTGCGGTTCGGCGGGGCGGATCATGACGGGCAGCCAGCCTAGTACCGTGTGCCCGAAGTGAGTACCGGGATCGCACTGCGGAGAACCACAGAGGACGCAGAAGGCACAGAAGGGTATGTGCGGAGTTGGGTGGTGCGTGTTGCCCCTGGCTCCGCCCGTTCCTGGTTCTCTGTTCCGTGTTCCGTGTTCTCAGTTCCTAGTTGATGTCCCTCATCCGTCCATTGTCGTAGCCGGGCCTTGACCCGGTAGGGACCGTCTACGCCACCGCCTCCGTGCTGGCAACCCAACGCGGCTGCGCGGCAGGGTTCACCTTCACGCTCACCAGGCGAGACACTCCCGGCTCCTGCATGGTGACGCCGTAGAGGACGTCCACCGACTGCATCGTCCGCTTGATGTGCGTGATCAGGATGAACTGGGACCGGTCGGTCATGGACCGCACCAGGTCGTTGAAACGGGTCACGTTCGCCTCGTCCAGAGGCGCATCGACCTCGTCCAGCACGCAGAAGGGCGAAGGCTTGTGTTGGAAGATGGCGAAGATGAGAGAGACGGCCGTGAGCGCCTTCTCGCCGCCGCTCAGCAGCTCGATCGTGCCGACCTTCTTCCCGGGCGGTTGCGCACGGATCTCCACGCCGGTTTCAAGCAAGTCCTCGGGGTTGGTGAGCACGAGGGTGGCCTTGCCGCCGCGGAACATGCGCGGGAAGATCTCCTGGAAGCGCTCGTTGACGGCGTCGAAGGTGCTCCGGAACAGACGCTTGCTCTCCCGGTTCATCTGCTGGATCGCATGCTCCAGGTCCGAGAGCGCCTTCTCGAGGTCCGCCTTCTGCGTGGTGTAGAAGGTGAATCGCTCGCTCGTCTTGTCGAACTCCTCCATCGCGTCGAGGTTCACAGGCCCCATCCGGTCGATGAGGTTCGCAAGCTCGTCGATCCGGGCGCGGTGGTCCTCATCGGGCGGCAGACGCATGTGATAGTCGCCCATCACGGTCGCGAGCCGCAGTCCGCGGAACTTCTCCGCCACAGCTTCGAGCAAGTGTTCACGCTCCAGCTCGAGCTTCTGAAGCGCCATCTCGTGGCCGCGCTGCCTCTCCATGTCCTTGTCCAGCTGATCGCGCAGCGTCTTGATCTCCGCCTCGTGCATCGCAAGCGCGCTGCGCGCTTCGTCCAGCGCTTGCCTGCGACGCTCGAACTCGAGGTGCGCCGCCTTCGCCGCCACGGACGCGTCGAGCATCCGCTCCTTGAGCTCGAAGAGCTCGGCTGCCACACGCCCTTGCTCCACGGAGGACGCCACGACCTCCTGCTCGAGCGAGTGCGCACGATCGACCAGCTCGTGGATGGAACGCTCCAGGCGCTCCTGCGTGGCACGAGCGGAGTTGGCTTGCTCCCGGATGCGTGCGAACTCGATCTTGCGTTCCGTGCAGACTTCCTTCTGCTCCGACACGCGCTCGGCCCACGTTCGGGACTCCTGCTCGGCCAGCTCCAGCTCCTCGGCGGCGCCCTTTGCCTCCGCGCGAGACCGCGCCAGGGACCGCTCCGCCTCGTCACGCTCCAGCGCCGTCTCGTCGAGCTTCGCGTCCAGCGCCTCGGCCTCTCTCGCGATCTCGTCGAGCCGCGACGTCACCGCAGCGATTTGGTCGTCCGACCGCCGCAGGTCGTTGTCGAGCGTCACCTTCTCGAGCTGAACCTCCCGCTCCGTCGTTCGCGCTTCCTCGAGGAGGTCCCCCGTCTCGTTGATCTCCCCGCGCAACGCCGCGTGCGTGGCAAGCGCTGTCTCCGCACGCTTCTCGTCGTCGGCTACCCGTCGACGCATCTCCCGCACGCGGAGCTTCTGCTGCAGAAGCCCTGCAGCCACGTCGTCGCCCGCGCCACCGCTGATGCGGCCGTCCGGGTGGTAGACGGTTCCCGAGATCGTCACCAGCGTTGCGCGACAACCCTGCTCGCGAAGTTGCCGCGCGACCTCGTCGCTCTCCACCAGGACGGCGTCGCCGAGAAGGGCTTGCGCGAGCGCCTCGTAGCGAGGGTCGAACCGGAGCCGCGGGACCAGAGGGCCGAGCACGCCGGGGGCGTCCAGTCGGTGCGCGGACGCCACGAACGGCGGGCTCTCGTGCAACACACTCGCACGACCGACCTTCCTCGCCGCGAGGTCGGAAAGGAGCGCGGCTGCGCGATCCAGGTCGTTGACGACCACCGTTTGGAGTCGGTCTCCCATCAAGGCTGCGAAGGGATTGAGGAGATCTTCCGGTGGCTCGATGAGGTCTGCCACCAAGCCGAGAATGCAGGGGTCTCGCGTGTCGACGAGGGCCCGGGTTCCCGTTCCCACGCCTTCGAGCCGCGCATGCACTTCTTCCAAGGCTCGCAGTCGCCCCCGGCTCTGGCTCAACTCGTTCTTGGCCTGCTCGAGCTCGCGGTCGCTCGCGACCATCCCTTCCCGCAGGCCTTGCATTTTTGCTGACAGCACCGCCACGCGTTCCGTGGTCGACGCCATGTCCTGCTCCAGGCCTGCGGCGGTTTCGGCAAAGGACGTGCGACGGTCCTGGGCCTCCCGTAGGTCCTCACGGAAGCGCTCGGTGTCGATCGTCAGCCTTTCCCTGCGCAGCCGCATGTCTTCCACGCGCTGGTCGAACCCCGCCAGGCGCTCCTGGGAAGCCGCAGCTGTCGCGGTGCTCTTGGCCATGGTCGTCCGAAGCCAAGCCGTGCGCGACTCGACGTCCCGTTGCTCTTGCTCGCGGTGGCGGAGCTTGTCTTCCTCGAGTCGCAGCCGCTCTGCGTGCTCGGCCTCGTTGTTCTCGAGGTTCGCAAGGTTCTCCTGGATGGTCGCGTGCTCCTTCTGGAAGCGTTCTGCCTCCACGCGCACGCGCTGTCCTTCTTGCGTCGCCGCCTGCTGGCGCTCCTGCAGGACGTGGAGCCGGTCCATGGATCGCTGGGCTTTCGCGTCGCAGGTTCGGACCTCGTTGTCGGCCAGAAAGGCAGCGTTCTGGTCCTTGTCCACCTGCCGCTCGAGCGTCACGGACTCCGCCCGACCCGCTTCCAGCACTGACTGTCGCGTGGACACCTCGGTCCGCTCGCGCTCCGCCCGTTCCCGCGCTTCGTCAGCCTGGGCGCGCTCGACCTTCTCCACAGCGATGATCGCGAGCAAACGGTGCGACGCCTCGTGCAAAACGAGGTCGTCGTGCTCCTGCCGGTATTCGAGGTAGCGCTTCGCCTTGGACGCCTGGCGCTTGAGCGAGGCCATGTTGCGGTCGATCTCGGCGACGATGTCTCCCACGCGCAGCAGGTTCTGCCGCGTGAGGTCCATCTTGATCTCCGCCTGCTTCTTGCGGTGCTTGTACTTCGTGATGCCGGCGGCCTCTTCGATCAGGAGACGCCGGTCTTCGGGCTTGGCGGACACGATCAGCCCGATCTTTCCTTGCTCGATGATCGAGTAGGCCTTGCTGCCGACGCCGGTTCCCAGAAAAAGGTCGTTGAGGTCCTTGAGTCGTACCTGCGTCTTGTTGATCAGGTACTCGCTCGTCCCATCGCGGTAGAGCCTGCGTGTGATGGCGATTTCGGGGTAGTCGCGGTACTCGATGGGGAGGGTCTGCGCGTACTCCGCGTCGGTATTGGAGAACGTGATGGTCACCTCGGCGAACCCGTTCGGCTTGCGGGACTCGGATCCTGCGAAGATGACGTCACCCATCGACTTGCCGCGGAGCTGCCGGGGGGACTGCTCCCCCATGCACCAGCGGATGGCATCCACGATGTTCGACTTGCCGCACCCGTTCGGTCCTACGATGCCGGTGACGTCGTGATCGAAGTGGACGACCGTGCGGTCGACGAAGGACTTGAAGCCAGAGATTTCGAGCTTCTTGATATGCATGGTGTTGTCAGGCGATACGGGACCATGGTTGTGCCTTGATGGCACAACATGTATGGTCACGGCCCATCCCCTTTGCTACCCGGACTCTGTCGGGAAGACAAGGCTCACGGACGTTCAGGGGCGCCCCACAAACTCTTCGACCCTTGACAGAATGGGCCGCAAGACGCATCGGGGAGCTAGCGTCGCGGCGGGTTTCTTCAGCGCCGCGCATGAAAGGTGCCTCCTCATGCCCACCTACGAGTACAAGTGCGCCGCCTGCGGCCACGAATGGGAGGAAGAGCAGCGGATCGTTGCAGACCCGCTCGACACTTGCCCCGCTTGTCACGAAAAGACGGCCCGCCGACAGATTTCTGCGGGTAACTTCATCCTCAAGGGCGGCGGCTGGTACGCCGACTTGTACTCGAGCCCCTCGAAGCGAGGCGGAAATGGAGGGTCCTCCAAGCCCTCCAACTCGTCCACAGCCCCTACGACCTCGACCTCATCGTCGCCGTCCAGCGCAGCTTCGTCGTCCCCCAGCACGTCGGCCACGCCCTCCGCCACCCCCTCGAAGACGAGCTAGCTGATCCGCAGAGAGTTCCGTCCAAACTGGGCCATGTTGACGGAGCGCCAACCGCCAAACTGGAGCAGTACCGGGAACCCGGAGTACCTAACGAAGGCATTCTTCCGTTCCCTGCTGCCCGTCCCGCATTCACCAGCTTGGCTTCGGCTCTGTCGGGGTGTGCTTGGGACGGGATCTGGGTCTTCCGCCCCCCGTGGACCGACGCCCAGGGAAGGTGCTAGCATCGCCAACCATACCCATGGTCCCGAAGAATCCAGGGGGACGCCCCCGTAAAGCTGGGAAGGCCCGCGTTGTGCGTTCATCCAAACCCCCGCCTCCCGACATCACGTTCGAGGAACGTCCCGTCGGGCGCGCCACCCTGACCGCGATCCTGCGGGAAATGCAAGGTGCAGCACCGACCAGCCGTAAGCCCTTCGTCACCATCGGCTACGACGAAAAGCCGCTCGGAGATGACCTCTCTCCTGCCGAATCGGACTTGCCGACATGCACGGATGATCCCGATGCGCCCCCCGAGGTCACTGTGTCCGAGACGCGGGCGGGCTTCGAAACGATGGCGGTCATCGACGAGGAGCTCCTGCGCGATGCGGAAAGGATCGTCCGCGCTCAGCAGAAAGGGAAGTTCGCTGGGTCGGAGGTCCTGGAACTGTTCACGTTCGTCATCCTCGACCGGTGCTTGTCCGTGTCGGCCACCGACGAGGAGCGTCGTGACTTCGTGGCCCAGCGACTCTGGCATCGACTTCCGCCAGGAGGCCTCGAGGCCGTGCGTCGGATCGACATCCGTCCGGCGGACGAAACCGCGTTGATGATGCGCGTTTGGTGCGCCGTGCCCAAGCTGACCCCGTAGAGCTACCCCCCACGCCACTTTCCGCGCCCCGACTCCGGCCCGTGTGCTACACCGCGGGCGCCCATGTCTAACCTCTCGAAGAATCCAGAAGATCGTTACATCCCCGCCCAAATCGAGCCCAAGTGGCAGCAGTACTGGGACGAGCACCGCACCTTCCGCGCCGTTCGACGGCCCGGGCACCCCAAGCTCTACGTGCTCGACATGTTCCCGTACCCGTCAGGTTCCGGTCTTCACGTCGGCCATCCGGAAGGCTACACCGCCACGGACATCGTCGCGCGCCATGCCCGCATGAAAGGCGTCGATGTCCTGCACCCGATGGGCTGGGATGCCTTTGGCCTGCCCGCCGAGCAGTACGCGATCCAAACCGGTACCCACCCCTCCGTCAAGACGGGCGAGAACATCGACGTCTTCCGCCGCCAGCTCAAGATGCTTGGGTTCTCCTACGACTGGGAGCGCGAGATCGACACCACCCAGCCCGACTACCTCCGCTGGACTCAGTGGATATTCCTGCAGCTGTTCCACCGAGGCCTGGCCGTCCAATCCGAGGTCCCTGTCAACTGGTGCCCAGCCCTCGGCACCGTCCTCGCCAACGAAGAGGTCATCGACGGCAAGAGCGAGCGGGGCGGACACCCCGTGGAGCGAACGCCGCTTCGACAGTGGCTGCTGAGGATCACGGCCTACGCTGATCGTCTCGCCTCCGACTTGGAGGGGCTCGACTGGCCGGACACCAAAATCAAGCAGACCAACTGGATCGGTCGCAGCGAGGGGTGCGAAATCGAGTTCCCCGTCGATGAGCACGATGCGTCCTTGCGCGTGTTCACGACGCGCCCTGACACGCTCTACGGGGCGACCTACATGGTCATCGCCCCCGAGCATCCCCTCGTCGACATGCTGGTGACCCCCGCCCATCGCGACGACGTTGCCGCCTACGTCCGGACAGCGTCCGCCAAGAGCGACATGGACCGCGCCGCGCTGTCGAAGGACAAGACCGGCGTACCGACCGGCGCGTTCGCGCGCCACCCGCTGACCGGTGACAGGATCCCCATCTGGGTTGCCGACTATGTCCTCGGAACCTACGGGACGGGAGCCGTGATGGCGGTCCCCGCACACGACGAACGTGACTACGCCTTCGCACGCAAGCACGGGCTTCCCGTCGTGGAAGTCGTCAGCCACGATGGCGCGCTCCACGAGGATCTCGCTGCGGCGTACACCGACGACGGCGTCGCCGTCCGATCGCAGCAGTTCGACGGACTGGCAACCCCGGAGATGAAGAGTCGGATCGTCGCGCACCTCGAGCAGAGCAAGCTCGGAAAGGCCACCGTCAACTATAAGCTCCGGGATTGGGTGTTCTCTCGACAGCGGTACTGGGGCGAGCCGTTTCCGGTCTACTTCCCTGTGGAGCTAGAGGCGGGGGGTGACCCGCGTCAGGGCGCCAAGCACACCATTCGGTACGACCAGCCCATCGCCGTCGAGGAGTCCGAACTGCCGGTGGTGCTGCCCGAACTTCACGACTTCCGTCCCGGCAACGATCCCCGCGGTCCCCTGGCGCGTGCCCTCGACTGGGTCTTCTTCCAGCGCGACGGAAAGTGGTTTGCGAGGGAGACCAACACCATGCCCCAGTGGGCCGGGTCATGCTGGTACTACCTTCGATTCCTCGACCCCCGCAACGTCGACCGACCGTTCTCCGAGGAATCCTACGACGCGTGGATGCCTGTCGACCTGTACGTGGGCGGAAGCGAGCACGCTGTCTTGCACCTGCTCTACGCGCGGTTCTGGCACAAAGTCCTGTACGATGTCGGGGTGGTGAAGCACGCGGAGCCGTTCGTCAGGCTCGTCCACCAGGGCATGATCCTCGGTGAGAACAACGAGAAGATGTCGAAGTCTCGAGGCAACGTCATCAACCCCGACGACGTGGTTCGCGAGTACGGTGCCGACGCCCTTCGGGCCTACGAGATGTTCATGGGGCCGCTCGAGCAGGTCAAGCCTTGGCAAACGAGCGGCATCCAGGGCGTTCGGCGGTTCCTGGACCGCGTGTTCAAGCTTTGCACCGGACAGCTCGTGGACGCCCCGGCGGACGAGGCCACCGAACGCCTCGTGCACAAGACGATCAAGAAAGTGGGCGACGACATCGAGGCCATGCGCTTCAACACCTCCGTCAGCGCGCTGATGATCTTGACGAATCACATCGCGTCCCTCGAGCAGGTGCCGGTTGGCGCGGCTCGAACGTTGGTCCTGTTGCTCGCTCCCATCGCGCCGCACCTTGCGGAGGAGCTTTGGCAGCGTCTCGGCGGAACGGAGTCCGTGTCGCTTCAATCCTGGCCTTCCTTCGAAGAGGCTCTTGTGCGGGACGACACGGTGGAGATCGGCGTGCAGGTGAACGGCAAGGTGCGCGGTCGCATCGCCCTCGCGCGGGACGCGTCGGAACAGGACGCCATGGCCCTCGCGCTGTCGCAAGACAACGTGCGCGCCCACGTGCCGGACGGAGCCGTTCGGAAGGTCATCTACCGGCCGGCCCAGATCCTCAACATCATCGTCGCCAAGTAACCCGCAGGGCCGTCCCATGAGACGAGTCCGTCTTCCCCGCTGTGTCCTTGGGGCAGCGGCGTGTGCTGCTGTCGGGTGTGGGTACCACTCGGCTCGCGCGCCGGGCTCGGGGACGTCCGGCTGGTGTGTGGAGCCCGGGGATGCTCCGGCATCGCATCCTCAGGCCTTGACCGCGCTCGTCTTCGGCGCTCGGGATGCACTCGCACAGCGCGGCTTGCTCTCGACCTGTTCCGAGGGCGGCACGCTGCTGGTCGAGGTCGTACATGTGCGCCTCGCCACGGAAGGTCTGGTCTCTGGCAACGGCGCGGCAACCGCTCGCGCCACCAGGGTCAGCGTCTCCGCGTCTGCACACGACGTCGGCTCGGACACTCACTACGTCGTCACCGAACACTACGTCGTCGCAACGGGTTCGAGCCCGCTGGAGCAAGAGAACGCCGTCGGTTCGGGGGTGGTTGCGGCAGCCAGGAGGGCAGGGGACGCCCTCGTCTTGCGACGGCTGGGGGAGCCCGTTCCCGGTTCCTCTTCCCCGTGAAGTTGTTGTAATAGTCCGTTTTTCAATGTATTTTCGCCTGTCGTTGGCCCGGCTGTCGTTGGGTGGTACCGTTCCCCACCATGATTACCGTCGGGTGTGCTGGGTTCCCCGTTCCAGCGACGAGGTACTTCCGCGAGTTCCTGTTCGTCGAGGTGCAAGAGACTCACCTTGGGACGCCAGGTCCAGGAACGGTGCGCAGGTGGCGTCGGGAGGCGCCCGACGGATTCCGCTTTGCTCTGCTGGGGCCGCGCGAGATCGGACAAGAGGGGTTTCGGGAGGGCAAGGTGGTGGAGACGGCGATGAAGACGTTGGTTTCGGTGGCCGCGGAGCTGGCCGCCGAGACGGCTGTGTTCGTGGCGCCCCCGGACTTCCCGTGCAACCGCGCGAACAAGACGGTCGTCAAGGACTTCCTGGGCGCGACGCGAAAGATGTTCAAGGTGGTCGTGTTTGACCCGGGCCCCCTTTGGGAGCCGGACGAGACCGAGGGGCTGATGTCTGCCGAACAGGTCTTGGTGGTGCGAGATCCCCTCAACCAGGGGGTCTCGAAGAAGAAGAAGGCCTATTACCGTCTTCCCGGGCCTGCTGGGCACAAGTCACGGTACGAGGACCCAGCCATCGAGCGCCTCGCCGAGATCGCGAAGGTAGCCAAGCACACCGACGCCACCTACATTTTTACCAACGTGGACATGTTCGCGGACGCCAAGCGATTCCGCAAAGCGATGAAGCTCTGACGGGGCGGTTCACTGAACCGGCCTACATCGAGACGTCGCGACCATAAAAAAGCGCCGCCATTCCAGGAGGAAGGGCGGCGCGATGGTCGCTGGGCGAGATGGACTACTGGGTGGAGCCGCACCCCTCGAAGCACTTCACCTCGAGGCAGGTCACGATCTCGTTGTAGGCCGTGTTGAAGTTGCCGTCGTCACAGGCCGCCTTGCAATCCTCGTAGGTGTCCGCGTCCGTGCATTCGGCCAGACAGTCCCACGAGCCCGCGCACTCGCCTGAGGTTTCATTGAAGCAGGCTTCCACCTCGGCGCAGCAGCTGGTGACCAGGCACTGCGAGCAGGTGTCCGTTCCGGGGTACAGCTCGGCGCAGGTCTTCGTGGTGGTGCCGCCGCCCGTGCCGCCCTCTCCGGCCGCTCCTCCGGTTCCGCCTGTCACGCCGCCGCCCGTTCCGCCCGTCACGCCGCCGCCGGACCCACCGGTATCACTGCCGCCAGACCCGCTAGTCCCGCCGTCCTCGTCGTCGTCTCCCTCCGTAACCGTGCAGGCAGCAAACGCAAGCGCGATCGCGGAAACAGCCAAAGTCCAATGCCAAGCTATCTTCTTCATCTCTATCTCCTTTGAAAGAAGCCCTCGAGCCTCCCAGGTCACCGCGGGTCGGGTCTCGTCCCCATCTTACGGTTGCCCGTGGGGATCCGTTCCCTGTTCGAACCGATCACAGAAGTTTTCACGGCGGTGCGTCCAAGTCAAGAATCTGACCCGCAGATGGACGCAACGCACCTGAAGTTATTCACGCCTGCTCTCTGGGGCCAACACCCCGTCGCCGCCAGCCCCCGGGCCAGCCCAACCAGCAACCCACCAACGACGCGACCGCCACCAGATACCACGGAGCATCCCCCCACAAGCCATAGAGCGTCCAGCCGTGCATCCACCGCACCGTCCCCACCAGGGACCCCTCGGCAAACGCAGGCACGGTCCCCTGCTCCCGTCCTACGGGGTCCACGATGGCGGTCACGCCCGTGTTCGTGGCGCGAACCAGATACCGGCGGTGCTCCACCGCTCGGAACTTGGACAGGGCGAAGTGCACCCCAGCTGCGTCCGACCGACCAAACCACCCGTCGTTCGTCAGGTTGGCTAGCAGGTGGGGGCGATGACCCTTGACCGCGCCCCTCACGAACGATGGCAAGATGTCCTCGTAACAGATCAGGACCGTGATCCGCTTGTCCTCGAAAGGCACCGGGCCGGATTGGTCGCCCTTGGAGATCCGTCCCGACCCGGGCGACCACCGATACAAGACCGGGAAGGCATCGCCCAGCGGCAGGTATTCACCGAAAGGAAGCCGGTGCTGCTTGTCGTATCGCCCGCGCACGCTGGCGCCTGGCGCAATCATCAGCGCCGAATTGAACACGCGAGACCTGGGACCTTCGGTTTCCACGAGTGCGCCCGCGAGCAGCGGAACGCCGAGGTTTGCCGCTTCGGTTCGCCCTGCAGCCTCACCCGGCGCCGAGGCCGGAAGGACGTGAATGAAGGCGGACTCGGGCCAGATCACGAGCTCTGCTCCCGCCACGGCAAGTTGACGCGTGAGCTCGACCTGTTTGCTGAATCGCTGGTGCAGAAGCTCTGAGGTTGCGGGCGGCATGGGGACGTCACCCTGGACCAGCCCCACCCGAACCGTCGGTGCTGCCCGGGTGGCGTGGTCCACGACCGGGATCATGAACGCGCCGTACGCGACCGGCAGAGCGATTGCTAGAGCCGCGACCACCAGGGAGGGCCTTGCCGGCATCCGCGGTCGTCCGGTTCGGAACGCGTCGGCGACCGTGGCGCTTGTCAGAGCGAGCGGGAGTCCGACGAGCACCGGACCGCCCAGGTCAGCCGTTTGGATCAGCAGGGGGAAGCGATGGAGGCTTGCTCCCAAGAACCAGGGAAACAGCAGCGGGTACGCCACCTCCGCGGTGACGAAGGCCCCCGCCACGGGCAGGGGCCAAGGCCATCGGCGTCGCGACATCGCGCACGTGAGACCAGCGAATAGAGCGAAGCGACCACCCTGCATCAGGCTCAAGACGAGCACCACGGCCAAGCTGGCGGGCCATGGGAACCCTCCGTGGGTGCGAATCGTCTCGACGAGCCAGAAGAAGCCGAGGAACGTGGTGACGGTCCCAGCCGCAAGGCCGAGCAGCGCGCCATGGACGACCCCACGGTGTCGCAGCGCCACGATCAAGGGGCTGAGGGTCACGAACGCGAGGGGCCAGAGCCCAGTCCCCGGGAAGCAAGCGAAGTAGAGCAAGCCCGTCGCGACCGCGAGGGGAAGCGCCCAGCGCGTGGACACGGCCGGAAACGTAGTTGCGTCGGGGAGAACCCCCAAGGTCAAGCTCCGGTGACCTTGGCCACTTTGTCGAGCAGGTCCTGAAGCTTGAAGGGCTTCGCGAGATAGAGTCTCGCGCCCGCCTGAATGCCCTGGATCACGTCGCGAGGCGTGGTCCGCGCGGTGAGGAAGATGATGGGTACGTGCGACCAGATCGCAGAGGCCTTGGCTCGACGCGCGACTTCCAGTCCGTCCATCCCCGGCAGCATCACGTCGCAGAGGATGAGGTCGGCGGCAGGTGCTCGGGAGATACGCCGCGCTGCGCTGATCCCGTCGCCGACCGATTCGACCTCGTACTGGACGGCCAGCGTCTTCTCGAGGAGAGTGCGAACGCTGGGGTCATCCTCGACGACCAGGATCCGTTTCTTGGCGGCGCCCATGCCTCATCTACCTGAGGCGCTGGAAGATCTGTAGCCCCTGCCGGGTCACGACGACGCCGGAGACCTGGCCGACGGTTGCTTGCTGCGCCGCGGCTTTCAAGTCCGCTTCGGCGTCGCCCCTGAGTGGGGGAAGCAGGCCGCCGCGTTCGGCATCCGGGGCATCTGAGTGGGTCTTGGCCAGTTGAGCGAAGTCCGCGCCTGGGGCTTGTGCTTTCTCCGCGACTTCAGCTGCAAGCTTGCGAGCTTCCGCCAGGGTGCGCTTGACGCCTGGCTTGACACCTTCGGCGCGGTCGTGGGCGATGAGTATGCGTCGAACGGTGAGAGCCTCGGCGTTGGGGGCTCGTTCCGGTGTGGGCCTCGGTTGCGTGGGCGGCGGTTGGGCGCGGGTTGCGGCAGGGGTGTCCCCAACGGCTGTCAGGGAGTCTGGGTTCTCGCCTGACGGGGACGTGAGATTCGAGCAAGCGGGCGCTGCCAGCAATCCCGCGGCAAAGAGGAACGAGAAACGGCGAAGGTGCATGCCGGCTTCATACCGTCAGGAACCAGCGTCGTGCAAGGGTGAGACGATCTCGGGCCTTGCCGTCGACCCCTGATTCGCGCCAAGGTGTAAGGGTGAGCCCTCCTCGCGTTCTGCACATCGAAGACGACCCTGCCAACCGACTCCTCGTCCGCAAGATCCTTTCCGGTGCGGGGTTCGAGGTGGTTGACGCGGCCGACGGGTTGGAGGGGGTTCGGGTGGCCCGGACGATGCGTCCGGACCTGGTGCTCGTGGACCTCAACATCCCCGGTCTCGACGGTTACGAAGTGACCCTCCGGCTTCGGGGGGACCCCACGTTGCGAGAGGTGCCCATCGTTGCGATCACCGCCGAAGGGGACCGGTCGACGAGCCTGGCCGTGGGGTGCGACGGTTTCGTGCAGAAGCCGATCAACGCACGGACCTTTGCCGCGACGCTCGAGAAGTTCCTGCGCGGGGGCAAGGAAGTGGTGGCCCCGGCGAAGGCGGACGCCCACCTGCGTGCCCAGAGTCAGCGGATCGTCGCGAGGCTGGAGGCGAAGGTTGCGGAGCTGTCCGAGGCGAACGAGCGGCTCGTGGAGGCGGACCGGGCTCGGACGACGTTCTACCGGAACGTGTCCCACGAGCTGGCTACGCCGATGACACCCATCGTCGGCTACGTGAAGCTGCTCGTCGACGAGGAGCTGGGTCCCCTGAACGCTTCCCAGCGCAAGGCCCTTCGCGCCATGGACGACTGCGTGCAGCGCCTGCGGACTCTCATCGACAACCTTCTGGACGTGACCGGGCTCGAAGCCGGGACCATGCGTTTCGTGCATCGCGACTACGACGTGAGATCCGTGGTGGAACGGGTTCTCTCCAAGTTCCAAGGGCTCGTTGCGCAGCGATCTGTTCAGCTGGCCTTCGAGTGCGCCGATGCACGCATGCCGGCGTGGGGAGACGCTGACCGTCTGGGGCGAGGGATCGCTCAGGTGCTGGACAACGCGATCAAGTTCAGCCCGGCTGGGGGGGTGGTCGGCGTGCGCGTTCGACACGTGGGGTCGTTCTACGAGGTGTGCATATCGGACAACGGTCCGGGGATCCCTGCCAGCCATATCGACAAGGTGATGCAGCCCTTCGTGCAGGCGGATGGATCACCGACCCGGAAGCACCAGGGCGTGGGCATCGGGCTGGCCATAGCGCGACGAGTGGTCAAGGGGTTGGGGGGCGAGCTGTTGCTGGAGTCGCCGACCAACGAACGGATCGCTGGGGTGACCTTCCGTGGGACCACGTGCAAGCTCTCCGTGGCCGAGCGAGCCCCGCACTCAACGTGAACCCCATCTACCTGGACTGGAATGCGACCACTCCTCCCTTGCCTGAGGTGATCGATGCGGTCGCCGCCAGCTCTCGCAGGAGCTGGGGCAACCCGTCTTCGGTGCATGCCATCGGGAGCGCGGCGCGGCGAGAGCTGGAGGACGCTCGCGAACGCGTGGCTTCGCTCCTAGGGCGACCGGCCTTCGACGTCGTGTTCACGTCGGGAGGAACCGAGTCCAACAACCTTGCGATACGGGCGCACCTCGACCGGGCCGGCCAGGTGCTCTGTTCGCGACTCGAGCATCCTTCCATTCTGCGCGTGGTCGAGGCCGCTCAGGTGGACCACTCGGTTCACTGGCTCGCGATCGATCACCGAGGGCGCGTCGACCCTGGCGAGATCGAGCGATGGCTCGGGGTGATCCCGCAGCCCGCCCTGGTGGTGATCCAGTGGGTCAACCACGAGACGGGAGTGATCCAGCCTGTGCAGGATGTCGTTCGGATCGCTCACGCGCATGGCGCGGTCGTGCATGTGGACGCCGTGCAAGGGGTGGGGAAGCTCGACGGTCGGCCGTGGTGCGACGCGGACACGGTGACGGTGTCCGCGCACAAGATCCGAGGTCCCAAGGGGATTGGCGCCCTACTGGGAGCTGCATGTCAGGGGCTCCGCCCGCTGCTGCTCGGTGGTCCTCAGGAGCGCAAGCTTCGCCCAGGGACCGTCAGTGTCCCGCTCGCCGTCGGGTTTGGTGTTGCAGCAAGCTGGGCCTCTTCGAGCCCGTCACGCTACGATGCCGTTCGGGTCCTACGGGATCACCTCGAAGACGAGATGACCAGGTTGGGTGCCCGAAGGAACGGAGAGGAGCCTCGTGCTCCTCATGTCACCAATGTGTCGTTCGAAGACATGCGTGGAGAGGAGCTGGTGGCTGCATTCGACGTGGAAGGGGTTTGCCTCTCAGGGGGAAGCGCCTGCTCGGCAGGGAGCCCTGAGGCGTCGTCGGTTGTGTCAGCCATGCTGGGCGCCCAGCGGGGTGCTGGGGCGGTGCGAGCCAGCCTCGGGGAAGAGACCAGCCAGGACGAGTTGAGCAGGGCCATCGAGGCGATCCGGAGGGTGATCGGACGCGCCCGTGGGCATGGATGAAGTGCTTCTTGAAGCACTTCGCAATCCTTGACCCATTCATGGAAATCTCGATCGTAACCAAGCGACATGGAACCACTTTCTGTCGCCTGTTTCGATGCGATCGCCCGTTCCATTGAATGGATCCGACAACGCAATGGACTTGTCAAGTGTTCAGTCCATTGTCGCGACGGGGACTGTCTTCAACGGGTGCTTGAGCTATTCTGTTCAACCTGCTGAATCTTATCCAATAATTTGTCGCAGTCTCCCTGGTAGACACATGCCTCGGCTGCCGGACCGTAGGGCCCCACACCGGGGGCTTCAGCCAGACCGTTTCCGTCGCGCCATCCGTGCAACCTGGCGGACGGATCCACGTGAGCCGGGATGGGAAGCCAAGGATTCACGACGTGCGACGCAAGCAGTACGGTGGACACGGGTCCCAGGAGCACAGTGATGATCCGTATCCAGACCGCGGCGCGTGGCAGGTGCTGAGCCGCTCCCGCGACACAGAGGACCGCACCGGCCGCGAACCAGTTGGGTTCGGGTGGTACTCCGCGGAGCACGGCCGACATCAGCATCAGCGAGCCCATGAGGAGGAGCACCCACCGGTCGACCGCATGACGCCACGCCTCGCGGGAGCCGAGCCACAGGACGGCGGGACCCCAGAGCGCGACCTGGGCCCCGATCGCTGCTGCTAAGGCGCCGACGCGTCCGATCGCCATCTCGTGATCCAAAAACGCGTGGTGCGACTGGAAGTGCAATGAGGGCCATGCGAGGGGAAGGGCTGCCAGCACGCCGACAGCCACGGCAGCCCGGTGGGGCCGAGGCCGCGTCACCCAGAAGAGCACCATGGCCGGCACGAGCATCGTGACCTTCGCGGACAGGCCAATGGCGCAGGTCATGGCGATGGCTGGCGCCTTCCACCTCGACGCGTGGGTTCCTTCCTGGATCACCAGGAGCACCACGA
Organism: uncultured Polyangiaceae bacterium; assembly: GCA_964488865.1. GTDB lineage: Bacteria > Myxococcota_A > Polyangia > Polyangiales > Polyangiaceae > MWCO01. Next base: position 58,712 of record CAZAWR010000006.1, on the reverse strand, counting down.
CGGCGAGGAGAAGAGGCGTGTCGGGCGTGAGCAAGAATCCACCCGCAAGGGGCAGGGGCAGCCACGAACCCAAGACGGCTGCCCAGCGCTGCGCAGGAGGATCACCTCCTCGTCGGCGGAGCAGGTCTACGAGCACGATGGAGGTGACGGTTCCGATCAAGAGCGCAGGCAACCGGACCCGAAGCTCCAGCGGGAGTGCGACGAGGCCGTCGGCGAGGCCCGCGAGCCAGGGCGTCAGAGGAGGGTGATCCGGGATGGTCTTTCCCAGCCGACGCGCGGCGAGGTAGTAGGCCTCGTCTGGGGACAAGCAGGTCTGGGTTGCCAGAGCGATGCGAAGGGGGAGGGCTGCGAGGAGGATCGCGAGGGCCCAGCGATCAAACGGGAGTGGCCGCGGCATGATCGTGGGCCATGCGCTGGCGCCTCACCTCGTACAGAGCGATCGCTGCGGACACCGAGGCGTTGAGCGTGTCGAGGGGGGGGGCGGTGGGAAGCCGCGCGAGGAGTTCGCACGCGTCGCGGACACCCTTGCGGAGTCCGGATCCTTCCGCCCCCACGACGATGGCGGTGGGGCGATCGAGGGAGATGTCCTCGAGCCGGGTGCTGGACTCTCCGGCGAGGCCGACGACCAGCATGCCTTCGTCACGGAGGGTGTGGAGGGCGGCAGGCAGGGAGGAGACGCGACAGAGTCGGGCGTGCTCGATGGCACCTGCGGAGGCGCGGAACGTTGCGGGGGACAAGGGAGCGGAGTCGTGCTCGGGCCAGATGATCCCGTCGGCGAGGAAGGCAACGGAGCTTCGAATGATCGCTCCAAAGTTCTGGGGGTCGGTGATCCTATCGAGCACGGTGATCAACGTGGGGTTGGACGCGAGCAGCTCGTGAATCGCGAGGACTTCGAGCTCAGGGGCGAAGGCAACCGCACCCTGGTGACTTCCGCCGTGGGTGATGCGGTCGAGTTGCAGGCGGTCGACACGCTGTACGGGAACGTCGTGGGCTTCGCTCCATCGCGCAATCCCGTCGAGCGGACGCGAGTCTTTCCCTGCGCCCTGCATCAGCAGGACGCGTTCGATGGCGTTGCCATGGACGCGGATGGCTTCGCGGACCGGTTGGATGCCGATGACGATGCGGCTCACGTTCGGGGCCGTGCGCGTAGGGCGCGTGCGATCTCGTCGACAATGGCCTGTGCGGCCAGCGTGGGGCTGGCGGCGTCTCGGATGGGGCGTCCCACGACGAGGATGTCTGCGCCGTCCGCGATGGCGGAGGCTGGAGTGGCGACGCGCTTCTGGTCCTGGGTTGCGGCCCCGCTCGGTCGGATACCGGGTGTGATGAGGGTGGCGTCGTTGCCGAGGGCGGAGCGCAACCGAGCGACTTCCTTGGGGGAGCACACGAAGCTCCTGACGCCGGCGTTCCAAGCCATGGTAGCCAGGCGCAAGGCCTGGTCTGCCGGGGATCCTGCCACGCCCGTGGCGGCCAGGTCTGCGGCGTCGAGGGAGGTGAGGACGGTTACGCCGACGACTTGGGTGGAGCCAGCCTTGTGGGCTGCTTCCACGGCCCGGGCGAGCATGGCTGGTCCGCCGGCGGTGTGGACGGTGAGAAGTCGGACACCGAGGGATGCAGCATTGGCAACGGCGCGTTCGACGGTGGCGGGGATGTCGTGGAGCTTGAGGTCGAGGAAGACGTCGAAGCCGGCGTCGATGGCGCCACGGACGGCGGATGGGCCGTCGTGGGTGAAGAGCTCGAGGCCGATCTTGGCGAAGCCGACATGCTCGGCGAGAGGCGCGAGGAGAGGTCGGGCGTCCTCGAAGGAGGGGAAGTCCAGGGCGAAAGCCAGGTGATTCTTGGACACGGGCTTGGGGGCGTGATGGGCAGCTACAGGCAGCTGCACATGGGGTCGCCTTCGACGCAGGTGCAAGCGGGGCGAGCGGCACCTGTCTTCTTGTCGCCGGCGGCTCCGCCACTGATGGCGCCTCGGGTGGCGTTCTGCTCCTTCTGGGCAGCAGCGAGCTCTGCTTTGAGCTTGGCCTTGGTGGCCTCGTCCTCGGCGCTGGAGAGTTTGGCGATGAGGTCGTTGACCCGCCTGCTCTGGTCGTCGAGCTGCTTTTGGAGTCGGGTCATTTCCTCGGCCTTCTGCTGGGCCGCGAGCATGGCGATGCGCTCGCGCTCCTGCGTGCTCTTGTACGACGAGTAGAAGGCGTAGCCGCCGCCACCACCACCGAGGATCAAGACGACGATGGCGGCCGCGACCAGGTAGGTCAGGGTCTTCTTTCCCTTGTCCTGGCTGATCTTGGCGAGCTCTTGGGCGTGGGCTTGCTGCTGGCGCATGGCTTCGAGGCGGGCCTGCTCTTCGGCAGCGATGCGAGCCCTCTCGATCTCGGCCTGCCGCATGGCATCGAGGCGTGCGGATTCCTCGCGCTTGCGCTGGTCGTCCACGCGCTTGCGCTCCTCCTCGTTGCGGAGGCGGAGTTCTTCTTCCTCGATGGCACGACGGCGGGCTTCTTCTTCCGACCGCTTGGCCTCATCGGCCGCCTTGACCTTCGCGTCCTCTTCTTGCTTGATCCGCTCCTGTTCCAGGCTGAACAGCTCGTTGAGGGAGAAGAGAACCGAGCTCTCCTTTTGCTCTTCGCTCATGGTGTGATGCTACCTCGCAGCGCTTTTGGAGTCGTCTCGCTTGCGGATGTGAACAAGTTTAGCCGAGGAACCGTCCCGTCACTAACAATCTGGAAAGGCGTCGTCAATCGGAGACCGAACTATTCCAAGTGTAGCGGGCCTGGAAGCCCGCGCACGGGCTTCCGAGAATGCCGACATCCAGCTGTCGTGGTGGGACCACGAAAAGAACCTGCGAAATCGTAGCCCCTGCCGGAGCGAAGGGCAAGTGAAGCGGGACGTTCCGTCCCCAGGACGTGCGGAGCGGGTGGAACCGTCGCTACTCGCGCCAGAAGAACTTCCACGGGTTGTGCTTCAGGTCCCGGACCATCTCCTGCAAGTCGTCGTAGACCTGCTCGTCCATGACCAAGGCGCCCACGGAGCCCTTTCCCTTCTTGACGTGCGCTACGATGGCTTGGGCATCTGCCGCGGCCAGCTTGGCACGGCTCGCGATCTCCGCCACGTCCTGGATGGTCTGCTTGATCTTCTGCTGCTCCTCGGGGGCGCCTACGGTCGCCGAGACGCGGTTGACGTTGGCCATGGTGGTGCGAGCGTCGCGCAGCAACGGTTCGCTGTCGCGCGCGATGGCCGCGGAGGCGTGGTCGATGTTGCTGATGATCCTCGTGACCTGGGGGCCATCGACGTAGCGGGTGCGAGCAGACCGTACGAGCTCGTTGGTTTCGATGGTGATGGTCTCGACATTTTCGGCGATCCGCGTGAGCCGATCTCGGTTCTTGTCGAAGAACTCGCCGGTGCCCGTGAGTGTGCTGTGCAGGCCCTTGAACATCTCCTCGATCTGGGCGCGGTTGTCGCGCATGGCGGTGATGGTCGTGTGCAGCAGTTCGTATCCCTCGGCGAGCAATAGATCGAGACGGGGTGGGTCGAGACCGCGGACGACGGCGTCGTCTGCCAGGATGGGGCGGTCCCTCGAGCCTGGGTCGATCGCGAGGAACTGTTCTCCGAGGACTCCTTGCGAGGTGACGTAGAACGTAGCGTTCTCCCGGACGGCCTCCCGGTGGCGTGTTTCGAGGGCGATCGTCATGCGCACCAGGGCCGGGCGCTGGCCGTCCGTCGCCGGCTCGGCGCCTCCCCGGAACTGGATGTCCTTGATCTTGCCGACCGTCACACCGGCGATCCGGACGGGGGATCCGGACTGGATCCCGCCGGGGTTGTCGAAGTCGACGTACACGCGGTAGGTCGGCTGGAAGCTCATTCCTCCCATCAGCACGATGAAGCCGGTCAGGATTCCGATTGCGATCAGGATCAGGAGGCCGACCTTGACTTCGATGGAACGCGGGTTCGCCATGATCCCCTCACTACAAGTCCATGGGCCCTTCAGCGTAGCCGTTCGTGAACTGCTCAACTACGCCGTCGGTGGTGTTGCGGAATTCCTCCCGGGTACCAAGGAGCCGAACATGCCCCTTGTACAGCATCACGATCCGGTCCGCGATGCTAAAGATCGAGGCCAGGTCATGCGACACGACGATGCTGGTGACGCCCAAGGTGTCACTCAGCTCACGGATCAACTTGTCCACGCGCCGGGCATTGACCGGGTCGAGACTCGTCGTCGGCTCGTCGAACAGGATGTACTGGGGATCGAGCGTGAGCGCCCGGGCGATGGCCACCCGCTTGCGCATGCCGTCGCCCAGTTCGGCCGGGTAGCGGTCGGCGAAGGCTTCCATGTGCACCTTCTCGAGCAACTTCGTGGCTTCGCGCTCCGAGTCGCGCCCCTTGAGCCCCTTGTGCTTGCGCAGGGGAAGGGCCACGTTCTGCGCGCACGTCATTGAGTCGAAGAGCGTCGAATGCTGAAAGACCATCGCGCACTTGCGACGCACGTCCATCATCTTCAGCTCGTTGAAGCGAGAGATCTCCTGGCCGTCGAGCCAGATTTCGCCCTGGTCGGGGTAGAGCAAGCCGACGAGGTGCTTGATGAGCACGCTCTTTCCGACGCCCGACGCGCCGATGATGAAGAAGACCTCGCTGTCCTGGACGTCGAAGGAAACACCCTGGAGCACGTCCTTGGACCCGAAGCTCTTGTGGATGTTTCTGAAGGAGATCATCGGGCGAAGAAGATGAAGAAGCCGGCGACGCTGATGATGAGGTCCAGGAAGACGACGGCGAGGGACGAGTTGACGACGGCGCGGGTCGTGGCCCACCCGACGCCTTCGGAGCCGCCGAAGGTCGAGAGGCCGCAGTAGCCGGACACGATGGGGATGGCGGCGCCGTAGGCGACGCACTTGGTCAGGCAGATGACGACGTCGCCCGTCTCGACCATGGTGAAGTTGAAGAAGGTGCGGAAGGGGACGTCGAAGAAGGACCAGGCGGTGACGGCGCCGGCGCAGAACATGACGGTGCAAATCCAGATGATCAGGCAGGTGGTCATGACGATGCTGGCGATGAACCTGGGCTTGATGAGGAAGTCGATGGGATCGGCGGCGCACATGCGCAGTGCATCGACCTGTTCGGTGACGACCATGGATCCGATTTCGGCGGCGATGCCTGCGCCGACGCGGGTGGCGATGATCATGGCGCCCACGGAGGGGCCGATTTCGCGGACGAGCAGCTGCAGGTAGGTGGCGCCCATGCGGGAGAAGTCGGGGAGGAGTCGCTGGGCCTGGATGCCGGATTGGTAGATGCCGATGAGGCCGATGAAGCCCATGACGACGGTGACGAAGAAGACGGACTTGTTCCCGATTTCGTACATCTGGTGGACGACGGCGCCGGGTTCGCGCTTGCCGCGTGCGATGTAGTAGAGGGTCCGCACGAAGACGGAGTACATGTCGCGAGCGGACCGGAGCAGGTCGAGGGTGGCATCGCCGAGCTCGCCGAGCGCCACTTCGACGCGAGAGCGGGGGGAGATGGGAGATGCCTTTGCGGTCGCCATGGTCAGCCGATGATGAAGGAGACGAAGTAGTCGAGGATGAAGATGCCGGTGGCGGATGCGACGACGCCGGCGTTGACGGCGCGGCCGACGCCTGGTGCGCCGCCCTTGACGGAGAGGCCGAAGTAGCAGGACGCCACGGCCATCATGAGGCCAAAGAACACGCTCTTGATCAAGCCGTGAGCGACATCTCCGAAGTTGAGCAGTCCGCTGGTGAGCCCATTGAGGAACACGCCGTACTCGACGCCCAGCATGGCTCTGCTGGCGATGGCGGCGCCGAACAGTGCGAGGGCGTCGGCGTAGATGGTGGCGATGACGAGGGTGAAGACGATGGCGAGGAGGCGCGGGGCGATGAGGAATCCGAGGGGATCGATGGCGAGAATCCGGAGGGCATCGATCTGCTCGGTGACGACCATGGTCCCGAGCTCGGCGGTGTTGTTGGCGCCGACGCGTCCCGAGATCATGAGAGCGGTGAGCAGGGGGCCGAGCTCGCGCAGGACGGTGAATCCGGCGCCCCATCCGAGCAGGCCGTAGGCGCCGTACTGTTGCACCATGGGCGCGGCTTGAATGACGGCGATGGCCCCGACGAACAGGGCGGTGATGATGACGATGGGAGTGGACTTGACGCCCATCTTGTACATGTTCGTCTTGAACTCGCTCCAGTCGAAGCTCGCTCGCGCGATGCGCCAAGCGACACGAACGAGCAGGACGGCCATGCCGCCGGCGACCTCGGACATCTCGAACAGGCTGTTCCCGATCCGAAACGGAAGGGAGTCCTGGGTCTGCGTGGGGGTGGCGGCTGGGGAGCTCAAAGCGGTCCTTCCGTGAGTCCGTGCACGAACTGCCGCACGTACTCGTTGGTGCTGTTCTGGGCTTGCTCGGTGGTGCCGTCGAAGATCATCTTTCCATCGAGCATCATGCCGACGCGGTCGGTGACGGTCAGGAGGCGGTCGAGGTCGGAGGAGACCATGATGACGGTCGAGTCCCCCTTCTCTTTCTTCAAGAGGTCGAAGATTTTTTGAGAGCTGACGGGGTCGAGGCCTGCGGCGGGTTCGTCGTAGATGAGGATGGGCGGGTGCGCCACGGTCGCCCTGGCGACACCAACGCGACGCTTCTGTCCTCCTGAGAGGCTGGGCGGACTTCGGTCTTGCATGCCGGGCAGCGCCACGGCGCGCAGGCGCTCGTCGACGCGGTCCTGGATCTCCTGCTCGCTCATGTCCTTGTGGAGACGGCGCAAGGGGAAGGCGATGTTCTCTCCGACGGTGAGGTGGTCGAAGAGAGCATTGTTTTGGAAGGCGATGCCGAAGCGTTTTCGGAAGCCTTGCAGGTCGAGTTCGGACATCTGGAAGACGTCGTGTCCTTCGACGATGACGGTTCCTTTGTCCGGGCGCATGAGGCCGACGACGTGCTTGAGCAGGACGCTCTTGCCGGCGGCGCCGGGGCCGATGAGCCCGTAGAGGCATCGTTCCGGGACGAAGAGGTCCACGCCACGGAGCACGGGCTCACGGAAGGACTTCTGCAAGCCCCGGATCTCGATCACGCCCGCTCCCCACCTGCGAGCTGATCCGCCAAGGCTCGACGCATGCGGAGCCACAGGACGAGGATGGTTGCGGCCAAGGCGATCATCAGCAGCACGACGACGCCGAGGGTTCCGCGCAGCCACAGGGCGCTGGCGCGAGTCACGGAGATGGGGCCGACCTGGGTCATTTCCCGAGTGGGAAGAGCGGCAGCTTCCGGACGGCTGACAGCAACGACCGAGATATCCTGGATGGCGAGCCCTGCGACGGCTCCGGCGACGAGATGCCGAACCTGGTCCTCTGCAACCGGGGGAGAGGGGCCTCGATGCCGAAGTAGGACGGACGCGGAAGGCTTTTGCGCAGGTTGACCGGAGAGCGTGTCGGTGGGGGGGACGGACAGGTGCACGCGGGCGCCGAGGATGCCGTCGATGCTCGCGAGAGAACGCTCGAGGTCGCCGGAGATCCCAGCGACGTACTGGGCGTGCTCGGCGAGCGGGCTGGGGACGAGGGCGCCTTTTCCAACGGCATCGATGACGCCGGGCGCGTGGCGTGGAGGCAGGTCGTGGTCACGGAGTGCGGCGATGGCGGGCGCCGTTTCCCCTCGAGGGACGAGCACCTGGTACCGTCCTTCGGACGCCGGGTCGACTTCCTTCGTGGCCTCGATCCCGGAGCGATTCAGTGCGTCCGCGACCAGATTGGCGTCACGTTCGTCGAGCCCTCCGGCCACGGGTACCGAGCAACCCACGAGGAGCAAGCACGCGATCCCCACGGAAGCTACGGCGTGAAGGGTGGTGGTCGGTTTCCCCCGGCTCAACATGCGTGCCTTCCCGTCACTCGCCCTTGAAGACCGTTCTGGTGACGTCGAGAGATGGGTGGGAGGGGAAGCTCATCGACCGGACGCGCCCCGAGATGCAGGAAGAAACGCCGGAGTTGGACGGGTCTGTGGTGACGGTGACGCCCACCGCGCGTCCGTTCTGAATGGCGGCGCAGATGCTGACCGTCATGCTCATCGGGGCCCCGCAGCCGACGACGTAGCTGCCGTTGTTGAGGCGAGCCCCGAGTTGACCGTTGGTCAAGTCGGGCTTGTTGCCGGCCATCTTCAGCTCCGTCACGTAGGTGTTCATGGCTCCCTCGCAGCTCATGCCGCCGCCGAGCACGGGGCGAGCCACGCCGTCCGAACCGGTGGACCGATAGACGCGGCCCCCTGGGCTGTTCGAGGAGCTCTTGAGGCCACCATCGAAGTCGATGTTCAGCGCAGAATGGCCGTCGACCAAGACTTCGCCGCTCCGCGTCTTGGGCTTGGCGATGAGCCAAGTGCCGACGCCGAGCACCGCGACGAGGGCGAGGGAGCCGCCAATGAACAGGGCCTTGTTGCGGGTGGTCTTGGACTCGGCCACGACGGACCGTTCGAGCTCCTTCTTCTCTGCGACGATCTGCTTGTTGAGCTTGGCGTGTTCGGCGAAGGGAGCGAACTCGTCCCAATCGGAGATGGGGCGTTCGTCCTGGGAGAAGCTATCGACGAGGATGTGATGAGCCTCGAAGGTGTGAGAAGCGATCTGTTGGAGAAGCTCGACGGCGGAGAAGGGGCCGTGGTCCATGCCGTCCTTGATGACGACGTAGCGGGGGCGCGGGTCGGCCTCGAGGCGGTCTCGCATCTGGGCCAAGGCGGACGTGGGATCGATCGGTGCCGGACCTTGGGGGGCTCGAGCTACGGCCACCAAGCCGCCATCGTCTGTGCCCATCAGGTCGCGGGGCATGGGTGCGGGCGGAGGCAGCGGGCCGATGGCTGCCTTGGGGGGAGGGGGAACCATCGACAGGGAGACGTCGACCTCGAAGTCGTCGTTGCCATCGAGAGCGGCGGCGTCAGCGGGAGGAGGTGCATGGCTGGCGGTGGGGGCGAGGTTGTGGATGGCCTGGGCGAGTGCTCCGAGGTCGGCAGGGCGATGGGCGGGGTCGCCGATCAGGGCTTTGCTGAGGATGGTATCGACGATGGGCGGGAGGTCTGAGGCGAGCTCCGAAGGGCGTCGCATGCCGGGGCCGACCGCTTCTCCGGTGAGCATTTCGTAGGCGATGGCGCCGATGCTGAAGACGGTGGACCGGGAGTCGCCGCCCTTGCCGGCGCGCGATTCGGGGGGCACGCAGGCGCGGTCCCTTGGGAGGAGGGATGGTTGCTGACCTGGCACCAGGGCGGTCGCGCTGCCCACTTCGAACCGAATGGACGAAGGGGTGAGCAGGAAGTGTTCGCCCCTTTCGTGCCGCGCAATGAGGTCAGTGCACAAGGGGACGAGGATCGCGACCACTTCGCGGGTGGAGTAACGTTCGCCTTGTGCTCGCCGTTTTTCCATGTCTGCCCGCAGGGTTCCGGGCGGAATGATGGCGTCGACGGGGAGGGGGGTGAGACCGGGGCCAGCTTGAGTCATCGGAGGCCGAAGATACGCCAGGGGCGGGGTCCTCTCAACCCAGACAAGCCTTGGGGGTGCAAGTCGGTGGGAGGAGGGCGCTATTGTGCAACGCGTCGCGTTATTTCTGTTGGGCTGGCAGGGCAGTCGGACGCAGGGGCAGACTGGCTTTGGGTTCGACGGCGCATCGGCTAGGCTTTGGGCGTGGTGAGCGAACCGAGTCCCCGTGCCCCGTTGGTCCTTGTGGTCGAGGACGACCAGGTCAACCAGATGCTGTTGGCCGAGGTGTGTCGGAACGAGGGGTACGGTGTTTTGACGGCGGACGACGGAGAAGCGGCGCTCGAGCTGTTCCTGGACCGGGACGTGGACGTGATGCTGGTGGACGCGGCGATGCCGCGCATGGACGGGTTCACGCTGTCCAGGCTGGTGCGAGGTCTCAGTGAGGTTCCGGTCATCATGGTCACGGCAAGTCTGGAGCAGGGGGTTCGGTCTCGCGCGATGAACGCTGGGGCCACGGCCTTCGTCTCCAAGCCGTTTCGAATCTACGAGCTCACAAGGCAAATCCGCGCCGTGCTTTCCTCCCGAACGTCGCCCAGCGAGCCGCCGGGGAGGGTGCATCGAAGGCGATTTGCGCACGTGCTGGACCGTTTGGAGACGTCGTTGCCGTTGCGGGCGAGTTTGACGCGGGCGCTTCGGCACGGTGTGGGGGCGGCTTGTTTGATCCTTCGGCTGGAGAACGAAGCGGATGTGGTATCGCAGGTGGGCCGGACCGCGCGCGACGCGCTGCTGGGGTTCACGGGGCACGGATTGGAGCAACATCTGGGGGAGGTGCCGCTGTACTGGGCGGACAGCAACGAGCTCGCGGCGATCGTCGCGGTGTCCGACCTGGATGAGTTGATCCGAGTGGTGGGGAACGTGCTAGAGGAGGTCCGTGGTTTCGGGATCGATGGAGTGCTGTTTCGCTATGGGGCCGTGAGGTTTCCGGCGACCGAGCGTCTCGATCCCGACAGGGTGCTGCGGGCTGCGCGTCATGCGGTGGAAGAAGCAGGTCGTCGAGGGGATCGGGGGCACGTGGAGGATCTTCAGGTGCAGCGCGACAGCGCCCCTGCGGTCTAGGCATCAGGAAGCGAGTGAACGGGCATCATGTCTGAGATCATGGACTGGCTGGGCTTTGGCCCGAGTGACTTGCGGGCGCCGCTGACCGGACGTGTTGGCGACATGCGTGAGCTGGAGCAGGCGCTGGTCGAGGTGCTGGACAAGGGGGAAGCCCGACTGGTGACGGTGCTGGGGGCTTCCGGTGTGGGCAAGAGCCGTCTGGTGCACGACTTTCTTTCGAAGATCCGCAAGACGAGGGGCTCGTCCGTGCGCACGTACCGAGGCAGTGCGCGGGATGCGCGGGACAGCTACGGGGTGTTCGCGCGGATGCTTCGGGCGCGGTTCGGGCTGGTGGAGGGCATGAGCGAGGAGGCGGCCAGGGAGCAAGTCCGCAAGGAAGTCGCGGCCGTTCTGGAGGACCGGAAGGTCGACGACGTGGCGTACTTTCTCGGCCAGTTGCTCGGGTTGAAGTTCGAGGAGAGTCCATTGACGCGGGCTGTCACGGACGACGCGCTGGAAGCGCGGCTGCTTCGCCGGACGGTATTTCGGAGTTTTCTCGCGGCGGATTCGGCCCGGGGGCCGATTTGTTTCGTCTTCGAGGATTTGCACGAGGCGCACGACGAGTCTCTCGCGCTGCTTCAGTTCTTGCTGGAGCACCTGGACGGTCCGATCCTCGCGGTCTGCATTGCTCGCAACGAGCTCGAGACGCGCCGGGACGGGTGGCGCAACATTCGGCAGGACCGGCACCGGGTGGTGGAGCTGGGGCCGCTGGGCGAGCTCGACGCGGCGAGCATGATGCACGCGTTGCTGGCGCCGTGCGGGGAGGCACCGCAGCAGCTCGTGGACGCGGCCTGTCAACTGGCGGGGGGCAACCCGCTGCTTCTCGAGCAGATGGTCCGCATCTTCCACGACACGGGCGTGCTCGAAGAGGAGGATGCTCTCGCGGAGACCCCGGTCTGGGTCGTCCACATCGAGAAGCTGGAGACCGTGCGTCTGCCCCTCACGGTGGACGACGCCGTGCAAGCGCGCGTGGCGGCGCTCGCTCCCGCGTTGCGGCTGGTGCTCGAGCAGGCGGCCGCGGTCGGGTCGGTTTTCTGGTTGGGGGCGCTGACCGTTCTGTCGCGCCTCGACAGCACCACGCCCGAGCTCTGGTCCGCGACGGACGACACGGACAGCCGTCACATCCGAGACTTGCTTCAGGAGTTGACCGATCGCGACTACGTCTTGCGCCTGCCGGACTCGACGTTCCCGGGCGACGAGGAGTACGTCTTCAAGCACAACCTGGAGCGCGAGCGTGTGGCGAAGCTGACGTCGCCATCGACGGCGCGGCGGTATCACCGTGCGGTGGCGGACTGGTTGGAGCACCAGTCGAACATGAGGTCGGACGAGGAGTACGTGGCGATGCTCGCGTCGCACCGGGAGGCTGCGGGGGGGATGCGTGGTGCGGCGATGGCCTACCTGGACGCGGGGGACGTGGCCCGTTCGCGCTACTCGCCGGCGAAGGCGATGGAGTACTACGCCCGGGGTCTCGAGCTGCTCGGGGACGACGAGCCGGGGCGGCGGATCGACGTGTACCATCACCAGGGCGACGTGTGTCAGCAGCTCGGCAAGATGGAGGAGGCGCTCGCCTCGTTCCGGGCGATGCTGGCGCTCGCGTATCGGTTGAATCTTCGGGGCAAGGGGGGAGCGGCCCACAACCGCATCGGGAGGCTGCATCGGGAGACGGGTGTGTTGGACCAGGCGGCGCGTCATCTTGGGACGGGGCTGGCGTTGTTCGAGGCATGTGGGGACGATCGGGGCATCGCCTCGAGCCTGGACGACATTGGGAAGCTGCACTGGTTACGGGGGGACTACCCTCGCGCGCTCGAGCAGATGCGTCGTGCCCTGACGATGCGGCGGCACATTGGCGACCGGAGGTCGATCGCGTTGTCGCTGAACAACGTGGGGTTGGTGCTTCAGGATTCTGGCCAGTTCAAGGAAGCCCTCGACTCCTTCTCGCAGTCGTTGAAGATCCGGCGGGAGATCGGCGACCTGATCGGTGTGATCATCACGTTGAACAACCTGGGAACGGTCGCGCAGGATCAGGGGGACATGGCGGGGGCGCTGCAGGTGTTCGAGGAGGCGCTCGCGGTGGCTCGCGAGATCGGGGACCGCAACAAGGTAGCGCTCGTGCTCACGAACCTCGGGGAGGTGCAGCGGTCGATGGGGCAGTCCACCGAGGCGGTGGCGAGCCTCAAGGAGGCTGTGGCCACGTGCGAGGACCTCAACGATCGGCTCGGGGTCGCGGAGGCTCTGCGTGCGCTGGGCATGGCGTACATGCAGAAGAACGAGATCTCCAAGGCGCGCGAGAGCATATCGCGCGCTGTCGACATTTTTGCGGCGGCCCGGAGCAAGGTGCACCTCGGCTCCGCGCTCCGCACGCTGGGAGAAATCACGGCGGGTGGAGGGTGGGGGCGGGAGCATGCCAGCAAGGCCCGGGACTACTTCCAGCGGTCCATTTCGATCTTCGAGGAGATCGGCAACGAGCTGGAGCTGGCACGGAGCCTGGTCAGCTACGCCGACTTTCTCGACCGCGGCGAGCTGCCCGAGCTCGCGGGCGAAGACTCCCGCGCCATGCGAGAACGAGCGGATGGTATCTTCCGGAAGTTGAGAACCTCTTCTCCGAACACGAGCCATGCAAGCTAGTCCAGCCCAGCCCTCCACGCTTCACCAGCGACTTCAGCAGGTTGCCAGCGTCATCTCCGGCCAGTTCATCGGCAAGGACGAGATCATCCGTCTGTTGCTCGTGGCCGTCATCGCGGGCGAGCACGCCGTGCTGCTCGGACCGCCGGGCACGGCCAAGAGCGCGCTCATCCGATCGCTATCCCAGCTGCTGCAAGCGCAGTATTTCGAGTACCTGCTGACGAGATTCACGGAGCCCAACGAGATCTTCGGCCCGGTGGACATCGCGGCTTTTCGGGAGGGCAGCTACCGCCGGCGCACCGAGGGGATGCTGCCTGAGGCGGAGATCGTGTTCCTCGACGAGGTCTTCAAGTCGAACAGCGCCATTCTGAACGCGTTGCTGACGCTCTTGAACGAGCGGCGCGTGGTGGTGGGGGGGCAGGCGATTCGCTGTCCGTTGATCAGCGTGTTCGGGGCATCGAACGAGGTGCCCGGGGACGAGACGTTGAACGCGATCTTCGACCGGTTCCTCATCCGTGTGCACTCCGACAACCTGGACGCGTACCACTTCTCGGAGCTGCTCTCTCGCGGTGTGCAGCACGAGCTGCGTGCCATGAGCCGGCAGACGATGCAACCCCTGGTCTCCTCCTCGGAGCTGACGACGTTGTCGGCGATGGTGGGGCAGCGCATGCGGTTCGATGACGCCTTCCTGTCGACGTACAAGGGGGTGGTGTTTCAGATCCGGGCCGAAGGGATCAGCCTGAGCGACCGGCGTGTGGTGAAGCTGCTGAAGCTGTTCGCGGCGAACGCGTATCTCGAGGGGCGGCAGGTGGCGGATGCGAGTGACCTATACGTTCTCAAGCACATTTGGAACAACGAGGACCAGGTTCCGGTGCTCGAGGCCATCGTGCAGCCGGTGCTGGAGGCGTTCTATCGGGAGCATCCGGACCGCAAGCGGGTAGGAGCTGCCGGGGTGGGCGTCGAGGCGTTGTCGCTCGAGGTGGATCGCATTCGTCAGGTGCTGACTGGGGGAGGTTCCCTCAGCGACATTCAGCTGTTCAGCCAGCTCAAGGCGCTCGGGGAGGTGAAGGCGGCGCTTGCATCCATGACCGACCCGCGCGCCAGGGAGCTCGAGAAGCGTGTCGCACAGCTGCTGGAGGCGTCGCTTCGGACAGGGCGGTTTGCGCAGCTGTGACGAGCGAGGACGTGACCTTGCGAATCCGGCGTGTGGCGGGGAGCGACGCGTCGGAGCCGGCCTACCAGACCGAGGGGTCGGCTGGAGCGGACCTGTCTGCGGCGCTCGCGGGCCCGGTGACGATCGAGCCGGGGCATCGTGTCCTGGTCCCGACGGGGTTTTCGTTGGCGATCCCGCGTGGGTTCGAAGGCCAGATCCGGCCCCGGTCGGGTCTCGCGTTGCGCCACGGTGTCACGGTGTTGAACGCGCCGGGGACGGTCGACAGTGACTATCGCGGTGAGGTGAAGGTGCTGCTCGTCAATCTCGGGCACGAGGCGTTCGTGGTCCGCCCTGGCGACAGGATTGCCCAGCTGATCGTCGCCCCGGTGGTGCGAGCTCGTTTCGAGGTGGTGGAGCAGCTCGACGACACGGACCGCGGCGTTGGCGGTTACGGGTCGACGGGCGTGTGATGCGTGAACGTCGTGATGATGAAGGACCGAGAGGTATTGATTCGTGGAAGCCAGGGGTGACGGGAGAGGCAGGGGCCCGATGAGGTCGTCGTCCGACGGTTCGGATGGGGAGGTTCGCGACGATCGGGTGCCGCCGCAGGATCTCGGCGCGGAGTCGGCCGTGTTGTCGGCGGTGCTCTTGTCGCGGGACGTGCTCGACAAGGTCCAGCCCATCGTCTCGGCCGACCACTTCTACAGCGACGCGAACCGCAAGATTTTCGAGGCGTTCGTGGACCTGTCCGCCAACGGGCGCCCCATCGACATCCTCACGGTTCGAAGTTGGCTCGACGATCGCGGACTGCTGCAGCGTGTGGGCGGCGCCAGGTACCTCGCAGA
Organism: uncultured Polyangiaceae bacterium; assembly: GCA_964488865.1. GTDB lineage: Bacteria > Myxococcota_A > Polyangia > Polyangiales > Polyangiaceae > MWCO01. The sequence goes on along the minus strand of CAZAWR010000006.1, from coordinate 43,500 downwards.
GATTCTCGATGCCGTCCCCGCGGTGTCGAACGTCGATGACTACGCGAAGCGCATCAAGGAGAAGTGGCGTTTGCGGGAGCTCATTTCCGCGTGTCGTCGTGTGGCTGCGGAGGGATACGGCACGGTGGAGGACGTGCAGAAGTTCATCGATGGGGCGGAGCAGTCGGTCTACGACATCGCGCGCACGCCCGAATCGACGACGATCCTTCCGATCAAGGACGTGATCCAGGCGACGTTCGTGCGGCTCAACGACTCGTTGAAGCGGGGCAATCGGATCACGGGGACGCCCACGGGGTTCTCGCGGCTGGACAAGCTGACGGGCGGGTTGAACGAGGGCGACTTGGTGATCGTGGCGGCTCGACCGGGCATGGGGAAGACGTCGTTGGTCCTCAACATGGCCGTGAACGTTGCGTTGCCGAAGCTCGTCAAGAGCGAAGACGGGGAGGGCGGCGAGAGCACGAGGCAGGAGGAGGGAGCGGGGGTTGCGGTGTTTTCGTTGGAGATGCCGCGCGAGCAGCTTGCCGCCCGTTTGCTCTGCGCCGAGGGGCGAGTCGACGTGAGCAAGGTGCGGCAGGGTTTCCTGCAGCGCGACGACTGGAGCCGGCTGACGAAGGCCGCGGGGGAGCTGGCGAAGCTGCCGATCTGGATCGACGACACGTCGGACCTATCGATCCTGGACTTGCGCGCGAAGGTGCGACGCATTCAATCGATGCAGGGGGACCGGTGTCGGCTGGGGCTGGTGATGATCGACTACTTGCAGCTGATGAGCGGGAACCCGAAGGTGACGAGCCGGGAGCAGCAGATCAGCGAGATCTCGAGGAACTTGAAGAAGCTCGCGAAGGACCTTTCGGTTCCCGTGGTGGCGCTTTCTCAGTTGAACCGCGCTGTGGAGACGCGTGGGACGAAGGACAAGCGGCCGCAGCTGTCGGACTTGCGAGAGTCGGGCGCGATCGAGCAGGACGCGGACACGATCGTCTTCATTTACCGTGACGACTACTACAACCCGGAAGACCCGGCGGCGGCGGGGCTGGCGGAGCTCATCGTAGCGAAGCAGCGCAACGGGCCGACCGGTCGGATCAAGGTACGGTTCACGAAGTCCTGCACGCGTTTCGACAACCTTGCGGAAGAGGAGTACGGGGAGGAGGAGCCCGGTTGACGATGCTCGAGACGCGATGGCTGCGGGTGGAGCGAGCGGAGGCTGGGGACGCTGCGATCCAGGAGGCGGCGCGGCTGCTTCGGGAGGGCAAGATCGTCGCGTTTCCGACGGAGACGGTGTACGGGCTGGGCGCGGCGGTGGGCAACGAGAGGGCGGTGCGAGCGATCTTCGAGGCCAAGGGGCGTCCTGCGGCGGTGCCTCTGATCGTGCATGTTCGCGGGCTGGAGCAGGCGAGGCGGTACGTGACGACGATGCCGGAAGGCGTGGTGGGGATGGTGAAGGCTCACTGGCCGGGGCCCTTGACGGTGGTGCTGGATCGTTCGGGTCAGGTGCCGGATGCGGTGACGGCGGGAGGGGGTACGGTCGGGGTGCGGGTGCCTGATCACCCGGTCGCGCTGGCGTTGATCGAGGTGCTGGGAGAGGGGATCGCTGCGCCGAGCGCGAACCTATACGATCGATTGCCGCCGGTGCGGGCGGAGCACGTGATGGACGGGTTGGCGGGGCGCATCGACGCGGTTCTTGACGGGGGCCGCTGTCCTGGGGGGCTCGAGTCGACGGTGGTGGACGCGCGGGAGACGCCGGCGGTGGTGTTGCGTCGCGGGGCGGTGGATCCCGTGGGCTTGGGTGTACCGGTGCGAGAGAAGGTTGTGGTGGCGCCATGGAGGGAAGGGGGATGGATCCGGGTGGGGGATGCGTCGGACTTTGACGGGTGGGTTGGGAGTTTGGGGGGGGCGAAGGTGGGGCGTCTAGGGATGGTGGATGCGACGTCGTACGCGAGGGAGATGTACGACGTGCTGCACGAGTTTTGGGGGCAGGGGTGTGCGAGGGTTTGGGTGGACGCGCCGCCGAGGGAGGCGGAGTGGGAACCGATCTGGGATCGGCTGGCGCGGTTGTCTGGGCTTTTGCCTCCGTGAAGCGGGCACACGCCAGCCTTCGTCGCGGGGGCGACGCGCTGGCGCGGTCTCAGAAGCCCGTAAGCCGAGTTCTGTTCCGGGACTCGATTGCTCGAGGCCCGGCGGTGGTCATTCCTCTAGCGCGGTCGTTGCCGACCACGTCAACAGCGGCCAACCCGGGGACATCAGGCGGGCAACCTTCTCACAGCGCGAGGATCGTGCTGCGTCGTCCCTCTATGCGGCCTTGCTCCGAGTGGGGTTTGCCGTGCCGCATCCGTTACCGGATGCGCGGTGGGCTCTTACCCCGCCGTTTCACCCTTGCGTTCCGGACGAGCCGGGGTCGCGGTTTGTTTTCTGTGGCACTTTCCTTGAGGTCACCCTCACCGGGGGTTACCCGGCACTCTGCCCTGTGGAGCTCGGACTTTCCTCCCGCCTTGCGGCCGGCGATCACCTGTTCTTCTGAGACCCGCGCATCCTAGCAGCGTTTTGGGGCGATGGGAGCTTGCTTTCCCAAGGTGGTCGCGCAACGGTGCGCGCCGCGAGCTTGCCCTCGCGATTCACCTGGTCCTTCCAAAGGAGGTGTGGCCCATGATGCGTGTGCTGGTCGTGATGGGTTCGGACTCTGATTTGGCGCAGATGACGCCGGCCTGGGTTGTCTTGCAGGGACTAGGTATCGAATACGAAGTCAGGGTGGCTTCGGCGCACCGTTCTCCCGACCGTCTGGTGAAGATCGCCGAAGAGGCAAGGGAGAGAGGGTTTGGGGTGGTACTCGCGGGAGCCGGTGGCGCCGCGCATCTCGCTGGGGTCATCGCCGCTCACACCACGCTCCCCGTGGTGGCCGTCCCGATCGCGGTGGGTACGCTCGGAGGCGTGGACGCACTTCTCTCGGCGGTGCAGATGCCGGGCGGAGTTCCGATCGCCTCCGTCGGGATCGGTGGCGCCCGCAACGCGGGGCTGTTTGCCGCTGCCATCATCAGCTCGTCCGACCCTGAGGTCGCCGCGCGACTGCAGAAGTTCAGGACGGATCAGGTCGATGGGGTGGTCGCTGCCGACAAGCGCGTGCAGGACAAGCTGACAGGCGCTTGAGTGAAGGCGTCGACCCCTCACCGAGCCCGGGAAAACCGAGGCGTCCTGGCTTTTCTCCAGAATTCGCCACGTCCGGGCCGCAAGGTGCTTCTTACCGGCGGCGAGGTCCTGTAGGCTAGGCAGTCCCATGGCGGATGACGTTTTCGAGATCGTCGGCACCGTAGTCGGTGGCGCGTTCAACGTCGAAGCAGTGGTCGCGGAAGGCGGCTTCGCCGTCGTGTACCGCGCGTACCATGCCGCCTTCCATGCCCCGGTCGCTCTCAAGTGCTTGAAAGTCCCCACGGTTCGGCGGGTCGACCAGCGCGAGTTTCTCGAACGGTTCCGTGAGGAGGGCGAAGTCATGTTTCGTCTCTCCCAGAGTATTCCGGCGGTCGTTCGTCCGCTTCACGTCGATGCCTTCGAGACCGCTTCGGGGGTCTTCGTCCCTTACATGGCGCTCGAGTGGCTCGACGGTGAGTCGCTCGATGTGACGATCGCGCGGCGTCGTGCGGAGGGACTTCACCCGATGAACCCCAAGCGGGTTGTACGTCTGCTCGCGCCGGTGGCTCGGGCGCTGCAACGTGCGCACAAGTTTCCGGGCAAGGACGGCCCGATCTCGATCGTTCACCGTGACCTGAAGCCAGACAACATCGTGATCGCGATGGTGAACAACGAAGAGGTCGTGAAGATCCTCGACTTTGGGATCGCGAAGGTCAAGAGCGTCGCCACGCAGGTCGCCGGGCGACAGTCGCAGGACAACCCTGGGGCGGTGCCGTTCACGCCGGGATATGCGGCGCCCGAGCAATGGTTTCCGAAGCGCTACGGACAGTCGGGCCCGTGGACGGACGTCTGGGGACTGGCGCTTTGTGCGGTCGAGGCCATGTCAGGCAAGCCAGCCATTGACGGCGACCACGCGGCGATGATGGGGACGGCGGTAGACGAGCGGCGTCGGCCGACCCCAGGGTCGGAGGGCGTGCGTGTTTCGGACGAGGTCGAGGCCGTGTTCGAGAAGGCGCTCGCTGTGGACCCGCGCCACCGCTACAACGATGTGGGCACCTTCTGGGATGCGCTCGAGAGTGGGCTCGGGTTGCCGTCGTCGCGGGCGCTGGCTGGGGTTGGCGGTCATTCGATGCTGGACCCTCGTAGCGATGGCCCGCCGCCCTTGCGTGAGGAGCACATCGAGGCGGCGGACGTGCGTCAGCGCAAGGGCCGGGTCACGACGCCGCCAAGGGAAGGTTTGCCGACGGAGCCAGCGGGCAGTGCCGTGGATCCCGGACGATTGGCGCCCCTGCGTGTGCCCGACCTCGACCTGGGCAAGAAGCGCGAGGTGGAGGTCTCCGAGCTAGAGATGGACTTGCTGGAGGAGGTCAAGGCGGTTTCGGTGGTGGAGAGGCCCAAGCCACCGCCCCCGCCCGTTCTCAAGGTCGCCACGCCGGTGGAGCCTGTGACGGTCGAGGCGGCCCCTCCTCCGGTGGTTCCGATGGCGGGAGTCGAGCACGGGTATGGAGGCCCGCCCGTGGGCGGCGCTTTCGGCGAAGGTCGCGGGGAACCTTCGGGCATCGACCTTGCCGTGTCCCCCCAGGAAGTGCGCCGCGCTTCGTCCACGGGCATGCGAGCCGTCTCCCCTGAGCAGTCGAAGCTGGACCTGGCGGTGTCGCCTCAGGACGTGCGAAGGACGTCGAACGTTGCGATGCGCGTGGTGCGCCCGGCCCCGCCTTCCCCAGCCGTTGCGGCGCCGGTTGCGGCAACCTCCACCACGGTAGGATCGCGCAGCGGGCCGCATAGGCCGCTTCCTCATTCCGCTATGGGCGGGATCGGCGGCGTCTCGAAGACGAAGCGCCTCGCCCTTCCCATCGCCCTTGCGGCGCTCGGGATCCTGATCGCGCTCGCGTATTACGTCAACGCGAGCATGGGGGGCGGACGGTGGGCGCTGGGTCCGGTGCCCGTGAACTGGATCGCCGGAGTTCTCGCCGTTACCGGCACCGGCATGTTGCTCGTTCGACTCTTCTGGCCGGAGGAATGACCATGCCGAAGCTGGCCCCTTCCGCGTCGGTGGAGTGCCTCCCGGAGCGCTTCTCGGCTGGCATGAACGCTGCCACCTCCCGCCTCGGCTTCCTCTGCGACATCACGATCACCTTTGTTGCGTTGGGTGTCGTCGGACTCCTCACGGCCGGCGCGTTCGCGTCTCTCCCGTGGCTTCCGGGATGGGCTGCCCTCGTCCCCCTATCGATCCCGATCCTCGTGAACCTCTCAGCCCACCTCGCCCTCCGTCACGGTCGTCGTGAGGTTGTGCGCTGGCTCCTCCAGGTGCCGTTTCCCGTGGAGAACGTCAACGCGATCCTGTGCGGGTCGGGGGAGTTCTTCGAGGTGTTCTTCGAGGGATCGATGCCGGATCGCGATGCGCTCATGGGATACCTCGAGCGGGCCTCCGAGGACGCGTATGTCATCGAGCTGGACGAAGACCGCCACGTGATGTCCGCGCGGTTCGGCATCCTCGAGTCGAAGCTCAACCCCTACCGGGAAGCGCATCGCAGGTTCGCGCGGATGAAGTCGGTCGTGGACCGAGCGCTGTTGCCGTTGCACGAGTCGCATCCGATTGCGCGGGTGCTCATCGTCTAAACAAGATCACACAGAGCCGGATCCAAATTGACGGACCTTTGTGAAACGGACCTTGGAGTTTTCCTTTCCGCGGGCTGAAGCCCACGGCAATTTCGGGGGAAGCCCGCCAGGGCGGGCTTTTCGCGGCCCGAGTCAGCCCGAGCCCGAGTCCGAGCACCGCTTCGCTGAGCACGAACTCCTCAAATGAAGCACGAGATACGCTCAATCTGGCTTGGTTTCGGCCGGGGTCGTGTGGACCCGGACGATGCCGACGGCTTCGTCGGAGACGTTCTGCGCCAGCCAGGTCTTCCATTCCTGGAGCGACGGGGCTTGAGGCGCTGAGGACTGGCGTCGCCAGGTTTGCGCTACCCTGACGTGCGGGTCGAGTTGTCGTTCGAGCCGATCGGCCTCGACGGCAGCGAGGGCCCGTCGAAGTTGGGGTTCGGACACGGCGCCTTGCTGCACGCGGGCGAGCACAGCGCGTGTTTGCAGCAGCGCTCGGTCGATCAGCTCGTCGGCGCAGTGGATTTCGATGGCGAGCGCGGCCATGCGGCGCTGACCGGTCGTTCGGGTGGCCACGCGGACGGGACCTTCGAAGGACCGGAATGCGGTGGAGAGCAGGCCGTCGGGTCCCGCGAGCGTCTCTCGAAGCATGTCGAGCATGAGGCGGTCCGAAGGGGTAGGGGTTCGCACGGCGACGCCGAGCCAAGCGTGGGGGGAGCGCGAGGTGGTGTGCAGGGTGAAGTCCATGGCGTCGGAAGCGGGCGAAGGGGAGGCCGGTACAGGGGGGCATGTTCGCGGCGTAGCCGAGCGGTGTACGAGCCAGCGGTCGACGGCGCTCACGGCGGCTTCTGCTTGCTGCGCGTCCGTGTTGGCAAGGATGGACAAGCGCAGCGGTCCGTTCGATAGAGCCGTACGGCGCAGAGAGATGCTGCGGGCGTCGGCTTCGAGGATGGACTTTCGCAGGCCGAACGGGGCGAGCCAGGCGGGCTGGCGGGGGGAGAGCGTCCGGGCGAGCAAGCCGAAGCCTTCGCTGTGCAATCCGTCGGGTGCCTCGATGAGGGAGAGCAGGCGGCCTCGAGCGCTTTCCACCACCTGATCAGCAGGGGCGGTGCCGAGCAGGGCGGAGGCCGCCGCGTTGCTCACGCGTCGTGCGAGAGCGCCGGGGGACTCTCCGACCCTGGGGGCGGCGTGGGCCAGGATTCCGACGCCATCTTGCGCGACCCAGGGTTCCAGGGTCACTCCGGCTTCGCCATTGCGGGCGTGGGCGGAAGCGATGGCGGCGAGGGCGGTGAAGCCGGCGTCCACGTTGGTCTCGGCTGCGGTGCCGCACGGGCTGGCGAGCAGGAGCCAGAGCTGCCCCTGGCCGTTTTCGACTCGGGAGACGGTTTCGAGGTTCGGGCGCAACCAGGTTGCGGCGAGCCTCGGCAACGCAGTCCGGAGCGTCATCTGGATCGCCTCGACGTGGCGGTCCAGGTCAGCCCCGGCGCGGGGATCGAGGGTCGAAGGCGGGGGAACGCCGAGGGCCACGGAGACGCGTGGGACCCCCGGCTGCAGACGAGCGGCGTGAGACCACCAGACCGCGAGGGACGCGGCGTCCCGGGGGTCAGCGGCACCGAGCACGATCTCGCCGGCGACGGAGGCATCGGACCGCGCTTCTTTCAGCTCGGCTTGAAGCTCGTGGGTGAGCAAGGCGGCAATGCGGGCGCCGTCTTGGGCGAGGTCGGCATCCTTGCGCGCCGGGTCACGCTCGACGGTGATGGCGAGGCAAGCGCCGCGGGGACGGACTGTGGCGGTGGATCGAATGAGACGCCAGGACGTTGCGGCCGCGAGTCGGTCGGCGAGCGGGCTGGAGGCATGGAACGCGCTTTCGGCGAGGCCTGGGACCGCGAAGGTTTGTCCGACCCTGGCGGCGACCGTGAGCCGCGGGGTGGAGGCGTTGCCTCCCGAGAGGAAGTACGCTCCGACGTGTTCGCGAGCGGGCCAAGGGTCATCGGGAGGGACGACGTCGGGCCACGGGGTGTCCGCAGCGATGTGGTTGCGGACAGCGTCTCCGACGGCGGGAGGCCCGACGACGGCGATGGCGGTTCGTTGCGCGCCGTGAAACGCTTTGCGCCAGGCTTCGAGGGTGCGCACCCCGTCCGGGGTGGAGAGGTCGAGCCGGGGCGAGGAGGCGGGCTTTCCTAGCTCTCCCGTGCATGCCGCGATGGCCTCGGCTTCCAGCGGGTCGAGGGGATGGTGGTGGAGAGCGAGCAGCGCGTGGGTGGCGGCGGAGATCTCCGAACCTCCCGGCTCGATGGGTTGCTCGAGGACGGCGCGCAGGGTGACCAGCAAGGTGCGGGCGGCGTTCGGGTCGAGGACCAAGGCGCGGACGCGGTACCCGAGCCGGTCGGGATGAACCTCGACATGAGGGACCTGAGCGGCCCGCAAGCGTTCGGTGACGACGGCGGCGAGGGCGACGGACTGCTGGCTGTCGCCCCCCGTGAGGACGAGGGCTGCGATGGCCGCGGCGGGGTCGCCCTGTCGAACGACGGAGGTGACCCGAGGTTTGCCGAGGTCTTCGTGGACGACGATGCGACCGGTGCTGACCGTGCCGAACGCGGCTTGTGCTGCCTGCAGTTCGGGGGGCCGGGGTGTTCGCCAAGGGACGCATCCACCGCCGAGGATCAGCGTGAGCACGAGCCCTGCCGCGAGGATGCGAGCGGCGACCGGAACGGGAGCAAAGGACGTCATCACGAGCAACGTGGACGTCCTAAGGTACGACGCAGCGCCATGACAAGGCATTTCTCCGCCGCGGATCGGGAGGCGTGTGGCCGCACGGTCGTGCGGGCCTGGTAGTTTTCGTGGTTCACGGTCCGAAAGACCGCTATGTATTGGACCTGCAAGTCATGTCGGACAACGAACCCACGGCACCCGAACCCGCGCGTGATGATGTGGAGGCGCTCAACGATCATCTGGCGCGTCGCTACCCGATCGACGACTACTACGAGCGTTCGATCCTGCCCATCCGATGGATCGAGGGGCGGCGACTTGCGGTCATTCGCGGCTTTGTGGACGAGCGGGAGGGGATGCGGATCGCGGAGGTCGGATCCGGGGGAGGGCACGTGCTGCGGATGTTTCGCAGGTCGAAGCTCACGGCGATCGACGTGTCGGACGTGTTTCTGGATACGGCCCGCAAGAACCTTCGTGGGTACGACGTTGGGTTCATCAAGGGGGAGATCGACAAGTTGGTCCCGCTTCCGACGGGGTTCGACCGTGTGATTTGCACGGAGGTGCTCGAACATACGCTGGATCCGCGGGCGATCCTGGCCGCCATCGTGCGCATGCTGGCGCCCGGCGGACGAGCGGTGATCACGGTGCCGAACGACCCGCTCATCTTGCGCCTGAAGACGATGGTGCGACTCACGCCTGTGGGGTGGGCGATGCGGGAGCGTGTCAACTGGGGAGGGGACCACTTGCACCTGCACCAGTGGACCCCGTCGCGCTTCCGCGAGTTGCTGGCGGAGCACTTTCACGTGCTCACGTACCGCGCGGCGCCGTCTGCCGCCTTGCCGATCCGCGCGTGTTTCCTGTGTGCACCCAAGCGATGAACGTGGGGCGACCTCGATGACCTCGGCCCGGGCTGACGTCAAGGTCGGGTTCGCTTGCAACAATCGTTGCATGTTCTGCGCGCAGGGACACAAGCGGGAAGGGTGTCCGCAGGTGCCGTTCGACGAGCTTGTGGAGCGCATGCGAAGCGGTCGCGAGACGAGCGACGAGTTGGTGCTGACGGGGGGTGAGCCGAGCTTGCATGCGGACATCATCGCGCTGGTTCGCGCCGCCCGGCAGATGGGGTACGAGCAGGTCCAGCTGCAGACCAATGGTCGGCGGCTTGCCTACGCTCCCTTCGTGGACGCGCTGGTGGAGGCGGGGGTGACGGAGTTCTCCCCCGCGTTGCACGGTCCCACGGCCGAGGTCCACGACGCGCTTACGCGGGCTCCCGGAAGCTTTCGTCAGACGGTGGCGGGGATTCGCGCGGTTCGAAAGCGGGGCATGCCGATCGTGACCAACAGCGTGGTGGTTCGGGCCAACGTGCCGCACTTGCCCCGGCTGATCGACTTGCTGTGCAAGCTTGGGGTGGGGCAGGCGCAGCTTGCGTTCGTGCACCCGGTGGGAACGGCCTACGAGTTGTTCGATCAGGTGGTGCCTCGGCTATCGGACGTGGTGGGGCCGATCCGGGCGTGCCGGGGCATCGCGCTTCGTCGTGGCATGCGGCTGGTGACGGAGGCGGTTCCGCTGTGTTTCTTGCGGGGCATGGAAGAGCTTGCTGTGGAGGATCGGATCCCCGAGACCACGGTGATCGATCTTGACGGCAAGCCCTTCGACTACAGTGCGTGGCGGCCAGTGGAGGGCAAGGTGCACGGGCCTCCGTGTGAGGGGTGCTGTGTCCGGGGGCGGTGCGAGGGACCGTGGCGGGAGTATCCGGAGAAGCTTGGGTGGGGGGAGTTTCGGCCGATTGAAGGGAGCCGGGAGAAGTGATTGCCGGGTTGAGGCCCGGCTACGACGATGGACGGATGAGGGACATCAACTAGGAGCTGAGAACACGGAAGGCGAACAGAGAACCAGGAATGGGCGGAGTCAGGCGCCACACGCACCGCCTCCGCACCACCCTTGGCGGTTCTCTGGAGTGCGATCCCGGTACTCACTTCGGGCACGGGGTACTAAGGTTGCCGGGCGGCATCGGTGGGGCGCCCGACGGGGGCGACTCGGCACGGTGCTGTGCACGACCACCAATCGAGAGGGGTTCCGGGATGAGTCACAAAGAGCCGGCGCACGAGCCACACAAGATCAAGACCGTACGGTTGCTCACGTTTCCCACCTTCGAGGAGCGCAAGCGGCATCTGGCCGCCGCGGGGTTCAACGTCTGGCGGCTGACGCCGTCGCAAGTGGCGTTCGACATGTGCTCGGTGGGGACGAGCGCGCTGAGCCAGGAGCAGCTGGCAGGGCAGCTCGTGGGCGACGAAGCGTACGCCGGGGCGCGCAACTTCGAGTCCTTGCAGCTGGCGGTGCGAGACGTGTTCGGCCACAGCTACGTGTGCCCCACGCACAACAACCTCGGCAGCGTGAAGCTCGTGGCGGCCACGATGGTCCCGTCGGGCAAGGAACTTCCCAGCAACGGGCGCACGCGGTCCGACGTGCTGGAGCCGCGCGGTGTGCAGGTCCCTGACGTTCGCGATCATGGCGCGAAGGTGTTCACGGGGAACGTGGACCTGCAGAAGCTCGAGCAGGTCATCGCGAAGGGCAACGTGGCGCTCGTGGGGATGCAGGCCTTCGCCGACGGCCAGCACCCGTTCAGCCTCGAGAACCTGCGCGCCGTGCGTGCGATGTGCAACCGTCACGGGTTGCGGCTCGTGCTCGACGGCTCGCGCATTCTCGAGAACGCCTGGTACATCCAGCGGCACGAGCCGGGGCAGGCGGACCTGAGCATTGCGGACATCGTGAAGCGCATCGCCAAGACCGTGAACATTTTCCAGATCGACGGGGCGCAGGACGCGAAGTGCAACACGGGTGGCTTGTTGGCGACGGACGATCCCGACGACTACGAGAAGCTGATGAACGAGGTCGTGGTCTACGAGGGGCTCCACACCTACGGGGGCATGGCGGGCCGGACGATGGAGGTGCTCGCGCGTGGACTGCGCGAGATGTGCAACGAGGACGAGGTGCACTGGGTGATGCACCAAACGGAGCGGTTCACGGAGCTGTTGCGCAAGGAAGGGGTCCCGCTCGAGCGTGGGTGCGACGGGGCGTATCTGCGCGCGGACCAGTTCCTGCCGCACCTGCACGAACACCAGGAAGACGCGTTGGCGGCTGCGCTGTACCTGTCGAGCGGTGTGCGCGCGGTGGCGTCGGGCCGTGTGGGACGCGACAAGCTCGTGCCCGTGCAGATCCCGCGTCTCGCCATGACTAACGAGCACCTCGATCAGGTCGCGAGTGCCATCGTCAGCTTGCATCGCCAGCGGGATCGCGTGGCGCCGCTGGAGGCTGTCGACACGGGCAAGTGGCGTGACCAGATGCGGTACCGCTCGGTGTTGGCGGACCTCAAGCCCTATGAGTTCGACACCTTCCCGTACCTCATCCACACCGTGGAGTTCGTGGGGACCCTCACCCGGGAAGAGCGCGTCAAGGCGATCCGCGCCGCGGGCTACAACACGTTCTTGCTTCGCTCCGCCGACGTCGCGATCGACTTGCTCACCGACTCGGGCACCTCGGCCATGAGCACGGACCAGTGGGCGGCCTACGATGCGTCTCACGCTTCGACCACGAACAGCGCCGAGTACGAGCGGTTCCTCTCCGTGCTGCAGGACGTGCTCGGGTACCGGCAGATCATCCCGACGCACCAGGGGCGCGCGGCGGAGCACATCCTCTCGCAGATCATGATCAAGCCCGGACAGCTCGTGCCCGGCAACATGTACTTCACGACCACCAAGCTGCATCAAGAGATGGCGGGAGGGGTGTTCGTCGACGTGATCGTGGACGAGGCGCACGACCCGCAGAGTGAGTTCCTGTGGAAGGGGAACATCGACCTGGCGAAGCTCGACAGGGTGGTGAAGGAGCGAGGGGCGGAGGCCGTCGCCTACGTGTCCTTCGAGCACTCGGTGAACATGGCCGGCGGCCAGCCCGTGAGCATGGACAACATGAAGGAGGTCTATGCGTACTGCAGTGCCCGCAAAATCCCCGTGATGTACGACGCGACCCGCGTGGTCGAGAACGCGTACATGATTCAGCAGCGCGACCCGCGGTACCGCACGTCCAAGATCCGCGACATTCTCCGGGAGATGATGCTCTACGGCGACGGGTGCACCATCAGCGGCAAGAAGGACTTTCTCATCAACATCGGTGGGGTGTTGGCGTTCCGGGACGACCGGAACCTGGCCGATCGCGCCGAGGAAATGCTGCGCCTGTATGAGGGCAACGTGACGGACGGTGGTCTCGCCACGGCGGACCTCGCGGTGATCGCGCGGGGTGTGCAGGAGATGCTCGACGATCGCTACATTCGTTCGCGCGTGCGGCAGACGCAGCTGCTGGGGACGCTTCTGGTGGAAGCGGGGGTGCCGATCGTGACGCCTCCGGGGAGTCACGCGATCTTCCTCGATGCCAAGCGCTTTCTGCCGCACATCGACCAGGACGAGTACCCGTCCCAGCGGCTCGCGGCGGAGCTGTACGTCGAGACGGGGGTGAGGGCGATGGAGCGGGGCAACGTCTCGAAGGGGCGCAACGCCGAGACCGGCAAGAACTACCGGCCTGCGCTCGAGTTGGTGCGGTTGACGATCCCCCGCCGGGTCTACACCAACGACCACATGCGCGCGGTGGCCGATGGCATCATCCGCCTCTACCAGCGGCGAAACGAGATCAAGGGCTTGCGGTTTGTGTACGAGCCCACGCGTTTGCGCTTCTTCCAGGGGCGATTCGAGCCGATCGAAGGGTAGGGGACCCGGTCGTTTTGGCCGCAGATTCCGCAGAGAGCCGCAGATGATTTCTTGTTGTCTTCAGCGAGGTGCCTCCGTCTTGCAGTTGGCGCTGCACCCGTCTCCCGACACCCGATTGCCATCGTCGCACGTCTCGCCCTCGCCGGACTGCAACTCGCCGTCCCCGCAGCGCGGGCCGAGCTTGCACTCAGCCGCGCATTCGCCATAGCCCCCGTCGTTGACGCCGTCGTCGCACTGCTCACCGAACAAGCTGTCCACGACCCCGTCCCCGCAAGAGCCCCCGAGCTTGCACCCCGGCGCGCACCCGCCGTACACGCTCAGGTTCAAGCCGTCATCGCACTCCTCCCCCTCAGTGTCCTGCGTCACACCATCGCCACAGTGGGGGCCGCGCAGCATGCACCCCGGCATGCAGCTTCCATAGGACCCGTCGTTGACGCCGTCGTCGCACGCCTCGTACTTCGTGACGATCCCGTCGCCGCACAGCCAGTCGCACTTGCTCTTCACGCTGTTGAAGTTGGACAGCGTGAGGCGGTAGTTCGACTGGGTGGTGTGCCGCTCGGCCTGAAACACGACGATCTCGTAGACCTGGCCCACCGTGAGCCCGAACGTGGCCGCGGCCGCGGCGTCCAGCGTCACCTGTCCCGACATCGCGCCGTGCACGCCCCCCAGGTCCACCGCCAACTGTCCCGCCACGAACACCCACACGTCGTCGTCGCCCGTGAACGCGAGCTGTTCGTCACCCTCGTACTCGAACCAGTAACGCACCTCGCTCGTGAAGTGGAAGTTGTGGGCGTTGCCCTCGTTGCCGAACAGCAGCCCATCGAGGGGGAAGAAGTTGCCGTTGTTGTACTGGTACTCCCCGGACCCGAGCTGCGAGAACACGAGCGTCTGCAACGCCGTCGCGTTCACGCCGGGGACGTCGCGATACCACTGATCGAACGTCGTCTGGCTGTTCACCGTCGCCGTGGCATTGGCGCCGTGCGCATATTGGGGCTTCCGATCGGCGCCGAGTTGTTGCTCCACGATGCCGAGGTCCACCCCCAGGTTCCCCTCCATGTCCGGGTGGCTCGTCTGGAAGTCCCGCAGCACGATCGGTAGCTCCAACGTCGACCCCGCGCTCGACACCTCCGGCGCGCAGGTGAACCCAGACTCCACCTCGCACGTGGCCGAGCACCCATCCCCCGACTGGTTGTTGCCGTCGTCACAGGCCTCGTTGGCGTCGCCAGGAAGGATGAATCCGTCGCCGCACCGCGACGTGCAGGGGCCCGCGCTGCAGTCCGGCTCGAGCACGCAGAACGGCGTGCACCCGTCGCCCATGTCGTTGTTGCCGTCGTCACAAGCCTCCGTGCCTTCGTGGACCCCGTCGTTGCACACCGTCGGCTCGCAGGGTTGGCCCGGCGTCTCGCACTTGTACCCGGCCTCGAACAGGCAGTTCTCGTCGCACCCGTCGTTCGGGGCGGGAGGCGCGTTGCCGTCCTCGCACTGCTCGTTGCCGGCGATGATCCCGTCGCCGCACATCGCGGCCTCGCACGCCACCCCGATGACCGGACAGACCCACCCGGCCTCGACGGTGCAGGTCGCATCGCACCCATCCTCGGGCAAGGCGTTGCCGTCGTCGCAGGTCTCGGTCCCGGTCACCTTGGCGTCGCCGCACACCACGGTCGACACGCACTTCTCGCCGGGAACGGAGCAGGCAAAGCCGTTCTCCACGGCGCCGCAGTCACCGGAGCAGCCGTCTCCGGACTCCGCGTTGGCGTCGTCGCAAGCCTCACCGGGGTCGAGGCGGCCGTCGCCGCAAGCGGGCTCGGGCGCTGCATCGCCGCACGCGTCGCCGACGCACTCCGCGTCGGTCGGCTCGCCGTCGGGGATGACCAAGATGTCATGGGCGGCGTCGTCGGGGGAGCCGTCGTTCCCTGAGGGGCTGTCGGTTCCGGCGTCGGTGTTGATGCCGACGTCGGTCTGGTCGTCACCGCACCCAGGCAGCGCAACCAAGGAACAAGCGAACAAGAGGGGGAAGGCAGCAGAAGGACGCATGACACCTCGAGGCCAGGGTAGCAGACGGGCGTGGGGGCCGCAGATTCCGCGGAGAGGCGCAGATGGTTTTGTTGTGTTGGCGGAGGTGTTTTGTGCACAGCCCTTCCCTTGCCGTCGCGTTCCGTGGAGGATAGGGCTTGCTTGAGTCCCATGCCCCCTCTCTACCGATCGCCGCCCCTGCTCGCGTGCTCCGCCGTCGCGTTCGCTGCGCTGCTGGCGACCGGCTTCCTCCCCCTCTTTGGCGGTCCCGGCTACGAATCGGCCCTGGCCGCAGGGCTCGTGCTGCCCTCCCTCGCTGCCATCGTCG
Organism: uncultured Polyangiaceae bacterium; assembly: GCA_964488865.1. Classification (GTDB taxonomy): domain Bacteria; phylum Myxococcota_A; class Polyangia; order Polyangiales; family Polyangiaceae; genus MWCO01. Next base: position 27,981 of record CAZAWR010000006.1, on the reverse strand, counting down.
CGGCGCTCGGGGGCAAGGACGCGTCGATTCTGCCCAGTGCGGCCTTCGTGCGCGGGCTCGAGGGCGCCTTGATGCTCTCCGTCGTCGCGCTCGTGGTCACGTTGATTCACGGGCTGCGCGCCGGGTTCTGCGACGCCGGCTCGGGCCTGGCAATCTTTGCGCTCGGCCCGGCCATCGGGTCCGTCATGGGGGCGTGCTGGGGCTTCGTCCTCGGCCAGGTCGTCCCGTTCTCCCTGTCCAGGCGCCTGCGCGTGACCCTCCTCCTCGCCCTGTCCCTCCTCGGTCCCTTCGTCGGCGTCGTCCTCAGCCTCTTCCGCTTCTACACGAGCCCGATGGTGTTCGCCTACGACCCCTTCTTCGGGTTCTTCTCGGGCACGATCTACGACACCGACGTCACCGACTCGCTCTTCACGCTGTTGACCTATCGCGCGGGCAGTGCGGCCACCGTGGTTGCGGTGGGCGGCGCCGCCTTCTTCATCACCCGCAATGACGCCGGGCGCCTGCGTTTCTCCCATACTCGCCATCCGGGCGTGCTGTGGATGACCGCGGCGGCCGCAGTCACCAGCTTGATCGTGACGGCCGAGGGCAGCCGGCTCGGTCACTGGCACACGGCCGACTCCATCGCGGACACGCTCGGGGCCACCGTGCTCGACGAGCGCTGTGAGCTCATCTACCCGCGTGCCCTGGACGCGTCGACCGCGAAGCTGCTGCTGCACGATTGCTCGACCCAGTCGCGTCAGGTCATCGCCGCCCTCGGCGTCGAGTCGGCGCCGCGCGTTCGGGTGTACATGTTCGCGAACCCAGGCCAGAAGAGGGAGCTTACCGGCGCGGGGGGCACGTCGGTGGCCAAGCCCTGGCGCAAGGAAGTGTACGTGCACCTGGACGAGTATCCTCACCCGATCCTGGGGCACGAGCTCGCGCACGTGCTGGCGGGGACGTTCGGGCGGGGTCCGTTTCGCATCGCCGGGGACTTCGGTGGCTGGTTGCCCGACCCCGGGTTGATCGAGGGGATCGCCGTGGCAGGCTCCCCGGACGACGACGTTCTGACTCCCCAGCAGTGGTCTTCCGCGATGCTGAAGCTGGACGTGCTTCCGCCCCTGGACGGCGTGTTCGCGCTCGGCTTCCTCGGGAAGAACTCCTCCATGGCGTACACCGTGGCTGGCGCGTTCGTGCAGTGGGTGGCGGACAAGCACGGCATGGAGGCGGTGCGTCGCTGGTATGGCGGGGACAGTCTGGACGCGGTCGCGGGCGAAGGGTTGGGGCTACTGGAAGTGGCTTGGCGAAAGGACCTCGAGAGCTTCGAGATCTCGGAGGCTGAGCTCGCGTATGCGAAGGCGAGGTTCGACCGGCCGGGGGTGTTCCAGCGCAGCTGCCCTCATGCCGTCGATGCGTTCAACGAAGAAGGGCAGGGGCTCGCGTCTCAGGGCGATTGCACCACGGCGACGATGCTGTTCGAGCGTGCGGTGGGGCTCGACCCGGTGCACCCGCGGTCGCGCCTGAACCTCGCTTCGTGCAGCGTGCGTGTGGAGGGTGTGGAAGAGGCGAGGGGGCGCTGGCGGGCCATCGCGGACGACGCGATGCTTCCTGAGACGACGCGACTTCGGGCGCAGGAGGCCTTGGCGGATCTGCACCTGTCGCAGGGCAACGGCGCGAAGGCCGAAGAGATTTACACACGGCTGCTGGACAAGGTCGTGAACGAGGATCAGCTCCGGACGCTGGACGTGAAGCTCCGGGGGGCGCGCAACCCGTTCGAGGGGAGGGCTGTGCGCGCGTTGTTGCTGGGGGAGGACGGGCGCGGTCCGGACCCTCGGCTCGCGTTTGCGCTCCTGGGCAGGTGGATGGTGGAAGTGCCTGGCGACGGCTTGCCTGCGTACCTGATCGGTCGCGGGCTGGTGAATGCGGGGTCGTGGCCGGAGGCGTCGGAGTTTCTGGACTGGGCGATGGAGCGGGATCTGGGTGAGCCGCGGATCATGCGAGAGGCGCTGCGGCTGCGCATCATCACGGCCTGTGCTCAGCGGGACGAGGCGACCGCGCGTAAGGTCATGGCGCGTTGGAAGGCGCAACCGGGGCTGCAGGAGGTGCGCTGGCGCGTGCTGGAGCGGCGGCTCGGAGCGTGCGTGCGGTAGTAGCCCGGCCTTCTGTTTAGGTCTCGCTGTAGGTCGAGAAGTCCCCCACGTTCTCGCGATTCAGCACGTACTCCGGGGTGACGAACCCCGATGTCTGGATGAGCCGGGCGATGCAACCGGTCCAACCGGTCTGGTGGCTGGCGCCGATCCCGGCGCCGTTGTCACCGTGAAAGTATTCGTAGAACAGGATCAGATCTCGCCAGTGGGGGTCGTCTTGGTGCTTCTGGGCGCCGCCGTACACCGGCCGACGACCGGTGCCGTCGCGGAGGAAGATGGCCATCTGGCGGCGGGAGATCTCGTTGGACACCTCGAACAAGTTCATGTGTTTGCCCGATCCGGTTGGGCACTCCACGGTGAAAGAGTCGCCATAGTAGCTGTAGAGCATGACGAGCGCCCGGATGAGGAGGAAATTGACGGGCATCCACACCGGGCCTCGCCAGTTGGAGTTGCCTCCAAACATGCCCGAGCGCGAGTCGCCCGGCACATAGTCCACCCGGAACTCCTGGCCCGCGTGGTGGAATACGAAGGGACCCTCTCTCGCGCAAGCCTGCGACGCCACGCCCTGCCAAACCCCAACCGAGCTATCCCCGCTGCGTGGGGTTAGCTCTCGCGGTGGCGTTCGTGGGTGGGTGCGACCGACCCGGCGTGGGCATGGCGGGCGACGTGGCTCCTGCGTTCGACGCCGGGGCGATCCCGGCGCCTGCCGGGACGACCGCTCCGACCCATGCCGCTTCGAACGACGTTCCCCTCCGCCCAGGAGGGGTCGCGGTTGCCCCGTTTGACGCTGGCGGCGCACGTTCTCCACGGTGATCGTCGGTCCTATCGCCCGATCCGCCGACGCGATCGCAGAAAACACCTTGTCCTGCCAGGGGGTCGCCGCCTAGATTGATCTCTCGCGCATCTGATTTCCCATGACATTGGATCGGTTTCTCTTCCTCCCGCTGGTCTTGTCCTCGGCCCTCTCGGCCGGGTGTTCGATGTGCTCGGGGGATGGGGGTGCGCCGGCCCCGGCCGCGTCCCTCCCGGTTCCAGAGACGGTGGCGCCGGGTGACCGCGTGGTGGCCGAGTATGCGAGCGCGTCCTTCGTGGAAGGCACGGTGACGGCGGTTGGGCGCGAGGCCTTGACCCTCGTCGAGCAAGACGGCGAGCAGAGTCGTGAGGTGGATGGCGCCAACGTGTACCGCTTGGGAGGCACGGCCAAGACGGCCTGGAAAGCAGGCGAGTTGGCTATCTGTCACGCGGGGTCCGGCCGCTGGCGGGGCTGTCGGGTGGAGGTCTCCTCGCCCACCGAGCTGTCCGTGACCGACGACAAAGGGGAGAAGGCAACGCTCGCTCCCACGGAGTTGCTCGTCCCGACGGCGTTGACCAAGCTCAACCTCGAGCACGCGTTCGCGCGCGTGGAACGAGCCCGAGCCTTCGCGCAGGGGGCGCAGGGAGTGGGTACGTTGTACCGTCCGCCGGAGTGGAAGCCGCGAGCGGGCGAAGGGGTGATCGTCCGCAATGGGAGCAGCTATGTGGCGGCGACCGTGTCGGAAGCGCGTCCCACGCTTCTGCTCGTGCAGTCGTCGGGCGGGGAGAAGGCGCGAGCGGTGGCTCCCGAGGACGTGTGGCCGGAGCCGCCGGTTGACGCGAGTCTGTCGCCGGGGGGGTACGCGTGCCTACGACCTACGCCCGGCGAGCAGACCTGGCGGATCGTCCGGGTCGACGGCGTGCGTGGCACGAAGGTGGACGTGAGCCTGGCGACGGGGGAGCAGACTACGGCGGAGCAGAAGGATCTCTTGCCGTTCGTGGCCCGTCGGGTGCCGTAACACCCAACAAACTGACTTACAGCGCCGTCTTGCGCCCGGTCTCGTCGGTTGTCACGACGTCGGCGTGGCCCATCAGGTCTCGGAGGCGTTTCGCGAGCACGGAGATGACGCGGTTGGCGAACTCGGTCGTGTCCTGCACGGCGTTGCGGAAGTCCTCGGTGGACACGCGCAACACGTCCGCCTCGCCCACGGCGGAGGCCGTGACATTCCTGGGGGCTTCGTCGAGCATGGCGAGCTCGCCCACGACTTCCCCTTCCCCGAGCACCGCCAGGGCACGCCCGCCCGCTTGCAGCGCGATCTGGCCGTGAAACACCACGAACAGAGAATCTCCGGGGTCACCTTCGCGGAACACGACGTCGCCGGGGCCAAGCCGGATGACTTGTGCACGCATCGCCAGCGGCATGAGCTCGTTGCCCGGCACGTCCGAGAACAAGGAAACGCCCTGCAAGTAGAGGATCTTCTCGACGGTGGTGTACATCTCGTCCCCCGGGTCCAGGCCCGCCAGGCCGGTCTGGATGACATAGGTGGCGTAGGCGCGGACGACCAGGTCCTCGTCGTCCATGGCGCGATCCATGTGTTCCTTCCAGCCGGGTGGCTGGCATGCGGCGAGGGCGATGAGCGCGTTCTCGCGCATGAACGGGTTGGAGCGACGCGTGTACGCGAGGGCTGCGTCGGCCAGCTCGCACACATGGTTGTGGCCGACGGACTCGAAGAGCAAGGAGCGGCGGTAGTGTCCGGGCAGCGCCATGCGTTCCCGGAACCAGCGCGTGGCCTTGTCGGGCACGGGGGTATTGGGGCGCTTCGGGCGCTTGCTGAACGCGCACTCGGTTGCGAACCGGTCCACGATGTCGACGATGGCGAGGCGGTGGTCCCGATCGAGGACGTTGTCGAGCACCTCGAGGGCGTTGGCGCGTCGGATGGCGTCCTTGGAGAAGATCCCGCTGCGGGCCGCGGCGACCTGCAAGCGCGGGTAGGCCTGTTCGCACAGACGCATGATGCGCACGATGTGGCCGCGGAGCTCGAGCTGCATTTGCCGGTCGAGCAAAGGCCGCGCGAGCCAGGGTCGGATGAGCAGGTAGCCGTTGCGCATGGCCGCGTGGTCGGAAATCTCGCGGTCGATCCACGGCTTGAGCTTGTGTGCGGGAAGGGCCGGCGCTTGCAGCTCCTCGCGCAATCGGGACGCGCTCGCGAGACACTTCTGCCGCACGCCTTCGTCGGCGGTAGCGAAGCAGCCCCGAAGCACTTCGAGCGCCTCCAGCGTACCGAGGCCGTGGAGCACGCGGGGAATGTTGAGCCGCACGAGCCTCGGGGTGTCTTCGCTATGAAGTCGGTGCGTGAGCTCAGGGATGGCGTTCGGCCCCACCGCAACCGTAGCGGCGATCAACGGCTTGATGAGGGACCGCTCGGACATGGCGTCGAGCATCGGTCCGAGCAAGCTGACGCTGGCGCACCCTCGCGCGGCCGTCGCGGCGGCCCTGCGAACCACGGGGGACTCGTCGCGCAACAGCGGCTTGAGCGTCCGTGCCAGACCGGGCAACCCCACGCTTCCCAGCACGATGGCCGCTTCCACACGCAAGTTCTCGTCGTTGCTGTGGATCATCTGCTGGAGTCGCGCCCCACCCGCCAGGACGCCCGGCAAGCCACCGTGGGAAATCAGGGCTACGAGGGCGCCGTTGCGCAGCCGGGGGTGTGCATCGTCGTACGCGAAGTGCTCGATCTCGTCGACGGCATCTTCCTGTCGAACCGACCCGAGGGTTGCGATGGCAGCACACCGGACGTCGGGGTCCGGGTCGGCGAGCTGTGCGCGCGCGAGGTTTGCCGCTTGCTCGGGATCAAGCCGTGCGATCTGCTCGACGCTGAAGGCCCGCACCATGGGGCTCTCGTGTGCGATCAGGCGAGGTAGCTCTTCCCGCGCCGTGTCGGGCGCGCTCATGACGAGTCGCTCGAAGGCGAACGTCACTTGGGCGGGGGCACCGGACCGAAGGGTCTCTCGAAGCACTCGCTCCATGGACGCGTCCAGCTGCACGTCCATCTCCAGGCTCAGGTCGGACTGCCGGCGCACGAGCGCACGGCGCAGGGCGTCCACATAGGCGCGGCGCACGAAGGGGACGACTCCCACCCAGGCGATGCCGAGGCCGAGAGAGACGACGCCGACCTGCGCGATCCGAGTTGCCAGCTCCGTCGCGGGTTCTCCTGCGAAGGGAACCGGGGAGAGGAAGATGAGCACGACACCGCCCAGGGAGTAGCCCATGGGCTTGACCATCGCTTCCAGAATGGCGCGCACGCGCGTGCGCAGCGTCGGGGGGTACGCGAAGTACAGCAGCTGCATGGTCGCGTCGTGGATCGTGTACTGCAGACCGTTGTCGCTCAGCTTCAGGACGGTCCCGACGGGGAGGACGGGCCAGAAGAGCAAGGCGATGGTGCTGCCGAGGAACGCCGCGGGCATGGCGAGGAGCGCTGGGACGACGCCGAGGTGCTTGAGGATCCGTGGGGTGAGGGAGACCTGAAAGACGAAGGCGATGGCGCCCACGGCGGCGTAGAAGCCGGCCATGTACTCGGCGAGGTCGTCCCGGTCCGGGAACGAGATCTTGGCGATGGCCTTGAACTGGTAGTCGCCGATGGTGAGGGCGAGGAAGGCCGTGAGGAGCATGACCGACAGCAGGATCGTGTAGGTCCTGTGGCGTCGCAGGGAGGGGGCAGGCTCTCCGGTCGGCTTCGTTCCCTTCTTCGGCCTCGCGAGCTTGTAGCGAGAGCCGATGAGGCGAACCAGCGCGGCGAAGGCAAGCATGATTCCCGCGATGACGACGATCAGGTTGGCGGTGCCGATGACGCGCACGATGCCACCGGTGATGAAGCCGCTGAGGAGCATGCCAACGATGCGTCCCGCACCGATCAAGCTGAAGAGTCTCCGGCCGCTTCGCGGGTCATGCAGGTCGTTGGTGATGGCCCACGCTTGCAGCACGAAGAGGTTGGCGATGACCTCGGCCCACACGTAGAAGAACGCAATGGCCCATCCAAGGTCGGCTCCGACGGCCCAGCGGATTGCGAGGTAGGACACGGCGGAGAGAAGCGCGAAGACGATGGCGAGCCGTTCGCGCGAGACGCGTGTGGAGACCCAGCCGTAGCCGACGGCTGCCACGGACGACACGATGCCGTAGGCGACCCACATGTACGCGATCCAGGTGACGGGGAACTGCGTGAGGAACAGCGCGTCCCTGGCTGTGCGCCCCATGACGAAGACCATGGAGGCGAGGAACAGGAGCACGAAGAGCAGTGCGGTTCGTCGCTCCTCGCCGGGTTCGACGGAGAGGGATCGGGCGATGCGGATAGGGCTGAGCAGCGGGGCTGCGGAGACCGATGACAGGCGGGGGCGAGGAGGAGTCGATCCCGGGTCGGTTGGAAGCTGGGGCTGGCTCGTCACGATCTGCCGGGAGATGATAGGAGGATCTCGCCGCCATGACCACGAATCAAGGTGGCTTCGTGGGTGGCTGGGTTCGAGGGTGGCGCGCGCGATGGCTCAGAATACGACCACCTGGTACCCCTCGCGCACGAAGGGCTCGAGGCTGGCGTGTCCGTCTGCCTCGTCCAGCAACGCGATCCCGCGGGACTCCGCCACCCGCACCACGTTGCGGCTCTCGTCCTCGCTCTTGCAACCATGCGACGCCGCCCGGCACGCGCCCGCGATCAGGCCAAGACGCTCGGCTTCCAGGAACAGCGACGCGAAGTCAGAGCTCGGGTCGCTCAGCTCGCGAAGGCTCCCCGTAGCTGCGCCTTCCAGAATGATGCGCGGGACGTGACCCTTGCGGTGCAGATCGAGCGCGTACCGGAACGCGTGGTTGCGACGGCAGGGCTCTTCAGAGAACACGACGAACAAGATCTTCGAAGACATGTCACTCCCTTTCCGAGGCGGAAACTACCACGACGGGTGGGAGGGAACCATGTCGCCGCTTGCGGTCGAAGGGCAGGGCGATGGGAGGGAGGTCAGACCGAGAAGGACGAACCGCAGCCGCACGTTCCCTGGATGTTGGGGTTGTTGAACTTGAACCCCGAGCCCGAGAGCGTCTCGACGTAGTCGATCTCGGTGCCGTCCAGGTACTGGTAGCTCATGGGGTCCACGTACAGCTGCACGCCGTTGGACTCGAACGTCTCGTCCATCTCTCCGGCTTCCTCGTCGAAGTACAGGTCATAAGTGAAGCCGGAGCAGCCACCTCCGACGACACGCAGGCGGAGACCTTGCCCCTTGAGGCTCTCCGCCTCGGCGATCTCCTTGACCTTTTCCGCAGCCTTTTCCGTGAGCGTAATCATGAAGAGAACCTCTTGTTGCCGGATTCCCGTCTGGCGGGATGAACGCGCTTCCGGGATCGACCCGGCGGCGGGCGGAGTATAGGGATGGGTTTCGGGGTTCGCCAGGGGCCCACGCGAACTATTTGTGCCGTTCACTCCAGCGGCGTGACGGTTAGTCCCCGGGACGCCCTGACCACGCGCACGACCGTTCGACGCCCCGTGCGCCGTTCGTACCGCTCCTGGATCTCCGCACAGGCGCGCTCGGCGGCCCCTTCCAACACGAGATTCACTGTGTTTCCGCCCCATCCCGCCCCCGTGAGTCGCGACCCGATGACCCCCGACACGCCCGATCCGATTTCGACGAGGACGTCGAGCTCAGGGCAAGATACCTCGTAGTCCGACGCGAGACTCGCGTGCGACGCCCCCAGCAACTCGCCCGCGCGAACTGTATCCGCGGACGCGAGCGCGTCCCGAGCGGAGAGCACCCGTGCGTTCTCGGTCACCACGTGACGCAGTCGACGGTACGAGACCTCGGGCATCCGCGAGCGTCCCTCCTCCAGCACGTCCAGCGTCAGGTCCCGCGCCGACCGCAGGTCGGGTTGTCGGGACTGCAAGGCGGCCATGCCTTCTGCGCATTCCTGTTGGCGCCGTGCGTACTCCGCCCCGGCCACGGAGTGCTTCACGCCCGAGTCCGCCACGACGATGGCCCAGGAGGGGGGCAGCGGTACGAGCTCGGCACGAAGCGTTCGGCAGTCGAGGAGGATCGCGTGGTTGTCGCGCCCGCAGGCGCTCGCCATCTGGTCCATGGCGCCGCACGGCACGTGGCAGAAGTCATTCTCTGCCTTGCGCGCAAGGCGAGCAGCTTCCACGGCCTCCACCGCACGACCCGCGAGGTGAGCCGCGAGGCCGACCAGCGCGACCTCCACCGCAGCCGACGAAGACAAGCCACCGCCGAACGGGACGTTGGACCGGATGAAGACGTCCGCACCCCGCACATCGAAGCCTTCTTCGCGAAGCACCCAGAACGGTCCGAGCACGTATGCTTGCCAGCCCACGGTCGTGGGAGGCTGCAGCTCTCCTACCGAGGACAGAACCTCCGCGCCCGCTTGCTCCGACAGGATGCGCAGCACGCCGTCTTCTCTTGGCGACGCCGCCACCTGGGTTCGCAGGCTGATGGCAGCGGGAAGCACGAACCCTTCGTGGTAATCCGTGTGCTCCCCGATGAGGTTCACACGGCCTCCCGCGTCTGCCAGCACGACGGGGTCCCGACCCAACGCCCGACGGAACGCGTCGATCATGGACGCACCCACGCCTGCTGCTCGCGGTACTCCGTGTCGAAGGCGTCGCGCTCGACCACCAAGGCCACACCGGAGTGGGGCCCGAGCGGACAGAAGCCGGCGTGCGGGGCCGTGACGAGGACCGGAACCCCAGCCTGCAAGGGAAGTTCTCGAACGGTGGGTCCGTCTGCGATCAGCAGGGTCAAGCTGCCGCGCAAGAGCACGAACAGCTCCGGACAGTCGTGGCGCTCCAGCTCAGGTAGCTGGTCCGGCGAAGTCTCCTCCGGGGAGTACATGCCGACGCGCCAGTGATCCCGATCACCGCAGACGACTTGCCATCGTTTGGCCTCGTCCCACGGCAAGGATTGATCGAAGGCGACCTCGGGAAACGAAGGGGGTCTCGTTTGGACGTGTCTCATGGGCAGCTCCTTTCTGGCGTATAGCGCGGGTGTGTCGGCGCTTGCAAAAGGACGACGTCCGACGACCAAGCCCTTCTCGGTTCCTTCGGCGCGCTGACTCCTCGGTAGGCCGAGTCCGTCGTCGTCTCCAACGTTTGCGAAGAACGAAGAGAAAGCGAGTCGCGTGCATCTGGATGGGCTGGTAATTCACTCTTCCGTGAACCGTAGTGGTTGACGAACGATTGCGCGTCGCGATACCCATGGAAGGTCGGGTCCGGATGCCTGTCGGCACGCGTGGGCCCGGCCAAGGGAGGTAGACATGAGAGCGTGGTGGCGAAAGGGCGGAATCGCCTTGTGCGCAGGGATCCTTGGGATCGCTGTCTGGGGTTGCGGTGACGACGAGGACGACCCGACCACGGGCTTGACGTGCGGGTCGGGCACCCACGCAAGCGGTGGCAAGTGCGTACCGAACGCAGCTCCCGATGGGGGAATCGACACGTCGTTGTCGTGCGGGCCGGGCACCAAGGAAGTGAACGGCGTTTGCGTGGCCGACGGGTCGGAGGCCGGGACGGTCACCTGCGGTCCTGGGACCCACCTGGACGACGGGGAGTGCGTGCCGGACGACGCGGGCACGGTCGACGTCGAGCCCCAGAAGTTCCCGGTCGGTGCGGCTTGCGAGAAGGCGGCGGATTGCGAGACGAACTTTTGTGCGACCACGGCGCTGAACCCGCGGATGGTGGGGGGATACTGCACCAAGTTGGGGTGCGGGGAGAACTCGCCTTGCCCGGCCGGGGCGACCTGTGTTGCGACCAGCGGGCTCATGGCGTGCTTCGCTCACTGTGACCCGGGGGCCGACGTCTGTCGCGACGGATACGTCTGCCAGCCGTTGAGCACGGACCCGCTCGCCGGTATCTGTGCGCCGAAATGCACGGTGGCCGCGGACTGTCCTGCGGGGGGGGTGTGCGAAACCACATCGGGCATGTGTGTCCCTCCTGCCTCGTGCGACCCGACTGCGCCGTCGTGTCCCACCGATTCGGTATGCTTCTCCACGAGCGTCTCTCCTACGGGCGGGTACTGCTTCGTGGGTTGCGAGGACCCGGACGGGTGCAAGGAATCGGAGGTATGCCAGCCCATGGGGGCAGGGTCTCCGGATGGCGTGTGCGTGCCGCCCCCCTGCACGACCAACGCGCAGTGTCCTGCGGGAGCCACGTGCGAGGACCAGCACGACGACCTCTCCTACTGCAGACCCCCAGATGTCTGCCCGAGCGGTACGTGTACCGAAGCCGACACGACCTGCGTGGGCGGGCTCTGCCTGTCATCGTGTTCGGAAGGGGCGGCGGGGGATACGGAATGTGAGACCCTCCACCCCGGACTCGCCTGCGCGGACAGCTTCGGCGCGTGCATGCCGGCCTGCGGACCAGGCGGAACGTGCGGTACGGGCTCGAGCTGCTTCGACACGGACAACGTCTGCCTGCCCACCGGATCGTTCCCCGGTAGCCCCTGCCGGCCCGGCGATGCCACGCACACGGACCCGTGGTGCTCGCCCATCGGCCCCATCGAGCAGGAGTGCTACACGAGCGGCGGCGCGTCGTTCTGTGTTCCCACGTGCTCTGTTGACGCCGAATGCGAGGCCGTGTCTTCGGCGCTCACGTGCGTCGAGTCCCAAGGGCTGTGCGTTCGGAAGTGCGAACCCGGCACCCTGGCTTGCGACGACGGTTACGCGTGTGAGATGAACAACATGGCGTGCCTGCCTGCCGGCGCGTTCCCGGGGAGTCCTTGCGGCGACGGTGTTGCGTGCGCCACCAACTTCGACGGGATGGGGAGCAACCTGAAGTGCCTCGGGGGATCGTGTCTCATCGATTGCGCCACGGGAGGGGACACGCTGTGCGTGGCCCTTGGAACGGCCCTCGGCACCGCATTGACGTGCGAGGAGAAGTCGCTCGACGCGTGCGTGCCGCCTTGCGGAGCTGCCCCCGGGTTCGCCTGTCCCTCGGTCGGAGGAAAGTCGTTGTCCTGCTTCGACGCGTTCGGTGAGAAGGCGTGCCTGCCGACCGGCGCATTCCCGGGAAGCCCCTGCAGGACCACGGTGGGCGACGAGTGCGACATCGACCTGGGCGGCGCTGATGCCTACGATCTCGCCTGCTTCGCGTCCTCGACCTCTGCGTCGGGGACGTGTCTGCTGACGTGCCACGAGGACACGGACTGCAGTACGTTCAACGCGGCCCTAGCCTGCTACGAGGACCGCGGCGCGTGCTTCCAGGCTTGCACCACCCACGCGGAGTGCGGGTACCCCACGACCGGCATGGCGTGCCTCGTCTCCGAGGGCGTCTGCCTACCCGCGGGCGCCTTCCCAGGCGGCCCGTGCAACGCAAGCAACCTGTGTGACCCACTCGGGAGCCTCACGCAGACTTGCTTGAACGGCAGCTGTGTCGTGGACTGCAACGACTTGCAGCCCCAGACAGGCGACCTGCTCTGTCAGGCCGTGAACGCTGGCCTCACCTGCATGCCGACGAACTCCGCCACGGGCGCTGGCTCGTGCGTGTTCGCTTGCGTGGGTGGGCTCTGCCCGACGGGGTTCTCCTGCCTCGAGCCCGCGGGGACGAAGACGGGGGCGCAGAACGCCTGCCTGCCCAACGGGGCCTTCCCCGGCAGTGCGTGCGCGGGCAACGCCTGCGGTACCTACGGCACGATCGCGATGACCTGTGCGAACAACACGTGCGTGGTCCCCTGCGATACGGACGCAAACTGTGCTCCCGTCGGTCTGACCTGCATCGAGGCGAATCACGTGTGCGTGCAGCCCTGTGGTGCCGGCAGCACCTGCGCGGACAACCGGTACGCGTGCCTCGAGAGCCAGAACGCATGCTTGCCGAAGGGAAGCTTCCCGGGTTCGCCTTGTGCGGAGGGAAGCAACTGCGGCACCTACGGGGCCCTCGCGATGGCCTGCGTGTCGGGAACATGCCTCGTTTCCTGCGCCGATGCGGCGGGCGGGGACACAATCTGTCCCGCCGTCAACGCGGCGCTGACGTGCGACGACATCTACACGCACGCTTGCGTGATCGCCTGCCAGTCCGGGGTGTGCCCGACCGGTATGAGCTGTGCGTCAGGCAACGCGTGCCTGCCCACGGGAAGCTATCCGGGCGGCCCTTGCCGTGTAGCCGAGCCGCGATGCAATTCAGCGCTGGGCGGGAACGTCGAGCACAACCTCGTCTGTGCCGGCGGCGCTTGCCTCGTCGATTGCTCGTGGAACGCCGACGTCTGCGACGACTTCGGGACCCTGACCTGCCAAGTTGCCGGCGCCGGCTTCGCCTGCCTGCCCTGACCCACCACCATCCCCCATGCCGCCCCGATCCGGAGTGAGTCCTCCGGATCTTGCTCCACGAATAGCGAGGTGCTCTGCCACCCATTCGGTGCGTGGTGCGTGAGAGGGCTCCTTCCCCCGAGGCTGCCGAGCCGGCTGGGATGGGGGCCCTCCCTCCCGCCGGCACCGCCCTTGGATCGACCCAGGGGCGGTGGCATCATGCGCATCGCATGTCTTCAGCGTCTCGAACCTCGCGGCTGCCATTCCGGACCATGCAGCCGGCTCATCTCTCGTTGGCGGTGGTCTTGGTGCTGAGCCTCGTCCCATCCTGCGACGACCGGGATCCCGTGGGACGTTCGGTCGCGGCGCATGCGTTACCCGAGGAGTCTGCCGTCGCTCCGACGATGGCTCCGGTTCGCCCACCGTCTACGATCTCCGCCCTCGAGGTGCCGAAGGACCGTTGCCCCCCCTCGATGATTCTCGTGCCCACGTCGCGCTTCTGCATTCACCGTTGGGAAGCGCAGATGTTTCACGAGAACGGGCAGCTCCACGATCCCTTTCGGGTCCCACCGTTTCCTCGCGAGATGGGCGGGATGTACGCCAAGGCATTTCCTGGTGTCGTGCCTCAGGGGTACGTGGGACGGGACCAGGCCGAGCTTGCGTGTCGCAACGCGGGATTCCGTCTGTGCACCGTCGAGGAGTGGCAGTCCGCGTGTCGCGGACCGAAGGCGGCAATGTTTCCCTATGGCACGAACCATCGCGTCGAAGGGCGATGCAACACGCATAGATTCCCCGACAACGAGCACCTCGTGCTGTACCTCTACCCCGACGCGAAGTGGACCACGCAGGAGATGAACGACCCGCGCATCAACCAGTTTCCGGGCGGCCTCGCCACCACCGGCCACTACGTCCAGTGCACGAACGCGTACGGCGTGTTCGACATGGTAGGCAATCTGCAGGAGTGGGTGGCGGACCTCGTCGAGGACGGGAAGCGCGAGGGCAACGCCATCGCCCTGGGCGACCACTACATGGGGCAGGGCAAGAACGTCGAGGGCTGCGACGCCAGGAACGTGGCGCACGGTTATCATCCGGACGAGCCCAGCCGAAACCAGCGTGACTACTCGACGGGCTTCCGCTGCTGCGCGGACCCGCGTTCTTTCTAAGGGGGCTTTCGCAAAGCCCCCTCGCCGCGCTCATCGCGGCTCACCCCAAAACGGCTCGCCTTCGGCTCGGATGGTTCGAACCCAAGCACGTTCTTCGAGAAGTGCTTGATTCTGGGACCAGAAGGCTGCGGTTCAGTAGTGGGCGAGCATCGAGGCCTGGATCGCGAAGATGGGGTCGGTGGCCGTGCGATCGATCCGGTTGACGAGGGCGGAGGCGGCCTTGCCGGGGATCAAGGCTCCTCCCACGAGATGGGCGGAGAGGCTCTCCGAGGCGCGGAACTCGAGGTCGAGGTCTGACTCCACGCCGACGAAGTTGTGGTTCAGCGCATTGTGCTTCTGCAGGACGGCGGCGCCGCCGAGGACCAAGGCCGGACGAAAGACCTCGCTCACCACCCAGGTCGCCTTGATGTCCGCCACGACGAGCCCAGCCCGGTGCTCCCAGAAGCCGCCTCGGTACGCCCCCGCTCTGCGATCGAGTTGGTCGTACCAGTTGCGCGTCTCGTCTTCCGTCAACAAGATCGTCGCGCTGCGGGATCGGCTCGAGTACAGGAAGGTTCCGTTGTTCTCGTTGCCGTCCTTCGCGTCGTCCGAGGACAGGACGAGAGCGTTCACGTCGAAGAGGGCGGGGTGGGTTTCGAGCGACCCATGGGCTTGGACGGCCCAGGCGAAGATCGTCTGATCCGCATTGCCGAGGGCGGCCTGCTGGTCCTTGCCCAGTTGCATCACGCCGTCGAAGGAAAGGGACAAACCTCCCGAGTCGACGTCGAGCCGAGCGGCGGGGGCCGCCACCCAGCGCCTTCGATCCACGAGGTGCGTGTCGTAGAGTCCGACGATGGCGGTGGACAGGTGCGTGTCTCGGTCGAGCTCGAAGTCGGCCCGAGGTCCGAACACGAAGATGTCGCGCTTGAAGTTGTTCTCCTCGACGTGGATTCCCTCGTAGGTCTGGTCGGGAACCTGGCCCACGAAGGCGCCGATGCGGGTGTTCTTGTCGGGGGTGTACCAGGCGCTGGCGGCGCCGATCCAGTGGCCGAGGAACAACTCCGTGGGGTCGGAGAAGAACTGGTACCCGACGCGGAACCCTATCTGGTTCTGGGCCACGTCGCCTTCGGCGTACACCTGGCGGTGCTTGAGCACGAACACGTCGGGGGACTGTGGATCCTCCTGGTCCGGGTTGTTCTTGCTCCAGTAGTTCAAACCGAGCTCAGCCTCGTAGTTCAGACGAAGGTTGGGCGCTGCGTGCAGGGTCAGCAACGGACGGAACACCGTCGCGAAGGCGCCCACGGACTGCCCATCTTCGTCGTAGACCGGCTTGGATCGATCGAAGTCGGAATCGTTGCGAAAGAGAAAGACGTTCAGCAAGTCTGCGCGCAGCTCGACGTGCCGGCTCCACACGCCCGGGTCGGGCTCGACGGGCGGAAGTCGCTCGGAGGAGGCGGGTTGGTGGAGGACCGTCGCGTCCGCGGGGCCTGTCCGGATAGTGAGGTTCCACAACGTTGTTGCAGGAGCGGCCGGGGGAGACTCCGATGGGGGAGGCGGGACGGGAACCGGGGCTGCTTCCGGCGCGGGGGCGACGTCGGTGGTGGGAGCGTCCGCGGGAGTCTCCGCGGGAGTCTCCGCGGGAGTCTCCGCGGGAGGAGTGTCAGGGGGAGGGTCGGCCGGCTGTGCCCAGGCAACGGGCGAGACCAGAAGCAGGGATATCCCCAGACAGGCTGTGCGGCCCCTGCGGTGTCGTGCGCGAGATCCGTGTTCGACTGGCGCCTTGATCATGGTTCGCGAGGCCTTCCCTCAGTGCTTGACGACCCGAGGTCCATCAAAGAAGTAACTCCACCCTTCGTTCTCTTCCCCTGGGAGCGGGGGCGCCATCCTCACCCAATGCTCCGCGTCCGGGTCGTCGCGCTCCGGGTAGTGGTACAGAACCCGCGTCCGGTGATCGTAGTAGCACCGACCGTCGGAGACCCACACGTAGAAGCCTTCGGGGTACTGGACCTGCGGCACGAAGATCTCCGTGGGCGCGTTCGTTTCCTTGCTCTTGTAGCGGACCTCGAACTGCCGGAGCGGGATCTGCTTGCCCTTGTCCGGGTCGAAGTAGTGCAGGTCCGAGTAGAAGTGGGTGGACACCGGCTTGCCCGCGGTGAATCGCGCGTAAGGCCGGGACCAGGAGCGCTCGCCACGCGGCTGGCCGTTGGGGTCGATGATCGAGAAGTCCTCCTTGTTCCAGAGATCGCCGTACTGGTAGTCGTTCTCGGCCGAGTAGCACCACAGCATGCGGCTCTGGAAGAGCTCGTCGAATCCCTCGTAATAGTTGTCGAGGATGTGCTCGGATACGACGTAGTCGTTCTCGATGGAAGCTTCGATCCCGTTGAAGTTGAAGTACGTGCCGAACTCCCCGAACACGACGGGCACGTTGCCCAGGGCGAAGTCCGCCAGCGAGCGCACCTCCCTGATCTTCTCGGTGTAGTCCCGGTGTCGAACCTCGCTCACGGACAGGTCCCGGGGCGGCTGGTTGAAACCGATGAACGGGTAGATGTCCGCGTACACGTGCGGCGCGAACACGAGCTGATGGATCCCCTCGGGATGGGTCATGCTCGTGTCCCACATGCCGCCCACGCTGTTTCCCGTACCCAGGATGTTCGTGGCGTTCATCGACGGCTCGATCCAGATGATGGCGTGGGGGTCGACGCTCTGGATGGCCTGGCCGACGCGGCTGTAGAAGGGGCGCAGGTACGTGCGATCGAACCCGATGTTGAGACCCAGCACGGCGAGCGCGTCGACCTTGTCCAGGCCCCAGAGCCGCATCGTTTCGGGCTCCGAATCGGGGGGGAGCAACCGGAGCGCGACGATGACGTCGTACATCAGGGCGCCCGTCTCTTCGCCCATCAGGTCGATCAAGGCCTGGCGGGCGCCGTCTTGCACGCCGAGGGCCATGGCTCCCGCGAGGGCCGTGAGGATGATGAAGTTGCCCTGGGGCTCGTTCATGATGTCGTAGCCGATGACGTTGGGCAGACCCGCCACGCGTTCGGCGACCTTCTTCCAACTGTTGGCGTACGCCTCCTGCAAGTAGTCCTTGACGTTGACGCCATCGACCTCGAGGCCGGGGAACAGGACGTCGCCCGCGAAGATGCACCCGTACATGCGCTCGACGTCCACGGACAGGGCAGCGGAGACTCCCCAGTTGGTGAAGGGGAGCATGTCGGTGGTCTCGTTGACGGGAAAGTCCGGGGGGGCATTGTCCGAGAGGTACGAGATCCATTCGGGCACGTCACCCGTGTCGGTGGACCCCGTGAGCTTCTGGTAGAGTTGAATGATCTTGGCGCGCTCGGAGGGGCCCAGGCCGCTCACGAGCCGAGGAATTCCCCAATTCGGCGAGGAGAGATCCTTCTCCGGCAGACACGCCTCCACGGCCCATCGCGGGGCCCCGTCGCCCTTCACCGCATCCGTGTACGGCGGCACCAGCGACGTCAACGTGGCCTCGAGGGAGCCGGGCTCGCCGTACTTCGGGTTCTCGTTGTACTTCACCAGCAGGTGGCGCGTGAACATGTCCTGGTGAAAGTCCATCAGGACGTAGATGCCGTACTGGTGCGCAATCTCCACCACCTGGCGGATGTAGTCGAGGTACGCTTCGTCGTATTCCCCTCGACGGACGGGCTCGACGCCCTCCCACATCACGAGCAGGCGAATCGAGTTGAAGCCCTTGTCCGCGAGACGGCCAAGCTCCTGATGGGCGATCTCCAAGGGGAAGGGCTTCCCGACGTAGGTGGGAATCCCGGTCAGCGGGTCCACGGACGCGGGGACCTTGTTGCTCCCCGACACGTTGACCCCGTGGAAGAATGCGTACCTCCCATAGGCATCCCGGATGTACGTCCGGTCCGTGTGCACCCGGGTGAGGGGCACCGGATCCTCGGCGATGTCGTCCGGTGCGCACCCATTGACGAGAGAAGGGGCCAGCACCGAGAGCGCGAGACCAAGCAGCGGTATGGCCATCGGCGCCGCGGAACGGTTCCGTCGGAACAGCATGGTCGCCATCTCAGGCGACCGCTCCTCTCGTGTCAAGTGCGAACCGCTACTGTCAGCCGCTGGACCGACGAGCGAGAGCCTGCCGGCACGTCTCCACGGAATCCGGTCCCGTCAGGGTCTTCACCGCCGCGAACTCCTCCTCCCGTCGCGCGCGCACCACCACCACGCGCCGCGCATGCGGGAGCACGTCGAACAGGAACCGCTCCATCTTGTAGGCGTTCGGCTCGGTCGGTTCCCGGACCTCGTGCCCCGGTTCGAATACCGGAATCTTCTTGCGCGCCAGGTGGATGGGAAGGCTCACCCCGTCGCGTACGAGTCGGTCCAGGAACGCCACGCCCATGACGTAGATCGAGATGTTGCCCGCATCGAACCGCCGTGTCCCGTCGGCACCGCGCGCCGAGGCGTATTCCGCCGGGAAGTCAGAATATTCGATACACATCGTGCGACCACGATGCACGCAGAGGTTGCCCAGTCCCTCCTGGTCATCCCGCTTACCAATCGCCTTGCACGACACATCCGCGCTTTCAGCCGCGTGCAACCCGAGAAAGGTCGGGTCGATCCAGCGAACGAGCGGGTTGTCCACCTGGAACACGCTCAGGTGGCGCGTGCCTTCCTCCTGCATCCGCGCGAGGTTGCCCGAACGCGAGAGCGCGTCGACGAGGCCCCCGTGCCCGTCCGGCAACATGACCAGGCGATGCTTGTCCAGCATGAGCAGTCGGCCCTCCAAGCTGATGGCGGGAAGCGTGCCCTGGCAGAACAGGCGCACCTGTTCGGCCTCGAGCCCGAAGTCCGCGTGCTCCTTGAAGAACGCCACGGTCTGCTCGTGCGTCGCGTCGCTCGTCATCACATACCAGGGAATGGTTCGCCCTGCCCGACGGCTCTTCCGGAGGATTTCCTCGGCAATCAAGGCGAAGAACGAACGGCCCGTCGACGCCTCGATCGGATAGGTCCCTTTGGGTCCCGAGAACCCCAACCGCGTTCCCTGTCCCCCTGCTACCGTGACGGCGGCCACGCGTCCGGCGGCAAGCTCTTCGTCTCCGAGCGACCGGGCTCGGGCGATCTGCGGTCCACCGGCTTCGGGGTCTGCCAGCGTCACTGCCTCGAGCTCCTCCAACGGCGGCAGGGAAGGACGCAGGGCGTCCACGCCTTTGCGGTAGACTCCCTCCAGCGCTTCGTACGGAATCCCTTCCAAGTCCGAGAGGAGCGCCGAGCGACGGCCCTCGTCCAGCTCCTCCCAGAAGCGGAGTACGTGGCCCTGCCCGAGCATTTGGAGGCGTTGTTCGTGATCGCGGGGGGGAGATGGATTCTGACGCATGGTCGGATACCGGAATTGCAGCGAGCAGGGGCGCTCGCGCTCAATGCAATGCAGGGTCGTCTTGGGGGGGGACTTAAGCTAAACCTCCCGGCACTGCTCACGCAAGCCAACGGGTGCTTCTCACGCGGAGGAAGCCATGCATCGCTGGGTCAAGCTCGCACTTACCTTCTCTTTGTTCTCTTCGATAGGGGCGTGCGGCGCTCCCTCTGGGTGTTCCGCGCTCGACAGCATGGTTCCGTTGCCCGACGGCTTCGACCGCGAGGCGCGGATCGAAAACGCGGCGAGCCTCCGTGTCACGGACCAGGGATTCGCGTTTCTCGAGCAGAACTTTCCCGCCCTCGCCTCGACACTGCTCGCGCAGGCTGGTGCCGTCGACGAAGGGATTCTGCTCTTCCCGGTCCCCACAACGCCTGCATCGGGGACGGGATACAACCTCACCATCTGTCCCGACGGACCGGATGACGCCACGGGTCGCTGCATCGCGGAGATTGACGTGGCCGGCTCGACCCTGAAGCTGCGCAGCGAGGCCCCCCGGGACATCGTCATCGAGGGCTCCGTCCCCTTCCGCATCACCGACCTGCCCACCGTGGGAGATGTGGCGCTGCTGCCGATCGACGTGAACATCGCCGTCTCGGGCGGGGGCGAGGAGGAATGCGACCCGGCTACGATGTCCTTTGCCCTCATCGACGTCACCGCGCGGCTGTCCGTGGAAGTGGAGAAGGACCCGGCGCACGCGCTCCGCGAGGGGTACTCGAAGCTTCGAATCGACCAGCTCGAGGTCGATGAGCAGCAACTGATCGCAGCCCTGCATGCGTGCGGGGAGGGCCTGGACGACGGTGCGATCAACGCCTTGAAAAACGCGCTGGGCCCGGTGGTCCTCTCGGGGTTCCAGGAGGCGATGGTCTCCACCGCGAACCAGTTGCTTTGCGTGCAAGCGGACCTCGAAGCGGCGTCCCCTTGTCCGGCGGGAACCAGCGAGAACGAGGGCCTCTGCGTCTACGCGGATGGCTCCTGCGTTTCGTCGACCGTGGGGCTGGAGGGACGTGCGGACCTTGGTGCGTTGTTGCAGGCGTTCTCTCCGGGGACTTCCGGCGGGTTGAACTTCCTGCTCGCTGCGGGAGGTGGGAGCCCGCGACCGGACGACGCGACCCTGTCGTTCGGCGATCTGAACCCGGTTGGTAACGGCGCGACGTTGGGGATCTTGGGAGGTGCGTTGCCGGACCCGATCGCGTCGTGCGTGAACGCTGTTCAAGTGGACGTCCCCACGGGGATTCCCATGCCGGACGAGATGCTCGCCAACACGGTCGAAGGCTGGACGGGCGCGGGGCCCCACGTGGGGCTCGCCGTCTCGGAGCGGTACCTGAACTACGCGCTGGCCTCCTCCTACAACGCGGGCTTGTTCTGCATCGGTCTGTCCACCGAGCAGGTCGCGCAACTGTCGAGCGGCCTGTTCGGTCTGCTCGTCCCTTCGATCAAGTACCTGACCCACCAGAAGAAGAACGCTCCGATCGCGGTCATCCTCCGGCCCCAAGCCCCGCCCACGGTGACGCTTGGCGGTGGGACCGATCTCGAAACCGACCCGCTCGTTCGGGTCAAGCTCGACCGGGCGCTGTTCGACTTCTACGTCTGGTCGAGCGACCGCTACATCCGTGCCTTCACGGCCCAAGTGGACCTCGACGTTCCCGTGGCCCTCGACGTGTCCGACGCGGGCATCACCCCGATGCTCGACAAGATCTACGTGACCAACGCGTCCGTGTCGAACGCGGGCCTCCTGCGCGAGCAACCGGCGGGAATCGCAAGTGCGCTATCCGACGTGGTCGAAGGCCTGGCAGGCCAGTTCCTGGGCGATCTTCAGCCCATCGACGTTTCGGGGTTCATCGCCCCGCTCGGGCTCACGCTGCGTGTTCCTGCTGCTGGCATTCGCCGCCTCGAGAAAGACGAGGATGCGTTCCTCGGCTTGTTCGCGGGACTGGAAACCGCCCCGCAACAGCCCGCCTCGCGCACCGAGACGTCCGCGGACCTCGTGGGTGTCGAAGCCCCTGCGCTCCGCACCGGCGACGAAGGGCTCGGCGAGAGGCCGACGGTGGTCGTTCGCGCCTTCTCGAGCGCGGCGCGCGCGTCTCAAGCGGTCGAGTACAGCTATCGGCTGGGTCGCGGCGCGTGGCGCCCGTGGTCCCAAAACGCCGAGATCGTGGTTCGCGATCCGTTCCTGCGCATGCAGGGCCACCATGTGATCGAGGTGAAGTCGAGGGTCGTGGGAGACCCGTCGTCCGAGGACCTTACCCCCGCGCGGGTCGATGTCACGATCGACGCGGAGGCGCCTCGCGTTTGGATCACGGCCCGCGACGATGGGCGCTGGCGCATCGAGGCGAGGGACCTCGTGAGCCCCGTCGAGCGCATGAGCTATCGTGTCCGGCTGGGTGATGCGCCTTGGGGACCCTGGTCCTCCCTTCGTCCGCGCACTGCCTTCGAGGCCGAAGGGATCGAGGTGATGACCGTCGAAGTGCGGGACGAGAACGACAACGTGGCGACGGTGCAACAGAGCCTTATCCGGGGGCGGCCTGCCCCTTCCGACGACGCAGCGGCGCCCGGGTGTTCCGTCTCGCGCACCCCGCGCGGGGGGCCCGCGCTGTTCGGGATCGCGTTGGCGGCTGCCTTCTTTGCCGCGCTCCGAAGGAGAGCGTCGCGCACCAGGCGCCAAGGGGTTCGTTCTGCAGCGTCCGCGCTCGCTGTGCTGGCGATCGCCGCCACGTGGTCGGGGTGCAACTGTCTCGACGACGTTGAGGAAGCGGGACCGCGAGGTGGCGTCACAAAGCCTCCGAGTGAGGACCAGTGCGGCACGTGGGGGGCGCCGGACTGCGTTCGCCTCTTGCCCGGCGTCATCGGTTCCTACACCTCCGCCGCCGCGGCGCCCGATGGAACGATCTGGGTCGCCGGCTACAACGAGGCAGACTGGAACAACGACGTTCCCTACGGCGATCTCGTCGTGGGCAAGCTCGACTCGACCACGCAGCAGGTCGCGTGGACCTCGGTGGACGGGGTTCCGTCGGAACCCGCGCCCGACTCGAAGGCGTACGACCTGACGTCGTGGCGGGGTGGACAGCAGGATCCCGGGCCCGACGTGGGGTTGTGGACGAGCCTCGTGCTCGATCCGTTCGGCAACCCCCGGGTGGCCTACTACGACTCGACGAACACCGCCCTGAAGCTCGCGGTCTACGATGGCACGGCGTGGTCGACGCACACGGTGTATGCGCGCGACGACGTGGAGGCGGGGCGGTACGCCAAGCTGCTCCTGGTCAATGGAAAGCTGGTCGTGGCCTTCCAGGTCGTCGAGGCTTCGGACGGTGGGTTTGCCACGTCGAAGGTCGTGGTGGGAAGGGCGTCGAGCGCGGGCCCCACGTCAGCCTCGGATTGGACGTTCGAGGACGTGGCCGTGGACGACGAGACGCCGTGTCGTGCGCACCTCTGCCCCACGGGGCAGGCTTGTGTTGCGCTGAGCCAGCGATGCGTGGCCAAGGCGACGACGTGCGAGCCGAAGTGCGTCTCCGGACAAGCGTGTATCGATGGTGTTTGCGAGCTCGTGTTCGACGGCACGAAGCTGGACGCGTACCCCGAAGCGATCGGCGGGTACGTCTCGATGGCGGCGATTCCGGGTGGCGATGTGGGCCTGGTCTACTACGACCGCATTCGAGGCAACCTGGTGCAGGCCCGAAAGGACGGGGACAGCTGGGTGCTTCGCGTGGTCGATGGGGAGCAGGGCACGCCGGCCGTGGACACGGGAGACATGGGCATCGGTGCGTCGCTGTTCATCGATGACAAGGGAGACTGGCACGTAGCGTACGTGGACGGGTTCAAGGAGGCATTGCGCTATCTTCGGATCCAGACGGGGAATGTGCCGCTCGCGTCCGAGCTTGTCGACGATGGGAGTGCCACTGAGGCGGAGGAGGTGGGGCAGGGGAACCACGTGGTGGGCGACGACGCGGACGTTTTCGTGACTGCCACGGGGGAAGTGCGTATTGCGTACCAGGACGCCACCACAGGCAAGCTTCGGGTGGCGGTGGGGACGCCCCAAGGGGACGGGTCCCACGTGTGGCAAGTGAAGCAGATTGACCAGCCTGGGTTTGCTGGGTTCTTCGCGAAGCACGTGGAGGTGGGTGGAGTGCTGCGCGTGGTGAATTGGTGGCGAACGGGAGGTCAGACGATTGATGGGAATGTGCGGGTGGTGGTGCCTTGATGGGGGGTGCAGGTCGGTTGCGGCGGGGGTGCAAGCTTCTGCCGCGGGCTGCTCAAGTTGCGTCGCTGTGACCGGGAAAGCCCACGGCAGAAAGGGCATCGGGAAACCCCGGCTTTGCCGGGGTGATGGGCCGCGGTGAGACCTCACCGATGTCCGACGTCCCACGCGAGTCGCCAGCGCCGCACCGCTGTCAGCCCGGCACCTGCCGGGCTTTCGCGGCTCCAGGTCTGCCGTGGGCTTACCCAGTGCAAGATGTCGATGTTCGGAGTCCGCGGCAGAACCTCCGTGTCTGGGCTATGCTGAGCCATGCCTCTTCGACAACGGGCTCGGCAAGCAGCGTGGGCCGCCTGCACGGTCGCCATTTTCGCCCTTGGTTGTTCGCGATCCTCCGGCGATCCCACGCGTTCAACCGCTGTTCAAGTGGCTGCGGCGCCGGCTCCTTCCCGGCCGACGGAGGACAGCACGGACACGCCGTCGGGGGGTGCGCGCGTGCTCGCCGACAACGCGCCCCTCGAATCGGGGATGGTTCTCTTCGAGGGGATGGTGCTTCCGACCAAGGGTGGCTTGAACGTACGGGGCGTGATCTTCTCCGAGGAGGCGTTGACCGGCGTCCTGCATCCTGGAACCCCGAACGTCGACGAGATTCTCGGCGCAAGGATACGGGTCGTGGCGGTCTTGCACCGTGTGGACGGCGGTCCAGAGCCTCCAGGCGACGAAGCCATTCAACGGCGTGCTGGCGTTTCGTATCACCCCCGCAAGCTGATCTCCGCAGAGATCGTGGCCGAACCGATGCAGATCGAAGGCGAAGTGCATCCCTCCAAAGGGTTCTACTCCGTTGGCAAGTATCTGGTGAGCAGGGACGACCTGGCCTGGGCCTTCGCGGGCAGGGATGTGCAGGGCGAGCGTGTGCGTTTGTGGGGACAGCCACGCATCGTCGTCTGCGAGCCGGAGGCGCAGTGCCTGATTGGCGGAGAGTTGCCGATCTTCGAGGTTGGCCGGGCCGAGCTCGCTAATCGGAATTGAAGAGCTTCCCTCCTGCCAATGGCGCAATCGATCCTGTCTTGGGCACGCAGGACGACAGCCGGATGTAGCTCCCGCCGGCGGGTCGCGAAGCACGTGGAGGTGGACGGGACGCTGCGCCTGTCGAACTGGTGGCGAACAGGCGGTCCGACGGAGCGGCGGCCAGGTAACCTTCCGTGGCATGCCGAGGCACCTCCCACCAGTGCCCTGCCCTGC
The DNA here is from genome assembly GCA_964488865.1 of uncultured Polyangiaceae bacterium. Taxonomy (GTDB): domain Bacteria; phylum Myxococcota_A; class Polyangia; order Polyangiales; family Polyangiaceae; genus MWCO01. The sequence continues at coordinate 2,828 of CAZAWR010000006.1, read as the reverse complement.
TGGGTCACTTCTCGTGAGTGCCGAGAGGTGATAGGTTGGCAGCGGTGCGAAAGGGACCATTCATCCCCTAGCTGCCCTCGGAGGGAAGGCGAGTGATGGGAAAGGACCGACACGACGTCTTGGACGGTCGCGAGAAGACCGACGCCAGCCTGGGCGCCGAGCGCGCCGGTCTCGACAGCTCCCTCGATCGCTCCACCGCGAACGAGCGGCGCTTGTTCGATGACCTCATCGAGCGCGATCGACTCCTCGCGGACCTGCGGTTGATGAGGTTCCGGGAGGATGCGGATCAGGTGCTCGCGGCCGAACGGACGGCGGGCCCGCCGGTCCGCGCCAGCGTCACCGAGGAGCGCCGGGTGGCCGATGAGAGCAAGGACGCCGAGCGCGCGGCCACCGACGCTCTCCTCACGCGCGAGCGGGGGCGCGTCGACGCCCGCACGGACGACCGCAGACGGGAGCAGGACCTCGAACGCGCCTCGTGCGCCTCGCAGCGGCGGGCGACCGACGACCGGCTCTCCGACGAGCGGTGCGAGGCGGACGTCACCTCCGCCGCCCTCGACCGCACCCGGATCGGTCTCGCGAACTCGCAGAGCGACTTCGCCTCCCTCGTCGATGTCCTCGCGATGGTGAGCCACGACCTGCGCAGCCCCTTGTGCGTGATCCTTTCCAACGCACAGATGATCGCCGAGAGCGCCTTGGACCAGGACACCCGCGAGGCCGCCCAGGACATGGCGCGCGCGGGGGCGCGGATGAACCGCATCCTGGAAGATCTGCTGGACGTGGCGCGTCTCGACTCCGGAACCCTCCGCATCGTCGAGAGGCGCCACGACCTGGGCGCCCTGCTCTCCGAGGTTCTCATCTCCTATCGGCCGCTCTTCGCGGATCGCGGGCTGACCCTCACGGCGCGCCTCCCCGAGACGCCCGTGCTGGCCACCTTCGACCACGACCGGGTGGTGCAGGTCCTCTCCAACCTGCTCACCAATGCCCTGAAGTTCACGCCGTCACCGGGGACCGTCGAGCTGTACGCGGAGCTAGAGCAAGGGCCGGACGAGGTGGCCTTCGCGGTGCGCGACAGCGGACCCGGAATCTCGCCCGAGGTCCAGTCGCACGTCTTCGAGCGCTTCTGGCAGGGCACCTGCGACACCCGTCGCGGGCTCGGCCTGGGTCTGTACATCTGCCGGATGATCGCCGAGGCCCACGGAGGTCGGATCTCCGTCGAGAGCCGGCTCGGCGAGGGCTCGACCTTTCGGTTGTCGCTGCCCGCCGGGTGAAGCTGGGCCGCCCGTCTGTAGCAAATCCGGGCGGGCCTAGCGGTCTACCGGAGCGCAAACCACTTGTTTCTTGCGTGGTTCGATTGGGCTACGCTGCCCCGGTGTCCGAGCGCCGCCTGTCACCCTGGTTGTATTGGAGCTATGCACTCGGATCCGTGGGCACCGGCGGCTTCAGCACCGTCCCCGGGCTGCTGCTGCTGTTCTACCTGACCAACGTCCTGGGTGTGTCACCCGGCTTGGCGGGACTCGTCGTCTTCGCCCCCAAAGCTTGGGACGTTCTGATCAATCCCTACGTGGGCCAATTGTCGGACCGCGCGGTCGGACGTCACGGCACGCGTGCGCCCTTTCTGCTCGCTGGCGCGCTGGGCTTGCCCGTCTTCTTCGCGCTGATGTTCTCTCCGTCGGCGGCGTGGCCGACGAGCCTGGCGGCGCTGTTCGTGGCGGTGATGTTCTTGCTCGCGGCGACTGCCTTCGCCGTCTTTCAGGTTCCGTACATCGCCCTGCCGGCCGAGATCACGGACTCGTATGAGGAGCGGACGACGATGATGTCGTACCGGATCGCGCTGCTCACGGGCGCGATACTGTTGTTCGGAGCCGGCTCCCCTGCGCTGGTCAAGCTCGCTGGCGGCGGCACCGGCGGATACCGCATCATGGGGTGCGTGGCTGGCTTGGTGATCGCGATCGGCTTGTTGTGCGCCTGGGCGGGCGCGCGTAAGGCCAAGCCCTTGATGACGGCGCAAGCAGCCGAGGGCACGCTGCTCGATCAGCTACGTATCGCCAAGAAGAATCGCGCGTTCCTCTTGCTCCTGGGTGCGTTCGTGGCGCAGGCGTTGGCGACGGGGGCCATGCTCGCCTCGGCGCCGTACTTTGCTACGTACATCCTCGACGACCCGGGCATGACCACCGTTCTGTTCGGGTGCCTGGTCGCACCTGCGATCCTCGTGATGCCGGTGTGGGCGTGGCTGGCTCGCCGGGTGGGCAAGCGGGCGGGATTCATGCTCTCTGCCGTGCTCTTCGGTGTCGCGTCGTTGTCGCTCGTGGCCGGACGGACGGTGCCGCCGTTCGCCGTGTATTGCATGGTTGCCACGTGTGGAGTCGGTTATGCGGGCATGCAATTGTTCCCACTGTCGATGTTGCCGGACACGATCGACCTCGACGAGGTCCAGAGCGGGGCAAAGCGAGCTGGTGTCTTCACGGGGCTGTGGACAGCGGGTGAGACAGGTGCTTTTGCGCTCGGACCGGCGTTGTTCTCGTTGGTCCTCGCCGCGACGGGGTTCGTGTCTTCGCGCGCAAACGAGCGCATCGAGCAGCCGGAATCTGCGCTGACGGGGATCGCGTTCGGCTTCAGCCTCCTGCCCGCCGCGCTCATCGTGTTGAGCTTGCCGCTCATACGTGCATATCGTCTCGAGGCGGGGGACCTCGCCGCCGCTCGGGCCGCCAAGGATCGCACGAAGAGCGGCTAGACCCAAAACAAGCGCTCCGCGCTGCTTTGGGTCTAGGTTTTCCTAAGGGGGCTTTCGCAAAGCCCCCTCGCCGCGCTCACCGCGGCTCACATCGAGT
>CAZAWR010000005.1:0-210444 GCA_964488865.1 uncultured Polyangiaceae bacterium | reverse complement strand
CACCGCCCGCTCGGAGGCGCAGATGAGGTCCGTCAGTTTGGGAACTACACCCATAGTTTTTGCGTTTCCTTGGTTGTCGACAGCCCTGATTTCGATCACGTGACCGCGTGGGTTTGGTCTCTCGTTGCTGGGAGGAAAGTGTCGTGCAACACGCCCCATGCTGAGCAGAACACATGCCACCTTCCGTCAGGCCCTCAGCACGAGAACCAACGGCGCCAACCCGGGGGCGAGGCTCGATCCACGCCCCGCAGCCGCGGACCTCGGGAGCCCCAGTGGGGCCTGGCGAGTCCCAGTGGCGCGCGCTCACACCCTCCAGAGTCTCTGCGGCGCCGGTCTTGGACGGCGCCACCCAGTCAGCCCTATCGGGCGATCGAAGCGAATGAGCACGCCCCAGATATCCTGGCATGACGATTGTATCATAGGGAACGGGGACCGAACCAACCCAGGATGTTCCCTTGGCTGACTCTCGCAAGCAAGTGAAGATGACGTCCAACAATCTACTTCGCCGAGATCCATCCTGGACTTGCAGAGCGCAAGAGCCCGTCCTCGTCATTGAGCCCGGGGGGAGCTGGCTCCCGGGGACCTCCACACCGCGTCCTCAACCAAGGCTGGAGCCCATACTGATTCCGTCCTACGCGCCCCCGATTCCGCGCGTGTCGGCGCAAACCTGGCGCGTCTTGCCCAGCACCGACTTCGTGAGCAAGCTCGACGAAGCTTGTTCGAGGGGAATGTCGTTTGCCCTCTTGCTGATCCGGTCGAAGAACGGAACCGCATCGGCAGCGGAGCAGGCGGTCGCCGCCGCTACGCGCCCCTTCGACGTGCTCGGCAGGTTGCAAAGCGAGACCTGGGCGTCCATCGCCCTCCCCTGCGGGCTCAGGCGATCCGCCACGCTGGCACAGGCCATACTTCTGGCGGGGCAGCGCCGCCGCGTGACGATGACGGTCGACGTAGCTCTCTTTCCTCTGGACGCAACCACGTCCCGGGGGCTGATGTCGGTGGCTCGCGCTCCGGAGGTTGTACCATGACATGGAATCAAGACGTCAGGGATACGCTGGGCACACGGGCCGCTGCACTTGCCTTTATGGATGGCGTTTCGAACGGTTGGTATCAAGGGGATTTCACGGGCTGGCATGCTCGAGACCTGCGAGCCTCGGGTCGCCTTCGGCCCCCCTGTCACCAAGGGTCCGTCGACATCATCGAGCCCGGCGTCGGCAGGGTAACCCTCGTCGACGATCTCTGGGAATTGCCTCTCCGGGCTCGCCTCGACACCATGACCCGGCTCTTCCTCGGCATGGTTTCGGCTCATACCCGCGTCCTCACAGCGCTGCGGGGACTGGTCACGTCCCAGAGGGTCGACTTCGTCCAGAACGCCTACCACGCGGGACGTCTGGTCCGAGCACGCCAGGATCTGGGTTGGCACGTTGCCCTGGGTCCCGACGACGCCCTGAGCGACTGTGTGCTTGCGCTTTTCGCAGCAGACTATCTGAACCACTCGGAGGAATACCTGCACAGACTGGGGGTGTGTCGGCGCTGTGGGCGGATCCGTTTCGGGGAAGGCCAGCGCTTTCGCACGCTGTGTGACTTCCATGGATCGCAGTGGCTCGCCCACCAGCAGCGAACTCTTCCGTCCCGTGGGTACGTGGCGAGCGAAGCCGCGGTCCACACCGAAACGGGGCTCTGAAGGCGTTGCAGCCCCGGAGGCAACCACGCATGGACTCGACGAGACAGCGTTTCGAGGAACACGAGTGGAAGATGGTCCGGGAGGCTCCCATGCTCGCAGGGCTGGGGGTCTTCGCGCCCGACGCAAGCCCCGACGCGTTCGGGGGCGAGGTTGCGGCATTGGCGAAGACCCTCGTGGCCGCACCGTACCACTATGAGCACGATGCGTTGGTGCTCGCAGCCCTCGCTCCGGACGGAGATGTGACAGCCGCCAGTCGCCGGCGCCCAGCGTCCGCTGAGGAGGCACTCGAGCACGTAGAGGCTGCGGTGCGTGTGGTGGAGGAAAAAGCCCCGGAGCACGCGTCGCCCTACAAGGACCTGGTTCTGGAAGTTGCCCGGAGCGCGGCCCAGGTCAGTCGAACCTCGAGCCAGGCGCCCCCGTCGGGTTCCCCCGGAGAGGAACTGCCCTTTATGCGGCAGTTGCGGGCCATCCTGCGCTGTGAGCAACCACGGCCGACGCAAGCGCCTGTTTCCGCCTCCTTCCCCTCGAGGCCCGGGGCACCACCCGTACGGCCCCCGCGGGGCGGGTCGGCACGATGGTTCGGCTCGATCGTCGCGAAGCTTCACGGCCTGTTGCGGACCGGGTTGCGCCAGGAGGCGCTCGCAGCGGCCCCGCGCGTCCACCAAGGTCCGGAGGTTCTTCCACTGTGACCTGAACGTGCCTGCCCGCGAGCCTCCCAGACACCGGTGAGACCCGGCAGGTCCCGCTCACTGCGAATACCGGCGACCTGTCCACCACGGACCAGTACATCGACGTCATCTCCCGCGAGACGGAAATCGTGGTCACGAACACCGACGGCACGCTCACGACAAGCGAGTACGCTTCTACGAGGGACGTGGTAGGACTGCCGACTTCCGAGCTAGGAAGTGATCCGGAAGGAGGGACGGACCACGGAGACTATGCCGCGCTGGTCTCCATGGCATCGACGGCTCCACTCGCGTGCGTGTAACCTCTGCGCGTGGCGAAACACCCACGGTGGGCGTGCGCAGCCATGGGGTCGATGAACGGTTGACTACCAGACAGGGGTGCCAGGGAAGATACGTTTTGACTGCCCGTCAGCGCGGAGTTGCAGGGAGGGCATGCGCGCGACGGGTTACCAAGGGAAAGGCGGCGCCCAGGGCACGGGCGTCCGTGGCGGATCGACCGACGGTGCGGCCGGGAGGTTTGATCTCGGTTCTCCCTCCCACGCGCGGACACCGCGAGGCAACTCCTCGTCTTGGGCCCCCTCCGCGGGCCGTGCCAGCGGGGCTCGCAATCCTCGGTTCGCGTCGTTCCTTGGCTTCACAACGTTGTTCCCTCCGCGAAGAGGTCAGCGCCCCAACAGCCCTTGGGCCCCGAGGAAGTCGTTCCACGCCTTCGCGTCACAGCTCTCGATCAGACACTTCGAATCGAGGGACATCGGCGTCGAGGTGGGGTAACTCGGCGGGTTGAAGCTGACATGCATGTGGTGATGGTGGAAGTAGTACCAACCGTAGCCCTGGTCGGTCACCTCGTAGGTAAGCTTGCGATGCGAGCACGCGTAGCTCGTCAGCCAGCCGTTCTGACAAAGGTAGTCCAAAGAAGCATCCAGGTGCGGGCCTACCTTGCCGTCCGCGCCTACGACACGGGCCGAGGGGTGCTCGAACAGGAAGCCCAGGAATGCGGCATTCCTCCAGGCGTCGAGCAGGTGCGGCTCGTCCACGCAATGGTACTGCTCTTGGCCGTTGGATACGTGGTTACAGACCGCACGCGCCCGGTTGTCCGCCATGTTTGACGTCTGGTAGTAAGCCACGTCGATGTCGCGGCCGTTGACGTGGGTTCCGCTCGGATGGCCAGGTGAGCCGATGGACGTCCCCGGGATGGCGCCGTTCGCCTCGCTCATGTCGATGAGACCGAGAGGTTGGCCGTTGCCCGAGGTCCACCCTGCCGTCTTGCAGGCGACCTTGGCCGTTGCGTACTTGATGAGCATCATCAGGTCGCGCCGAATGTAGCTACGGTACTGATTCGTCGACGTCTCACCGTTCTCTGGGTAGTCTATGTACCCGTCGCCGGAGTCCGGATCGAATGGGACGATAGCGGAGCAGTGAGCACTGGTTCCTGAGCATTCCATGGGAGGCAGGTTGGGACAATCCGGTCCCGGTCCCGGGCCCGGGGGATCCACCGGATCCGTCGGGTCCCCCACACACCACATTCCCTCGAAGGCTGGGTCGTAGTCGCAGGTCCCTCCCATGGACACGCAATCGGCAGCGTGCAACTCCCACGCACCGGTCTGGTCGTCACACCAGTAGACGGTGTCGCCGGCGCAGCAACCGTAGTATTGCTCTGCCTGTTCCGTCCCGAGGTCCGCGCAGGTGGAGGGGGTTCCACTGCAGGGGACAACATTCGTGCCGCCGCTCGAGCCTCCCGTGCCGCCGGTGCTGCCTCCTCCCGTGCCGCCGGTGCTGCCTCCTCCCGTGCCGCCGGTGCTGCCTCCCCCAGTGCCGCCGGTTTCTGGGCTTCCACCGGTCCCGCCCGTTTCCAGGCTTCCGCCGGATCCCCCAGTCTCCTCGCTCCCACCGCTACCGCCAGGGTCGACAATCCCACCGCCGGTCCCTCCCGTGTTCGTAGCCCCGCCAGCATTCGGACTGCCACCGATCCCATCCGCAAGATCTTCCGTTTCACCAACGCTGCAAGCCGTGGCCAGAAGTCCTAACGACGCAAGAGCGAGCATGACATGGCAAGGATGGTTGGACATCTCTTCTTCCTCCCGAGGTGGAGACACAAGGTGCTTGGTGGTCTGGTGGTGCCCCCCGTCCCTGACACGGGGCGAGGGATTGGCTCGGCCTGGGGAGAGCAGTTTCCGTGCCGAACACGGGACACCGCCCACGCACCGGATCCCGGTACTTCGCGTTCACGCCTTCAACAACGGGGGACCCGGCAGGTCTCACGGAGAGACCGTTCTGGTCCCACCTTCTGCGGTTTTGGAGCAGAAGGGTAGAGCGGGGACGCTGACCTGCGCCGACGGCAAAGGAGCAGAAGCGTCAGTCCCACCGATAGCATCGGAGCCGTCGCGAAGACAGGGCGGCGGGTGCTGCACGCACAGCCGTCCGCTTCTTCGGTCGGGTGCAGGTAGAAGGCATTGCCTTGGGCTTCGGAAGCCGGCTCCTGTCCCCCGTCGACCACGGGCCAGGGGCCCTGGGTCCCGGTCGCGGCGTCTGGGGAGGCGTCTTCTTCGGTTCCGGCATCCATGGGAGCCCCCGGCGTACCGTGGGTCGGAGCCGTCGCTTCGTTGGAGTAATCCGAGAACGCGCCTCCGGCGAACGCGCGAACCCGGTATGTGTACGCGCTGCCCGGCTCGAGGCCCGTGTCGCTGTGACAGACCGTGTTGGCTCCTGCGGAGACTATCTCCGCAAACTGCCCACCTCCCTTGCGTTCCAGTACGAACCCTTCCTCGTCGGCCGCGTTGTCGAGCCAACACACATCAATCTGGCTCTCGCTCCGGGGGGTCGCCGTGAGATTCAAGGGTGTGGCAGGCGCAGCAGGGGCAGCCTCGGAAAACGCGAGGGTGGCGAGGCTGATGCCGGGGATGGACTGGTCGCGGTAGAACAGGAAAAACTTGCTCCCGAGAGCGACCACCCGCGGCCTTCTACGCCCCTCCCCTGCGTGGGTATTGACACCAAGGTCCTGGGGCGCCGACCAGGAAGCCCCTCCGTCCGTGGACACCGACCAGAGCATGTCGGAGTTTCCGGCTTCCTTGTGGTCCGGAGAGCGCAGCGCCACGGCCACCACCGTGTTGCCGTCGTCCGATGCGCCCACGGCGGACAATCCCACGCTCAGGTGCCAAACCCCTAGCCCGGTGAACACCGTGCGGTCGGCGGGAAAAGCCCTGTTCCCGCCGGCGTCGAATTTGGCATAATGCACCTCTCCAGGGACGCAGCCGGCGGTGCTGCTTGGGAAGCTGTCGTGGTTCGTGTGCCCCGAGCCGTACGTGTAGTGCACGTTGCCTAGGCCGTCGATGGCCATGTCGGGAAACCCCTTCTCCGATCCGGCTCCGGCGTGGAGCGTTTGCAGGTTGCTCTTGAGCTCCCCCCCGACGCCCGCACCTCCCGCGCCGTGGCTGAAGTATGCGTGGCTGGCCGTGAACGCGTTGCTCGTCGCGAAGTACACCTTGCCGTCGCGAGCGCGCAGACGAGCCTCGTAGTCCACACGGTACACGTTGCTGAGGGTTCCGACGTGGGAGGCGGCTGCACCGCCGTCTTGAAAGAGCTGAAGGTCTGCCCAGACACTTCCGCCTCCCCCATGGCTGCTTGCCAGGAGGTGAACGTTCCCCTTCCCGTCGTCCGCCACGCCCACGTTCCAGTTCCACTTCGTGGGGGAGCTATAGGTGGTTCCGCCTGTCCACGCACCCGAAGGGTCCCGGCGCTTGTAGCGCAAGTTCAACCAACCGTCGTAGCCCCCTCCATCCCGAACGACCACGTGAACGGTACCGTCAGGCCCCACGGCGATGGCGGGCGGAAACAGGAAAGCCCAAAGGTGGTTCTGCGCCGTCTCCCCCTGGCTCTCGGAGACGAGCACGTTCTCCTGCTTATCGATTTCGTAGTAGCCGGAGGACACCAGGTGGACCTTGCCGGCCGGGCCGGCCACGGCGTCGAACTGTTCCCCGGCTGCCACGACTCCCTTGAAGCTCCACGCCTGGGCGGTGGCGTTGGAGGCATGCGTGAGAACGACCCACATGGCTGCGGTGGACAGAACGTTCACAAAGCGAGATGCACGCATGGAGGCCTCCTAGGACGGGCAGGATTGCAAGGCGCGGGCCGACCGCAACTTCGCCTCGCGACGTCACCATCTTCGGCATCCTCGCCCCGCGCGCCTCGCGGTCGGGCCGCGAGCCGCGACGGTCCTGCGCACTCTTGATTCGCACCTGGGACCCTGACGGTCCCTCCCTTAGAATCCGTCGTCGATGTCGTCGAACTGCGGACGCTTACCGTTGGGAGGAGGACGTTTCGAAGGACGCGGCGCCGGTGCGCCGGTGGCCGGGGGCTTCGGAACCTCGACCCCAGCCGAGGCCGACGCCACGGGGGGAGCCAGGGTTTCGATCGCCGCGGTCGATGGGGGCGATGGGGGCGATGGGATCGGCAGCGGAAACGAAGGGGGCCGCAGCAGGAGGTATCGAGCGACCGTTGGCCTTTCGCGCGGCGCGAGAAGGAACCAACCGGTGGTCAGGGCGACACCGACGACAAGCGCGATCCCTGCCACCATCGACAGGCGACGGTCGGACGTCACGGACCGTGAAAGCCGGGTGAGGGCACCCGCCCGCACGGACGAACCATCCACGTCGTCCGCGAGATCAGGGATGAGCTCCGAGCTGCGCTTCGTTGCGGGTTGGGCCACCACCTCGATCTCGGAGGACGCCAGCGTCAGCGACGGGGGGAGCGCGCCCTCGATGGTGCGGGTTCGCGCTTCGCAGCGCTTGGCGAGATACCTCTGGAAGAAGCTAGCGAGCTCCTCGGTCGTCGCCACGATCCCGGCGTCCTTGGCGGCCCGGCGCAGATCATTGGCGAAGGCTTCCGCGGTCGGATGCCTTCCCTCGGGGTTGCGAGCGACGGCGCGCCGCAGCAGGGCGATCAATCGGGGATGGATGGGCTCCTCGAACAGCAAGGTAGGGGGCGAGCTGACGACCTCGTAGAGCAACGCGGCCTCGTTGGGAGCATCGAAAAGTGGCCTCCCGCTGAGCAACTCGTAGAGGATCGCAGCTAGAGACCAAACGTCCGCACGTCGGTCGATCGGCTTGCCGAGGGCCTGCTCGGGCGCCATGTACTGAAGCTTGCCTTTGATGTGGCCGGTGCTGGTCTCGGGTGAGAGCCGGTCGCGGGCCTTGGCAATCCCGAAGTCCATGATGCGCACCGAACCATCCAAGCCGAGCATGATGTTCTGAGGAGACACGTCGCGGTGAACGACGTGAAGAGGGACGCCGTGGTCGTCTTGAAGCTCGTGTGCAGCCTGCAACCCTTTGGCGATCTCGAGGATGATCCGAACAGCGACGGGCCAGGAGAAGGTTTCGTGCTGCTGCTCGACCTGGGTAGCCAACGCGCGAAGAGAGTCGCCTTCCACCCATTCCATCGCCTGGTACAGCACGCCATCTTGCTCGGCCAGGTCGAGCACCTGGACGACGTTCGCGTGGATGATGCGTGAGGCGAGGCGAGCCTCGTCGAGGAACATCTTTCGGAAGCGGGTCTCCTGAGCGTGCTGGGGAAGGATGGTCTTGATGGCCACCTTGCGTTCGAAGCCGTGCTCGCCGCGCATCCGAGCTGCCCACACCGCGCCCATCCCACCCTGCGCGACCACGCAGAGCAGTTGGTATCGGCCGAGAACGGTCCCTGGTTGGAGGGACGGCATCACGGGCAGCGATGCGGAGCGGTCACCGTCCATGACGAGAGCGTAACAGCTGGCCGCTGCCACGGCCAAGGGCGCAACGGCTCCTTGCAGAACCGGTACTTCCCGACTACTCCCCGTGGTACGGTGTTTGTGGATCCATGCTCGTGAAGCTGACACGACCCCTCGTTTTTGCCCTGGCCTTCTTTGCGGCGTCGAGCCAAGCGCAGGCCACCACGCCAACGGCGGCGGATCGGGCGACGGCTCGGCGGTTGATGACCGAGGGTCGAAACTTGCGGCACGACAAGAATCTCGAGGGTGCGCTGGAGAAGTTTCAGGCGGCTGAAGCGCTCGTCGCGGTTCCCACGACGGGGCTCGAGGTCGCGCGCACCCAGGCCGAGCTTGGCTTGCTCGTGGAAGCCTTGGATTCATGCGCGCGCGTGCTCCGCCACCCCGAAGCTGACGGTGAGCCCAAGCCGTTTGGTGAAGCTCGAGCCAACGCCCGAGAGCTCCGCACAGAGCTGCAGCGGCGAACGCCCATGCTTCGCTTCGTATTTCCCGCCCACGCCGACACGAGCCTGGTCCAGCTGCGCGTGGACGGCATCACAATCCCGAAAGAAGCGTACCTGACGCCACGCCTCGTTAACGCTGGGCTGCACGAGGTGGAGCTCGTCGATGGCTCCCATCAGCACAAGGTCGTGGTCGTCGTCGCAGAAAAGGAAAGTAAGGATGTGGTGCTGGTTCTTGCGAAGTCGCGGACCAAGCAGCCTCCCCCCGTCGACGAAGCGCCAGGTCCCTGGGTGTGGGCTGGGTTCACGACTGCCGCGGTCGGCGGCGCCGTCGGCACGGTGGCAGGAGTGCTCGCATGGTCCGAGCGCAGGAAGCTCGACGACGAGTGCCCGAACCACGTCTGCACGGATGGAGGCGAGCGCCTCGACCGCTCTTACGGCTACGCGAATGTCTCCACGTACGCGTTCATCGTCGGCGGGATCGGAGCTGCCGTAGGCATCGGCGCCCTGATGTCGTCGTCGGATGACGAGGAGCCGTCGGACGTGAGTGTGGGGGTTGCGCCACACGGTGAGGGCGGGGCGTTGTGGCTGGACGGCCGGTTCTGAACGCGACCCTGAGCGAGGGCAAGCCTGCCGCTTGAGCCTTGCGAGAACGCAAGTTCCTCTTCGGCTCGTGTTTCTCATGGTCGCGACCTGAGCTAGGGTAGGTCTGTGCGGAACTCCAAAGACTCATCCATCCCAACCGCTACGATCCAGACGGCGGCCCCGACGGCCGTGCACGAGACGGTTACCTTTCAAGTTGTCGTGATCGAAGGGCCCGACGAGGGGATGGTATTCCCCGTAGACGGAACGGGCCCTGGACGGGCGCTGGCAGGAACGAGCCTGGCGTGTGAGTTCCGGCTGACGGACGACTCCGTCTCGCGGCGCCACGCCGCGTTCGACGTGCAAGGAGCCAACCTGCGGGTGACGGACCTGGGGTCGAAGAACGGAACGTTGGTCAATGGGGTGCGGGTGTTCGACGGGATGCTGCAGGGGGGAGAGCACGTGAAGCTCGGCGGCACCACGTGTCGGGTAGAGCGCCTTCCCGGGACGAAGTCAGGGATTCTCACGCTGCGCCAATCGTTCGGGAGAGTGATTGGGGGCAGCGAGCGGATGCGAAGACTCTACCCGCTGTGCGAACGCCTTGCGCGGACGGACGTGTCGATCGTGATCGAAGGGGAAACGGGAACTGGCAAGGAAGTTCTCGCTGAGGCAATTCACGAGGTGGGCCATCGTGCGGAGGGACCATTCGTGGTGTTCGACTGCACGACGGTACCCACCAACCTGGTGGAGTCCGCGCTGTTCGGTCACGAGCGTGGGGCTTTCACGGGCGCGGTTTCGACACACGCGGGGGTGTTCGAGCAAGCCCATGGTGGAACGCTGCTCATCGACGAAATCGGCGATCTGGACATCAAGCTGCAACCCAAGCTTCTGCGGGTCATCCAGAGCAAGATCGTGCAGCGCGTGGGCGGCAAGCACACGCGCAAAGTCGACGTGCGCCTGATCGCGGCAACGCGTCGATGCCTCGATCACGAAGTGCAGGCAGGCCGGTTCCGCGACGATCTGTTCTTCCGGCTCAGCGTCGCGAGAGTGGAGCTGCCTCCGTTGCGGGAACGCGATGGCGACGTGCCGTTGCTGGCAGCTCACTTCTGGAGGACGCTGGGTGGCCAGCCGGCTGCGCTTCCTCCCGAGCTCATGATGCGACTCGAGGATTACTCCTGGCCTGGCAACGTCCGCGAGTTGCAGAACGTGATCGCGCGGACGATCGCGCTGGGGGACCTCGTGAACCTCAAGCTCACCAACGACGACGGTGTGCCTCCGTCCTCGCGCGGGCCCACGTCCCAGGACTACCTGGACCGCCTCGCTCGCTCGGGTCTGCCTTTGATCTCTGCCCGCGAGCGCGTGGTCCACGAGTTCGAAAAGCGCTACCTGAAGCACATTCTCGATCAACACGGCGGAAACGTGACGAAGGCCGCCGCGGCCTCGGGAATCGCACGCCGGTACTTCCACCGTCTCAAGGCCCGGCACTCGACGACGCCCGAGGACTGAGCGGCCGGCTACCGTTCCTGGTCCCCGCGCCCCTCGATCACGTCGATGATTCGCTGCGCGAACCGCGGGGCCGCCTGCCTCGCGAAGGTCTCGTTGGGATGCGAATCCCACGCGTCTTGCGCGTGACGGTCGAGCAAATGGCTGCCCCCCTCCGTCTCCAGCGCGAAGAAGTCGAAGACGAAGATGTTGTCCCCGCGCTCGTCCCATGAGTCCCTGACCCACGTGAAGAACTGCTTCACTCGCCCTGCCATCTCGTCGTTGCCCCCGAACTTCTCTCGCATCGCGGTCTTCGTCAAAGCCGCCCCCGTCCACACGATGAACCGGGTCGACGGGAAGCTGCGGAGCTTGGCCTTCAGCGCCTGGTACTGGAGCTTGTAGTTCGACAGCGTCTTCTGGGATGAGCTGACGTCCCCCGCACCACCTTCCGACTCGATGGCGCTCACGGGATAGCAGTGCTTGAAGACGATCACTTGGTGGTCCCGCGTCAGCATCTCAAGGGTCTCCTGCCCTTGGTAGGTCGACGGTCCCGCGTTCTTCACCCAGATGTTCCAGTAGTCATAGGGATAGTTGTCCCAGGGATAGGGGTCGTGGGGAAACGCAAGAGGGGTCACGCGGTAGCCGGTGCCAGCTCGGGCGTTGTGCGCGCTGATCGCCCCGGACACGCCCCCGTTCCAGATGTTCTCCCCGGTCGAGTGATGCAGGAACACCACGGATGTGTTCGCTGGCATCTTGCCCAACGTCACGGCATGGGGCGCGGGGGCCACGGATGACGTCGCAGGCACCGGTCCCACCGACGGGTTCTCGTCTCGCTGCGAGCCTTGCTTGCAACACGCACTCACGGATGCGAGCACCAGGACCGTACCCGTCGTGTGCAGCAAGCCGAACCACGAATGTGTCTGCATGTTGTTCCCTCGCTCCTCGTCGTACCCTTCAATCGCCCGAGAACGGCTCGGAAGGCAGCGCGACGCCGTACCCCACGCTCCTCGAGAAGTCTCGTCGATCGAATGGGGTGAGGCATCCGTGCCGCCTCGCGCGTCCCGGAGAGGAATTGAGGGGTAGCCCGTTTTCGGTCGGGACGCCACCGCACCCGGCCGCGGGCACCGCCTGGGGAGCCCCCTTGACGCACGTGGTTCGAAGTGATCGCCTGGGGCCATGAGGCAATGCATCTTCGTCGCCCTGTCCTACTCCGCGTGGTCCGAGAAGGCGCGCTGGGCTCTCGATCACCACCGCGTGGACTACCGCGAGGTCGAGCACGTCCCCCTGCTGGGTACACCCCTCCTGCGCGCCCGGGTGAAACGCCCCATCGGCCGGGTCACCGTGCCGGCGCTCGTGGACGATGGCGTCGTGTACACCGACTCCTTCGACATCGCCCGCCGAGCGGATCGCATCGGACAGGGAGAGCGACTGTTTCCCCGTGGGATGGACGATGCGATCGCCACGTGGAATCGCAGCAGCGAGATCATCCTGGAGGCAGGCCGGGTGCTCCTTCTCGAGAAGACCCTGCGCCACCCCGGGGCCATGCAGGAGGCGCTCCCAGCACTGATCCCCCAGGCCCTCCGACCGCGCATGCTCTTCCTCGCGAAGACCGGCGCGCGATTCCTCCAGCAAAAATACGGCGCATCGGGGAGGGACCTCGACGCAGAACGCGCGCGGATCGCTCGGGAGCTTGCCTCCTTGCGCGAAGTCGTGGACGGCCCAGAACGCTACGTTCTCGGCAACTTCACCTACGCCGACGTCGCCATGGCGGTGGCCCTGCAGGTGGTGTGGCCCGTCGACAATCGCTGGCTGCCGCTGGGAGAGAGTACGCGGGTCGTGTGGCAGGAACCGGCCCTGGCGGAGGCGTTTCGCGACTTGATCGCCTGGCGCGATCGTGTCTACGACAAGCACAGGTAGGGTTGGGCCGAGCGGTCATGGGTGCGGTGTCATGCCCAGCGTTGGGGGCAAGCGAGTATTCAGCTCCGGTTGGTAAATTTCGACACCGCATAACTATAGACAGAACACATTGACAGTGAACGATTCATCACTAATGTTGAGAACCAAGCCAACTCTTTGATACAAGATCGTTACATTGTCAGGACAGGGGTGAAAAATGACCGAGTTCGCACGGAAGAACATTCTCATCACGGGCGGAGCCTGCGGCATCGGGCGTCAGATGGCGCTCCGAATGGCCCGTGAAGGAGGCAACCTCATCCTGTGGGACATCCACGAAGCCAACCTCGAGAAGGCGCGGCGCGAGGTCGGCGACGTCGCGGGACGGGAGGTTCATGGCTATGTGTGCGACGTCTCGGATCGGGAGGCTGTGTACGCCACGGCCGAGAAGGTGCGGCAGGAGGTGGGGCCGGTCGACATTCTGGTGAACAACGCTGGGGTCGTTTCGGGAAAGCCTTTCCTCGACTTGCCGGACGAGAAGATCGAGGCGACGTTCAAGGTCAACGTGCTCGGTTTGTTCTGGGTGACGAAGGCGTTCTTGCCCCACATGGTCGAGCGCAACGAGGGGCACGTCGTGAACATCGCCTCGT
Organism: uncultured Polyangiaceae bacterium; assembly: GCA_964488865.1. Classification (GTDB taxonomy): domain Bacteria; phylum Myxococcota_A; class Polyangia; order Polyangiales; family Polyangiaceae; genus MWCO01. The sequence goes on along the minus strand of CAZAWR010000005.1, from coordinate 197,278 downwards.
CGGCCGGGTTCGTGGGCGTGTCCAGACTGACGGACTACAGCGCGAGCAAGTTCGCGGCGGTCGGCTTCGACGAGTCGTTGCGCAACGAGTTGCGCCGGGTTGCGCCGAAGGTGAGAACGACCGTGGTATGTCCTTTCTTCATCGACACGGGGATGTTTGCGGGAGCGAAGACGCGGTTCTCCTTCCTGCTTCCGATCCTGAAGGAGGTCGAGGTGGCGGACGCGGTGGTGAAGGCGGTGAAGGCCGACCGTGCGAGGCTGATGATGCCTCCGATGGTGTACCTGGTGCCGCCGCTGCGCTTGCTGCCGGTGAAGCTGTTCGATGCGGTGGCGGACGTGCTGGGCGTGAACGTCTCGATGGACGAGTTCGTGGGTCGGGCCAAGGCCTGAAGAAAGGGGGATGTGATGACGGAAAGAGATCAGACGGAGTGCAAGAACCCGGCGACGGGTGAGGTCATCGGCTTTTCGCCGTTGGATGGTGTCGACAGCGTGCGGGAGGTGGTGCGAAAGTCGAGGGACGCGCAGCGAGGATGGGCGGCAACGCCGGTGAAGGAGAGGGCGCGCGCGATCGAGCGCATCCGCGACCACCTCGCGGAGAACGCGGACGACGTAGCGGAGATCATCTCCCGGGACAACGGCAAGACGCGCACGGACGCTCTCGTCACGGAGGTGCTGCCGTCGATCATGGCGGCTGACTACTACGCGAAGAACGCGGAGCGTTTCTTGGCGGATCGGATGCTCAGGCCGGGGAATCCCTTGCTTGCAAACAAGATTGCGAAGATCGTGCGTGTCCCCTTCGGCGTGATCGGGATCATCTCGCCTTGGAATTATCCCTTTGCGATTCCCTTCTCCGAGGTCGTGATGGGGTTGATGGCGGGCAACGGGGTGGTGCTCAAGGTGGCAACGGAGACGCAGCTCGCGGGCAGGGCGCTCGAGCGGGCGGTGCGAGCGGCGGGCTTGCCCGCGGATCTGTTCGCCTACGTCAACGTGCCGGGAAGGCTTGCAGGGGATGCCTTGCTCGAGGGCGGCATCGACAAGCTCTTCTTCACGGGCTCGGTGCCGATCGGCAAGAAGCTCATGGCCAAGGCGGCGGAGACGCTCACCCCGGTCTCGCTCGAGCTAGGGGGCAACGACGCCATGCTCGTGTGTCCGGATGCGGACCTCGACAGAGCAGCCGCGGGCGCGGTGTGGGCGGGCTTTCAGAACGCCGGGCAGTCCTGTGGAGGCGTGGAGCGGATCTACGTTCACCGAGACGTGTACGATGCGTTTCTGGACAAGCTCGGGGAGCGGGTGCGGGCGTTGCGGGTGGGCCCCGACCTCGACTTCGAGGTGGACATGGGCGCGGTGACCACCGTCTCGCAGCTTCGCACGGTGCAGCGCCACGTCGCGGACGCGCTCGAGAAGGGCGCCACCATCTTCGCTCAGTCGTCGTGTCCGAAAGAGGGCAAGGGGACGTTCCACCCTGCGATGGTGCTCACGAATGTGAACCACGACATGCTGGTGATGAAGGAGGAGACGTTCGGGCCCGTGGTCGGGGTGATGAAGGTCGACTCGATGGACGAAGCGGTGCAGCTTGCCAACGACTCGAACCTGGGTCTCACGGGATCGGTCTGGTCTCAGGATCGCAAGACGGCGGAGCGGCTCGGGCGCAGGATTCAGGCCGGAGCGATCACCATCAACGATCACCTGATGAGTCATGGCTTGGCCGAGACGCCTTGGGGCGGGTTCAAGGAATCCGGTATCGGCCGCACCCATGGCGAGCTTGGCTTCGCCGAGATGACCGAACCCCAGTGCATCGTGCAGGACTACCTTCCTGCGGTGCGAAAGAACATGTGGTGGCACCCGCACGGAAAGAGCGTCTACGACGGTGTCCGAGGCATCATCGACTTGCTCTACGCGCGGGAAGCCGGCCTGAAAGCAACCGGAGCGGGACGGCTCGCCAAGCTCTTCCCCCGGACCTTCAGCAACGGCGGTTGACGTCTGACCGACCGAGGACCGCGGCGGCCCTCCCAGCGGAGAACCCGATGCCCGACGTGGAAGAGAGACGACAGAAGAGGCAGAAGCGAGGCGCTACCGTGGCGAGGACCGTGATCCTGTCCGCCGCGGCCTCGGTGTTCGCGCAGAAGGGCTACCACGGGACGACCATGGAAGACCTCGCGACGGCGTCGGGCTACTCACCCGCTGCCATCTACAAGTACTTCAAGAACAAGGAAGACCTGTTCCGCCACCTGTGGAACGAGATGGCGGAGCGTCTGCAAGCGATCTTCGAGGAGAGCGCGCGGATGCCCCTGCCCTTCGCGCTGCGTCTCCGATGGCTCGTCACGCGCCTCGCCGGACTCCTGGAATCCAGCCCCGACTTCGTCGTCGCCTTCATTGCACAGCGGCCCTATGCCGCCGTGCAAGCGCAGACACCTCTCGAGCGCCAAGCGTTCGAGCACTACGTCCGCCATCGAGAGCAGATCATCGTCATCATGAAGCAGGGCCTGGCGGAAGGCGACCTGCGAGAGGGCGACGTGGACGACTACGCGAGCCTTCTGATCGGCCTGTTGTACGAGTTCGCCTACAAGTGGGTCACCTCCGGGCAGATGGACCTGGCAGCCAACGTCGAGAAGCTGATCGAGCTGTTTCTGCGCGGCGCCGGAGCCAAGGCCTAGCGTCTCCTTCCCCGTCGGAAGCGAGACCCGCGTCCCGCTCCCATCCCTTCCGCGCCGTCCTTCCCCTTCCCCATCCAGCGCTCACCCTTGTGATACCCTGCTTGCCATGAGGGGCAATTCGTCAGGAACTTTCGGGCCGTACGTACGTCGTAACGCAGCACGAGCTGGAGGCTTCATGCGTTCGAATCGCGTCTTTGGTACCGCGCTTTTCACGGCTGTCTGTACCCTCTTCTCGGGCGCCTGCGGTCCAGCGGAGCGACCACTCAGTCCCAAGTCCCAGACCTGGGGCGAGCTTCGAACCGTCCGGCAGGGCGTTCGCATCGAGGAGCCTGGCGGCGCCACCCGCCTGCCCTACCCTCGCGAGCGGCTCGTCGACGGCGCCAAGGTCTCCATCGAGAGCGGGGGGTTGGCCTGGCTGCGGCGCGATGGGGGAGCGAAGCTGCTCGTCGCCGGCCCCGCGTCGCTCGAGATGCAGCGCGACGCCATCGCGTTGAAGCACGGCAAGGTCTTCGTCGACACCCCCCCGGGGATCGTCACGGACCTGGCGACCCAGCAGGGCACTCTCCACCTGTCGCACGTGCGTGCGAGCCTGCAGGCGGGAGACGACGGCTCGGTCGAGACGTACGTGCTTTCGGGTGAAGTTCGTACGGAAAAGGGCGCCTTCGCGGGCCCGGGGGAAACCCTGGTCCTTCGTGCGGACAAGGCCGAACGCTTGCCTGTGCTCTCGTGGGAGGACTGGACGGGCGGACTGGCCACGACCGACCGTGGCAGCGCGCCATCGCCGTTCGGGGTGGGCACGGTGGGAGCCCGGCTGCCCGGCGAGAGTGGAAAACCCAGGTGGCCTCTGTCCATCCACAAGCTCGACGTTCGTGTCACCATCCAGTCGGAGTTGGCGATCACCGAGGTCGATCAGACCTTCTTCAACCCCACGTCCCAGCGCGTGGAGGGCGTCTACCGATTCCGAACGCCTCCCGGGGCCATGCTTCATCGCTTCGGCGTGGACCGTGCCGGCGGCATCGTCTGGGGGTACGTGAAGGAAAAGCAGCAAGCGGCCGCGCAGTACGAGAGCCACGTGTACGCCGGTTCCCGCGAAGACCCCGCGCTGCTCGAGTGGGACGCGCCTGGGGCCTACAGCGCACGCCTGTACCCGATCGAAGCAGGCCAGCGTCGCCGTGTCGTCACCCGCTACGCCCAGTGGCTCCCTCGCACGGGCGACAAGGGACAACGTCGACTGTACGTCTATCCCATGGCCGCAGACGGTGACGAAGCATCTCTGCCTCACATCGAAGAGCTCACCATCCGGATCGACATTGCTGGCGCCGGCGCACAGGAAGTGCGCGTCGGCATGAGCGGTGTTCGCGAGGGAAACGAGGTCGTGGTGCAAGCTCACGACTTCGTCCCCCGCGCTGATCTCGCCGTGGAGCTGTTCGACGAAGGTGCCACGAGCGTGCAGGCCTACCGGTCGCCTCACGAGCCGGACCTCGACGTCTTGCCGCCCAAGGATCGCCACCAGGTCTCGAGGCTCGCCCAGGACGAGAGGGACTACCTGCTGGTGCCGCTTCGCGCTGATCGCGTGCCCCAGCCCGAGGGGGGGCTCGATCTCGCGATCGTCGTGGACTCGTCGGCAGCCACGGACGACACCTCGATGTCGGTGGCCCGCGCGGCCACCAAGGCATTGCTGGCTCATCTCGGCAAGGAGGATAGGGTTGCGGTGTGGGCGGGCGACGTCCACCTGCGGGCTGTGGCCAAGGACTCGGACAAGCTGTTGGCAGCGGACCCCGGACGAGGGCGAGAGATCCTCCGAGGTCTCGCCCAGGTCTCACGCGGCGGGGCAACGGACATCGGGGCCATTCTCGCGGAAGCCGCGACCCATCTCGACCCGAAGCGTCGGGGTGCGGTCGTGTACATCGGCGATGGCAAGCCGACGGTGGGAGAGCTGAGCCTGTTGGACCTTCGCACGCGGTTGGAACGATTGCCGCGTCCCGTGCGTCTCTTCACGCTCGGCGTGGGGGATGCCGCGGACATGGGCATTCTCGCCGGGGTCGCCCATGGCGCCATGAGCGCGCGCATCACCGACGGCAGCGAGGCGGCGCATGCTGCGCTGCTGCTTCTCGAGGAAGCCGAACGCCCCTCTTGGCTCGGAATGTCCGTGGGCCTGGGAACCGGCGTGGAACATGTCTACCCCCGGGACGTGGGCGCCCGTCCGGCCGACGAGACTTTGCTCGTCGTGGGAAGGATCACCGGCGACGAGGAGCTACCCACAGCCGTGGCCCTCGACGGCCCGATGGGAGCGACCAGCGTAGCGATGACTGTCCGGCCGATGGAGGACCGAGGGGATCTGATGCGACGGTGGGCGGAGGAGCGGCTGGTCCAGCTTCTCGACACCGGTGCCGGGCGCGCGGCTGTCGTCGAGGTCGGTACGCGGTACGGCGTGGTCACTCCCTTCACGTCGCTGTACGTGCCGACGACGGACGAAGCGCGTCAGCAGAACCTGCTGGTCGATTGGACACCGGATCAGGATCGTCGCAAGAGGAAGGTCGCAACCAAGAAGAAGCGGCAGGTCCTGACGCCGGAACAAGAGATGGAGCAGCGGGAGGCGATGCAGATCGCCGAGAACAACGCAGACAACAAGGAGGGCGGAACGGGTACCCGCGCGAAGGGGGAAGAGGGGTCGATGGGCAATCCGAGCGGGCGGTTGTCGAACCGTCGCTACGCGGTCGCCGGACCGCAGGACAATCCCGACCCGCACGTAGCGAGGTCCGCCGCGCTGCGCGAGGCAGCCGAGTTCGGCATGATCGGGTTGCTCAACACTGGAGCAGGAGGGGACGCGAACGCCCCGAGCCAGCCATGGGACGGGGCGAAAGACCAGGCGGCACGAGGACCCGCCCCGGCAGCGTCTGCCGCAACACCGTTGACGGAGACAACGGCCAACGCCCCGTCCGCCGATGAGGAAGTGCACGCCGACGCGAAGAACGAGCAGGAAGCGCCTTCGGCGGGAAAGAAGTTGAAGAGCGACAAGCTCGCGGCCAAAGCCCCGCAGAAGCAGAAGGCCAACATGAGCATCGAGGCGATGCAGAACTTCCGCATCGGCAACGTCATGCAGCTCGAGCAGCAGGGCTTCCTCCCGCAGAGCATCGAGGATGCGTCGGTGGTCACGGTGGACGCGATCGCCCGGAAGGCCTCTCCGGCGGACTTCGGCAACCGGCCCGTCCGGTGCGGTCCCGGTTCGCTCGTGCCGCTGACGGAGCGTGCAGCCATTTGGTCGGAGCGCTTGGCTGCGGCGCGAGGAAGCGTGCACGCGGTGCTGGGCGTCTACAGAAACGCGCTCGCGCAGTGTGAGGCCCCCTCCTGGCGGGAGCGGTCACGTCTGCTCTCTCTGATGGTCGACGCGATGCCGACGGTTCCCGAGCGCGTGGCCCTGTGGCGCGAGCTCGCGTCTTCTCCGGGCGTAGGGGACGCGGTCTACGGGATGATCCTCGTGCGCATCAAGAGCGCCGCGGAAATGCGCGCGTTGCACGACGCCCTCGGCATCCGCTCCCTCGATCCCCAAGCCCTCGAAGCCGCACTGCGCGGGGCGACCACTGCCGCGGCGAGGGTAAACAAGCTGAGAGAGCTCGTCGAGCTCTGGCCCGACGACCTCGCCCTTCACTTGCTCCTCTTGCACGCCCTCGAAGACGCGGACGACAGGCCCGGCGCCCGCGACGTGGCCCGAGCCCTCCGCTCGCGCCCCACGGCGGACACCACGGTTCGTACGGCCGTTGGGGAGTTGTTCCTCCGGTTCGCTCGCATGGACAAGAGCCCGACCGACGAGCTCGAGGGGCTTCGCACGTTCGGGGAAATCGTCGAGTTCGCCCCGGACGACCCGGTAGCCAGGCGCCGGCTCGGAGACCTTCTGCGAGCGCATGGGCACTTCGAGCAAGCCGCTCGCCAGTACGAGACGCTCGCGACCATGCTCCCGGACGACGCCACGGTGCCCTTGCTGCGTGCTGCCGCCGCGCAGGGCGTGGGCAAGGTCGAGGAGGCCGTCCGCTGGACGGAGAAGGCCTCCAGCGCCAACGCGCCTGATGGGGCGAGCGGCTCCGCGCGGACGGCGCGTGCCATGGCCTTGACCTACCTGTCCTGGGCGCGCGCTGCGGCCCGCAAGGATGGCAAGAAGGAGGTGCTCGACAGGTTGCTGGCGCGCACCAAACTGCTCGTCGCGGCGGACGGGGCGGGACCGGGAGCAAGAGTGTCCCTCGCCTGGGCTCACCCCGACTTCCACGCCGTCCTTTGGACGGACGCGCTGGGCGCCATGATGCCGGCGTCCGAAGGAGACCCCATGCTGGGCATCGCACAAGCCCGGGTACCCACCGCACGGCCCGCTCGCATCGAAGTGCATCTCGAGCCAGACGACGCCCAGCGCGCGGCTCGTTTCCAGATCGAGGCCACCCTCACCGTCGTGCTCGACGAGGGAACCGACAAGGAGAGGATCCTGCTGCTTCCCGTTCGTGTGGAGAAGCCGGACCAAATCACGCTGCGCTTCGCGATTCAGAATGGCTCCGTCACGGCAGAGGTGGAGCGATGACCCGCGTGAATCTCTACGGCCTGCTGGGTATCTTGATCATCGCCCTGGCAGCGGTCGGCCTCTGGAAGCTATCTGTGGCCGCTGCCCCGACGGTCGATGTCCGCGCCACGATCGCCGAGGTCCAGACCGTCCATCCCGAGCTATCCGTCGACGGACAGGGAGTTCGTGGCGTCCGTCGCCTCCCCGTGGGAAGCAGGGTTACCACCGGAAACGACGGCAGAGCCCGCGCTCGCCTGGACGACGGGACCACGATCGTCATCGATCGCGCGTCGGACTTGACGATCACCGAGGCGGGACTGCGGCTCGACAAGGGCCGACTGTTCGTGCAGTCAGGCCCAGGAGCCAAGACACAACTCGACGTGGCGGGCTCCAAGGCGTTCCTGGCAGGGGCTTCGGCGGCATTGGGCGTTGCAGAAGGCAAAGGGACCGTCTTCTGCGCGTCCGGAGAGCTGACCGTCCGCGCCTCGACGGAAGCAGAACATCGGCTGTCGAGCGGAGAGACCGCCTCGATCGACGGGGCAACCTTGACGGTCGCGCCCGAATTGGCGTTCGACGACTGGACGCGCGGGATGGCGGTTCCCTGGAGCGTTTCGGGACCGCCCCGTCGTGCGGTGGGTGAGGTGTGGGGTCGCCTCGGGGACCTCGCGGAAGGCGACCCGGGCAGCCCCCTCGCGATCCGCTCCACCGCGGTCCATGCCACCGTCGTGCACGAGATGGCCCTGACCGAAGTGCGCACCACGTACTTCAACGCGGGGAGCACCGACGTAACCGGCGACTTCCGCATGGCCGTCCCTGCCGCTGCCACGATCGCGGGCTTCGCGGTGGCGCGCCAGGGCAGCGACCAGGAAGGCACCATGGCGGAGGCGGAGCGGGACAAGTCGACGACCACCCCGTATCAACCCCAACTCGAGTGGGCGGGGGAGGGCTGGCTGCGGGGCGTGGTCCCCTTCATCTCGCCTGGAGGTACCGTGACCACGGTGGTCCGCTACTTCGAATGGCTCGACCCAGTCGATGGACGGCTTCAGTACCGTCTTCCCCTCACGGGGACAGGTACGCCTCCCCGCATCGGCGAGTTCTTCGCCCGTGTCAACATGAACGGCGTCCGCCCCCTCGGCGTGTCCGCAGGGTTGGGCTCCACGGTAAGCGACGGCGTGGTCTCGCTTCGTAGGTCCGACTTCACGCCCAGCGCAGATCTCGTCGTGGAAGCCGTCGTCCGCCCCGAGCCAAGAAGCGCTCGCGCCTACATCGGACAGGCGGACCCAGGCGAAGAAGGGGGAGACTACCTCGTGCTCCGCGCGGAAACCCCCTCCGTCGAGACCTCCGAGGGAACGACCCTCGCTGTCGTGATGGACGTGTCTGGAAGCATGGAACCTGCCTTGTTAGACGCTTCCCGCGCGCTGGTAGAGGCCCTGCTCGAAGGCCTCGGGAGCAGCGACCGGATCGTCGTCTTGGCCGCGGATCAGTCCGTTCGGCACGTCGGCCCCAAGGACATGGGCCCCCTGGACGGGGCGCGACGCAAGTCCATTCTCGAGGGGCTTGGCTCGCTCCAACCCGGTGGTGCGTCGGACCTCGGACGGACCATCGAACAAGCCGCGGACGCCATCCCGAAGGACGCCCCTGCCGGGATGATCGTATACGTGGGAGACGGCCGCGCCACGGTAGGAGATGGCTCGGTCGACGAGATCAAAGCACGTCTCGCGCGTCGTGCCGGCGGGGTCCCAAGGCTCAGCGCGGTGGCCGTCGGTCCGCTCGCGGATCGTTACGTGCTCAGTGCGCTCGTGAGAGGCTCCGGCCCCATGCTCTCCATCTCGGACCGTCAGGGCGCCGCTACGACTGCAGTTCATCTGCTTACCGAGGCGTTGCGCCCCGCTGTGGCCGACGTGCAGGTGACGCTTCCCCCTGACGTGGAGCGCGTGTACCCGCGTGAGCCGCGAGCTCTTCTCGCCGGGACCACATTCACGGTCGTGGGTCGTTTGAAGGGCGAGATGCCGCGCGAGGTGACGCTGCACTATCGAAACGCCGCAGGGATGAAGACCGAAACCCTCACGGTGCGCCCTCGCACGGCCATGGATGTCCGGGAGGTTCGACGGCGGTGGGCTTCCGCACGCGTGGAAGAGCTCGCGTTCCGCGTGGCAGGCCGTGAGGCGGCCACCGATGTCGCCTACCATGAGAAGCTGCTCACTCCCTGGACGGCCTGGGTGTTGACAGGAGACCGACGCTACGTTCCGACCCCTCTGTCGACCCGACTGCTGGACCTGGACGGCACGTCCGGAGACGCCTACTCGGCCTTGCTGGCAACGGCAGATGCGTCCTTCGGCGCGCTCGCCGACCCGATCGACGAGCCCGAGCAAGACCCCAAGCCGGACATGGACGCGTACCGCGCGGCCGTTCGCCTGGCAGCGGAGAGAATGATCCAAGCGGCAGGAAAACAGTTTCGCGCGTGCCGCGACGCAAGGGTCGCGCTGCGTCCCGACCTCAGCGGATCTCTCGAAATCCGTGTGGAGGTACGTTCCGACGGCTCCCCGACCAAGGTTGGGGTCAACGCGTCGCGAACCACGGACCAGGACGACGTGCTCAACCGCTGTGTCGCCACGGTGGTGAGCGGACTCCGGTTCGCACAGACGACGGTGGGAGGATCGATCGACGTGCGGGTGCAGTTCGACTTGCCGCCGCCGAGGTCGCTCGTTGGACGCAAGTGCTCTCCCACGTCGGAGCTGCCGACTGCCCTCCGGCGAGGAATTTGGCTCGAGAGACTCCAGCGCGCGACGAACGCGCAGGACGTATACGCGGACGCCAAGAGTGGGTGTGAGATCAAGACCTGGTCGGACAAGCGCACGCTGATCGAGCTGCTGCTGCAGGTGGTGGTGGACGGGCTTGATCGGGTCGAGCTCGCCCGGGAGCTCGATCGTGTGGGCGAGGAGGACGCCGCCACGGTGGTTCGCAAAGAAGCCATGCGACGGGCGCGGACACCGCAGGAGCTCTGGTCGATTCGAACGGCATTGCTCGGTGACGAGCAGTTGCCGCTCGGGGACTTCCGCAAAGCGTACCGTGCGGCAGGCACCGACAAGGCGCGCCTCGCAGTCGTGCGCAGCTTCCTCGAGATCGCTCCCCATCACCCGGGCTTGCGCCGTCGCCTGTTCGCCCTGCTCGAGGCCACAGGGGAGAAGGAATCGCTGCTCGACGAAGTCCGCAAGGCCCGGCAGGACCCGCTCGCAGACGCCACGGTTCTCGCGGACGGGGCGGCCGCCTTGCGCCGAGCTGGAATGGAAGACGAGGCCCGCCGGGCCTACGGTGAACTGGTCGAGCGCGCACCGTCGGACCCCTCGGTACGCGCCTTCCTCGGCGACCGGTTGCGCGCGGAAGGTTGGCCACAGGACGCCCAGGCGGCATACACCGCTCTCGAACAGCTTGCCGCGGACGAGCCCGCCACCCTCCTGCGCGTCGCACTCGCCCACTCCCAGGCGAATCGATTCGACATTTCCTCGAGGATCCTGCACCGACTCGCGTCCACCGGTGGACGCTCAGGCGACGCCGTTCTGGCTTCCCTCGGCGTGCACCTCGCGGCTACGCAGATTACTCGCCACCTCGCCGCCAAGGACCTCCCCGAAGCGGATCGCGACCGCCTGACGCGAAGGGTGATGGAGCTGCCTTGGCCCCGACCCGCCACAGTGGTTCTGGTCTCCACTCCGCGCCTTCTTCATCCGGTGGAGGCCTTCGTGACCCGCGGCCCCCGCGACGTCCGCGAGGAGCGCAAGCCCGACGTCCACGCGCCGACGCTGGGCCTGTCCTCCTTCGTGGTGCCCCAAGACGCCAACGACCTGGAAGTCATCGTCCGGCGCCCCGGGGCCTTGCCCCCCACCGTGGCCGTCCCTGTCCGCATCGAAGTTCTTCGGGCTGGCAACGACCTCGCGGAAGCAACGCTCGTCTGGAAGGACCTCGAGCTTGCCGCCGACGGCAAGCGCAGAAAGCTCACCCTCCAGGGCGGTGCGCTGGTGGAACAGTAGCCTCCCCTACCCGCAAAACACAGCCAGCGTCGTGTCGCGCAAGAACGCATCACGGTCATCCTGCAGACGCTTGAGGTCGTCGTGCAGCGGGCAATGGGGCCCGTCGCCACCGCAGTAGCCCGGGCCGAACGGGCATTGCAGAACGTGCTCGGACCGCTCGAAGCACTGCGCGATCTGAAGCAGAGAGATCTCGGAGCGCTCGCGGGCGAGCCGGTAACCACCGTTGGGACCGGGCGTGCCTCGGATCAGTCCTTGTTGGGAAAGTACGGTGAGAAGCTTGGCCACGAAGGGCCGCTGTAGATTCCTGGCTTCGGCGATCTGCGTCGCCGTCAGGGGCGGCTCTCCCTGGCACTGAGCCTGGGCGAGCCGACTCATGGCTGCGATGGCAGCTTCTGTGGACTTGTTGAGCATGGCTTGCGAGTCAGGTCCCTCGGATCTTGCCAGAGGCACCCGTGACGACGGGGACGGCGATTTTCAGGGCTGCAGTGTACACCAGGAGCCCGAAAGCCCAGATACCCGCGGTGACCTTCCATTCGACCAGGCTCGGCTGGTACTCCACGATCTCGTGCAGCGGGCTGGGCACAAACCCGGGAACGATGAGCCCCATGCCCTTCTCGATCCAGACCCCCACGAAGGTCGCCACGCACGCGACGATGACGAGGCGCGCGCTCGTCCGTGCGCGGGGATGAAACAGGGCGATGGCCGCGCCGACATTGAGAGCGATGGCGGTCCAGATCCAGGGCACGAGGGCGTTGTGGCCGTGAAAGCCGAAGAACAAGTAGCGAGCGGAAGCGTTGTGGTGCCCCCCCGAATAGAACTCTGTGAACAGCTCACTGACGAGCATGAACAGGTTGAGCAGGGTCGTGATGCGCAGGATGCTCAACAGAATCTTCAAGGGTCGCTCCTCCACGCGAAAGGAGGTGAAGCGACCCAGCGCGTGAAGGGCGACGATCAAGAACGCGGGGCCCGCCACGAAGGCGGAGGCGAGAAAACGCGGCGCGAGGAGGGCTGAGTTCCACAGGGGTCTTCCGCCAAGTCCGGAGTAAAGGAACGCCGTCACCGTGTGGATGGAGATCGCCCAGACGATCGAGAGGAAGACGAAAGGCACGTACCACTTGGGATTGGGCTCGCGGCCGAGGTATCTCATGTAGAGCAAGTAGCCGCAGATGTGCAGGTTGAGCACCAGATACCCGTTGAGCACCAGCACGTCCCAGGAGAGCAGAGACAATGGCCAGTTGAACTGACCGAGCCCAGGTACGAGGTGCCAGAACCGGTCCGGGCGCCCGAGGTCCACGAGCACGAAGAGCTGGGCCATGAGAATGGCCGCCACGGACAGCATCTCTCCGAAGATGACCACGTCGTGCATCTTGCGGTCGTGGTAGACGTACGCAGGAATCACCATCATGACGCCGCCGGCGGCCACGCCGACCACGAACGTGAAGTTGGCGATGTATAACCCCCAGGACACGTGATCGGACATGTGCGTGAGGGCCATCCCCTCCGCGACTTGCTGGGCCCAGGCGTTCGCACCCACCAAGGCGACAGCCGACAGCAGGGTCATCCACGCATAGAACAGCAGGGACCCGTCCGTGGCGAGCACGACGAGCCGAAACAGGAACCGCGGGTAGCTGATCCAGTGGGGGGTCGTTTCGACAGGAGCGACGTGGGACGCCATGGTACGCCTCATTCCGAGAAGAAGTAGTAGAAGCTGGGCTCGGTCCCCTGGTCTTCCTTGAGCACGTAGACGCGCTTATTCTCGATGACCCAGCGGATCTCGGACTCGGGGTCGAGCAGGTTGCCGAACACCCGAGCGCCCGCCGGACAGGCCTCGAGGCAAGCGGGGAGGCGCCCTTCCCGCGTACGATGGAGACAGAACGTGCACTTCTCCATCACGCCTTGAGGACGAATCCGATTGGACAGGTAGCCCTGGTCCGGCGTCACTTCCTCAGCTGGGATCTCCGGTTCCGTCCAGTTGAAGTACCTTGCGTGATACGGGCACGCCGCCTCGCAGTACCGGCAGCCGATGCACCAGTTGTAGTCGATGACCACAATGCCATCCTTCTCCTTCCACGTGGCTTTCACCGGGCACACGTCCACGCAAGGAGGGTTGTCGCACTGGTGGCACTGGATCGGCATGTAGCGACGTCCCTCGACCGGCACGGGATGGTCGTAGGAGCTGGTGGCTTGAGCCAGCTCCATGCTTGCCTTGTCATTTTCGAAGACACGTATGTAGGCGTTCCGGCTCTTGCGGTCGTGGTTGTTCTCGATGTGGCAAGCCTTGGCGCACTGGCGACAGCCAATACAGACGCTCAGGTTGAGCGCGTACCCGAACTTCACGTGCACAGCCGGCTGCGGGTCCCGGATGCGGACGTCAGCGCCGTACTTGCGCCGAGTCTCGTCCTCGAGCCGACGAAAGATCCGCACCTTGTCTTCGGAAGAGAGTTGCTTGTAGTGGTCTTGCAGCAACTCCTCCACGGAGATCCCATCAGCAAAGGTCATGAGGGGCGCCATGGCCCGTGCGAACGCTGCCGCGCCCACCGTCCCACCTGCCACCTTCAGGGCAGTTCGCCGGGAGATTCGAGGCTTCTTCGTATCGTCCTGGGACATGGGCTCCTCACTCGAACGTCCGGTAGACAGGGGCCGGGGCGGGGGTCATCCGTGGAATGGCAGGGGCGTGCGGGTTGTGGCAATCGAGGCAGTGATTGCGGGAACGGGGGCCCCGGCGCAGGTCCCAGTAACCCGTCATGCCGCCGTGCGCCCCCCGCTCGTACTCCACCAACCGCTGTGCGTGGCACTGCCCACACAGGCGCATGACCTCGTCATAGGACACCTTCTCTCCCCCGGCGAGGTTGAACGCGTCGAACCCGGGAGCCGTGTGACAGGTCCGGCACGATTGCCCCCCGTGCGCGATCTCCACGCCCTTGTGAAAGGCTTCGAGCCTGTTCGCCGTCGCGTACTTGTCCTTGGGCTCCACGAAGCCGTGGCATGTCCCGCACGGCGCCCGCGCCGCTCTGCCATCGGGCCCCGGGACACCCGTGTTCATCCCGAGGGAAGGATAAGGTCGATGCGTGGTGACGGGAAAGGGCGCGGACAACGAGGACGAGGCGGCCGCCCCGACCCGGACCGGCTTCGCGCCGTCCGCGTGCGCTTGACCGCAACCGATCGCGACCAGAAAGCAGGCCACGATGCCCACCGCAGCGCAGCATCTCGACCCAAAAGCCAACCGAGCGCGGAGGGCGAGCGAGAAGAACGAAAGGCGAGGGGGCGAGTTCATGCGGTTGTCACCCGACGAGGTTCGGAGGTCCAACGGGTTCGACCTCAAAGCTAGCGCGAGCAGCCCCCTCTATTCAAGAAAAAAAGATACTTCACTCTTGAATTCGTCTTTCACTAGATGTAGCCTCTCCTCATGGCCATCAGCTCCCTCTTGCTCTGGCTCGACCCGGGCACCCTCCTCCCCGAACACACACTCGAAACCCTCGCCCGTTGGCCCTCGCTCACGCTCGGTACCCCCGTCGCCCTTCGCGTCCCGGCCGTGCTCGACACCCCTTCGCTCCAAGAAGACATAGACGCCGTGGGCAGACTCCTCGAGCTGCCTGGCATCGCCCACGTCGACGTGGTCGGTGTCTTCTTCGACGAACCCGAAGACGTCCCGCCCCTGTCTGGAGGACCCCATGTCTGACTTCACACGGCGTTCCTTCGTCCGGTCTGCAGCACTTGGCGTTGCGTCCACCGCCGCTCTGGGCTCCGTCGGACGCCCCGCGGCAAGCGCCGGTCCCGGCGACCCGCGTACCACCATGCCCGACCTCGACTGGCAGAAAGCGCCCTGCCGATTCTGCGGGACCGGATGCCACGTCCTCGTCGGGCGCAAGAACGGCAAGGTCGCGGCCATCGCCGGCGATCCCCAGGCCGACGTCAACAAGGGACTTTTGTGCGTGAAGGGGTATCACGTGGGGCTAATCCTGTACGGCCAGGATCGTCTCACGCGCCCCCTGCTCCGCAAGAATGGCAATCTCGTTCCGATCAGCTGGGATGAGGCACTGGACGTGCTCGCCGACCGCGTCATGAAGGACCCGGGAGGGTTCGCCTTCTATGGGAGCGGGCAGTGGACGATCCCCGAAGGCTATGCCGCACAAAAGTTCATGAAGGGCGGCCTTGGCAACAACCACATCGATCCGAACGCGCGCCTGTGCATGTCATCCGCAGTCACAGGCTTCCTCGCCACCTATGGCGTCGACGAACCCGCGGGATGCTACCAGGACCTCGACGAATGCAACGTCCTCATCCTCTGGGGGAACAACCCCGCAGAGATGCACCCGGTCCTCTTCTCCCGCGTCATCGACCGCCGCTCCCGCGGCGACGACATCAAGGTCATCGACATCTGCACGCGCCGCACCCGGTCGAGCCAGCACTGCCAGAACGTGCTTGTGTTCAAGCCCCACACGGACCTCGCCATCGCCAACGGCATTGCCCACTTGCTCCTGGAACGCGGGACCTTCGACAAGGACTTCGTGGACAAGCACTGCGCGTTTCGGGGGGACAGCGAGCCCCGGGAGTTGAACGGCAAGGCCATCACGTTCGACGAGTACCGCGAGAGTCTTGCTCCTTACACGCCCGAGCACGTCCAGGAAATCTCAGGGGTGCCCGCCCAGGACATCCGGATGCTCGCGGATCTCTTCGGCGACCGGACGCTGCGCATCACGAGCCTCTGGTGCATGGGCATGAACCAACACACGCAGGGCACGGCCATCAACACCCTTGTGCACGGCATTCACCTGCTCAGCGGCCACTTCGGCAAGCCCGGCGACGCCCCCACCAGCCTCACAGGCCAACCCTCGGCGTGCGGAACCGTCCGCGAGGTCGGCACCCTCTCCCACGCTCTGCCCGGCGGCCGCGTTGTCACCAACGACGACCATCGCAAGCAGACCGAGGCGTTCTGGAACGTTCCTCCGGGCCGCATCAGCAAGACCCCCGGCCACCACACCGTGAAGATGTGGGAGAAGTTCTGCACTCCCACGGATCAGGGCGGCGACATCCACACGATCTGGGTACAGGTCACCAACCCCGGGCAAACGCTCCCCAACTTGCAGAAGCTCTTCGGTGCCAAGGAAAAGCTGGGAGACAAGTTCCTGGTCGTGTCCGACGTGTACCCGACCGCCACGACGCGGCTGGCGGACCTCGTCCTGCCTTCGGCCTTGTGGGTCGAGAAGAACGGCATGTTCGGCAACTCGGAGCGCCGTACGCAGCAATGGTTCCGCCTGGTGAAGCCGCCAGGAGAGGCGCGGGACGACTGCTGGCAGACCATCGCGCTAGCCCGGCGGCTCCACGACCGGGGTCATCCGGGCATGAAAGACAAGGACGGCCAGTTCCTCTTCGACGTGCGCGACCCGAGCGGCAAGCCCGTCCCCGTGTGGGACTTCAAGCGCTACTACGACGTCAACGTCGACCGGCATCTCTTTGAAGAGTACCGGCAGTTCACGCGCATGAAGCACAAGGACCTCGCGCCCTACGACGAGTACGTCAAGGCGCGGGGACTGCGCTGGCCGGTGGTGCAGCAGAAGGACGGAAGCTGGAGGGAGACGCGATTCCGATTCGCCGAGTTCGACGATCCCTACGTGAAGAAGGGACAGGGCATCGAGTTCTATCACTCCACCACGAAGAACGGCCGAGCGCAGATATGGTTCCGGCCCTACGTGCCACCCCCCGAGTCTCCGAGCAAGGACTTCCCCTTCTGGCTCTGCACGGGGCGTGTTCTCGAGCACTGGCATTCTGGCACCATGACCCGACGGGTCCCCCAGTTGCTCCGCGCCATGCCCGAAGCCTATCTGGAGATGAACCCGGACGATGCGCGCGACGCTGGCATTCACAACGGCGATTTGGTGAAGGTCACCACGCGTCGGGGAAACGTCGACGTGCGGGCGTGGATCGGCGGGCGCGGTTCCCCCCCGAGGGGTCTGCTGTTCATTCCTTTCTTCGACGAGGACAGGCTCGTCAACCTGATCACGCTCGAGGACTTCGACTTCTTCTCGAAGCAACCGGACTACAAGAAGTGCGCGGCGAGCATCTCGCGCGTGACCGCCTGACGAGAGGCCAGCATGGAAACGCCCCCCCCTTTGGCTCCCTATCCGCGAGCGGTCAATGTGGCACTGGCCATGGCCCTTGGCGTGGCCGCGGTGGGATACGCCGTGGGCATTCGCCCCGCGCAGGTCAAGTCGCCTCCCGCCCCCGAGCCCGTGGCAAGCCTGTCAGGCGCGATCCCGGGCCAATCCTATCTGGATTGGCGCGCACGCCAGCATGGCCCCAACGCGGTGGTTCGCAGTGATCTCGGTTCGTTGCGCTCCGCCCTGCCCGCCGTGTCCGACCCCGTGACGAGGACCCCGCAACAACACGCCGAAGCACACGCGACGCGGGCCTCTTTGCGAGCCTACGACGGCGCGCCCCCTGTCGTCCCTCACCCCATCGATGAGCAGAACGCGGCGGCCTGCCTCGCATGCCACCGTGACGGCCTCGTGGTCGAAGGGCGCGTGGCGCGCGCTATTTCCCACCCTCCCTACGCGAACTGCACCCAATGCCATGTGACAGCCGAACCTCGCTTCGAGAAGCCCCCGCCACCCGACAACGCGTTCGCGGGACATCATCCAGACAAGGCGACCGAGCGTGCGTGGGAGGGAGCGCCGCCTGTCATGCCCCATCCCGCCTGGATGCGAGACCGTTGCGAGAGCTGTCACGGGGTGGCCGGACTACCCGGACTTCGCACGACGCACCCGGAGCGGTCCCAATGCACCCAGTGTCACGCAGCGAACGTTGAGCACTCCCCCCCCTGGGCGCCTCGCTAGCGCCTGGGGGGGAAAGAGCCTCAGATCGAGGCCCACAAAAGGGTCAACGCCCGGGACGCGGGGGGGCTATTCGTCAACCGGGCGTTGGATAGTTAGCGCAACGTCAGGGACAGGGGGGGCGTTAGTCACGACCAACGTTGCGCTCCAACACAATGCATTCACTGTGCCACCAAGACGCGTCGAGATTTCAAACAGTTGCGCCCAAACGGCCGACGAGCGCTTCCAGGAGTGCAAGTTCCGTCGTGCGATATCGCGCGACGGAGCCTACGGGGCCTTTCCTTCCGCGTCGAAGAGGCCTTCGAAAAGCGGACCGCTGAGGTAGCGCTCCCCCGAGTCGGGCAGGACGACCACAATGGTCTTCCCGGCAAAAGACGGGTCAAAGGCCAATCTCACAGCAACCGCCGTGGCCGCTCCGCAAGACACCCCAGCCAGGATGCCTTCCTCTCGCGCAAGACGACGGGCAAACTCGATGGCCTCGTCGTTGGTGACCTGCTCGACCCGGTCCACGAGAGATAGGTCCAGGATATCCGGGACGAAGCCGGCCCCGATGCCCTGAATCTTGTGGGGGCCCGGCTTGAGGTCCTCTCCCGCGAGCGTCTGGGAGATAACGGGGCTGTGAGATGGCTCGACGGCCACTGACACGATCGGCTTGTTCCGGGTGCGCTTGATGTAGCGGGAGACCCCAGTGATCGTCCCGCCCGTGCCTACCCCGGCCACGAGCACGTCGACCGCCCCATCGGTGTCGTCCCAGATTTCGGGCCCGGTCGTGGTCTCATGGATGGCGGGGTTCGCCGGGTTCTTGAACTGCTGGGGCATGAAGTATCGCTCAGGGTCGCTCGCGACGATGCTCTCCGCACGCGCAATGGCGCCCTTCATCCCTTGCGAGCCCTCGGTCAGCACCAACTTCGCACCGAACGCAGCGAGAATCTTCCTCCGCTCGACGCTCATGGTCTCGGGCATGGTGAGGGTAATGGGGTAGCCCTTGGCCGCCGCGACGTACGCCAGGGCGATTCCCGTGTTTCCGCTGGTCGGCTCCACGATCTCCTTGCCAGGGCGGAGCAAACCCCGATCTTCAGCGTCCCAGATCATGGCCGCTCCGATGCGGCACTTCACCGAGTACGCAGGATTTCTGCCCTCGATCTTCGCCAGCACCGTGGCCGCTGCCCCCGCCGCTACCCGGTTCAATCGCACGAGCGGGGTACGACCGATCGAGCGCGAGTTGTCTTGAAATACGTTGGACATGAGCAAGCCTCCGAGAAAGTGAACGGGACCGCCACGTGGCTTGATCTTGCGGTCCGGGTTGGTCATTATAGTGAACAGATCCAATATGTCAATTGACTGTTCGCTATAACATACAGCAGGACGTTCCGTGGACGAGATCAACCAGCAAGTGGCTCACCGTCTCAGGTCGCTGCGATTGGCCTCGGGCCTGAGCTTGCAAGACCTCGCCGCGCGATCAGGCGTCAGCCGGGCGATGCTCAGCCAGATCGAGACCCTGAAGACCAACCCGACCATCGCCGTGCTGTGGAAAGTCGCTGAGGGCTTGGGGGTCCCCTTCGCGGAGCTGATCGACGCCACCGCCCCACCCGCTGTCCGGGTCTCCCGCCTCGCCGACGCGCGATTCCTCTACTCCGCAGACCGTGCGTTCCTGAGCCGTCCGCTCCTCGCCCAAGTTCCAGGTCACAAGGTGGAGCTGTACGAGCTCGAGCTCGCCCCGGGCGCCATCGAACAGGCCGACCCCCATCCCCCGGGAACCCACGAGCAGGTGGTCGTGTCCTCGGGTCGCCTGTCCCTGGTCATTGGCCCCGATAGCTACGAACTCGGTCCGCGAGACGCCGTGTTCTTCCGAGCCGACGTCGCCCATGCGTATCGAGCCCTCGGTACCAAGCCCTTCCGAGGACTGTCTCTCATCCTCTATGGAGGCTGACCGTGGTCCCCCCGGCTCCAGACTGTGAACCCGTGCTCACACCGCTCGTGATCGCCACGCCACGGTTTCCACGCGACCTTCCCCTACTGGACGCCGCATCACCGGCTCTCGCGCGGGGAAAACACGACGGCATCCGGCGTGCATGTCTTTCTTCCGTCGCCTCCATGGAGGCAGCAATCCCCGTTCGCTCTCGTACCACCCTGCAGGAAAGGATCTCGCCCATGCGCATCCCCTGGTCGTCCGCCATGCTCATCTCCTTCGCCGCCTTGATCGTCGGTTGCGGCGGAAATCCCGTCGCTGTCCGCGGACAGCAGGTCGACGGGCTCGACCAGGAAGCCTTCGGCACGGGCCTCGACAAGCATGATCTGCAGACCTTGATGCACGAGAACATGAAGGCGTTCGACGGCTCCGCCGCCCTGCGGCGATGGCGCACGGAGGGGCGCCCTTCCGTCGCCGTCGTTCCCATGCGCAACGAGACGAGCGAGCACATCGACGGGGTACTCGAAGCGCTCGTGAGCGAGGTGGAAACGCTCCTCATCGAGAAGGGCGAGGTGCGTGTCGTGAGCCTCGAGCGACAGCCTCAGATCATGGACGAGATTCGTCGCCAGCATGGCGGGGGGTACGACCCGGCAAACGTGGCGCGGTGGGGCAAGCAGGTGGGGGCACGGTACTTCGTCACGGGAAAGGTCTTCTCCGCCGACGAACGATTCGGGGACGAGCGACGAGTGCAGTACTTCATGTTCATGCAGATCGTCGATGTGGAGACGGGGGACATCCTGTTCCAGAACAAGTCACAGATCACGAAGGCGATCTTGCAGGAGTAAGCCCCTTGCGGAACCGAGCGCGACGCACGGTGCGATGGACAGACGAGAGCAGCTGCCAAGGGGCTGGTGGCTGGTGGCCCCTGTTGTCGACCCCAATCGTGGCAGCGGCCCTGGTCCTCGCGGGTTGTGCCGGCCACGCGGAGCGGACGCTGGACGCGCGCACCGCGCTGGACGAAGGGCGTCCTTCGGATGCGTTGGCGCTGCTGAACGAAGCGCTCGGGGTGGAGAGTGGGGAGGAGCTTCCCACGAAGACGGGTGGGGACAACGCGCTGCTCATTCTCGATCGCTCCATGGTCCTGCTTCAGCTCGAGCAGTACGCCTTGTCGAGCCGAGACCTGCAGCTGGCGGACAAGCAGATCGAGCTTCTCGACTTCTCGCGTTCGACAGGGGACGAGATCGGCCGGTACCTCTATTCCGATGACACCGGTCCTTACAAGGCTCCCCCGTACGAGAAGCTCATGATCAACACCATGAACATGGTCAGCTACCTCGTGCGTGGCGACCTGCAAGGGGCGCGCGTCGAGGCCCGCCGGCTCGCGGTCCTGCAACGCTACCTCGCGAGCCACGATGCGCCGGATGTGGCGCTCACCGGGGCAGGCAGCTACCTCGCAGGGTTCGTGTTCGAGAAGAGCGACCGCCCCCAGGAAGCGCTCAGGTACTACGACGAGGCTCTCCAATACGGAAGCTACGCGTCGCTCGGTCCGACCGTCCGCCAGCTCGCGAGCCGAACTTCCTACCGCACTCCGCGCATCCGCTCGCTCCTCGGACCAGAGTTGGTCACGCCCGCCCCGGAGAGCCCTCCGACCGAGCCCACCGGAACCGAGCCCACCGGAACCGAGCCCACCGGAACCGAGCCCACCGCAGCCGCGACGGAGCCGGTCGGGGCCGGAACACAGCAGGCGCCAGAGCATGCGGAGTTGCTGGTCGTCGTCTCCTACGGCCGTGTGCCGGCCAAGTATGCCGAACGCGTCCCCATCGGTCTGGCGCTCACCTGGTCGGCTTCCCACATGAGCCCGGCGCAGTCCTCGCAGGCCAACCACCTCGCGGCACAGGGACTCGTCACCTGGGTGAACTACCCCGAGCTCGGACGACCGCGCGGCCGGTTCGCTATTCCGACCGTGGCCGTGGGCGGCTACCCGCTGGCCGTGGAAGGCGTTCTCGCCGTCGACCTCGAGAGCAGAAAGGCCTGGCAGCAGGCGCGGGGCGCGATCGTGTCTGCAGCGGTCACCCGCACGATCACGCGCTTGGTCGCGGGCGAAGCCATCCGGCAAGCGAGCGGGGACAGCGCCCTGGGGCTGCTGTTGAGCCTGGGGACGCAAGCCACCTTGACCGCAGCGGACACCCCCGACACGCGCTGCTGGTCGACCCTCCCCGCGCGCATCGCCTTCTCTCGCGTTCAGCTTGCTCCAGGCACCCACTGGGTCGACGTGACGGTCCGCGGCGTTCACAAGAGACAGCCCATCACCCTCACCCCCGGAGGATGGGCCGTCGTGAACCTCACCGTGCTGAGCTGAGCTGGGCGAGCCCTCACGTCTCCCGTCGTCGCCTCGCGCGATAGGCAACGCGAACGGGCACGCCCTCGAAGTCGAAGGCCTTGCGAAGCTGGTTCTTCACATACCGCTGGTAGCTGAAGTGGACCGACTCCGGCGAGCTCGACATCACGGCGAACAACGGTGGCGCCGTCTCGGCCTGGGTCACGTAGTACAGACGCGGAGCCCTGCCTCCTTGTGTCGGAGGTGGGTGGGTCTTGAGCACCGATTCGAAGAAGCGGTTCAGCTCCGCCGTCGGGACGCGCCGGTGAAAGTTCTCGCGTACGGCGACGATCTTGCGCAACAAGGCCTGGGTTCCTCTGCCCGTCAGGGCGCTGGTGGCCACGTACGGGACCCAGGGGGCAAAGGACAGCTTCTCCTTCGCTATCTTCTCCGCCTCCACGAGCTTCTCGCGGTCGAGCTGATCCATCTTGTTGAGCACGACGACCACGGCTCGTCCCCGCTCGTCGGCAAGCCCGAGAATCTTCGCGTCCTGCTCGGCGACCCCGATGGCAGCATCGCACATCAGCACGACGATCTCCGCCTCTTCCATGGCCCGCATGGCCCGAAGGACGCTCACCACCTCCACGGCGTCGTGCTCCTTGACCACCAAACTCTTCCGACGGATACCGGCGGTATCCACAAGAAGGAACTTCCTTCCGTCGCGCTCGATCAAGGTATCGACGGGATCGCGTGTGGTTCCCGGTCGGGCATCGACGAGGGTTCGGTCTTCGCCAGCGAGGCGATTGACGAGCGACGATTTGCCGGCGTTGGGACGTCCGACCACGGCGACGCGGATCATGTCCTCCTGGTCGGGAGCGGTGAGCTCGTCAGCAGGGGGCAGGGCGCGAACGAGAGCGTCTTCGAGGTCGTTGAAGCCGCGACCGTGCAGGGCGCTGATGGCATGAATGGTCTCGACGCCGAGCGAGTAGAGCTCGTTGGATTCGAACGCGGACCTGTCGGAGTCGGCCTTGTTCGCGACGTAGACCACGGGACGACCGCTTCGACGGAGCAAGTTGACGGCCTGGCGGTCCGCGTCCGTGGCGCCCTGGACCCCATCGAACACGCACACGATCAGGTCCGCCTCCTCGATCGCTACCTGAACCTGTCGCGAGATGCCCTGGCGCATCGGGTCGTCGCTCTCGGGGTCGAAGCCACCGGTATCGACGATGGTGTAGCGCCGGCCCAGGGACCAGGCTTCGGCATAGTGGCGGTCGCGGGTGACACCGGGCTCGTCGTGAACGATAGCCTCACGCCTGCCCACCAGACGATTGAAGATCGTGGACTTCCCGACGTTCGGGCGTCCCACGATCGCGACGAGCGCGTTGGCCTGGTGAGGCAGACGCCCTCGT
Organism: uncultured Polyangiaceae bacterium; assembly: GCA_964488865.1. Lineage (GTDB taxonomy): Bacteria > Myxococcota_A > Polyangia > Polyangiales > Polyangiaceae > MWCO01. The sequence goes on along the minus strand of CAZAWR010000005.1, from coordinate 173,592 downwards.
TCCTTCTCTTTGCCTTTTCCACGGGGCTTGCTGCCGCTCATGGGGTTGCCTCTTCGCCTTCCCCGGACACGGACACGTAGCCAAGCGAATCCAAGGCCCGCGCGGACTCGGGCCACCCCTCGTCGGTCGTCACCCACAAGCTCAGGTGCACCTGTCTGCCGATGAGGGCTTCGATGCGCTGGCGCGCCGCCACGCCGACGCCCTTCAGCCGCTCGCCCCCCTTGCCGATGATGATCTTGCGTTGCCCGTCGCGAGCACACCGCACGGTGGCATCGATGTGCGTCACCTTCTCCCCGTCCTCGAAGCGTTCGATGGACACCGCCACGCTGTGGGGAATCTCTTGCTTCGTCGCGAGGATCACCTGCTCGCGCACGTACTCGGACGCGAAGAACCGCACGGGGCGGTCCGTCAGGAAGTCATCGTCGTAGGCAGGGCCTCGTTCCGGCAAGAGCTTGGAGATTTCACTGAGCAGCAGGTCGATGCCGTCGTCGCGAAGGGCACTGATCGGCACGACCGCCGAGAAGCGCCGGACCTCCGAGAACCGCTCGAGCAGGGGAAGCAAGGCCGATCGGTGCTTGCCGAGCAGGTCGATCTTGTTGACGACCAGAACGGCCCGGCTGTCCGGGTCGACTTGCTGGAGAAGCTCCACATCCCTGCCGGCGGGAGCCAAGTCGTGATGCGCGTTCTTCGGGATCGCCGTCACAAACACCAGGACGTCCGCTTCCCGCGCGGCGTCCCGGGCCATGGTGTTCATCCGTCGACCAAGCCGGCTCTTCGGACGGTGCAATCCAGGCGTATCCACCAGGGCGATCTGGGCGTCGCCGTGACGGACCACGCCGAGAATCCTGTCACGGGTGGTCTGAGGGGTCGGGGTCACGATCGCCAAACGCTCTCGAAGCGCGGCGTTGAGCAACGTGCTCTTGCCGACGTTCGCGCGACCCACGATGGCCGCGGTTCCGGATCGGTGAGGACGCTGTTCTGCGGGGGGTTCCATGATGGGGCCATCTATAGCAGCAGCCGGTTGTCCGTGGGGACCGATTCACGCCACCACACCTACTTCGGCCCCTCCTTCCTGCAATCCGCCGAGCACCCGTCCCCCGAAACAGCGTTGCCGTCGTCACACTCCTCGCCGTGCGCGGTGTCCAACTCCCCGTCCCCGCAGCGCGAGTCCAGCCGACACAATGGCGTGCACCCGCCGTACCCACCCTCGTTCTGCCCGTCGTCGCACTCCTCACCAAAAAGGCTGTCGACCTTCGCATCGCCACAATACGCCCCCAGCGTGCACCCCGGGGCACAGCCCGGCTGCCCCGTCGCGCTGTACGGGGTCAGGTTGACCCCGTCATCGCACTCTTCGAAGGGCGCCTGGTGCTCCCCGTCCCCGCAATACGGCCCCAAGCGACAATCCTCCGTGCAGGACCCCCAGCTCCCGTCATTCACCCCGTCGTCGCACTCCTCGTCCCCCGCGAGAATCCCATCCCCACACTCCGACTCGCACCGGCTCTTGGCTTGCACGAACCCCGTAAGCGTGAGATTGAAGTTCGACGCGTTGGTGCGACGTTCCGCATGAAACAGGACGGTCTCGTAGATCTTCCCCACCTCCAACTGGAGGGCCTGGGCCTGGACATCGTCGAGCGTCACGCCTCCGGAACGCTGGGGATGGAGCCCCCCCAGGTCCACCACGAGCCGGCGGTTGATGAACACCCAAACGTCATCGTCGCCTGCGAACTGAAGCTCCTCTCCACCCTTGAACTCGAACCACGTACGCAACTCGCTCGTGAAACCGAAATTGTGACCGTCGCTCGTTTGCTCCAGCCCCGCGGCAATCCACCCCTTGCCGTCGAGCGGGAAGAAAGCGGCGTCCGGAAAATAGTACGAGCCACTCGGTTGGCGGGCGAGCACCATCTTCGCCACCTCGGTGACGTTCACGGACGGCACGTCCCTGTACCATTGGTCGAAAGCCAACTGGCTGGTCGTCTGCGCTCCCCAGGGGCAGGGACCGACGAGGTTCCCTTGCTCGCAGATTCCCGTGTACACGGGCTTGCCATCCGCCCCCACGTTCGTTTGAACGAGTCCCGGTGTCGGATCGCTACCGCCGAAGATCTGGAAGTCCGGGTGCCGGATCCCGCCTCCCACCGGAAGGGAGATGAAGTCCCGGAACGTCACTGGCACCTCCAGCTCGTCGGGCAAGTCCGTCACAATCGTCTCGCACCCGAAGCCGACTTCCACCTTGCAGTCCACCGAACACCCGTCTCCACCCTTCGTGTTTCCGTCGTCGCACTCTTCGTCGTCCCCCGGCAGGATCATCCCGTCCCCGCACGCGGAGGCACAAGCCCCACCCCCGGTGCAGTCGGGCTCTACCTCGCAAAACGGGTTGCAGCCGTCGCCCACGACGTCGTTCCCGTCGTCACAAGCCTCGTCGCCTTCCCAGGTCCCATCACCACAGATCGCAAGATGGCAAGGTTCGCCCGGCGTGTCACAGGCCCAGCCCGGCTCTAGGTTGCAGTCCGAAGAACAGCCATCTCCATCCCCCAGCACCCCATCGTCACATTCCTCGTTCCCTGCACGAATACCATCTCCGCACGCGGCCGCCATGCAGCGCTCCCCCACCACGGGGCACACCCAGCCCGCCTCGATCTGACACGCAGAATCGCAACCATCTCCCGCTCCCTGGTTGCCGTCGTCACACGTCTCCGTGCCTGAAACCCTCCTATCCCCACAGACCACCGTCGACACGCACTCTTCTCCCGGGTAAGGGCAGGCATAGTCGTTCTCCACTGCATCGCAGGTCGCGGAGCACCCATCCCCCGATACGCCGTTGCCGTCATCACACACCTCGCCCGGCTGGATCTTCCCATCTCCGCACCCCGTCGTCTCCGCATCCCCCGCGTCGCTCGCGTCCTGGTCGGCGTCCCCGGGCCCCACGTCAAACACGGGAGCGTCCTGAGAAAAAACGTCCTGCCCAGCGTCCGCGTCCCCTCCCCCCACATCGCCGGCACCCCCATCCCCGGGGGCGACATCCTCGCCGTCCGACCCACAGTGGCTGGTAGCGAGAGCGGCAAGGACGGCGAGAGCACAGCCAAGGCGTTCGGTCGCACGGTGCGTCATGATTCGTTCTCCGAGAGCAAAGTGGGTTCAGCGGATCATACGACTGAAGAGGCCCCCGAGCCAGACGCCGGAAGATCCGCCTAGCCCCAAACCGCTAGGTTCCCATCGTCCCCACGGAACTCACGACCCGCCTCGTTGTCACCCCAACCGTCCATGACCTCCGCCGAAGCAAGACGATGCCTGCCGTGTCCGCTACCATGGGATCGTCGTGCGTCGGACGACACGTTCGCTGGCATGAAGCGGGATTCGATCACAACCCTCTGCTTCCTTGTCTCCATGGTGCTCCATGGCGTGTTGGTCGTGGCCGGCGCCAGCGTGGTGTCGGCGGGAGCCGTTTCGGCCCCAGGCGAGGAAGATGAGCGCGGAAGTGACTCCTGGGCGGGCGAGACGTTCGACATCCATACGCAAGAGGATTCACCGGCTCGAGGGGGACGGCCCGCGCCTCCCGTGGAGAAGCCCGCTGCGACCCCTCCCGAGGTTCCACGAGAGAACGAGCGTCCCCTTCCAATGCCGTCCGTGACCCCGGACGACGAACCGGCCACGTCGCCGGAACCAGCCCCCTCGGCGAAGCCTTATCGTGGCGCTCCATCCGCACAACCGCCCGCGCGGCCCCCGCAACCCGTCTCGACGCAGTCCGCAGGCCCGTCGCCAGTCGCTATCCCTTCTGGGGGGCAGCAGGCGGGAGGGCAAGGACCGGACGCTGGACAGCCGGGGACTTTTGGCGCGGCAGGTCCCGCGCGGGGGGTGCGCAACCTGGCCACCGCGTTCGCCCGTGCCATGCCCATCGCGAACACCGGCGATCCCGTGTGGGGGACCCTGCCCCTCGGCCCTGCCGGTTCCCTGCAGGTGAGCCTGGAGGTGGATGACACTGGGAAGTTGGTGAGGGCGGTTCCGTCAGAGTCGCCCCGCGCACCGGAGCACCTGGTTCGCCTGATCGAGAGGACGCTTGCGCTGTTGCGCGCGGGGCGTTTCGCGCTGACCGGCACCGAGCCCCAGGCGGGAAGCGAGACGTTCTTGCTCGAAGCGCGCATCGAGCAGGTGGAGACGACTCCGGGCGATGATCCCTCGATGGCGGGCCCCTACGCGCTGGGGTTTGCGGCTCCGCACAAGGGCGAGCCCGGATATGCAACGTTCACGCTGCGCACAGGACGGCGTGTGCACATCGCCATCAAGTTGGTCGCGAAGTGAACTCGGAGCATACCCGTTGACAGACCCGCAGCGAACCACGACCATCGTCGGATGCAACAAGCCAGCGGGCTGTCCCCTTCCTGGAACTTCGCGGCGCCTGGCCCAGGCGGCTTTGGGCCGCCGCCACAGGGCGGATATGCACCCCCTCCGCAAGGAGGCTTTGGGCCTCCCCCTGGGGGCGGAGGCTACGGTCCGCCGGGCGGAGGCTTCGGTCCGGGTTACTATCCTCCGCCTCCACCTTTCCGCCAGGTCCACACGATGGCCATCGTCTCGCTCGTGGCCGGGATCGTCAGCTGGTTCTTGTGCCCCTTGCTCGGTGGCGTGGTCGCCCTCATCTGTGGTCAAATGGCTCGCAGCGCGATCGCGGCGGAGCCCACACGATGGGATGGAAATCCCCTCGCGATCGCGGGCATGATCGTAGGGGGCATCAACGTCCTGATCTACGTGTTCATCGGGGTGTTCTATCTGCTGATGCTCTTGGGGATCTTCGGCATGGCCGCCCTGGGAGCGTGACGACGGTCCGCCGGAGGCTAGTCCCAAATCAAGCGCTCCGCGCTGCTTTGGGTCTAGGTCTTTCCAAGGGGGCTTTCGAAAAGCCATCGCCGCGCTCACCGCGGCTCACCCCAAAACGCCTCGCCTTCGGCTCCGTGGTCCTCCCTGGACTCCGGCCAGCAATCTAGCAATCTGGCCTCCGTCCACTCCGGGTCCCCCACCGGTGTCGCGTGTCCCTGCGAGTGCCGGAAGTCGGAACGTACTTCGGACACGCGACACTAGCGCCCGACGGCCTGCCTCAGGGCATCGTGCAGCGGTTGCACTAAGTACCGCAATTCGCGAGCTTCCTTCGGTCCGGCGCCCATACCCTGGGCGTCGACCGCGAGGGTCTCGAGGCGGGCCTCCAAGGATTCTGCAAACAACGCAAGCAATTCGGCTGCAGACGAACGAGCCCGGAGGTGGATGTCGTCGATGCGCCGTTCCCACCGGATGGGCCGTCCTGACTCCATGTCGGATCGATAGCAGTCGACGACGATAGCCCCCAGCTCCGTCTGGCGGAGGGTGCGGTGGGCGTAGGCGCGGGAGACGGACGAGCCGTCCTTTCGCTTGCCCCCGGTCTCGACGCGGACGAGCCTGCGGCCTGCGTCCAGCAGTCCCAGGCGTGCAAGCTTGCGGATGGCACGCAGGTACGTCTCGCGGTCGGAATGGGTCGTGAGCTCGGGGTCGAGGATGGCCCCCGACTGGGCAGCCGGACCGGGCGAGTACAACAGGATGTTCCGTTCGTGTTTGCCGAACCGTGTGCCGCGAAGACGCTCGACGGCAGCTGCGGCCTCTCGGCACGTGGAGCAAGGAAGACAGTCGGCGACCTGCTCGAACGCTAGCCGCAGGCGTGTGGACGCGCGCGAGCCTGGCAGGCGAGAGAGCGGAACGACGGCATCAGCGACTTCGCATGAGTTGCCGTCCACGTGGCAGGTGTACAGGGCGCTAGGAGTCAAGGTTGGCGTTCCGGGTGGTGGTCGTTTTGGTCGGGCTGGACGTCAGGTTAGCACCCAACGTTGCCCGTGCCGAAGAAGTACAGGGAAAGCGAGCGGGTTCAGCGTGTTTCTGCGAGAGCGGGGAAACCGTAAAGTGCTTAGTGTCACTTGACACTTGGCGAGGCGGGCCCAAACGTCTCTCCATGCCGTCGACCCTCTCCTTCCGGCCGGTGTCGGCCATCGACCTTGCAGCCGCCTGCGTCGCTCGGATCCTCCCGAGACGCTGGCACCTCCGCATCGACCGAACCCGACTCGACGCCCAATCCGTCGTCGACTCGCTTCGCGGCATCCACGAACCTCCCTTTCGAAGCCCCACGATCGGGCTGCGGACTCCGGTACCGCTCGCATCGATCGACCCGCTCGAACACATCCTTCCTCGCCCCGTCGCCACACGGTACGTGTCCGCTCGACGCGACCTCGACTACTTGTCGATGCAACTTCGGGGACGGCATCCCCCGCCGTTTCGATCCCGCCAAGCGCCGCGGCACCAGCCACAGCACGCCGAAACGCCAGGGTGGTTGCGCGTGATGTCCGTCGAACATCCGACCGGCGACGCCGTGGTGGTGGAGTTTCTGGTTCCCCCTGGGGGCATGCAAGGGTTTGTTCCCGGCCAGTTCGTCACGGTGAGCGTCCGCGTCGATGGCGTGGTTCACAGGCGAGCGTACTCAATCTGTTCCACGCCGGACGTGCTGCCCGCGCTGCGCATTGCCGTTCGACGTGTCGAGGGGGGGACCGTGTCGACCTACCTTCACGATCGCGTGAAGCCCGGCGACATGATCGAAGCGCACGGTCCCTCGGGAACCTTCACGGAGACACCAGACCCTGGGCAACGCCGGCGGTTCCTGATGCTGGCGGCAGGAGCGGGGATCACGCCCATGATGTCGATCATCCCCGCACTCCTCCAAGGCGAGCCGGGCACGGATGTGGACCTCGCGTACGGCAACCGGTCCGAGGCTTCGATTCTCTTTCGGGAGCCCATCGAGCACCTGGTCACGGCCCACCCGGGTCGCTTCCGCGTCCACCACGTGCTGAGCCGTCCTTCCGATGGGTGGCGAGGAAACAAGGGAAGGGTGGACCCGACGTTCGTGTCGTCGTTGATCGATGCTGCGCAAGAAGGCGAAGCGCACACGGACTACATGCTCTGCGGTCCTGAAGCGATGATGCAGGCGCTCACGGAAATGCTCGAAAGCCGAGGCGTGCCCACGTCGCGAATCCGGCGCGAGCGCTTCGTGACGCCGCGTCAGACGTCCCCCCGTCCCGACGCTCCCCAGCGAGGCGTCTACCACGTCCGCGGGACCTCGTGGGAGGTCGTCATCCCCGCGGGCAAGACGCTGCTTCAGGCAGGCGTCGCGGCAGGATTGCCGCTTCGGTCGTCCTGCGCGATGGGCGGGTGCGCGGCCTGCAAGGTGAAGCTCCGCCGGGGTGCGGTGCACATGGATGAACCCAACGCGCTGACCGCGCGGGAGCGAGAGAGTGGGTACGTGCTCGCGTGCATCGCATACGCAACCGAGCCCGTGGAGGTGGTGTCGGAATGATGCAAGTGGAACCGATGTCGCGAGAGGTCGGCGAAGGGTGGTCCTACCGCATGAAGGACCTTTGCGACTTGACCGGCCTTCCGAGGCAGGCCATTCACTTCTACATCCAGCAGGGGCTCGTGCCGCCGGGGCGCAAGACAGGTCGGAACATGGCCTACTACGGCCAGGAGCACGTGGACCGCCTCACCTTGATCCGGAGGTTGCAGCACGAGAGATTCCTGCCGCTCAAGGCGATCCGCGCGCTGCTCGACGATCAGGACCAGGTCTTTTCTCCCTCGCAGAGGTCATTCCTTTCTGGCGTCAAGTCGCGCCTCGCACAGTCGCTGCCGGCTCGCTCGGACAAGCCCGAGACGGTGGTCGCCGAGGACCTGATTGCTGATCTGCGCCTGAGCCAAGCCGACCTCGATCGGATGATCGAGCTCGACATGCTGGTCACGCGAACCGGAGAGGACGGACGGGCGCGGGTCGCGAAGGACGACGTGTGGATGCTCGAGTTTCTGTCCGAGCTTCGTCGGATCGGCTTGACGCCGGAGCTTGGCTTTGGCGTGGCGGATCTGGCGTTCTACGAGGAAGCCATCTCCGCGCTTTTCGATCGAGAGCGAGCGTTCTTGCAGGAGCGGCTGTCCGAGCTGCCGCCGGAGGTGGTGGGCGCGATGATCGAGCGTGCCATTCCGGTGGTGCATGCATTTCTGGTTCGATACCACGAGGCAAAGATCCGCGCGTTTGTCGCGGATCTGTAGCCCATCACGAAGGCGAGGGACCCATGATCAACCACGAGAGACTCATCGCGATCCTCCCGACGAAGGTTGCGGAACGACTGGACCCCTACCTCGAGACCCTCCAGGTGCTCGCAGAGGTCAGGGACCCGCGCGTGCTTCGATCCCTTGGACCGGCGGGAGTGAGAGGGATGCTCCTCAAGCGCGGCAAGCAGGGCGTGCCCACGCGAGTTCGAGCCACGCACGACACATACTTCGACTGGTCCTATCCCCACGACAATCCCGAGATGGAAGAGCTGTACCGTCGCGCCAAGCAAGGGCAATGGGACGGGGACACGTACCTGCCTTGGAACACCGACGTCGACCCGCTGAACCCGGAGGTCCCGTTGATTCCCAAGGGGTTCGTCAACTTCGACGCGGCGGCGCAGCTAGGCATCAAGCTCTCGGAGCGCGAGCAGAGGGAGTTTCAGTACAGCCTCACGGCGTGGATGCTGAGCCAGTTCCTGCACGGTGAGCAGGGCGCTCTGTTTGCGGCAGCCCAGGTCACGGAAGCCGTTCAGTTCTTCGACGGCAAGTACTATGGCGCGACGCAGGTGATGGACGAAGCCCGCCACGTGGAGGTCTTCCATCGCTACCTGGACACCAAACTCAACAAGCTCTACCAGGTGAACGACAACCTGTTCACGATCATCGACGCGCTGATGTCCGACGGGCGCTGGGACATGAAGTTCCTGGGTATGCAGATCATGATCGAGGGACTGGCGCTTGGGGCCTTCGGCATGCTGTACCAGCACACGAGCGAGCCGTTGCTCAAGGAGCTGCTGAAGATGGTGATCCAGGACGAGGCGCGCCACGTCCACTACGGCGTGCTGGCTCTGCGCGAGCACATCAAGACCGAGCTGTCGGAGAAGGAGAGACACGAGCGTGAGGACTGGGCCTTCGAGGTCGCACTGCTCATGCGCAATCGTTTCCTGGCCTACGAGGTGTTCGAGGAGTGGGGGGAAGGGCGCGTGACCCGCGCCCAGTGGCGACAGCTCATGTACGCCGCGCCGGGCATGGAGTCCTTCCGTCGCACCATGTTCAGCCGGCTCGTGCCGAACCTGCGCGAGATAGGCCTTCTGAGCCCGCGCATCCAACCCCACTACGAACGCGTGGGACTCATGCGCTACTTCAATGGTGCTGCTGCCGATGTGATCTCCGGCGAGCAGATGATCCGAGAGCTTGATTCGGCCGCCTAGGACGACCGTGGAAGGACCTTGGATCGCGCGAAGGGACGGCCCCGGCTACTTCGGAACCACGTCCTGCTCACAGAACGCGATGATCTTGAAAGACTTGAGCTTGGGAGAGTCGTCGTTCTGCGTCGTGAGATCGAACAAGACCTCGATGTAGTTCGTGGGGTTGGGGTCGAGGGGCCCCGGCTGGCTCGAGAGCACGGCTGGGGAGGACTCCCAGGCTGCGATCCAAGGAGCGTTCTCCAGCGTGCCTATGTCGTCGGCGGTACGGACGCTCAGGGTGATCGACGTTCCCGCGGGGGTGAAGGCGTCCCACTCCACGCGCTCGAACCGGGTCTTGCCCGGAGCGCAGTGCCCCTCTTGCACCCACGCGTAGTAGCCCTGCGGGTTCGTGAAGTTGCGCAAACCGAACCCGGTGAAGTCCGAGTACGTGTAAGGGTTCGGCTTGCCATCAGCGACGTTCGGCCGGTCGTCGAGCGGTACGACGTCCGGCCCACCGACCACGTTGCCCTGGGCGTCGACCTTGAAGTGCACCGCACTCGAGCTGTTCTGGTTGATGCCCCACACGTCGCCGTCGAACGCCACGCCTGCGCCCGTGGTCATCCCCTGGGTCGTGTCCCACGCGTTGCCCGCAACGGGCAGCATCGTCACCCCGTCCGGTACGTCGTAGGGGATCCTGCCGATGTGACCGTTCCAGCTCGGGTACCCATCGAGCGCCACCCACACGAACGACGTGGGCGTGCGGTTGTCCACGCCGAGCCCGCGACCTCGCGTGGGCCCGCCCTCGAACGCCGCATAGGCCCATGTGCCCTGCGCGAGTCCCTCGAACGTACCATCGCGCTTCGGTCGGTACCGATAGGCCGCGGATGCTCCCACGTCCCCCAACCAGATCTGTTGGATGTCCACGGGATTGCCCGTGTTGGGGTCCGTCTCCTTGTACCCGTCGAGCGCGATGCCGTAGTACCCGCCACCGTGCTCCTCGGGGTACGTCACCATGCCCTGGTTCTGCGGGTTCTTCGTGTCGAAGTAGAACAGGTGCCTCGCACCAATGTTCGGCGCCCACAAAATCCCGTACTTGTCGACTGCCGCACCGTAAGGCTGCGCGGCGACCCCGTTCTGCGCCTGCATCGGAACCGTCGCGATGATGGCGCCCGTCGTGCCGTGGATACGATAGAAGACCCCGTCCTGAAACGTACCCGCCCACGCGTCCGAAGCCCCGTACGTACGAACCTGCTCCTGCCCCGGCCCCAGCGCCAACGGTCGCCCATACAGGTCCACCGATGTCCCCGTGTTCGTCGTGAACAGCAAGCACTCGTCATCGAGACCGAAAAACTCGTGGGACTTGCCCGCCACGCAGACCGTGCTCGCGTCGTCCGGAAGGTTGTTGTCGTCGCAGTCCGTCGTGATGATGCCGTCGGCATTGAGGTCCTTCGACGTCTCGATCGTGCCGTTGCCGCTGCGGTCGACGCAGTCCTTCAAGCTGTTCGCGATCTTGGTCACGGACGATTGACCGCCGAAGGCGCGGTTGGCCACCCACACGTCACCGTTGATGTCCACGGCCGTTCGGGAAGGTCGATTGCTGACCAACTGCACGGGCTGATGACCCCCGTTGGCACCGGGCGTCGCCTCGGCCCGCGCGCAGCAACCGTGGATCCCATCTGCACACAGCGCCGCGGTCGGCGCCTGCCCGAACAAGACCCCCTCGTTCGAGCCCGTGTCGTTGGACATGCACGTGACCGTCGCGTAGCGCGCAGCCTCCCGGTAGGTCGGCGCCGTGGGGAAGGGTGTGGTCTGTACCTTCGATACCGTCCCCACGCCGTAGTTCAGATCGTTCGCGATCCACAGGAAGTCGAACTGCGCCTTGCTCGCGTCGAGCGATATGAAGCCGTCCTCGTCCCTCGTGACACCGTCGGCCTCGACGTTGTCGGGAGCGGGGTCATCCGAAGGCAGCGGGAACTGGCTCGCGGGATCCGCGGTAGGCCCGACCGACTCCACCTCGCAGGTGGGGTCGTTGTTCCCGCAAGCGTTCGTCCCGGAATCTGGCAGGACGCCACCGCCGGTCCCTGCGATTCCTCCGCCCGTCCCAGCCGTGCCACCTGAGCCGCTGGAACCTCCCGCCCCTGAACTGCCGCCACCACCCGGCGACGACGAACCGCTACTCCCGCACCCGGAAGCCATCCCGCCGGAGAAGACCAGGGCAGCAGCGAAAGACACCACAACGGACGAAGTCCAACGCAAGCGTTTCATCAGCATCCTCCCGGGAGCTTTGAACGAAGGTACGCGGCCAGCAGGCAACACTCGGAAGTGTACACGATGCGCACGGATCATTCGAATCCGAGCGGTTGATGGGTCGGCGGCGCCGCGGTTCGAACGGATGCGAAGTTCGCATTCCGGAAGGCGTTCTCGTGCCGCGTGGCGGTGGGTCGCCCCCAGCGGCGAGAGAGGGACCGCGAACCCCGGCGAAACGGTCTATGCAAACCTATGAATTGACGAGCTAAAATTCCAGAAGCCTAAAATAATCGATACCCACTGTAGAATTCGTTGACATCCATCCGACACGGAGTCACACGGTACCCGCTTCTCGTACCAACGTTCCTGGATCAAAAGGGGGCACCATGTCTCACTTCGCTCGCTTCACCTCCCTGCTCCTCGCAAGTGTCTTTGCCGCCGGCTGTGCCGTAGGTCTCGAAGACTCGTACATCGAGCCGGTCGTTGCGATCCAAGATACGTCGCCCGCCACGGCGGTTTCCGCTGGCGCAGCGGACGATTCAGACCCGACCGAAGCGGTCGCGGGGGATCCTCTGTACTTCGGGCAGGACAATGAACTGACGACCGAGGCGGGGACGACTGCTCCGCTCTCGTACACGTTCGAGCTCGTGGCGGACGCGAGCATCACCATCGAGCTCGCGAGCCGAAACGAGAAGGGGCCGCGCACGATCGGCTTCACGCTGTACCGGGTCGCCGCGGAAGGCGAGCTTGCCGCGCTGGGCGAGGCTCTGGGCCACGACGGCTCGGCAGCCATGACCCTGTACACCGTGCACGGCGGTCTCTACGCGATCCGCCTGATCGAGGGCGTCACGGCGGACTCGCTGGTGCTCAACCTGTCGTGCAACTCGGGCACCTGCGCGCCTGCGCGCCAGCCGGGCGACACCTGCGGAGACGCGGCCGGGATGACGTGCGACAAGGGCCTGGTCTGCCTCTTCCAGGAAGGCACCTGCTCTGCGCAAGAGCAGCCTGGCCGTTGCCGCCTCGCTCTGCCTGACTGCCCCTCGACCTACGCCCCCGTGTGCGGGTGCGACGGCGCCACCTGGGGCAACGAGTGCTTCGCGACCCAAGCCGGCGTGTCGATCCTGGGCTCGGGAGAGTGCGAACGCTGAGGCTTCAGAAGAGCCAGGCGTCCGCCAGCCTGTGACGTACCCGTCGCCGTTCCGTCTCGTCCCCCGCTGTCCCTCCGAGCCCAACCAGCTTCGTTCGCAATCCCGGCAAGAGCAGAGCGCTCTGCATGAGAGTTGCGTCGACCTCCAGCGCCGCATCGATCGCCGCCGTGTTGTGGTCGTAGTCGAGCCGCAGAAGGTCGGAATGGGTCAGCACGACGCGTGATGGGAGTCGCACGGAAAGCAGCATCCGACCTGCACGGTGACGGAACGGGCATCGAGAACACGAACGACGTCGGGGGCGACCCCACGCTGTCACTCGTGCGTCTCCGAGTGGCCTGCTGAGCCTGACGTGGTGTCCGGCGAAAGACAACCGCTTGTTGACCGCTCGGGTGAATGCAAGGCGGGGTGCTTGACAGGCAACGGGAGCCTCGGCATGGAGTCGCACGTACATGCACTCGATGCCTTTCCCGCGAGCCGTGGACGCCGTGCTGTTCGATTTCGACGGCACCCTCATGGATGCATCCGCCGCCATCGTCGGGGCGTTTCGTGCGGCACTCGCGGTTCGACAAGGAGAGATCCCCGAGGAGACCATACGCGGCATGATCGGCAAGCCGCTGTCCGAGATGTTCTTGCGCTTTCGTCCGCAAGCCTCCCCGGAGGACGTGACCTCCCTCATTCAACGCTACCGAGAGGCATTCTTCCCGCTCAGCGCGACACACACGCACCCTCTTCCCGGAGCCGTCGAGGCCCTCACATTTCTGCACGGTCTCGTGCAGGTGGCCGTCGTGACGACACGCTTGTCCGACGGCGCGGTGCGCATGCTGCGCGCACACGGGATGTTGGAGGCCTTCGATCTGGTGTTGGGGCTGGAGCACGTGGACCATCCGAAGCCGGACCCTCAGCCTGTGCGGCGGGCGTTGCGGCAGCTGGGGGTGCATGCCGGCCGGGCGGTGATGATCGGCGACACGCCAGACGACATGAAGGCCGGCCGGAGCGCAGGGACCGGGGTCATCGGCGTCACCACGGGCGCTTTCGACCGTCCGGCGCTCGAGGCGGCCGGAGCGCATCATGTGCTCGCCTCGTTGAAGGAACTCCCCCCGCTGCTCCGCGGAATGGTCAGAACCTAGGGATTCGGGATCGGAGCCATCACCGTGGCGCGGTAGTGACGGAGCTCGGCGATCGACTCGCGGGCATCCTCGAGCGCCGTGTGCTGCTGCAGTTCTTTGACGAAGAGCGCGTCTCGCCCATACCACCGCCAAACCATCTCCTTGAGGCTTGAGACGTCCACCATGCGGTAGTGAAGGTACCCGTGCAGGGTCGGAAAGTAGGCCTTGATGAAGGTGCGATCCGTGTGGATCGAGTTGCCCGCAAGGATCCCCGTTCCGTACGGACACCACCGCGTCACGATCGACATCATCTCCCGCTCGGCCTGCACCACGCTGAGCTCCGACGCGCGCACGCGATCGAGCAGCCCATTGTCCGTGTGCATCCGTCGCACGAACGGTTCCATCCGGGCGAGCGTCTCCTCGGACTGCCAGATGGTCACCTCCCCGGCGTCGAGCTCTTCCAGCCGCGAGTCCGTGATCACGACCGCTATCTGCAGCGGCACACAGGTCACCGGATCGAGGCCCGTCATCTCCATGTCGAGCCAAATGAGGGGACTGCTTGCGGCATCTTCCATCGTGGCGACTGACCTAGCACAATTCGCCCCATGGACAACAGAGCCGAGCCTTCCGCGACCTGCCCTCCGCGCAATCTGGTGCTGGCATCCACCTCGCCTTACCGCAAGCAGCTGCTCGCCAGGCTGCGCATTCCGTTCGAAGCCCTCGATCCGAGCGTGGACGAAGACGCCTACAAGGATCGCGGTCTCCCCCCCAATGAACTCGTTCGCTCGCTTGCGGAAGCGAAAGCCCGAGCGGTGGGCCAGGTCCGGCCACGCGATCTCATCCTCGGGGGTGACCAGTGCGCCAGCCTCGACGGCCTCATTCTCGGAAAGCCCCTCAGCTTCGAGGGCTCGGTCGATCAGCTCGCCTTGCTCGCAGGACGCACGCACTTGCTCATCACGGCGCTGAGTCTGTACGACCCCGCATCGGAGCGATGCGACACCGTGGTGGACGTCCACGAGATGACCATGCGCCCGCTCGGTCGCGAGCAAATTCGGCGCTATGTCGAGCTCGATCACCCGATGGACTGCGCAGGCTCCTACAAGCTCGAGTCCCTGGGCGTGGCGCTGTTCGACCGCGTGGCCGGAAGCGACCCCACCGCGATCGTGGGGATGCCGCTGATGCGGCTCGTATCCATGCTCGACGCCGTAGGCTACGACGTGTTCGCGCAGGCCGTGGGAACCGGTCCCTGAAGCGCGGGGGCCGTTGCTTGGGAAGACGCGCGGGCGCTCACCCCTCGGGCCTCTGGTCCGCGAGTCCCGCATCGCGCACCAACCGGGCGATATCACCGGTGTTCCACGGCTTGGGGAGGACCTCGCACGCGCCGAGGGCCCGGGCCTTATCCCGGATCGCAGGGTCCTCTTCGCTGGTGATGACGACGACCCTCGCGGACAGGTTCTCCGGAAGAGCTGCCAGCGCTTGGAGGACCTCGAGCCCACTCAACCCAGGCATCGCCACGTCGAGAAAGACCAGCTGAGGTCGCTCGCTACAGATGCAGGCGAGCGCCTCGTTCCCATCACTCGCTTCGACGACGCGCGTTTCGGGTGCGGCCCGCAGCTCGCGGAGGATCGCATGCCGCGTGAGCGCCGAGTCATCCGCGATCAGGATCGTGTTCGTCATGGGCGCCGGGCAAAGCCTTTCCTGCCGGTCGGGCATGTGTTGCGCGGTGGCGAACAGCGCACGTGCCCGGCTCGACCATCAAATGCGGACGAGGATCTCGCCGCTTCCGATGCCGCCACCCACGCACCGGGTGGTCAGCCCGATGGTCTTGTCGCGCTTTCGCAGCTGATGGACCATGTCGACGATCTGGCGGGCGCCTGTGCAACCGACGGGGTGGCCGAGAGAGATGCCACTGCCCCATTGGTTGGTCTTGTCGGCGGAGAGCCCTTCGATGAAGTGGTAGGCACCGCCAACCACTGCCGCGAAGGCCTCGTTGATCTCGAAGAAGTCCACGTCCTGGATGCCGAGACCGACCTTCTGCAGCATGGGTGGGATGACCTTGAAGGCGCCTTCGCCCATGTACTCGCGCTCCACGCCCACGCTGTGAAACGTGCGCAGCTCGGCCAGGGGCTGGAGCCCGAGCTCCTTCGCCCGGTCCTCGGTCGTCAGGACCACGACGGCTGCCGCATCGTTCAGGCTGCTGGCGTTCATGCTCGTGATCGTGCCCCCCTCGGCCTTGAAGTAGGGCTTTGCGGCCGCGAACTTTTCCAGGGCGATCGACTTCGGGCCCTCGTCTCTTGCCACCACGATCGGGTCGCCCTTGCGCTGCGGGACGCTCACAGGGATCACGTAGTCGTCGAAGAACCCCTTGTCCCACGCAGTGACCGCGTTCTGATGGCTCCTGAACGCGATCTCGTCCTGCTGCTCCCGCGTCACACCGTATCGCTCCACCAGTCGTTCGGTGAGCAGCCCCATCAGCTCACCTTTCTTGCCAACGTTCGTGTCCGTGAGCGCACCGAACAAGCCGTCGACCAGCGCCATGTCCCCGTACATCTGTCCCTTGATGCGGCCCGTGAACATGTACCTTGCGACGTTGGACATCGACTCGACGCCCCCGGCGACACCGAGGGAGACCTCGCCGAGCATGAGGCGTCGGGCGAGGCTGTGGATGGCGGCGCCACCGGACGCGCAGTTCTCGTGAAACGTGGTTCCTGGGGACGTGGGGGGCACGCCGGCGAACTCTGCGGCGGTCTTCGCGAGGTTCGGCGACCGAGGGTCTTGCATCACCCAGCCCATGCACGTGTACTCCACGAGCTTCGGGTCCAGCTTGGTCTTCCCCAGGAGCGCCTTGATGGTGTGGGTGGCCAGCTCTCGCGCCTGGAACGTGGCCAACCCGCCGCCGATGGCTCCGATGGGCGTACGGACGGCTCCTACGATGACGACCTTCTTGAACTCGCACATGGTTGCCTTCTCCCTGTCGCACTGGCAGACGCGCACGCACGCCGCACGGTTCGGAATCGCTTCGCTCCGGGGCGAACTGTATCACAACCCCATCGCAGCCGAGGCCGACAGAACGCCGCGAACCGCCCCCTGTTGCCGCCGGACCCCAAACCATCCATGAAGCGGTTCATGACGCACGAACGCAAGCTCAGCCGGTACCTGCGCGTCCGCGATCAGCTCGCAGACCTGGTTCGCGCCACCCCCGACGCCACAGCCAGGCGGGCCACCGCAGCCGCCCTCGTCCACCACAAAACCCCAGGGGTCTCCTGGACAGGCTTCTACATGCTCCGAAACGGGCAACTCGTCGTCGATGCTTACCAGGGCCCCCTGGCCTGCCTCGTCCTCGCTCCCCATCAAGGGGTGTGCTGGGCTGCCGTGGACCGGCGCGAAACCATCGTCGTCGCGGACGTCCACGCGTTTCAGGGACACATCGCCTGCGACAGCCGGTCCCGATCGGAGGTCGTCGTGCCCTTGCAGGGCCCCAACGACGACGTCATCGGCGTGCTCGACGTCGACTCTCATCTCCTCGCCCACTTCGACGATGCCGACCGCATGGGACTCGAAGCGATCGTGCAGGTCCTGGGAATGACGTGCAGCGAAAGGATCCTTCCATGACGAACGCAGCCACGACGCGCAAGGAGACGGATTCCATGGGGACCCTCGAGGTTCCCGTCGACGCCTACTACGGGGCGCAGACCGCGCGCTCCATGAACAACTTCAAGATCGGCAGCGAGCGCATGCCGCGAGAACTCATCCGCGCCTTCGGGATCGTGAAGAAGGCGTCTGCGCAGGCGAACCTCGAACTTGGGCTTCTTGACCCGAGGCGGGCAGAGCTGATCGTCAGGGCAGCGGAGGAGGTCATCGACGGGACGCTGGACGAGCACTTTCCGCTCGTGATCTGGCAGACCGGCTCCGGGACGCAGACGAACATGAACGTGAACGAGGTGATCTCCAACCGGGCGATCGAGATGACCGGGGGACAGCGAGGGTCGAAGGATCCGGTGCACCCCAACGATCACGTCAACAAGTCGCAGTCTTCGAACGACACGTTTCCGACGGCGATGCACGTGGCTGCCGTGGAACAGATCGAGGACCACTTGTTTCCGCGCGTGCGCGGCCTGCGGGACGCGTTGGACGCGAAGGGGGAGGCGTTCGCGAACATCGTGAAGATCGGGCGAACGCATCTTCAGGATGCCACCCCGCTGACGCTAGGGCAGGAGATCTCCGGATGGGTGGCGCAGCTCGATGATGCGATGGCGGCGATCTCGGCGACACTGCCGCAGGTTCGGGCGATCGCCCTGGGAGGCACGGCGGTGGGCACAGGGATGAACACGCACCCGTCGTACGCCACCACGGTGGCGGCAAAGATCAGCGCGATTTCAGGGCGGACGTTCGTGACGGCTCCGAACAAGTTCGCCTACCTGGCAGGCCATGACGCGATGGTGGGGACGAGCGGGGCAACGAAGCAGCTCGCGGTGGCGGCGATGAAGATTGCGAACGACGTGCGATGGCTCGCGTCGGGGCCGCGGTGCGGGATCGGAGAGCTGTTGATACCGGAGAACGAGCCGGGCAGCTCGATCATGCCTGGCAAGGTCAACCCGACCCAAGCAGAAGCGCTGACGATGGTGTGCTGCCAGGTGCTGGGCAACGACGCCACCATCGGGTTTGCGGGGAGCCAGGGCAACTTCGAGCTAAACGTATTCAAGCCTGTGATGGCCTACAACCTGCTGCAGTCGATCCGGTTGCTGGGGGATGCGTGTGAGAGTTTCCGGGTGCACTGCGCGGAGGGGATCGAGCCGAACAGGGAAGTGATCGAGCGAAACGTGCACCGGTCGCTCATGCTCGTCACGGCGCTGAACACGCGGATCGGGTATGACAACGCGGCGAAGATCGCGAAGCAGGCGCACCGAACCGGGGGGACGCTTCGTGAGGCGGCCATCGAGCTGGGTTTGCTGACGGGGGAGGAGTTCGACGCGACGGTGCGTCCGGAGGAGATGATCGGTCCGAGGAAGGGGCAGCTATGACTGCGGGGGAGTGGGAAGCTGAGCTCAGCCGAAGTGCAGGGAGTACAGCAGCGGGGCGATGATCATCGCGACGACGCTGATGAGCTTGATGAGGATGTTGATGGAGGGGCCGGATGTATCCTTGAAGGGGTCGCCCACGGTGTCACCGGTGACGGTGGCCTTGTGCATTTCGTCGTAGGCTTCGCCGTACTTCTTGTGGCCTTCTTCCTTGACCTGCTTCTTGGAGTTGTCCCAGGCGCCGCCTGCGTTGGCCTGGAAGATGGCGAGGCACACGCCGGAGATGGTCACGCCGATGAGCAGACCACCGAGCATGTTGGGGGAGTAGATGCCGACTGCGATGGGGACGGTGACTGCCATGACGCCGGGGGCGATCATCTTCTTGATGGCAGCGTCCGTGGAGATCTCGACGCACTTCGTGTACTGGGCTTTGTCGTCGGCGGCGTGGATGATCTTGGCCTCTTCCTCGGTGGGCTCGCGGTCTTCGTGCTCGGCGCGCTGGGCCGCTTCGAGGGCGGGACGCAGCTCGGGGATCTCCCGGAACTGGCGCCGCACTTCCTGGATCATGTCCTGAGCGGCTGTTCCGACCGCGACCATGGCCATGGCCGAGAAGCGGAAGGGGAGCATGGTTCCGATGAGCAGGCCAACGAGCACGTAGGGGTTGGCGGCGTCGAGCTCGACCTTGCCAGCCATCTTCGTGAGGTAGGCAGCGGTGAGGGCGAGGGCGGTGAGAGCGGCGGAGGCGATGGCGAATCCCTTGCCGATGGCCGCGGTGGTGTTGCCGACGGCGTCGAGCTTGTCGGTGCGGGCGCGGATGTCGCGACCTAGCTGGGCCATTTCGGCCACGCCGCCAGCGTTGTCCGCGATGGGCCCGTAGGCGTCCGTGGCGAGCTGGATGGCCGTGGTGGAGAGCATGCCGACCGCGGCGAGAGCGATGCCGTACAGACCGGCGAACTCGTACGCGATGAGGATCGAGATGCAGATCGCGATCACGGGGAGCGTGGTGGAGTTCATGCCGACGGCGATGCCCTGGATGATGGTCGTGGCGGGTCCGGTGCGGGAAGCGTCGACGATGGTCTGTACCGGGCGCTTGAACGTGGCGGTGTAGTACTCAGTGAGCACGCCGACCGCGATGCCGGCGAGCAGGCCGAAGATGACGGCGAGGGCGACGCCCCACCACTGGAACGTGTCCGTCTTGCCCGTGAGAACGTCAGCTACCTGGATGCCCTCCTTGGGGAGCATGTAGTAGATGGCGGCGACGGTGCCGACGACCATGAGGGCGCCAGCGCCGAATGTTCCCATGTTGAGACCGGCCTGGGGGTTGCCGCCTTCCTTCGTGCGAACGAAGAAGAATCCGATGATGGAGGCGACGATGCCGATCATGGCGATGACGAGGGGCAGGTAGACGGCGTTCATGCCGGTACCCGGGGCGACGCCTTCGATACCGATGCCGCCGGTGCCGTACCACGCGACGCCGAGGATCATGGCGGAGACGATGGCGCCGACGTAGGACTCGAACAGGTCGGCGCCCATGCCGGCGACGTCGCCGACGTTGTCACCGACGTTGTCGGCGATGGTGGCGGGGTTGAGGGGGTGGTCTTCGGGGATGCCCGCTTCGACCTTGCCGACCAAGTCGGCACCGACGTCAGCGGCCTTGGTGTAGATGCCGCCGCCGACGCGAGCGAACAGGGCGATGGAGGATCCGCCGAGGGAGAAGCCGGACACCAGGTTGAGCACGAGCATCATGGCCTTGGTGTCATTGAGGGAGTCGCCGTAGTAGGTCGAGAAGCCCACGAAGAGGATGGCAACGCCACCGAGGGCCAAGCCGACGACGGAGAGGCCCATGACGGAGCCGCCGGCGAAGGCGAGCTGGAGGGCTTCGTTGAGACCCTTTCGGGCAGCGCTGGCGGTTCGGATGTTGGCCTTGGTGGCCGTCTTCATGCCGACGTAGCCGGCGAGACCGGAGCACGCGGCGCCGAAGATGAACGAGACGGAGATCATCGCGTTGGTGTCGTCGGACGTGAAGTGGTTGGCGACACCGAGGATAATGGCCGTAGCGACGACGAAGATCGCGAGGCTCTTGTATTCACGCGCCAGGAAGGCCATGGCGCCGTCAGCGATCCACTTTCCGATGAGTTGCATGCGTTCATTGCCAGCGTCTTGCTTGGCAACCCACGCTGCGCGAACGAACGCGTAGGCGAGGGCGACGAACGCCACAATTATCGGAAGATAGTAAAACACGAAGTTCATTCCAATCCTCCTCCTTCGGCGGCCTCGCTAGGGAGTCGAGAACCCGGCCGGACGGTTGTTCAGTTAGGGGAGTGCCCCCTTGCTGTCAACGAAAAGGCACAAAAACAAGTGGTTTGACAACATTAGCCCGCGCTAACACGCAATCATCATGCTAATCCGGCATGGTTCACGAATTATCAAACCATTGTATTCATGTGGTTTTTTTCATAGACGGGAACACGAACGGAGGGCAAAGGGGGGCGACTAGTGTCTCAGAAAACTTGTTCAGATCGGGGTGGTCAACTCGACGACGGGCTGTGGCGGAAGGAACCACAGGTTGCGCCGCGCGTCATCCCACCTTGGCCTACCACAGCTTCGAGAGACTATACGTTTACGTATACTTGAATCGATGCACGGGCTACCGCCATAAATCGCAAATATTAGGTGAATTGGCGCAGCAACGGGCATTCATTTGTTCCGATACGGATAGAGCTACTTTCGTCCCCGCGCAAGCGAACAGCTCCGTTCGATCAACTCGGAGCACCCTCCGGCTGCCCTCCCTCATCCAAGCGTCATCGACCTCAGCAACGTCCAGGACACGCGATGACGATCGACATGAATCTCAAGACCAATCACCTCGCGCGCGAGCGTTCCCTCTATCTCCGACAACACGCTCACAATCCGATCGACTGGCACCCCTGGTGCGACGAGGCCCTCGACCAGGCACGACAGCAAGACAAGCCCATCTTCCTGTCGATCGGCTACGCATCCTGCCATTGGTGTCACGTCATGGAACAAGAGGTGTTCGAGAAGCACGACGTGGCCGCCTTCATGAACGAGCACTTCATCAGCATCAAGGTGGACCGGGAAGAGCGACCGGACATCGACGCGACCTACATGCAATCCGTTCAGATGATGACCGGCAGCGGGGGTTGGCCGATGTCTGTCTTCCTCACGCCCGACCTCAAGCCCTTCTTCGGCGGGACGTACTTCCCCCACGATGCGTTCGTCGAGCTCACGCGACGCGTCGTGGAGGTGTTTCGCCAGCGCCGGGACGATGTCGAGAGGCAAGCCACGAGCTTGGCAGGGGCCCTTGCTGACGGTCTCGAAGGCGCGCTTCCGAGCGTCTTTCAGGCGAAGCATCTCGACGGCGCGGTTCGCGAGGCACAGGCCGCATACGACCGTCAGTGGGGGGGATTCCGCGGGCGAATGAAGTTTCCCACGCCGGTTCGCTGGAGGTTCTTGCTTCGTCGGTTCCGAAAGATCGGCCATCTCGATCTCGCCGACATGGTGCGCGGAACACTCGACCCCATGGCAAACGGCGGCATTCGCGACCACCTCGCGGGCGGCTTCCACCGCTACACCGTGGACGACCGCTGGCTCGTTCCTCACTTCGAGAAGATGCTTTACGACAACGCCCAGCTCGCGAGTCTCTACCTCGAAGCTGGCGCCGTCTTCGGACATGCGCCCTATCTTCAGGTCGCCCGCGAAACGCTCGACTTCCTCCTGCGCGAGATGCGCGACGCCTCCGGTGCCTTCTTCGCAAGCTTCGATGCCGATAGTGGAGGCGATGAGGGATCCTACTACGTGTGGTCTCGTGACGAGTTGCTCGGGGTCGCCGGCAACCGGGACGGGGCCGTCCTCGCCTCCCTGCTCGGTGTTACCGACCGCGGCAACTTCGACGGCAAGAACGTTCTCTGGCGCCATACGCCCATCGAAGACGTCGCAACCGAGCACGACACCACCGTCGCAGAGGTGAGCGGATGCTTCGACCGGTGGCGTCCCGTGCTCCTTGCCCATCGGAACGAACGGACTCCGCCGACACTCGACCGCAAGGTCGTCACAGCCTGGAACGGACTCGCCATCCAGGCCCTCGCACGTGCCGCCGCCTTGCTTGGAAACGACGAGTACCTGCAGGCCGCCGAGCAGGCGACGCGCTTCCTCCTGCACGCACATCGCCGAGCGGATGGCTCCCTCGCGCGTGCGTCGAACGACGGCGTTGCAGGGCATGCGGGCATTCTGGATGACTACGCGTCGATCGCCGTCGCTCTGCTCGATCTGCATCAGGCCTCGGGCGACCCGCAGCACGTTTCGAGTGCGGAAGAGATCGTCGACTTCGTGCTCGAGCGATTCGTGCGACCGGCCGGGGGGTTCTTCCTCACCTCGAGCGATCAGCAAGCTCCCCTGGGCCGTCGATTCGACCCGTTCGACAGCGTGGAGCCATCGGGAAACGCGATGCTTCTCGAAGCGCTGCACAGGCTCTCGATGCTGACAGGTCGGCGAGAGCACCGGGACAGGGTGCGATCCTGTCTCGACGCGATGGCTGGGGTGATCGAGCGCGCCGGGCTCGAGATGGCGGGATGGCTCGACGTGGGGCAGCTTCACCTCGGCCCCGCGTACGAGGTGGTGGTGGCGGGGGACCCCGCGGACGAACGGCTCCTCGCGCTCGCACGAACGGTTCGAAGCGCGGCGACCCCACACGTCGCACTGGTGGTCGTGCCCCCCTCCGGCCCGGACGAGGCCACGGCCGCCACGCTGCCTCCCTCGATGGGGAAGGTTGCGATCGAGGGCGTGCCCACAGCCTACGTCTGCGCGTTCGGCACGTGCCAAGCTCCGACGACGGATGCCGCGGAGCTTCGGTCACAAATGATGGCGGGGTGGGAGAGGTAGAAAGCTCAGCGGCGTCGGCGACGCATGAGGGCGACGGCGCCGAAGGCGAACAGGCCAGCGGCGAAGGTGCCGCCCCAGCCCTTGCTTCCCGCCGTGGTGCAAGCACACCCGCCGTCGTCACCGCTCTCGTCGGGGGCAGCGCTGACGCCACCACCGGAGCCTCCGGAGGCCGCGGTGCCACCGGTGCCGCCGGTCCCGCCGCCGGCTCCTCCGGTACCCGTATCCACGATGCAGTCGCCGATCGTGGTGTCAGGGGACGTGCACACGAGCTCGGTCGGACAGATGTTGCCGCCCATGCCACGACACCCGTCGATGCAGAGCTGAACGGTGGTGTCGCAAACACGACCGCTGTTGTAGGCCCCGCAGTCGGAGTCGGTGATGCACCCGCAGAACAGCGAGCCTCCCGGGCCGGACATGCAGACGGGCCCGTCCGGGTCGTTCGCACATAGGGTGGCGTCACCGCCAGGCCCCTGGGTGCACATCACGCAGACCCCGGAGGTCGTGCTGCACACAGGCGTCCCACCGGTGCAGAGCACGTCGTTGGTCGCAGAGCACATGCCGCAAGCGCCGCTCGGCTGGCACGCGGGGTTGGCAGGATCTTGGCAATCGGCGTCGGTCGTGCACCCCACGCAGGTATGGGTCGCCAGGTCGCAGTGAGGCTTGAATCCGGAGCAGTCGTCGTCGGAGTTGCACTCGTTGATCACCACGACCGTCGACTGCTTGCCGAGTTCGTTGGGGTCCCCGTCGCTTTCGTAGGTCTTCTCGGCCCCACCTGACTCACCGCCCGCGTGCAGGACGGCCTTGTTGGCGACCTCGCCTTGGGTGGCGGTCACCGTAACGCGGAACTTCACTTCCACCTTTTCGCCGACGGCGACCTTTCCGCCGTCGGTCGCGGTGGCGCCGGTGCCGACGCGGATCGTGACGCGACCGTTGGCGAACTCGCCTTGGTCGTCACCGGCCTGGTCGGTCTTGGCGCCCACGACGCCGCCGCTGACGATCTGGATCGAGCCTGGCAGGAAGGTGATGCCCGGTTCGAGGTCGTCCGTGATGACCGCGTTGACCGCCGCGTCATTGCCCGCGTTCTCGGCGCTGATCGTGTACTCGAGGATGTCGCCCGGCATGACCGGACCGGCGTTGACGTCGACAACTTCCTTGAGCACGTCGAAGTTCGGCGCCTTGTTGGTGATGGAGGTGACGAACCCGCCCAGCAAGAACTTGTCATACGCGGAGTCGGCCCCGATGGACGCGGAGGTGTCTCCTGCGTTGATGGCGGAGGTGACGTTGACGGTGTCAAGGTCGTAGCCGGCCATGGACCCCGGCTCGCCGGAAAACTTCGGCACGTCGTCGTCACCGGAGTAGGGGGCGCCGAGGTAGGACCGGGAGGAGTTGAAGAAGTCGTCGACCGGATTGCTCGCGTTGCTCATGGGGAAGCCGTTGACGAGGAATCGGTCGTTGCTGGGCGCGTCCTGCTCGGGGACGTCCCCCTCGTACATGAACGCTGTCATTTCGGCCTCGAAGCCAGGCGGCACGAGGAAGCCCGAGAGCTCCACGGATACGCTCGGGGGATTGTGCTCGGGGTCGATCATCTCGAAGCCGTCGAACAGCGCCAAGTTGCGAAGCTCGTCGTTCGGGTTCTCGTAGAAGACGACGAGGGTCCACGCCGCGTAGGAGACGTGAACGAGGGTGTTCTGCAGCGGGATCGCATCCACGTCCGTGACGCGGAAATCGCCAGCACCCCAGTTCGCCACGTAGTCTGTCGCGTCTCCGGAGCACTGGTAATAGAACCAGTCCGGGTGGCTGGCGAAGGGGAACTGGACCGTGGGGTGGCAGTGATCCGCATCGATGATCTCTTGGGCCCCGTAGACCCAGTCGAGCACGGCGTTTTGGTCAGGCTGGTCGCCTACCTTCAGCGCGGACCAGTACAGTCGGGCGTAGGTGATGGTCGATCCCGGGGGCAGATCAAGGGTCGCCGAGGTGCGCGCTTGCAGGGGCTGGATGGAGGAATCGGCAAGGGTGTCCCGCCAATACAAGTCTCCGGCGGTGTCATCGATGTCCGTGTGACCGCCGCACGACACGCTGGCCCCCGCTGGCACGGGCACGGTGGAACCGCAGTCGTACGTGAGCGTGGACCCGAACACGCGCACATTGCCCTTGGCATCGGCCTGGTGACGAAGGATCGGCTCCGCACCGGCAGGCATTGCCGTCAGAAGCACAAGGCCAAGCCCGAGGGAACTCAAGATGGAGAAAGAGGTAGTACGTGCAACCATGGTGGACATTTATACCATCCTTGCCCCTGGGGTCGATGAGGATCGGCCCTGGCCTCACCCAAAGCCGCCAATCGAGCAGTTCTCCCGCACCCGATGCGGAAACCCTTACCTCTTCAGGGCACGATCACCCAGTCCAACTCCGTGATGAACTCCCCCGTGCCGGCGCAATCCCGCACGCGAACCGGCGCCGCAGCTTGGGACCCGTCGGACGCCACGACTTCGATGTGATCGCAGTTATTGCCGCTGTCTCGAAGCAAGTAGGCGACCTTGGTCCCATCGGGCGACCACACGGGCTCGGACGCCTCGACCCCCACCACCTGGAACTGCGTGGACCCATCCAGGGACGACGACCACAGGGTGCGATCCTCCAGGTAGTTGCGGAACAGATACCGCGTCCCGTCCGGAGATAGCGAGGGGGAGTCCGCGTCGGTGCGAACGTAGGAGGGTGCGCCGGAGGGCAGCGGCCTCTTGAGGACGTTGCGGAGTCCGGCGGGCGGCGCCGAGGGGATGTCGATTTGCCCGTAGTACAACTCCGACTCGTCCGGCGTCGGCTGGGGATGCAAGGCGTACACAGAGTCGATGTCCGGAGTCAGGAACTCGAAGGCCCCCGTGGCCATGGTGATCCGACCGATACGCCACCCTTTGAACGCGGCGGTGCTGGTGAAGTCGTACCTGCGGCACACGTACAGATAGTCGTCGCCGGGGCCGAAGGCGTGGCACTCGTCGTTGATGTTGCCGTACGCGACCACCTCGACCGACTCCTGCGCGACGTCATAGACCCACGTGTGCTGGATGGCGTCTCCGATGGAGATGCCGTAGTTCTGCGCTTGGTTCGGATCTCCGCAGGCGAAGGCGATGCGGTCGGAGCCACGGGAGACGCCGAGACTCCAGATGCGGTACGCCCGGAAGATCTCCGTGGTCGACTGTCCGTCGAGGGTCACCACGCTCACCGTGTTCGGCGATGCATTCCAGTCGTTGAAGAGAAGGAATTCCCCAGTCGGAATTGGATTGACGGCCTGAAACTGGATGTCGCTGGGTGACGGTTCGGGATAGGTGATCGGCGCGTCGCTGGCCTGGTCCTCCGGAGCGTCAAGCAAGGCGTCAGGCAAGACGTCAGGTCCTGCGTCGACGGCCCCGCCGTCGGGCACGGCGGATTCCCCCGGAGCATCGGGAGGGGCGTCCTGCACGACGTCCGGGGAGGCGTCGGTTCCGGCGTCGACGGCCGGGGAGTCGGAAGGACCGTCGTCTCCCCCACAGCCGAAACCAACGGGCAGAACCAAGAGCGTCGCGAGCAACGAGAGGTGAGAGCGCATGGGGTCGAGACTACACGAGACGGGGCGTGCGGGCATCGGTCGTGTCGGGCCCCAGATCCCCCATCCCGGCCTTCCCCCGCCTCGGCCGCCTCGGGGGAAGGAGCCCTCGCACGCGCCGCCCACCTCATGGGGTGGCAGGCCGCCTTGCCACTCGTGGAGCAAGGTCCAGAGCTTGCTCTCTCAGCCTGTCGCTTCGCTCCGGAGCAGGGCAACGGTGGCGGGTGCTGAGTTGAGGGCCGTGGGCGTTAGTTCGCCCTGCTCTCGCCAACGGAGCGAGGGCGGATGCAACGGTCAAGGGATCGTCCTCGTGCTCGCGGATCGGGGTCAGGGGTCGTCTTCCCTTCCCTCATCGGCTTTCTCGTGCCAGTGATCCGACCGTGCTCGCCCTGTCCATCAGCAAGAACATCCTCGTCGACCTGGTGATCTACCTGGTTCCGATGATCCTGTCTCTGAGCGTCCACGAGTTCGCACACGCCTGGGTGGCTTTTCGCCTGGGGGACGACACGGCGTCGCGCGAGGGGCGGTTGACGCTCAACCCGCTGTCTCACATCGACGTGTTTGGGACGCTGCTGGTTCCTGGGTTCAACGTGCTGCTTGGTGGATTTGCGCTGATCGGGTGGGCGAAGCCGGTGCCGATTCGGCCGGTCCGGTTCAACCGGAAGGTGACGATGCGAGTGGGGATGATCCTGACGGCGATCGCCGGCCCGTTGTCGAATTTGTTGCTGGCGGTGCTGGCGATCGGGGTTTGGGCGTTGCTGTTTCGGTTGGCGCCTGACCTGCTGCTGGGCGATCGTCCCACCGGGCTGGCGAAGCTGCTGCACGCGATGTTCATCCTCAACATCGGTCTGTTCATCTTCAACCTCTTGCCGCTCCCACCGCTGGACGGTTCCCGACTGCTTCCTCGCTCGATGGACGGGTTCGTGGCGACGGTATCGCCCTACTCCTTCATCCTCTTGTTGATCGTCATCAACATCCCGCTTCTTCGGGAGACCCTGCTCGTGCAGCCCGTCAAGCTGACGGCGTCGGTTCTGCAAGTGCTGTTCAGCACCCAGCTGTGGGGGATGGCGTGACGGAAGCAGAGCGTGCTCAGGGCGTGTTGCCCACGGAGCCTGTGCAGGATTCGACTTGCCGGGTCGAGCTGCCGCAGTTCGAAGGCCCGTTGGACCTGCTGCTGCACGTCATCACCAAGCACGAGCTGGACATCATCGACATCCCCATCGGCTTCATCACGGAGAAATACCTCGAGTACCTCTCGTTGTTGAAGGTCATGAGCATCGACGTCGCGAGCGAGTACCTGGTGATGGCCGCGACGCTGGCGCACATCAAGTCGAAGATGTTGCTTCCGACGCCGCCTCCGGATCAGGACGATGGGTTGGAGGAGGAGCAGGAGGACCCACGCGCGGAGCTGGTGCGCCGTCTTCTCGAGTACCAGAAGTACAAGGCGGCGGCAGCCGACCTTGGGGATCGGTCCTTGCTGGGCGCGGACGTGTTCGGGCGCGGTGAGGAGGAGCACGTGTCGCCGGAACCTGCGCCCCTGGCCCAGGTGGGCGTGTTCTCGTTGATCGACGCGTTCCAGCGCATCGCGGACCGTCGCAAGATCCGCGTGGACCACGAGATCGACCTCGATCGGATCAGCATCACGGAGCGCATCGGGGAGCTCGCGGATCTGCTGCGCCTGCGGGGTCCGTGCACGATCGAGGACCTGCTGCCGGAACGGATGGGAATCAGCGAGCTCATCATCACCTTCCTTGCGCTCCTCGAGATGACGCGCCTCCGGATCACGCGGTTGCAGCAGAGCCATCCACTTGCTTCCCTGCACGTTGCGCTTGCAGTCTCCGAGCAAGAGGAGCAGAAGTCCGGCCAGCACGCGTCCAACGACACCGAGGCATGACCGATTCGACGAAGCCTCCCAGCGGCCCCGACGGGGGGGTCCCCGAAGTCGTCCCGCCACGACTGACGGGGGAGGGTGCGGACACCCTCGGTCTCCCAGACGCAGTGGCGCTGGATCCTTCGCGTGGGGAACCGGACGATGACGAGCTGTGGGCGGCAAGACCGTCGGACGACGACCTCGTCGGCCCGGGTGGGGGTGACGAGGCAGGCCTGCCTGAAGAAGTCATGCTCGCAGAGCAAGAGGCCTCCCTCGAGGGCAGCGGAGGCGCTGGAGCCGATGGGGAGGCCCGCGAAGGTGAGCTGGACGTCGTCCGGTCCCACCTCAAGGGCCTGATCGAGGCCCTCATCTTTGCGAGCGACAAACCCATCACACCGTCGGACATCGCAAAGACGGCGAAGGCGGACCGCAAGGCCGTGGTGGAGCTGCTCAGGGAGCTGCAGGAGAGCTATCTGGACCGGGGGATTCGTCTGGTGGAGGTTGCGGGGGGCTACGCATTTCGCACGGCTCCCGCGTTCGGGCCGTTCGTGCGGGACGTCACGGCCCAGCGCCCGGTCAAAATGACGCGAGCCCAGCTCGAAACGCTCGCCATCGTGGCCTATCGTCAGCCGTTGACGAGGCCGGAGATCGACGACGTTCGCGGGGTGGATTCGGGTCCTGTTCTGAAGATGCTGCTGGAGAGAGGCCTGGTTCGCATTCTGGGCAAGCGGGACGAGCCGGGCCGGCCGCTGATCTACGGGACCACGAGCGCGTTCCTCTCGTTCTTCAACCTCAAGTCCCTCAAGGACTTGCCCTCCCTCCGCGAGTTCACAGAGCTGTCTGACGACTCGAAGCGGACATTCGAGAAGGTCCTGGGGGAGGAAGCGCCGGTGCAACTCGATTTTGGCGAGGCCATCTCGGGTCGCAACGACACAGGGATGTTCGAGGGGGAACCCGGAGAACTCGACGGGGAAGCGGGCACGGGTTTTGGGGCGGAATCGGGATCGGACGGCCTCAACGACGGCTTGGACTCCGGAGCAGAATCGGGCTCGGGCTCGGGCTCGGGCGGCCTCAACGACGGCGAGGCAGGCTTGGACTCCGGAGCAGAATCGGGCTCGGGCTCGGGCTCGGGCTTGGACGGTCTCGAGGGCGACGACGAAGAGGACGACGACGAAGAGGACGACGACGAAGAGGACGACGACGAAGAGGACGACGACGACGAAGAGGACGACGACGACGAAGAGGACGACGACGAAGAGGAATAGGAGCCCGTCGGCCTTCGGCCGTCGCTACTTGCAGATGCGGTAGGGCTTTCCCTCGATGTTCGCCCCCCCGGCCGCGATGCAAGCGGAGCCAGACGGGCACACGCCGTCGTGGGTGCAGTCCCTCGAGCACTGACCCGCATCACACAGCCCGAAGAGGCAGTCCTCGTTGGCGGAGCAGCCCTGTCCGACTTCGCCGATGCCGGTGCGAATGCAGATGCCCACGCGCTGCCCTCCCAGGTCCGCCAACCCCACGCAGGCCCAACCGTGACCGCATCCCCCGGCGTACCGGCAACTCTGCACGCAGCCGCCGCCTGTCGGAACCGACACGGAAACTGGGCAGCTCAGCGACGGCGCGGCGTCGAAGGTCAAGGCATCCGCACAAAGGTTCACCACCGTGTTGTTGATGGGCTCGCACGCCCACTGGGTGGTCTCTCCCTTGGGAACCGCACCCCAGACGTCGTCGGGCCGTACGCAGGCGCCCTGCTCGCAGTACCACGAAGGGAGGCCCAAGGCGCGCTGGGGGCAGTCGTTGACGCTGGTGCACTGGATGGTGCAGCCGCCCACCAGCAGGGTCTGCTCGTCGCAATGAGCCTGGGAAAGGCAGGCTCCGTAGTTCGCGGCATCGCAGAGTTGGTCGAGGCGAACGCAGGCCTTGCCGCCAGAAGAAGACCCGACGCATCCCCACCCGCCCGGGCAATCCAGCGCCGTGTTGCACATGGACGTGCAGTACCCCAGTCCAGCGCAAGCATCCCCGCACTGGCCGGTGCCGTTGCAGGGGTTGCCGTCGTCGTCGAAGGCGCAGTAGCCGGTGCCGTAGGTGCACCGCGTTCCGGCCATGCACTGCGAAGACATGCTGCACAGGCGGGTGCAACGCATCGCCCCGCCCACGGACATGGCTCGGCAGACCCGCGGGGCCGAGCAGTCCGCGTCGCTCGCACAGAGGTCGAACTCGGTGCCCGCGGCCGCACTTCCGGCGGTTCCGCCGGTGCCGGCCACGCCCCCGCTCCCTGCCGTGCCCCCGGTCCCTCCTGCCGTGCCTCCGGTCCCTGTGCCTCCGATCCCTGCTGTGCCTCCCGTGCCGGCAACGCCGCCTGTCCCCGCGGTGCCGCCCGATCCGCCCGATCCGCCCGTTTCGCCGCCAGAGCCTGCTGCACCGCCGGTTCCGCCTCCCGCGGCCCCCGCCCCCCCGTCCGTTCCCCCGTCATCGGGAGGCTCGCACTTCGCAATCGCATTGCACGTCCACCCGCGAGGACAGTCGACGTCTGCCACCACGCAGTCCTTCTTGCACTCCCCGTCGTCGCAGTAGGCATTGACACAATCGGAGTTGCGCTCGCAAGCCCGTGGCCCGGCGCATGCGCCCTGCAGGGAGAGCAGCGCCGCCGCTCCGATCGCAGCCACGAATCCGAACGAGGCACCGGTACGCTGAGGGGTCCGCATCTCGCGCTCCTGCTAGCTGGACGCAAACGTCCACGTTGGTTCTACCACATGACTCGACGATTGACGCGTCGGCCGCGAGGGGAGGTCACGCTGAACGCGCGGGCGAACGACCGAGGACGCGGACGAGGTGCTCGCGCAGCGCGCGATACGCACGACCACGGTGGCTGACGGCATTCTTCTCTTCCCGGGTCAGCTCAGCGAAGGTCTTGTCCAGCTCGGGAACGAAGAAGACCGGGTCGTAGCCGAAGGTGCTTGCTCCCCGGGGCGCCTCGAGGATGCGCCCCTTCGCCCTTCCCTCCACCCAGTGCAGAGCCCCAACCTGGCCGTCGTCCCGCTCGACGTGCCGGGTATGGGAGCCGGCGTGGTCAAGGTGGGAGGGAACCACGAGGGCGAGACACGTGACGAACATGGCATCCCGTTCGGATGGAGCGAGATCCCGCATTCGCTCCAGGAGCAACGCTCGGTTGTCCTCGTAGGAGGCCGTCGGCCCCGCGAAGCGTGCGCTGCGAACGCCGGGAGCGCCTCCCAGAGCCCGCACGCACAGACCCGTGTCGTCCGCGAGGCAGAGCAACCCCGTCGCACGAAAGGCGGACTCGGCCTTGAGCGCAGCGTTTTCGGCGAGCGTTGCTCCGGTTTCGTCCACGTCCGGCGCGCCGCACGCGTCCGCGGAGACGAGGTCCAAGTCGAGGTTTGCGAGGAGGCCCTCGAGCTCGACGATCTTGTTCTGGTTCCTGGTGGCGACGACGAGACGGAGGCGTTCGGTCATGGGAGGTTCATCGCTGGGAGCTAGTGCAGCCGAGCAGGATCTCGACCTTGCCCTTGGCATCGGCGCGCATGGTGTCGCAGGTCGACGGGCACATGACGAGCTTGGTGGGATTGTCGTTGACGTCGTAGGCCCAACCGGATTGGGAGCCGCACTCGCCGAGGGAGTTTTTTCGTGGGACGGTCTGGGATTCACCACCGGAGCCTGGCGTGTACCCCACCTTGACGAGGTTGGGGTTGACGATCCCGGCGTCGGTGGTGGGCATCTGGTACTCGCACCCGAGGGCAGTTCCGCGGGCTTCGGCGAGGGCGTCCACGAAGTCTTGTTGAACGCTGCCTTCCTTGATCGCGAACGGGACCTGGGTGCCGCCCTCCTGAGCGATGGCGATGAGGATCGTCTGTCCCACGGAAGAGATGCCATAGAAGCTGACGGCGAACACGGGGATGCCCTGGGAGAGGGCCTCGGCGGCGATTTCTCCGAGAGGCTGCTTGGCGGAGATGGACGCGGGCGGGCAGTTGCCTTCCGGCTCGCCGTCGGAGACGAACACGACGGCGCACTTTCGCCCGGGTTCGACGGCCATGCGGGCCTTGCACGCATCGACGGCGCCGCGCAGAGCAGGAACGCTGGGGGTGTATCCCTCCGCGG
This sequence comes from uncultured Polyangiaceae bacterium, assembly GCA_964488865.1. Lineage (GTDB taxonomy): Bacteria > Myxococcota_A > Polyangia > Polyangiales > Polyangiaceae > MWCO01. The sequence continues at coordinate 140,333 of CAZAWR010000005.1, read as the reverse complement.
TCAGTCCGGAAATCCATCCGCTCAGCTGGGAGTCGGGGAGGATGGCCCAGGGCACAGCGGGGGTGGCATAGGCGACCGGCTCACAGGTTTCGTTCAATCCGCCGATGGGGAAGCGCTGTCCGGTGATGCCGAGGGCAGCGGAGTCGGGGGCCTGAAGAAACGAGGTGAGTCCTGACTTGAGCAAGGCGAGCTTCGGCCCGTCCATGGAACCAGACGTGTCGACCATGAAGTACATGTCGAGGGGGATGCGCTCGGCCTGGAGCGTGGTGGTGGCGCAGGAGGAATCGGGGTCGATCTCGCCATCGCCCGTGAGACCGCTGTCAATGAGGCTGCCACCGCCCGATCCCGACGAGCCTGCGTTGCCCGCGTTGCCGTAGGAGCCGTCGTCACCGGATGCGGAGCAAGCGGCGAGTCCAAAGAGAAGGGCATACGAAATCGAGCGAAGCCAGGTTGGGTCCCCGGAACCGCGAGACAGTACCTCGAGCATCGGACTTGCGTAGCAGAACCGCGGGGACCCGGCCAGGGGCGGTGTTCTCCCCAGATCCGGGGCCATCGGAGTTGGCAGCAGATTGCGCAGAGAACCGCAGATGGTTTGTTGCTTGTGCGGATGAATGAAACTGCGTGGCGACGGTTGCGCGTCCACCCCTCCAGGAGGAGCGCCACCCACCTGATAGGCGGGCCGCCTTGCCGTTCGCACGGAACAGGATCAACCGTTCATCGGCGGACACGCACAGCTCGCACGCAATGGCTCCCGCGATCTGCCAGACCAAGGATCCGTCGGAGAGCCCTCGAAGCCCGGGCTGTCTTTCGGGCAAAGCGACGCAACGAAGGAAGCGAGCGACCGCTGGGTCCAAGTCCTCCATGCAGAGAGCGTAGGGGTATGGCATTGCAGAGTCCTTCGGCGGGACGGTACGCGGCCCCGCGGGAATGCGAACGGGGAGTCGCCGCTGGGTCGCACGTGACGTCCGAAACGACCCGGTTTGGGTTTCATGTACGCCAGAATGATGTATGGTTAGCGGATCGAGACCGAGGCGAACGCGCCTCGAGGAGGACCCCCCCATGAAGTGGCGCATTCTTTCCAGCATCATTGGCGCATCTCTTATCGTCGGCTTCGGCGTGGCCGGTTGCGGCGGCGACGACGGCAACTCTGAGGAGACGACCAATCCTACGTACAAGCCCGATCCCAACGCGGCGCCGAAGCTCGTGTTCGTGGCGAACCAAAGTCAGACGCTGCAGTTCGGTCAGGCCGCGGACCTCGCTATCCGTTACGTCGACGGGAACAAGAGCGACGCGGGCATTGCGAACGCGCCCATCGACTACTTGATCGTAGGCGAGGCGGGTGGATCGAAGCTCGGGGCCACGCGAGCGACCACGAATGGCAACGGCGACGCGAGTGTGACGCTGACGGCAGGCCAGCAGAACACGACGTTCGAGGTGACGGTCACGCCGCCCACGAACGGAGGAACGCCGATCTCGTTCCAGGTCGCGGTATCCGATCAGCCCATCGGCAGCATCGGCGTGTCGATGGCGTACCTCGGCGAGCTCACGCTCGAAGGCTTGGTCCCGGCGCTTCACAAGGGGATCACATGCGCGAACGTCGATCCGGACAACATTCCGACCCCGCTGATGACGACATCGCCGGCGTTGGCGACAATCAACGACACGACGGCGTTCGTGGCGCTGAACGTGGCGAACGACTACGCGGTGACGGTCACGGGCAAGGTGGGACCGAACATCCGGGCGTTCGGTTGCGTGGACGGGATCGGGGTGGTGCAGTCCCAGGAGACGAAGGTCAAGGTGGCGCTCGCGGATCTGGACTGGCCGGGTCCGGTGCTTGGCACGTACGACCTGACGAACCAGCTGGACTTCGGGGGCACGCTTCCTGAGTCAGTGGAGCTCGCGGTGGACATTCTCGACGAGCTCACGGACGACAAGGCGCCGGACGGCGGCTGCGACATGGCGAACGAGTGGTACGGCGAAGACCCGGGTGCGTTCGTCACGGACTTCCTTATGCGACAGACCTGCCACTGGGAGTGCGAGACGGGTGAGGACTTCGACACCTGCAGCCAGATCAACCATGGCTGGGGCGACATTGGGGCGGTGTGCCAGCAGAACATGACAACCTGGCAGGGCGGCCAGCCCCGCTTCTGGGGAGGCTGCGGGGCGTGGGAGACCGTCGCTCCGCTCGTCCAGAATCAGATCAACGATCTGATGAAGCAGTACATCCCCGAAGGCGTGCTGGCCTTCGCGAACATGGCCGGGGATCTCGCGCGCGCCATCAACAAGGCCAAGATCTACTCCCAGCTCAACGTGCAAGAAGGTTCTGACACCGCGCAGCCCATGACCCATCGCCTCATGGAGATGGAAGTTCTTCTGCACGACATGGATGGCGTCGAGAACGTCTATAAGTTCAACCTCGCCGATGTTGGCCTCACTTCGCTGCAGACCAACGCGAACCTCTCGGTGGACGACATCTACGTCACGATCCCCGAGCACGAGTTCAAGCTGTCCTACGGCAAGCTGATCCAATACATCTATCTCAACGGCTTGCTGCCGCTCTTCGGGTACACGAGCACAGCCGACATGATCCAGGACTGGGTGAATTGCGACGCGGTGGGGGCATGGTTGCACGAGACGATTACCGCCATTTCGGCGCAAGATCTGGCGCAGTACTGCACCATGGGCATTACCCTCGCGGGGGACACCCTTGACAGCCAGATCTCCGGCTTCATCAAGACCGAAGGAACGCTCAAGCTGGCGGGCACCTGCACCGCCACGGACATCGACATCAACAACATCGCCCACACGCTCAGCGATGGGAAGTGGCTCGGCCAGTGGGGCGAGGATGCGGGTGGTGCGGGCAACGTGAGCGGCACGTTCACCGGCGAGCTCAAGTGATTCCCTCCCCTCCTGTCTGACCCTTCCTCCACCTCAGGCTGAAGACGCAACTGCGCACGATCGGCGCAACGCGCCGGTCGGTTTCCGCGACCAGTGCGCAAAGCGTGCGCACCGACCGATTGCCCCCTTGCGATATCCTGCCGCCACGCCCAGATCCTCGGGTGGCACGATTCCGGCATCAGGGATGCTGTCCACAGACCATCACGGAGACACCCCATGACCCATCGAATGAACCTCTCGATTCTCGCTGCCATGTTGTTTGCGATTCTGGCGCTCGTCGTCGGATGCGCCGAACATGATTCTGCCCATATGGGTGAGAGCGCCACGCCGGTAGCGGCCGAAGCGACGGCAAAGAAGTGCTCTGGGTTCGTGGACAGCGACGGGGACGGCAAGTGCGACAAGGCCGCGACAGGGGAGTGCGGATGCGCGGCCAAGGCCGGCGGTTGCGACTGCGGTAAGGCCGGTGGTTGCGACTGCGCGAACGGCGGGTCCTGTGAGTGCGCGAAGAACGGTGGAGCCTGCGAGTGCGGCAAGGCCGGCGGTTGCGACTGCGCGAACGGCGGACCGTGTGAGTGCGCGAAGGACGGCGGAGCCTGCGAGTGCGGCAAGGCCGGCGGTTGCGCCAAGGCCGGTGGCGGCTGCGGCAAGACGGGCGGCGGCTGCGGGTGCGGCGCCGAGGGTGGCTGCGCCAAGGCGGGCGGTTGCGGTTGCGCCAAGGCCGGCGGCGGCTGCCCCATGGCTGGCAGCAAGTGCGGCGCAGGCATGGAAGGCATGCAGCCCACGAACTGATCTAGGATACCGTCGAGCATGCAGCATCCCCAGCCCCCCAAGCCCCCGGGCTGGAGTCCCGGCGCCGCTGGCGTCGCCCTTCTCCTCGCCACCATCGCCCTGCTCGTAGGCTGGCAAACGTGGTCCGGCCTGGACCACGTGCAGCGCATGATGACCGACCGCAGCAACACCTTGCAGCGCATGGTGGCGACAGAGCTTCGCAACGTGGCACGCTACGGGGCAGCACGACGGGAGCGACTGGACGAGGTGCTGCGCGAAATCGCGAGCAGCAAGGACGTGGAGGGCGTGTTGCTCGAGCGCGAGGACGGCGCGGTGCGGTTCTCGCACGGAACGGTCCCGAACGTGGGTGGGATGCAGGCTGGGTTGCGCACGCTGGGGACGACCCTCGTGGTGACGGGCCCGGTGCGCATCGAGACGCTGGGTTGCCTCGAGGTGCCGGGAGAAGCCGGCTCGGGTTCGGCCCCAGGTTGCGGCGCGCATGCCAAGGCGCCCGTGGTAGCCGCGGTGCTGCCGTCGCCAGCAGAGCGGCCTTCGTGCTGTGCGGCGGACGAGTCCTCGGGCGGCCACGGTTGTGCGGGCGGGCCATCGACGGGGCTCGATGGGACCTATCGTGTGGCCCTCGCGCTGGACGCGACGCCGTACCTTCGGATTCGCAGGTCGGTGCTGTTTCAGGGGGCGGCAGGGGGGTTGGTGTTGCTCGCGCTGGGGCTCGCGCTCGGCCGTCACCAGCGCCAAATGCGACGGCACGCGGAGGTGCAGCAGGCGCTTGCGATTGCGGACGAGCGGGCTCGGTACCTCGAGCGGCTGAGCTTGGTGGCGGGGGGACTCGCGCACGAGATGAAGAACCCGATCGGGTCGCTGCGAGGGTTCTCGCAGCTCATCGCGGAGAAGTTGGAGGCGGGCTCGGCCGAGGCGGAGTATGCGAACCTGATGGTGAGCGAGCTGGACAGCATCACCCGACGGGTGGACGGGCTTCGCCAGTTCGCGCGTCCGGCCGCCGTGCATCCGCAACCGGGGCGCCCGGCGGAGGTCGTGCGACGGGTGGCTGCGTTGCTGGCGCCTGACGTGGCCTCGAGGAAGCTGGCGTTGCGGCTGGACCTGCCGGACTCACCTGGGCCGGAGGGGATGATCGACATCGATCGGCTCCGCGACCTGATCGTCAACCTGATCACGAACGCGATCGAGGCGTCACCGGAGGGGGGAGTGGTCCACGTTCGGTTCTCGCACGACAAGGATTCGGACTCGTTCGAGTTCGAGGTGGAGGACGAAGGGCCAGGGATCTCGGTGGAGGATCGCGAAGGGGTGCTTCGTCCGTTCCATTCGACCAAGCCGGACGGTCTGGGGCTGGGGCTTGCGCTGGCGCAGCGAGCTGTGGAGGACCACGGGGGGACGCTCGAGATCGATGGCTCGCCGGGTGGGGGGGCCTTGGTGCGGGCGCGGTGGCCGAGGAGCGCAAGCCGTGAAGGATAGGACGGCGCTCGTGGCCGACGACGAGGCGGCACACAGACGAATGCTGGGTGCAGCGCTCGAAGGGATCGGCATGCAATGCCGCTATGCGGTGGACGGTGAGGAAGCGGTGCGGGAGGCGATCGGGTCGCCCCCGGACTTGCTCCTTCTGGACCTTCGCATGCCGCGGCTCGACGGTATCGGAGCGCTGCGGAAGATCCACGACGTACTCCCGGAGTTGCCCGTGGTCGTGGTGACGGCGCACGGGGACGTGCGCGCTGCGGTGGAGGCGATGAAGCTCGGGGCGCGGGACTTCCTCGAGAAGCCGATCGACATCGAGGAGCTTCGCGCCGTCGCGCTCGACTTGCTCGACCGCCCTGGCCCTTTTCCGCGCGTCGCGCTCTCGGCCGGGGAGGAGGACGAGCCGCGATCGCTGGTGGGCATTAGCCCGTCGATGCGCCAGGCGAGGGAGACGATCCGGCTGGCCGCGCGTTCTGCGGCGACGGTGCTCGTGCGCGGGGAGAGCGGGACGGGTAAGGAGGTCGTGGCGCGAGCGATCCATGACCTGTCGGTGCGTCGCGACGGCCCGTTCGTGGCGATGAACTGCGCGGCGGTGGCGGAGGGGGTGCTGGAGAGCGAGCTGTTCGGTCACGAGAAGGGGTCGTTCACGGGCGCGGAGGCTCGGCGCCGTGGGCGGTTCGAGCTGGCGGATGGCGGCACGATTTTCTTGGACGAGGTCGCGGAGATGCAGCCGCACTTGCAGGCGAAGCTGCTGCGGGTGTTGCAGGAGAGGTGTTTCGAGCGAGTGGGTGGCGTGGTGCCGGTGCGCACGGACATCCGGGTGGTGGCGGCCACCAACCGGATCCCCACGGCCGAGATCGCGGCGGGCCGCTTGCGCGAGGATTTGTACTATCGGCTGGCGGTGGTAGAGATCGTGCTACCGCCGTTGCGAGCGCGACGCGAAGACGTGCTACCCACGGCGCAGCACCTACTTCGGCGACTCAAGCCCGAGGGGGATCCTCGATTGTCGGCGCAGGTGGCGAGCGCGCTCACGCGGCATGAGTGGCCGGGGAACGTGCGCGAGCTTGCGAACGTGCTGGAGCGGGCGTTGTTGTTTGCGGGGGACGGGGAGATTCGTGCGGAGCACTTGCCCCCTGCCCTTCGTGACCTTTGCGCGCAGCAGGAGCCGGAGCCGTCGGCGGGGACGGGGGTGCGTGCGGGAGTCCTGTTGGAGGACGTGGAGCGCGACTTGATCCAGAAGACGCTGGCAGCGCTGGGGGGCAATCGGACCCGGACGGCGGAGGCGCTCGGGCTTTCGCGCCGGGCGCTGCTTTACAAGATCAAGCGGTTCGGATTGCGGGACGGTTAGGGCTCACGGACATTCGCCGCCCAGGGTGCAACGAATGAGTCTGCCCTGTGCGCCGGTGGTCCCCGAGACGTAGAGGGCATCGTCCGCTGCCACCTGCATCGCGATTCGCAACCCCGTCGGCACTCTCGTCCACGAGAACGCCGCCAGATCCATGGGCAGCGCCGCCACGATTGCCGTGGCCGAGGACCAGGACACACCGTCGTAGTCACTGCCGCCGGCCACGAAGACGTGGGCGCCGTCGGAGGCGATCCCGAAGAAGGCATCGAACCGGGCCGAAGGGTTCCACGTGAAGGTATGGATGAGCGCGCCGGTGGTGACGTCGACGCTCGCCACGAACGCGTGGTAGTCGGAGCCCGCGGCCTCGAGACCGAAGCCTGCCATGTAGAGGGTGGTGCCGACGAGCACACCCGCGCGAGGCTCCGTGTAGGCGGTTCCTGTCTTCACCTCGACGGAGGCGCCGTTGGGCGCGCAGGGACAGGGCCCCTGGACCGCGCAATCGGAGCTGTTGATGTCGAACCGGAAGGCGACGGAGCCGGCGTTGCGCGTTCCAAGCACATACACATGAGCGCCGCCGTCCACGATCGCGCGACCAAGCCCCACGTCCGGGGAGACGGTGAAGCCGCACGCATGACCGGAGGTGTCGGCCTTGATGCCCCAGACGCCACCTTGCGTGTCGACATGGTTGCTGCCAGCGATCCAGAGCATGCCGTTGTCGTCGAAGGTGATGCCCCAGCCTTCGTCTCGGTTGGGGCCTCCGTCGAGGTTCACGGTGAAGGAAGCGGCCAGCGAGTTCTTGTCGAGCACGGCAAGCACACCTTGTCCTGGGTCGCCGGGGAGGACCGAAGTCCCCACGATGGCGAGCTGGGATCCTCGAAGGGCCGCTTTGGATACGCGCGTGCTGTTCGCGCCCGGAGCGTCGACGAGGACCGACGTCTCCAATGCGCCCGAGCATCGGTCGAACGCACCAACCCACCCGGAGGTTCCGTGCGCGCCGACGGCATAGGCTCGCCCGCCGGGGTCGAGGGTGACGCCACTTAGGGCGTCGGCCGCATCGGTGGCCCAGGTGTCGGGACAAGGATCTCCGCCCGTGCCACCCGTGCCGCCGGTGCCGCCGGTGCCGCCCGTGCCACCCGTGCCGCCGGTGCCCCCGGTGCCGCCCGTGCCGCCTGATCCACCTGTCGCGCCGGTTCCTCCGGACCCGCCAGACCCACCTGACCCGCCGGTTCCAGTCGTTCCGCACGCATTGGGGACCCCGCCGCCTGCACAGGTGGCAGGCGGTTCGCAATCGCCGCAGTTGATCGCTTCGCTGCAGCCATCCGAGATGAAGCCGCAGGAGGCGCCGAGTTGCACGCACGTTCTCGGCTCGCAGTCCTGGGTGCCACAGAGGTTCGGCCCCCCTCCCCCACACGTTTGCCCGGTCGGGCAAGCACCACACGCGAGGACCGAGTCGCACCCATCGGGCACCGTCCCGCACTGCGCGCCCAGCGATGCACATGTTTTCGTTGCGCACGCTGCGTCCGCTGCGTCGGCCCCACCGTCCCACGTGGGGCCCGGGGGTCGCGCGTCCGTGTCACCGGAGGTCGAGCAACCGTGAACGACCGACGCACCGAGAACGGCAATGAGCCAGAGCGGTAGGTTCAGCTTCATGGTTTCCTGTCAGCGTAGACGATCCGCCCACGCGCCGCCACGGGTCGCCATCGCCGTCCTTGAGATGCGTCTCGCCAAGCGCGAACATGACGCGCATGTCCAACGCCAATCTCCGATCGCTGTGGGGAGCGTCCCTGAGTTGCTCGCTGGCGGGCCTGGTCCTGAGCTGTGGACCGGTAACGCCGTCCACAACGCACCCGCTCGCCCCTCCTATCAAGGTTGGGGCCGCGCCCGACGCCACGACGCCCGAGGTCACAACGCCCGTCCCACGCTCCTGGCTCTACGTCCCCCAGCGAAGCCACCAGCGCGATGGGGTGTGGGGGATCGCGTTCGCGGGCGACGGCCGCACGTTCGTCACGTCGAGCAAGGATCGCAGCGTGCGGGTGTGGGACGCGGTCACGGGGCGGGTACGGGCGGTCGTGCCCACACGGGACGTCGCAGACGACGTGGACGTGAACGCAGACGGCACCCTGATCGCCACCGCCGGGTATCAGCGAGTGCGGCTGTACGAGGCATCGACGGGGTCACTGCTTCCGGGCTATGAGAACCCGAGCGGCTGGGTTTCGTCCGTAGCGTTCCATCCGAAGGACACGCTGTTGGCGGCGGGCGGAATGCGGGAAGCGCGGGTGTGGGACACGAAGGACGGCACGCTCGTGGACACGATCCCGGGACTGCCGGACGAGCCCCGAGCGCTGGAGTGGTCGCGAGACGGGTCGTTGCTCGCCCTGGGAATGGGGCGCCATGTCTGGGTGTGGGACGTAAAGACGAGATCGCGTCGGCACGTGCTGGGACCCGTCGGCGTGTTGGCGTGGAACGTGGGGTGGTTGAGCGAGTCGGAGGTGGCCGCGGCAGACGGGGCGGGCGTACGGCTGTGGGACGCGTCGAGCGGTGCGAGCACGGGGTTCCTTCCTTTGCCGGCCTTCGCGAGGGGAGTGGCGGGGAGCCCGGACGGGGCAAGCGTGGCGGCTTGCCATGGCGGGTCCGTGACGTTGCTCGACAAGGCGAAGGGCGCCCAGCGATGGACGAGCGTCGCGTCGGCGGACACCAAGGTCGTGGCGTTCAGCCCGAGCGGGGACGTGGTGGCGATCGGCACCGAGAAGGGTGCCGTTCGCGTGGTGGACGCGCGCAGCGGTCAACTTCGCCACGACGCCCCCACGTTCGAAGGTGCCTACGAGTCGGTCCAGTTCGCGGCAACCGGCCAGGCGCTGGTGCGGACTCGGGGGGATAGCGTGCTTGTGGACGGCGCGTCGTGGAAGGTTCTGCGGGCGTGGGGTTCGGACCGCCCGGTCATGCTCGCTTCCGGGGGTACGCGCGTCGTGGTCGTGGGAGAAGACGCCATCGAGATCACAGACGTGGCGGGTGCCAAGCCCTCCGTCTCCCTGCCGCGACCTGCGTGGTCACCGGACACAGCAGCCCTGTCCGTGGACGGACAGCGCTTCGCCGTGGCGAGCGTAGAAGCTGTGGCGCTTCGGGTCCTCGATCTTTCCCGGCCCGCCGCCGCGCGAGACCTCAGGGTCACCGACCCGGTCGTCGAGATGACGTTCACGCCGAGCGGCAAACGATTGATTGCGAACGTGGCCGCCGCGAGTCCCATCCTGATCGACGTGACGTCAGGCAAGACCACGACGCTCGAGGGAGGGGACGGGAACGCGAGATTCTCGGCGGTATGGGACGACCGAGGCGAACAGGTCGCGACATGGGGAGGGGGCAGGACGGTCAAGCTACGGGATGGGGAGACGGGGTCCGTGCAGCGGGTGCTGGAAGCGCCGGGCGATGTTCGCGGGGTAGCCCTGGGCGGATCTTCTGTGGCGACGCTCGGGGAGGGTGGCCGCGTGGTGTTCTGGGACCTAGCGCGAGGGGCGGTCGCACGGGAGGTCGAGACTGGCGCGACGGATCCCACGAGGATCGCGTCGAGCCCGGACGGGCGATTCGTCGTGGTGCTGTCGGACACCGAGACGCGGTGGGTGCGAAGGGAGGACGGGGCGGTGGTCATCGTGGACTGGACCGACCGACAGGCGGGCTCGATCCCCATCGCCGCGATGGAAGGGGGGCGATGCGACGGGACCGAAGGTCAGCTCGACCGCATCGTGTTCCGCGACGGTCCCGACATCGTTCGAGGAGAGCTCACGACGTGCCGGGAGTTGGGTGCGGGCGGTCGTCGACCGGGCCTACTGCAGCGATTTCAGTCGGGCGCCCCGTTGTGAGGGGAACACAGGAACGCAGCGTGCAGAATCCGCCGAAAGTCCGGTGGTTCACCCCACATCCGCGGCTAGCGGCTCGTGGTTCGGCGTCTGATTGAGGGTGCACAGGAAGCAGCACGGTCCGACCGCGTCGCAGGAACGCACGGGGGAGCGGACGTCCCCCTTCATCGCTAGCGCCAAGGCCTGCCGGGTTCCGGCCCAGGCTTCCTCGTCGATAGCGGCCACCACGGAACGGCTCGCGGCCAGCACGCGGTTGCGGTCGTCCACCAGCACGCGCGGCGGCCCCTCATCCAGCAGGTGCCGGAACGCGGCGAGCATGACGTCGTGGACCGGGTCCTCAGCCTGCTCGGTTCCGCTGCGGTCCAGCACGGCGTTGATCGATCGCATGACCGGAGTCAAGGCCTGCGGCGCCCCGGCGATCGTGCATCGACGGTGCGAGTCTCCCGCGAGGACGGCGTCGAGCACGGTGGTGAGTTCATCGATCGGGCGCAGGATACGGCGGTCGAGTCGCCTCTTGACGACGAGGGCGGCTCCGAAGCCCAGGGCGCAGAGCAAGGCAACGGCCCAGGCGCCCGCGGATCCGAGCTGCTGAGCTTCGTGGTTGGCCCGGTGCATGGCCGCACGATTCACCGCCGCGAGCCGGCGCAACGCTTCGACCGTATCCTTTCGGGCTTTGGCGTCGCCCGCCGCGGCAGCCTCCCAAGAAGCGGAGACCGATCCGATTTCAGGCTCCTCTTCGGCCTCCGTGACGTTGGCGCGCACGCGCTCGAGCGCTTCTTGGAATCGAAGCTTTGCCTGGGGCGCGATGGGCTCGGGTCCCGCGTCCGCCAAAACCGCCAGCATTTGTTCGACGGCGCCGAGGGACTCGTCGTTCTCTTCGAGCACATGTTCGATCGCAGGGCTCATGCGTGCGAGAAGTCCGATGGTTCCGAAGCACACCGCGACCAGCACGAGCACGAGGGCGCCCATCCCGAGCAGTACGTCTCGTTTGAACTCCATGTGACCTCCCTACCCGATCCGGTCCAGCAATTTGGCGACCGCGCCGGTCTTGGAAACGACCACGAGCAGGTCGTCACGACGTAGCGGGTCACGTGGGTCGGGGGTGGGCACGGTCTCCTCCCCACGTTGCAGCGCGACCACGGTAATGCCGTGCTTACGTGGCAAACCCAACTCGATCAGGGTCCGCCCCACGAACGAGTCGGGCACACGCAACTCGGTGATGATGATACCCGCGCTCAGAGGATACTCGCCCATCACCCCTTCGTGGGTGAGGTGAGCCGCGAGACGCTGGCCAAAAGCGTCCTCCGGGTTCACGACCTCGTGCGCCCCCACCAGCTTGAGGATGCGTTCGAGAACGGGGTCTGCCGCCCTCGCGATCACCCGTGGAGCCCCCATCTGCCGCAACATTGCGGTGCAGATGATCGCTGACTCTCGCGATTCGTCGCCAATGGCACAGACGCAAACGTCGCGTCGCGCTGGCGCGGTGCGAGCGAGAGCTTCCTCGTCGGCGCCGTCGAAGGTCGCAGCTTCCGCAGCCAGATCCGCCGCGAGTCGCGTGAGGTTCGGGTTCCGGTCGACGGCGAACACATCCACACCGAGCGCGGTCAGCGATCGCACGAGCGACATGCCGAACTGCCCGAGGCCGATAACCAGCGCTTGCTTCTTCATCGATCCGTCCCTTCCACGCGACTCACCCGACCTCGATCTCTTCCGAGGGCAGCACCCACGGTGAAGGAATGCGACGGTCGGACAGGATGAGGAACACCGTCAGGGGTCCGACGCGCCCCAGGAACATGCAGGCCATGATGAGGGTCTTGCCGATCTCGTCGAGGTGGGCGGTGCCGCCGATGCTCAATCCCACGGTGCCGAGGGCGGAGACCACCTCGAAGAGGGCGACGTGGAACGGCAAGGGCTGCGCGATGAGCAACATCGTGAGCGCCAGGGCGACCGCCAGCACGCCCATGGTGGCGATGGCCGTGGCCTTGAACACCGTAGGCGAGGGAATCGTGCGCCCGAACGCGTCGGCCGACGTCCTTCCGCGCAGCGATCCGACCAGCGCGAGAAGCAGGACGAAGGCCGTGGTGGTCTTGAGTCCTCCAGCCGTGCCGCCCGGGCAGCCGCCCACGAACATGAGGACGATCATGACGACCCAGGTGGCGGGCTGCAGGGTACCAAAGTCCACCGAGTTGAACCCCGCGGTCCGGAGGGTAACAGACTGGAACCACGCGTTGTGCAAGCGGTCGGCAAAGGACAATCCCTCGAGAGACGCCCCCCATTCGAGCGAGCCCACAGCCACGAACCCGAAGACGAGCAACACCAGCGTCGACACCAGGGCCACGCGCACCTGAAGCCCGAGCCTACGCCCCCGCAGGGCCCGCGGGATAGCCACGAGGGCGACCGGGGAGAGTCCACCGGCGATGATCAGAATGCCCACCGCATGCAGCACGATTGGTTGATCCTGGTAGGGCACCAGGCTGTCGGTTTGCAGCGCGAAGCCGGCGTTGCAGAAGGCGGAAATCGACGTAAACACGCCGTGCCACAGTGCCGTGGGCCACGCTGCGCCGGTGAGCGTGAAGGCCCAGGCGAGCACGAGCGCCCCCACGAGCTCGAACACCACCGTCACCGCCAGGGTCCTTCGCAACGCGTTGTACACGTGGGCGCGATTTTCCTGGCTGACGAGCGAGGCCATCACGGCCTCCTGCCGGAGGGAGAGGCGACGACCCAGCAGGGAAAGGGCCGAGGTGGAGATGGTCATGATGCCCAGCCCGCCCGTCTGAATGAGGAGCAGGACGAAGATCTGTCCGAGAAGGGACAGGTCCTTGGGGGTGTCCACGACGACGAGGCCGGTCACGCACGTGGCACTCACGGAGGTGAACGCGGCGTTGAGGACGCCGATGCCGCCCCCCCGGGACGCGCACCAAGGCAAGGACAAGCCGAGAGTGCCGAGCATGCACAATCCAGCAAACGTGACGACGAGCAGGCGCGCGGGATGCTCGAGGAGAAGGGCGACGAGACCTTGACCGGAGGAGGAAGAAGACCGGAGCGACAAGACGGCGCCAACGAGGGGGGCGAAGGCAGAGATCGCGAGCGCCCAGGGCGGGACGAGGGCGATGGCGGCCAGAACGGCGACGACGGTGGCCGCAGCGAGCAAGGTCATTGCCATCCGCACGCGGAGCAGGCTGTCGCGATCCGTCCACGATTCGCGCACCCATGACGAGAGGGTGATGAGAAGACCGAGGGCAGCGGCCACGGCAGCGACCCAAGGCCACACGCCGTGCGCCACGACTGCCACGGACGCCACGCCACAGGTAACTGCGACGGTGACACCTTCCAGGGGGTGGGGCCTACGGAGGACAGTTCGGGTGGTCGCGCCGGGGGGGTCCCTTTGCCAGATGGCAAACAGCAAGGCTGTGGACGCGAGGGCGAGCAGGAGGATGAGGTAATGCCGCTGGTGGGCATGCAAGCCCACGACGGCGAAGAAAGCCACAGCTCCCAGGGTCACACCGGTTTGGGCGACGCCTTTGGAGGGCGGGAGGAGGGAAGACAGGCCGAGGAGCAAGGCGCTCGCGGCTCCGGCGATCACGCCCCACGCGGTGTCGACGGAGGCCACGACGAGAGCCAGGGCCAAAGGCGCCACGCTTGTGGTCCACGGGGGAACGGGAGACCAGCGGGCGGGTTGCATGGGGCGATTCCTTGGCGGTGACGGCTAGCACAAGTTCCCGCAGGCCGGAACACGGAGCCCCAGGGGCGGTCCGCGCATCGGCTCGCCCGCTGTCGTGATCTCCGCTACAGTTCCCGCGTGATGCAGACACGACGTCAGGTTCTCGATCTCGGGTTGTGGATCGCGAGCAGCGCAGCCCTCGCCTCGGTCGGATGCGCAACCTGCCCCGCGCCCTCGCCCTCCCTCTCGACTCCCCAGCCCCAGCCCCAGCCGCCCGAGGGACCTCCCCCGGGGTTGCTTGACCCAGATCTCACGATGCTTCGCACCCCGCCCGGTCCCCTCACGATCGTCCAGCGGGTGCCCGGGCAAGCGGGCATCCTCCGGCGACGCGCTCGCATGATCACGGATTCTGACCTGGAGCACGTCACAACGTTCGAGCGGCGCATGCGCGAGACCCTCGAAAGCACTGACGGCGGTGTGGGCCTCGCGGGGCCCCAGGTCGGGGTCGGCGCGCGCGCCATCCTGGTCATGATCGACGCGCGGGGCGAGAAGCCCCACGTCGAGTTTTTCCTCAACCCGCGGATCGTGGAGCGAAGCGACGACATCACGGCGGACTACGAGGGCTGCCTGTCGATCCCGGGTCTGTGCGGGCTGGTCAAACGCAATCGGCGCGTGGTCGTGGAGCACGGTCTGATCGGGAGGCGGGAGCGGATCGAGGCCCAGGACTTCGACGCCCGCATCTTCCAGCACGAGATCGATCACCTCGACGGGGTGCTCTACGTGGACCGCGTCGATGGGGAGATCCATCCGCGAGAGAGACTCAAGGAGTTGCGAGAGAAGCTTCGTGAGCAGCAGCCGAAGGTTGCGTGCACGCCGATGCTTCGCGGGCGGTATCGGGACGAGGTCCTGTTGTAGGCCGTGCCGTTCACCGTTCCCCACCTGGCATTTCTCACGTAGAACCTGACGCCATGAAGCGACGCGTCAGGTGGCTGGTTCCGCTCACAGCATGGCTCGTTTCCAGCACCTTCGGGTGCAGCTCGTGCGAGAAAGACAAGCCCTACGTCCCGTACACGATCGACCCGAATGCGGTCGGGAGCGGGCCCACTTCCCTGGAAGACGCCCTCGACCCTCCCCCCCCAGAGCCGAAGATCGTGACTTTTTCTGCCGTCGTGGCGAAGCGCCTCGATGGCGTGGCGTCCGCAAGCACCGCGGGAGGAACCGTCTCCGCCCCCGCCGGCCAGGTGATCGACCTGCTGCTCGACACAGACCTGACGACCGATGGAAAGCCGGATGCGCTCGCTTGGCTTCGAAGCGCGGACGGCAACACGGGCGAGCTCGTCCAGTTCGTCGCGACGCGCGAAGGCGGTCCCTTTGCCGCCACGAGTCTCGTGCGGCTGCCTGCGGACCTGGCGATTCGTTCCGGATGCACGCCTTCGACGGATCTTCGGCAGATCGGCCCTCGTACGGCTGCGATCACGTTCCGCAGGACCTGCATGGAAGGGACGCGCTCCGTGACGACCGAGTGGGTCGCAGCCGTGGTGCCCGTGCGCAGCCCGGCGATGCGTTTCCAGTTGCTCGTCGTGGATCAGCCGCCGGACGAGCAACTCGAGATCGTGCTGGACGCCCTCGATCGAGACGGTGATCAGTTCGACGACCTGCTGGTCGCTCTGCAGTGGAAGGGATCGCGCAAGACGTTCGAAGAACCGCCGTCGGAAAACGTCGCCGTCACACTCAGGTACTTCGACCGTCCCGCGGGTCTGTCGCGGGACCCGCATGAGCCGGCGTCGTCGTTCACATCCTTGGCGCAACGGCTCGAGCGGATGGCGAAGGGCAGAAGTCGCGACGGGGTGGCGCCCCTGGCCCGCGCGACGCGGCAGCTTCACCATGCGCTGTGTACGGAGGGGTCGAGTCCCCGGTTGTTGACGGTTCTGGGGGATGGGGTGCAGTGCGGGTCGCGCGATGCGATGTTGCGCGTGACGACGGCAGAGATGGACGCTGCGCTGGGAGCGAAGGACGTTTTGACGGCGGTGGGTGCGTTCGATCGGCTGCAGGGACAAGGGGCGGGAGCCAAGGAGATCGACGCGGCCCGCAAGCGGCTGGAGAAGTCAGCTGCTTTTTACGACGTGCAGTCCTATCAGCTGCCCTTCGGGCCCGCCGTGAACGCCCAGGGCTCCTCTTGGAGTCCCCTCGCGTTCCACCAGGACGGGTCCCTGCTGATCCGCACGGATGCTTCCGTGATGCGTTTCGATGCGAAGCTTCGCATCGCGCTGCCGGCACACGAGACCGGTCCCATCGCCCCCTGGGCCATGCGTGTGGAGGCGCCCGGCTCCTCGGCTTCCTTCGAAGGGCTCGAAGTCCCGATGGGGGGAGGGTTGTTGCGAGCCCGTCTGATTCGCGGGGGCGAGGCCCAGGAAGCGACGCTGCCCCTGGACACCACCGCGCCAATCGTCACCGCACGCCCCGTGGCGTGGACCTCGACGGGTCTGAGCTTGCTCACGGGGCTTGGTCCCGTGTGGGTAGCCACGGACGGGACGAAGGCCAAGCGGCAGACTCCGGAGCCATCGCCGTGGGTGATGGGCAGCCCGCGCTCACCGGATGGCAAGGTGCTGGTGCACGCGTCGAGCTTGGGCGTGGTCGTGGTCGGACCGGACGGCAAGGCGAGCGTGTGGAAGACGGGCGCGATGACGAGTGGGTACGAGAAGCTGCTGGGGTGTGCTGTGTCGAACGGAGCTGCGGCGGTGGCGTGCATCGACGGAGCGATGACGCGCGTCTTCGTGAACGGGAGCTGAGGCCGGCGCGCTCAGCGCTTGTTGACGCGTTCCATGTAGGACCCGGACCGCGTGTCGACCTTGACCCACTCGTTCTCGTTGACGAACAGGGGGACCTGGACGATGGCGCCGGTGGACAGGGTGGCTGGCTTGGTGACGTTGCTCGCCGTGTCACCGCGCACACCCGGGTCGCACTGGGTGATCTCGAGCACGACGTGAGCGGGCAGGGAGACGTCGATGGCTTCGCCCTTGAAGAACACGACTTCGACAGCGAGCCCATCGGACAGGAAGTTCTTCGAGTCACCGAGGATGTCGCCGGCGATGGCGATCTGGTCACCGGACTCGTCCATGAAGACGAAGTCGTCGCCCTCGGGGTAGATGAACGTCATGTCTCGGACCTGGACGTCGGCGGGCTCGAGCTTGTCACCGGAGCGGAAGGTGCGGTCGATGACGGCGCCGGTGAGCAGGTTCTTGACGCGCGTTCGGGTGAAGGCCTGGCCCTTGCCGGGCTTCACGAACTGGGCTTCCACGACGGTGTAGGGCTTGCCGTCGAGGACGATCTTCAGGCCTTTGCGGATGTCACTTGTGTCAAACATATCGGACAGCTCCGTGGGGGTGGGTCCAGGTTGGCGGACGCCGGGTGGCACGCATTATCACGCGAGCGGGTTGCACGCCAAGCCCACTTGTGTGCTAGGGGTGGGCTTCCCCGGCGCTGGGTACCGCGAGAGGGGCGAGCGATGGAAGACTTTGATGACGAGCTACGGGAAATCAAGCGAGAAATCATCGAGTCTCGCGGTCTCATCATCAAGACGAACAACCTGACGAACGCGCTGGCGGCGGACATCAAGAGCATCGCCAAGCGGCAGCAAGGGTATGAGCGGCGCCTGGTGTGGAACAGCGCCACGGCCTACATCGTGTTCGTGATCGTGGTGTTCGTGGCGCTAAAGCTGGCGTGGGACGCCCGGGTGGACGCAGTGAGAGCGGAAACGGAGCAGACGCGGGCGAAGGCGACCCGTCTGGAGGCGGAGCTGCGGGACGTGGTGCAGCGGGAGGAAGAGCGGACCCGGGTCGACTCGAAGGCGGCCGCCATGTACGAGATGATTCGGCAAGAAAAGAAGGCGGACCTCATCCAGACCTTCGAAGGGCTGGACAAGGACCTGCTCTCCAAGACGGAGCTTCGCATGTTCACGGACGCCGTGGAGCAGGCGCGCAACGACTTGTCCATCGAGGCCTACCAGACAGGGTTGGAGCACGGACGGACGGGCCGATGGCACGATGCCCAGCAGTCCTTCGCCGATTCTCTGAAGTACAAGAACAACGCCGCCCATTCCCCGGCAGCTCTCTACCACCAGGCCGATGCACTGCGTCGTCTCGGACGACAGCGTGAGGCGGTCCCGATTCTCATGTCCCTTTCGGAAGCTTCCGCGGACAAGGAGTACCTGGACGACGCCACCTACCTGCTGTCCCAGTGCCACGTGGACATCCAGGCCTGGAACGACGCCAAGACGTCCATGAGGTCCTTCCTGCGGCGGTTCCCGAGCAGTCCCTTTGCGAACGACATCCGGCTGCAGCTCGCCGAGCTCAACCTCAAGCACTGAGGCTCGGGCGCGGCGGATTTGTACCGACCCGGGCTCGGGCTGGGCTCGGGCGTGCATCGGGCATCTCCCGCACTGCCAACCTCCGCACCAACCCCAATCCCCTTCGGTGCTCTCTGCGCCTTCTGTGGTTTCCGACTCGGGCCCGGGCTCAAGAAGAGGGTTCCATTTGTTGCGCACCTACTGAGTACGGCTACGACGGGTCGTTCTCGCTCGCCAGCATGCGCAGGAAGTTCTCTCGGGCGGCAATGAGGGTTCGCCGCGTGTTGTGCAATGTGACGCCGGCTCTGCGTTGCGACGCGTGCCCCAGCAGGGCGAGCTCTGCCACGCTGATCCCTTCCTTGACGTCCGCCTCCTCGACCTCGGACCTTCCCTCGGAAGCCGCCCGGCACCGTGCGTAACGGGAGATGACGACCGTCGAGATGGCCATGTCCATGATGACTTCCATGATGTGTCGAGGGTCGCGGAAGATCTGCCGCCGCTCCACGATCAGCCGCAGCAGCCGAGAGATCGGGCGCGCCTTCTCGCCAGACAAGAACCGCTGGACCGCGTCGACCTTGCGCAAGGGCACGGGGTTGCGAACGTAGATCAGATCCACCGTACCGCGGCAGAGCACCCACTTGATCTTGGTCCACAGGGCGCGCAACCCCTGGAACGGGGCCGGCCGATCGACCCGGTGCTCCAGCATGACCCGCGACGGGTAGCTCAAGCCTCCGAGCACGTAGGTGTGGAGCATGCGTGCTTGAAAGGGCATGCTGGTGCTCAGCTGGAAGCGAACGAGCTTGGCCTCGTCGGCGCGGGCGAGGGCCTCGGTCACGCCTGCGTCGTCGGGCTTCTCTGCGGTACCCGGCACAGCGTCCTCGAAAGCTTTCGTCCAATCGTATAGCTCTAGGAGCACCTCCAGCGGAGGCTTGTCCTGCTCGAGGCGCTCGAGCCATCGTCGCACCACCCGCATGTACTGCGCCTGGGACAGGATGCGGCCGTGGCGCGTAGCCATCGCTTTCGACATCCGCTCCGATCCACCCTTCTCGGATAGCTTGTCCCGAAGCCTCTGGACGGTGATCAGCTCTCCGTACCCGTCCCGGATCGACGGACACAGCTGGGACATCTGTGCCACGAGCTGGTCCTTCTCGTTGCTCACGAAGCCGAAGGGGAAGGACTTGCAGGTCTGAGGCAGGAACTCGTGACCGAGCTTCTTCTGCATGCTGCACAGCTCGTCATCGTCGAGGAAGGCGCACTGCAGGATGCGGTTGACGTCGCGGGTGGGCACCAGGCCCTTGGCGATCCAGGCCATGCCTTCGTCGCCGAGCCGCTCGCGCACCCAGGGTTCTTCGTTGAAGCGGGCGACTTCTTCGGCGTTCAGGGGGATCGCGACGGGCAAGCGGCAGCAACGGGCCGGGCAGTCGCGGCAGTCGAACTTCTGGGAGGGGTCGAAGAGGATCTTGGCGGCCATGAGCGCCGCGGAGCATGCCACAGAATCGGGAGGGGCGACCTCACCGACTCGCGGCACGGATGCGCCGGCCAGTGAAGAGCAGAGACAGGAGAAGTGCGACCTCCACACCACCGGCGCGCGGTCCGACCCGATGGCGCAGGCTCCCCGACGTCGTAGGGATCGTTGCGCTTGCAGCGGTTAGGTTCGCCGGATTGGGGTCCGCACGGAAGCAGATGAGCGAGGGGGAGTCGTCACCGGGCGGGAATACCGACCTGGGTTGACGTGGGATCTTGTGAGTTGCACATGCTGGATATGTACGAGCGCGCCTATCACCTGGGCTTTGGCGGCGCGGCTGGCGCCTACGTCGATGCATTCATGGAGAGCTTCGACTGGACGCGGTTGTATCAGCGCTACCAGGAGGCCGTGACCTGCGCGTATGCACGCTTCTTGATCGGCGGACTGGACGGCTGGCGAGTGGAAGTCCGGCCGCTGACCCGCAAGGCAGGGTGTTGAGCCATGGGCGGAACGACACCGCGGCGTATCGCGCTGCTGTACCCGGGCGACCGCGAAGCGCGCGATCGTGCCGATCCGGCGGCCAGCCGGTTTGCCGCGCTTTTCGCTGCCTTTGCCACAGGCAGCGTGGTGGCCGAGCCGGCGGTCTGGCACGACGACTTCTCCGACGAGGTGGCGGCGCAACTGCGCGGGGTGCAGGCTGTGCTCGTGTGGTGCAACCCGATCGAGGGCGGGCGGCGCCGCGATCGGCTCGATGCGCTGCTGCGCGAGGCCGCGCAGCATGGTGTTTTCGTTAGCGCGCATCCTGAGGCCGTGTTGCGCCTTGGCACCAAGGACGTGCTGTTCGATACCCGCGACCTGCCTTTCGGCAGCAACGTGCATCGCGTCGAGAGCCTGGCACAACTCGCGGCTGAGCTACCGCAACGGCTGCAGGCCGGACCGCGCGTACTCAAGCAGCATCGGGGGCACAGCGGCATCGGCGTCTGGCGGGTCGAGGCCGCGGGGGCGGACAGGCTGCTCGTGCGGCACGCGCAGCGCGGCAGCACGGAGCAGACCATGGACTTCACCGAACTGCTCGCGGCGATGGTGCCGTACTTCGAGCCCCAGGCTGGCGGCCACATGATCGATCAGGCCTGGCAGGCGCGCTTGTCCGCGGGCATGGTGCGGGCGTACATGGTGGGAGATCGCGTGGCCGGCTTCGGCCACCAGGCGATCAACGCACTGCACCCGGACGAGCCGCAGCCTGGGCCACGCCTCTACCACGGGCCGGACCTGGCGCCGTTCCGAGGGTTGCGACAGCGGCTCGAAGCCGGATGGGTCACGCAACTCCTCGAGTGCGTCGGGCTGGCGGAGGAACATCTGCCCATCCTGTGGGACTGCGACTTCCTACTCGGTGACGCACAGGGCGCCGACCCCGAGCGCTACGTGCTGTGCGAGATCAATGTCAGCAGCGTGTCGCCGTTTCCGCCATCCTGCGTGGCGCCTTTGGTGGACGCTGTGGTGCAACGCGTGCTGGGGACCTAGCTCCGCCCGCCGTGCACAACAACGCGCGTGCCCAGCCTCCCCGCGCAGGCTCACGCCTTGCAAACGACTGCCCGCCGCCCACGCTCCACGCACCTCGAACACTACTGTCACCCGCGCTTGACACTCTCACGTAGAGAGTGTCTCGCTAGCGTGACAGGGGACAGCCCTAGCGTGACGAATATGCCTTGTTTTCGTGTGCCGATGCACCTGGCCCGCCGGTTGCTCTAGGGAGAGCAGGAACCGACGGTGACCCGGTCACCTCACAAGCTCAAGGAGATCGCCATGAAGACCCGTACCGCCCTCGTCGCTTGCTTGTTCGCCGCGCTGATCGGCTGCAGTGCCACCACCGAAGAGCCCGACAAGTCCGGCAAGCAGTACATCAACCTTTCCACCGGCGAGACCCAGGAGTTCGCCGACGGCGAATCGGTCCCGCCAGGCTACGGCGAGTGCACCGAGCAGGGTTGCCCCGAGCCCTACCCCTGCACCGAGATCGACCCCGACTCCTGCACCGTCCGCTCGGATTGCGCCGTCGGATACTCGCCCGGCTGCAACCCCGACGACGGAGACTGCAGCGTGGCAGGCTGCGCTGGCGTGGCCCCCGACACCTGCGACCCCTCCGAGTGCCCCGAGGAGATCTCCGCCATCGCGATGATCTGTGACGACGGCAGCGTCGGCACCCCCGTCTGCGAGCGGTCGACGAACGGCACGTGCGGCTACGTCCACCGGTGCGACGACGCCTGCGGCCCCGAGGACTGCGGCGCGATCCCTGAGATCGCGATGATCTGCGAAGACGGCTCGATGGCCTTGCCGGTGTGCGAGACGACGTCCGCAGGAGTCTGTGGCTACGGGTTCGTGTGCAACGACGACGTGGTGGTCTCGCCGTCTTGCGAGCTGAGCGAATGCGGCGCAGCGCCCGCTATCGCGATGATCTGCCCCAACGGCCAGGCGGCGGAGATGGTTTGCGAGCCCGACGCCACCGAAGCCTGCGGGTGGGCGTTCGACTGCTCCACCACGGTGCAGTGCACGCCGGACGATTGCGGTGCCAACAACTTCATCGGCCACGTCTGCGAGGACGGGGCGGAAGCCGTGGTCGAGTGCATGGCGACGAAGGCGGGTGTTTGCGAGTGGACTCCGGTGTGCCCGCTGTGACGCTTCCATGCAAGCAGGAGGCGAGCCGAGCGCCATCAAGGCCGAGATGGACCAAGCGGCGATCGAGTTCAAGGCGTGGTTCGACGACTGGAGCGAGCAGGCGCTGACGGTGATCAAGCGTCGCGACCACCTCATTCTGCTTGGGCTGGCGAAGCGGAAGAAGAAGGCGAAGGCTGAGGAGCCGACGGGGTAGAGAACGGCGGCGGGGTCTGGGTCTTCTCGTCAGCGCTCGGGACCCTTTGTACATTCTGGGCACTGCGAAGGACGCCGCCTGGATTCACCGGACAGCAAACCTGGTTCCATCTTCGCGCCGCCAGAAGGTCCGCTTTGGCATCGAACTTAGTCTTGACTTAGTCCACCCACGCGCTACGGTCGAGGGCATGAAGTCCGTGACCGTCCACGAAGCCAAGACGCACCTGTCCAAGCTCGTCGCGGCCGTACGCGAGGGCGAGGAAGTCATCGTATGCCGGGGCCAGGAACCCGTGGCTCGCATCGTTCCTCTGCGGTCGCGCCCGCGGGCACGCCCTCGCGTCGGCGAGGTGACGTCCGCGCCCGTGTCGTACACGGAGGATTGCTTTCTCCCGGTGACCGACGAGGAAGCGGCGGAGTGGGGGCTGCGGTGAGACTCCTGCTCGACACCTGCACGTTCATCTGGCTCACGCAAGAGCCTGCCCGCATCGGATCTGCCGCTCGATTTGCCATCGACGAGGCCGAAAACGAGCTGCTGCTCAGTCATGTCAGCGTCTGGGAGATCTACAACAAGAGCCAGGCCGGAAAGCTGACGTTGCCGATGGCGCCGCGGACCTGGGTCGAGGAGCAGATGGCTGCGTGGGGTCTCGTCGACTGTCCCATCGACCTCGCCTCCCTGGGCAGGATGAGCGAGCTGCCCCTGCGTCACCGCGACCCGTTCGACCGCCTGATCGTCGCCCAAGCGCTGGTGCACGCCTTGACCATCGTGTCGCCCGATCCTTGCCTCGCGCCCTACGGCGCACCGGTGCTCTGGTAGCCTGCGGCCGGGAGACAGCGCCGGAGAGGCGGATGGGCTTCGTCAGTCGGTGGGGATACGCCACGTCGCTCCGACGCGCACCACAGGGGCGTCGGGCAAGGATTGGAGGCCGTCGCTGAGCGGCTGATCGTCGGCGTTTCGTTAGCCAGGCGCGTCCCATCCCGAGCTTGGCCAACAGCGCCCACACCGCGCCCATCCCCACGGTGAGCGCGACCTGGGGGAGCCTTCGCAGCGTGGCGAATCCCTGGACAGCCTCGTCCCACGAAGTGAGGAGCGCGATGAGGACGAAGGGAATGACGAGGAACACAAGCCCAAGGGAGAAGATCACCTTGGCGTACAGGCCCAGCCGATCCTGCAAGTAGGATTGCCCCGCCTCGTACCGGAGGTCCGCGTCGTCCGATGGGTGGGGGGGCATGGCTGGTGTGCTTGCCAGAAGGGCAGGACCCGGTCCAGGACGAAAGGCATCGCTGGCGCTTCAGCCGAGCGGGAGCCTGCCGGAAGACGGGGGCCACCCTCAAGGATCACTCGAAATGACCGTGATCACCATCGCCTTGAACCAACTCCCCTCGAGTGTCGGGCTCGGCCCCGCCACCACCACGGTGTAGTTCTTCCCGTCCTGCAGCGAATCGAGGGACAACCCCCCGCGTGCCAGCGCATCTGTCAGCAGGGACACGGCGGACGGCGTCAGCGCGTTCTCGCCGTAGACCTGGAGCAAGTTCTGCTCGGGAGTCGTGCCCAGGTTGGCGACGGACAGCAGAGTGGAGGGCGGGCGTGGGGCGATCTTGCCTGGCGAAAGGTTCGAGGCGAGCAGGTTCGACATGCTGGGAAAGGCGGTCACGTGGTCGAGCCCCATCGCGGCTGTGGCCCGCGACCCCGCGAACACTTGGAAGCCCAGGGCGCCAGACGGATACGTTCGATCCATCGAGGCAATCAACAGCGATGCGTTGCCCTTCGACGGGGTGAAGTCGGCTCCGCACACTACCGGGGCGTTCGGGTCGTCCACAGGGCCGGCCACGCACCCAGAGGCCACCATCAGCACGCTCCGGCCGCGAGCGAGGCTGCCCGCCGGGATCACCTCCAAGGCCACGCGCGCCACACCTTCGGGCGGAGGATCAAGCTCATCGCACGCGTCCTCCGCGATCTTCTCGAGCGCCCCGACGAACACGACGGGACGAACGTCTTGGGTCTCGAGGTTCACGTCGTCCAGGCCTGCGGCCGAGAAGGCGCTACCGTAGAGAAGACCCAGGCTACCGTCCGGCATAGGGGGGACAGGCAGCGGCACCAGGCTGCTTCCCTCTTGCACTTCGAAGCAGACGCGAACGGCGCGCGCGTTCGGGATGCCATGGAAGAACGTGAACACCGAGGGGCCGTCGGCCACGAAGCTGCTGTCCGCGGGAGGCGCATCCGGAACGAATGCGTCTTCCCCACCGTCCGTCGGCTGTGCGTCCGCGTCGGCACCCGGCGCGTCGGCACCCGGCGCGTCCACCATCGCTCCCCCGCTGCCGCCTGCCCCATCGCTTGGCGATGCGTCTTTGGCCACCAGCACGCTGTTGTCCGGTCCACTGCACCCGACGGTGGCGAGAACGAGCGAAATGGCGCAGGCGACGCTTCGCATGGTGTCTTCATAGCGCGGCGGGGGTCTGGAATCGAGCCGCCCCTCGACACACCCCCGTTTTCCCAAGGACTGTGCCACGATGGAGCACGAACGATGAACGGGAAGAGACCACCGGCACCCCTGCGGATCGAGATGGATTCGCGATCGGCCAAGGCGATTCGACGAGGACACCCCTGGGTGTGGCGCAACGCCATCCGGTCCGTGCCCAAGAAGCTCGACACGGGTGCGCTCGTCACCGTGTTCGACACGGAAGGCGGCTTCGTCGCACACGGCCTGTGGGACGCGACCTCCCCGATCGCCGTACGGGCGTACAGCAGGATCCAGCAGGAGGGCTTCGGGCTCGGGACCTTGACGTCCTCGATCCTGCGCGCGGTGGATGCCCGCTCTTGCCTGTTCGACCTCACGGACACCAACGCCTTCCGCCTGTGCAACGGGGAAGGAGACCGGGTCCCGGGTGTCGTACTCGACCGCTACGGGACCGTGGTGATTGCCCGCTTCGACGGCGAGGCGGTCGGCGTCTGGACCGACGCGCTGCTCGCCTCGATCTGGCCGGCCTTGAGGAGCCGCGGGCTCACGTCACTCGCCGTGCGAGACCCTAGCCGGGGCGCCGGGCGGGTCCGCGAGATCGCGGGGGACCCGATGCCCAATACGGTCGCGGTCCTCGAGCGAGGGATGTGGATGGTGGTGGACCTCGCCAAAGGACAGAAGACGGGCGCGTTTCTCGACCAGCGGGAGAACCGTCGTCGCGTGCGGGCGCTCGCCGCGGGGGCGCGGGTGCTCAACCTCTTCAGCTACTCCGGCGGGTTCTCGTGCGCGGCGGCCCTAGGAGGAGCCACGCACGTGACGTCCGTCGACGTGGCCCACGCGGCCCACGGCATCGCCCACGAGACGTTTCGGCGCAACGGTCTGGACCCAAGCGCGCACGCGTTCGTGACCGCGGACGTCTTCTCCTTCCTCGAGCAAGCGATGCAGCGTAACGAGCGTTTCGATCTGGTGATCAGCGACCCGCCGTCGTTCGCACCGAGTGAGAAGAGCGTGCCGAAGGCGCTCGGCGCGTACCGACGCCTGCACGAGGCTTGTGCGCGTGTGGTGGCGAGGGGAGGCACCCTGTGCGCGGCGTCGTGCTCGAGCCACGTCACGCTCGAGGGGTTCTTCGGGACACTGGACGACGAGACGCTGGGCGGGAGGCCGTTTCGAGTACTGGAGTCCTTCGGCCAGCCGGCGGACCATCCGAGCGTCCCGGGTTGGCCGGAGGGACGGTACTTGAAGTTCGTGGTCATGGCCGAGGCGACACCGCGGTTGGCCCAAGGGTAGACCCGCCGAAGCAAACCGAGAGGACAGGAGCCACAGAAGGGTGAATCCGACCGGAGCCATCTGCTTTCTGTGTTCTCTGCGCCTTGTGTGGTTGTTCTTCTGCCCGCCCCAGGTGCCCTCATCCGTGTCAAGATGAGCATCACCTACCCAAGCCGGAGACCCGCCCACGATGGAGCTGACGCTGTTTCTCGATCACCAGTGCAACCTTCGCTGCACCTACTGCTACAACGGGGAGAAGTTCACGCGCGCGATGTCTCTGGATACCGCACGCAAAGCCGTCGAGGTCGCGCTCGCGGTGGGACCGACCCAGCACCTCGACGTGTCGTTCTTCGGGGGCGAGCCCATGCTCCGCATGGACCTGGTACGGGACGTCGTCGCCTTTTGCGAACAGCGGGTCGAGACGCTGCGCCCGAAGCCGTCGTTGCGGTTCATCATGAACACGAACGGGACTTTGATGACGGACGAGGCGATCGAGCTGATGAGCAAGCCGAGGAACTTCTCTGTGTTTGTGTCGCTCGACGGGGACAAGGAGGTCCACGACCGCTACCGGGTGAATGCGGCGGGCAAGGGCAGCTACGACGACGTGATCGCGGGGGTCGAGCGACTGCGCGCGGCGGGGATCTCCTACCAGTTGGTCGGGGTGGTGAGCACGGGGACGGCTTCGGCGCTTGGGCGCACGGTGCGAGCGCTGGCGCCGCTGGGCGGGGGCAAGGTGGTGCTTGCGGCCAACTTCCGCGATGACTGGACGGAGGCCTCGATCGAGGAGCTGCGGCAGGGTTTGCGGGACGCGGGGGACGAGTGGATGGACATGTTTCGCGCGGGCAAGAAGCTTGCGGTCGAGCCGTTGCACACGAAGATACTCACGCATCTCAAGGGCGGCATTCCCTGCCCGAGCCGCTGCATGCTGGGCGGCTCGGAAATGTGCGTCAGTCCTTCCGGCAAGATTTACCCGTGCGCGCAGATGGTGGGGGAGGACACCAACGACAGCCTGGTGGTCGGGCACGTGGACACGGGCATGGACATGGACCGCGTCCGCGAGTTGCAGGTGCAGAAGGACCGAGTCGAGACGACGTGCGAGCCTTGTGCGTTGCGCGACCGCTGCCAGAGCCACTGCGGGTGCCGTCACGTGGCCCTCACGGGAAAGCTCGGGGTGATCACCGCGGCCCTCTGCGAGATCGAGTCGTCGTTCATCGAGGCGGCGGACCGCGTGGCCGAGCAACTGTACCAGGAGAAGTGCGAGGCCTTCGTGGAGTACTACTACAAGAAGTCCTGGGTCCCGGCCCGGGGCGGAACGCTCACGCAGCTACGTCGGTCCAGGGACGACTGAGGTTCGTCCCCACCCTAAATCGTCCCTGCACCCACGAAACTTCGGAATTCTCCTGGTACCAGGATGCTAGGATTGTCCGTCCCTGAGGGCAGCGTTCCCGGAGGAGCGCGAAGGGTGCGCCGACGACGACACGGGTAGAACCATGAGCGAGGACGAAGACTCGAGGCAGCCAGCATCCGACGGTTCGAAAGCGCCGGTTGCCTCGGACGGGTTTCCTCGCAAGCTCGACGACATCTCGGATCGGATCGCGACCCAGCGACTGCAGGATGCGTTCGTGCTCGTGACGGGCGTGGGGGCCGTGGTGGTGAACGCGGAGGGCCATCCGTGGACCACACCAAGTGAGGCGTGGCGCCCGATCTTCGGGGAGCCGGGGGGCGTCGAAGCGTACCGACAGATGGGGCTTCGCGCTCGCGACGCCGGGACGTATGTGCTCCGCGAGCGGGAAGCGGGCACCTACGACGCTTGCGCGCCCGTTTTCCTGGGTGACTGGCACCTCGGTAGCTGGCTTTGCGGTCCGGTCCGGGTGCTGTCGGAGACGGAGAAGGCCGACGGAGCTGCGGCCGTGCCGTCGATGACGATGGACGCGTTCGTGCGACTGGTGACGTGGCTGGACGAGGTGGCCCGCGTGCAGTCCTCCCACGGGCACCGCATGGCCGAGCTGCGGTCCTGGTGCGCGTCGCGCCGCCACCTGGAGCGGCACTTGAACAGCGCGCTGAATGCGCTGGCGGACCCGGTCTTCGTGAAGGATGAGCAGCACCGATGGGTGACGTTGAATGACGCTTTCTGCAGCTTCATGGGTCGAAGACGGGAGGAGATGCTCGGCAAGTCGGACTTCGACTTCTTTCCCGACGAAGAGGCGCTCGAGTTCTGGCGTGTGGACGACGAAGTTCTCCGCACCGGGGAGGCCGTCACCAACGAGGAGCGTCTGACGGACGCGTCGGGGACGACGCACATCATCTCGACCAAGAAGACGATGTTCATCGAGGATGACGGGAAGCGATACCTGGTCGGGGTGATCAGGGACATCACGGCGCGGCACAAGGTGGAGGAGGAGCTATCGCGGCATCGGGAGCATCTCGAGGAGCTGGTGGCTGAGCGCACCTTGGCCTTGTCGAGCGCCAACCGCATGCTGCAGCTCGAGATTGACGAGCGCAGGAGGTCCGAGGCGGAGAAGCGGGAGATGCAAGCGCAGATCATCCACCAGCAGAAGATCGAAGCCATCGGCCGGCTCGCCGGCGGGATCGCCCACGACTTCAACAACCTGCTGACGGGTGTCTTCGGGCACGTCACGCTCGCCTTGCGCGACGACACGATGGATCCGAAAGCCAGGGACTCGTTGCTCCAGGTGCGCGAGGCGGCCACCCGAGCCGCGGACCTCACCAAGCAGCTGCTCGCCTTCAGCCGCAAGCAGATCATCGAAGCGCGCGTCGTCAACCTCAACGCGCTCGTCGACAACCTGCGCCGGCTGCTGGACAGGATCATCGGCGAGGACGTGCAGCTCGTGACCCGCTATGACAGCCGCCTCGGGAGCGTGCGCGTGGACCCCGTGCAGATCGAGCAGGTCATCGTGAATCTCGCCGTCAACGCGCGCGATGCCATGCCCGGCGGGGGCATGCTCCGCATCGAGACAATGAACCGTTGCATCCGCGACGTAGGCCTCCGTGCGCAGGATAGCCCGCCCCCGGGCGACTACGCCGTTCTCGTGGTGAGCGATTCGGGCATCGGCATGGATGACGAA
Source organism: uncultured Polyangiaceae bacterium (assembly GCA_964488865.1). Lineage (GTDB taxonomy): Bacteria > Myxococcota_A > Polyangia > Polyangiales > Polyangiaceae > MWCO01. The sequence goes on along the minus strand of CAZAWR010000005.1, from coordinate 110,842 downwards.
ACCCAGGCGCGTCTGTTCGAGCCCTTCTTCACCACCAAGCCAAAGGGGCAAGGCACTGGGCTCGGCCTCGCCACCGCGTACGGGATCGTCAAGCAGCACCGCGGCGCGATCCTCGTCACCAGCTCGCCGAACCAAGGGTCCGTCTTCCAGGTGCTCTTGCCTTGCGTCGACGTTCCCTCCGATCCCGCTTCGGCTCCGCCTCCCGAGCAAGTCACCGGGGGTTCGGAGACCATCCTGCTCGTCGAGGACGAGGAAATCGTTCGGCGTGCCACCCAGGGCATGCTCGAGCACCTCGGCTATCACGTCATCTCTGCCCACGACGGGGTCAGCGCGCTCCGCGCCAGCGAGGCGTTCCGTGGGACCATCCACCTGCTCATGACCGACGTGGTGATGCCCTCCATGAATGGCAAAGAGCTTGCGGAGATCCTGTCCCGGATCCGCCCTGACATGCGCGTGCTGTTCACCTCGGGTTACACGGATGACGTCATCGTGCACCACGGCGTGCTGGAGACCGGCGTGAGCTTCGTGAGCAAGCCCTTCGACAGTGCCGAGCTCGCCCGCCGGGTGCGCAAGGCCCTAGAACGATGAGCTTTCCGGTCACGGTCGATCGCCTTTGACCTTTCGGGCAGACCGGGCCATGACCCCGGTCTGCCACTCGTCAACGAGGAGAGGACCCATGGACCGCGTCGTCATCTTTGCCATCGTGTCGGGGCTCGCTGGCGCGCTCGCCTTTGCGTGCTCCGCATCGCCCGGTCGTCCCGAGCCCACTCCGCCTCAACCGGCGGCTACGCAGCAGGCGCAGCCCGAGCCTGCCCTCCCCCAGCCCCCACGCGTGGTCGAGGCGGACGCGGGTGATGCGACGGAGGAAGCCGAGCCGGCCCCCGACGCCGGTCCCACGGCTTGCCCGGATGGGATGAAGTTGATCGAGGGAGACTACTGCACCGACGTCGAGCAGAAGTGCCTGGTGGAGTGGTTCGCCCCGCAGAACAAGAAGCGTGTGTGCGAGCAGTTCGAGACCTCGACCAAGTGCGTCGGCGAGCGCGTTCGTAAGCGTTTCTGCGTCGACACCTACGCGTGGCCGAACCAGGCCGGCGTGCGCCCGGAGGTGATGAACAACTTCTACCAGGCCCAGGTCAAGTGCGCGGCCATCGGCAAGCGCATGTGCACCGAGAGCGAGTGGACCTTCGCGTGCGAGGGACCGGAGATGAAGCCCTTTCCTTACGGCTACGTTCGGGACCCTCGAAAGTGCAACGGCGACCACCAGTGGGACGGCCCGAGCATGACGAAGGTCTCCAAGCGCGACGCCACCGAGCTTGCGCGGCTCTGGCGTGGGGTCCCCAGCGGCTCCCAGCCCAACTGCATCAGCGACTTCGGCGTACACGACCTGCCGGGCAACAACGACGAGGTCGTCGCGGGAGAAAAACAGGGCGCAGAGTTCTCCAGCGTGCACACCGGCGGCCCCTGGTACAGCGGCGTCCGCAACCAGTGCCGCCCCAAGGTCTACACGCACGACGAGGGCTTCTATTACTACTTCCTCGGGTTCCGCTGCTGCTCGGAGCCCGACGGCAAGCCCAACGAAACGCGCACCCCCAAGCAGGTCCGCGAGCGCATGCGCTGGGAAGTCGTCGAGCGGCTGGCCCGCTTCACCGTGCCGCAGATGCAGGAGAAGCTCGAGCTGAAGAAGCAGGGGAAGTGCACGTGCCCCGACCGCGACATCCTCTGCAAGACCATGTGCGGCACCCTGCTCGGTCCGAACGCGGTCGACGGCAACGACTCCACGCGCATCTTCAACGTGAGTCGCGACAAGATCCGGTGAACCGAGCGACGATGGCCATGTCTGCCGCATCGTAGGGACAAGACGTCAACACGACGACAAGCAAAAATCATCCCCTCGAGAGGTGGACCATGTCTCAGATCAAGCTCGGAAACGGAATTCAGAAAACCTCGGCACGCCCGGTACGGATCCACGTCGGTAGCGACGGCGAGATTTGGTATTGCGACGCTAGCGTCCAGGCAGGTGAGGAGTTCGGCAGTGCGGGTTGCAGCCCGTTGAGCGAGTCGGTCGGCAACAAGTAGTGGAACTTCGGTCATGACGGAGGCCGGCGGTTGCCGGCTTCGTCGTTTTGTATCAGGGTTGCACGTGCATGCGATTCAGTAACACACGTCGGGCCAACGAGGGTGGGTTCGAGCCGTTCGAGCGCGCGCCGACCCGGCCGTCGGCTCGTCGGACCGCACCGCACGCGGACCCGCGCAAGGTGCATCAGCTTTGCGCGCAGGTGCGTGAGGTGATCGGTTTGAGCCTGGCGGAGCGGTGGGACGACCCGTTGATTGAGCGAGTGTCGGTCGTGTCGGTCGCGCCAGCCCCTGACGCGACGCGCTTGCTTGTCTTGGTGGCGGTGGACCCGGGGGACGAGCCTGTGGACGTCCAGGAGGTGATGGACGCGCTACGAGAGCTGCGCCCGGACCTTCGACGCGAGATTTCCTCGGAGATCAACAGGAAGAAGACGCCCGAGTTGGCGTTCGAGTTGGCGCCCATCGCGGACGAAGTGCCACCGTCTCTGCCCCCGCGGCCGTAGAACGGCGGTTCCCTAAGAAGTGGACGAACCCCAGAAGACGCCGCCGGTTGAAACCGACGGCTAGTTGGACCTCATGAACGGAACCCAAAGCCGGGCGGGTGGTCGTTCCGCGGTGAGCACCGGTCGCCGTCACCACTCACAGCACGATGGCCCTGGCAAGCAATGCTACGCCACCGCCCGACTCCACGCGAGAGCTCGCGGAGCGGGCTTTGAGATGTGTCCAACCGGTGAACCTAGCCGTCGGTTTCAACCGGCGGCGTCTTTGGTCGGGGGCACCCCCGAGATGCCCTTGGATACCGCTTGCTTGTGTATCCGTGAAGAGCTATGCGCGCATGGTCCTGTCTGGCCGGACTCTGGGGAGTGCTGGCCGTTGCCGTGGGAGGCACCATGAATCGCGATCACGTCGTATCGATGCTGGCTGGGGGAGTTGTCGTTTTTGCGGTCGCTTGCGGCGATGACGGCGGGAACGCGGATCTGGGGGGAGGGACCGGTGGTTCGGCCGGTTCGGGCGCCGCCGCCGGGACGGGCGGCAGCGTGGAAACCGGCGGGACGGGTGCGACGGCAGGGTCGGGGGGCAGCGTGGAAACGGGCGGCACCGGGGCTGTGAGCGGCTCGGGGGGCAGCGTGGAAACGGGCGGTTCGGGCGGGGCGACCGGCGGCTCCGGCGGGTCGACCGGGGGAACGGGCGGCGCAACGGGCGGAACGGGCGGTGCGACGGGAGGGACCGGCGGCGCGACGGGCGGCACCGGCGGCGCGACGGGCGGAACCGGCGGAACCGGCGGCAGCAGCTCTTTTGTGGCTTGTAATGGAACCCCCACGACCTGCGCCGAGATCGGCAGCGACCAGACCGAACAGTTCTACGGCTGCTGCGACGGCGAGACGGTGTACTGGTGCGACGACCAGTCCGGGACCTGGGAGATTCACGGGCTGGACTGCGCTACCAACAACCTGCAGTGCGACTTCGACTCCACGTACGACTCGATGTACTGCATCAGCGGCACGGGCGGCACGGGCGGCACGGGCGGTACGGGTGGTACGGGTGGTACGGGTGGTACGGGTGGTACCGGCGGTACGGGTGGTACCGGTGGCACGGGCGGTTCGACAGGACAGGTCGTTGCGTGCGATGGGACTCCCGCGACGTGCGCGGACGTCGGCAGCGATCAGACGGCGCAGTACTACGGCTGCTGCGACGGTCAGACCGTGTATTGGTGCGACGACCAGTCGGGCAGCTGGGCCATCCATTCGCAGGACTGCCAGGCCAACGGGATGCTCTGCGACTATGTCGACTCGTACCAGAGCATGTTCTGCGAGGCGGAACCGGTCGATCCGGGGCCTGGCCCTGGAGCCGGTCCTGGCCCGACGTGCTCGAACCTCCCTCCCTTGCAGTGCACCGGCACCAACTGCTCCCAGCTCGTCCCCTTCGACCCGGACAACGGCGTGGGCTACGTCGACTACCCCGTCAACGGAGAGACGTGGGCCAACCAGTATCGCAGCTACATCCGGCGGGACTTGATGATGCTGATCAAGTACGCGACGGCGAAGGTTGCTTGCAAAGCGCAAGCGTGGACCCCGGGCAACAACGAGCCGCTCGCGCTGATCGACATGAGCGAGTCCAACGGCGCGATCCCCGGCACGTCGATTGGGCAACCGGGCCATCCGACCGGCACGCACACCAATGGTCTCGACATCGACGTGGCGTACTACCAGACGCTCAGCGACAACCTGCCGCGCGTGATCTGCGAGCACACGATCAACGGGGAGGACCAGTACCACTGCGTGTCGGACCCCACGACCCTGGACACGTGGCGCAGCGCCGCCTTCCTCGGGTTCCTCTTCGAGCATCCCTCGGTCCGTGTGGTAGGAGCCGACGGCAAGGCCGGCCCGCCCATTTCCGCCGCCCTCACCAAGCTCTGCCAAGACGGGTGGTTGACGACAGCTGCCTGCAACAGCACCAACAAGCTCACCTACGAGGTGACCGACGGGGGCGCCGGCTGGTTCCGCTTCCACCATCACCACATGCACATCAGCTTCAAGAGCGTCACGTACACGTCGTTCACCCCGACCTCCGCGCCCTCCCTGTCCTGCCTGATCCCGTCCTGCGACAACTCGGCGCTGGACAGCTTCCTCGCCCCCTTCGGGCTGAGCGCGCCACCGGTCTCGCAGGACCTGCCGCGTCGCAGGCCCCTCGTTCCCTAACCCCTTCTCCGACTCGTTACCATTCCACGCGCAGTCGCGCTTCCCGTCACGGCAGGGAGCGCACCCGCTGCGAGGCCTGCCGCTCGTTCCACAGATACCACTGGCGAAGTAGCACCTCGAGAGCCGACGCCCTCGCGGGCTCTTGCTCGATGCGGTTCACGCGCTCGTCGGGGTCGCGATCCAGCGCGAACAGCGCGCGGGTGGCCCCGGACTCGTCGTTCCTGTCCACGACGAGCTTCCAGTCGCCGTCGCGCACGCCCACCCAGTGATGGCCGAAGCGGTTGTTGAAGAAGACGGGATGGCGCTGGTAGGAGCGAAACACGCTGCGGGATTCGGCGAGGGACGGGGACAAGCCGGCGAGATCGAGCAAGGACGCACCGAGGTCCTTGGTCTGGAACAGCCGCCCGTCTCTGGGAAGCCCTTCGAAGAGGGTCGGGTGCAGGAACACGAGAGGCACGCGGAGCGACTCTTCGTACAGGTAGTTGCCATGACCGCCCGCGTCCCCGTGGTGCTCACCGAACGCTTCCCCGTGGTCCCCTATCACCACGATCACGGTGCGGTCCTGCAGGTTCCTCTCGGTCAGAAGTCCCACCACCTCGCGCGTCAACCGGTCGTTGGCCACGATGGCGTTGTCGTAGCGGTCGAGAGCGGTTTTCTCTTCGAAGGGGCGAGGCTCCCCCTCGGGCAAGCGGTAGGGGTGGTGCGACCAGAGCCCCCAGAGCACCCCGAAGAACGGCTTGGACGACGGCGTGAGCCCATCGAGAAACGACGCGAGCTTCGGCACGATGGTGCGGTCGTCGGGCGTTGCCCCTTCCTCGGGAGCGAGGATGGTGTCGAAGCCCCGATAACGCAAGAATTCCCCCTGGTTGTCGAACTTCAGGCTCGAGTTGTACACGAGCAAGGTCGCCCAACCTGCGTCACGAAACCGACCCGCCAGGTCGGGGCCCGGCGCGTCGGGGTGATGCCATGACACCGCCTCCCAGGTGGTCTCGGGGTAGACGCCCAAGAGGAAGGATGTCAGTGCCCGGATGGTCCGGGGATCGTGAGCGTAGAGCCCGTCGAAGACGAGGGAGCGGGACGCGACGGACGCGAGGAACGGGGTCGTGGGGCGCTTGTATCCGTACAGGGATAGGTTCTGCGCGCGAACCGACTCCCAGAAGAACACAAGGACGTTGAGGGGCGCTTGCGATCGTGCCGCGACGAGAACGGGCTCGTACGTCGCCAAGCGCGTTCCCGATAGGTCCACGGGGCAGGCCGGGGCGACAAAGGCCGACGAGCCCCAGGCGGTCGCCAGGGGAGCAGGGCGAAGGAACGTGATCAGGGGTGCCCAGGTCAGCTCGCGTGCAGCCGGGCTCGGAGGGACGAGCGCGCCCACGATGGCGTACAGGGCGCAGGCCACGGCGAGCGCGCCCTTTCGACCGCGACCCCCGATCCGAGAGACCGGAAGCTTCGTGGCAGCAACGACGTACGCGAAGAGTCCGACGGCGAGGACGATCCCCGGGGTACCGGCGAGCACCGAGGCGATGCTGGCTCCCAGTTGTTTCCACTCGACGAACGCGAGCAACTCCCACCGCAGCAAGGCCCCTCGCACCGCACAGGCCGCCGCGAGCACCAGACTGACGACCGCCGTGGCGTGGGCAGCCAGCACCACAGGCACGTTCGCGTGACGCCAACGCACAAGGGACGCGACCCAGAGGCAGCCGATCACGGTGGCGATCATGGCCGCCTCGTCACGCGCTGCAAAGACCTGCGCCCACCCCACGGAGGGACGGCTTCCCCTCGCTGCCATGGCAGCCCAGCAGACGACCTTGGACAGCAGGAGCGCCACCGCCACGACCGCCACGGCGCGCGCGGCACGGACATCCGCGACCGATAGGGTGGCGTTGCGGGCGGGAGTCGCCAGTGAGGTCCTCACACGGTCGGCGACCCGGCGCTCCAAGGCCCGCAGCGCAGCGGGGATGCCAGACGACGGCTCGCGGCTGTCTGCTGCCAAGCGCGTCTGCGCGGAAGCAGGGGCCCCCCCTTGGCGGTCAGGCATGCGAGGCTTTCCTGCGTTCGGGATTCTCGACCATCGCGCTCGACACCTGGCTCGTGGAGGCCAGCATCCTAGCGCACGGGGACGGCTGCTCCAGGGGCGAAATGCGGAACGTGGTCACGCCAGCGCAGGCCACGCCCTTCGCAAGATCGCGGCTCCGTCGCACCCGGTGGGAAGCGTCCCGTAAGCGAGTCCTTGATCGCCCGCCAGGCGAGACGCGCAGAACGCGTCCGACACACAAGCCACACCACGATCCAGAAGCACGGCCCCTTCGAGCGCCAGCGCCAGCCCCTCGACGACTCGACGGGCCCGATACTCTAGGTCTCTCGCGTCCCGAAGCTCCTGTTCGAGCCGGCCAAGGTGCCGATCGTAGTGCGCGTTGGCCCCTGTAAACCGGCGAAGCTCGTCGAGCAGCAAGGCAAGCGAATCGGGGTCCTTGTGCGCGGCGCGAAGGGCATCCAAACACTGCACGTTGCCCGTCCCTTCCCACAGCGAGTTGATGGGCGAGTCACGGTAAAGCCGGGGCATGGGAGACTCGTCGATGAACCCGTTGCCGCCGATGCACTCGAGGGCCTCCGCGACGAACCCCGGGTTGCGTTTCGTGACCCAGTACTTGGCGATCGCGGTCGCGATGCGCGCGAGCCGAGCGGACCGCATGTCGTGAGAGGATTCGTCGAACCATCGGGCCAACCGAAGGGCAATCGCCGTGGAGGCTTCGCTCTCGATCGCCAGGTCGGCGAGCACATTGCGCATGAGGGGCTGATCGATCAGCCTGCGTCCGAAAGCCCAGCGGTGACTGGCATGGTGGACGGCCTGCGAGAAGGCGTGACGCATGGACCCGCTGGACCCGAACACACAGTCGAGCCGCGTGTGCCGCACCATCTCGATGATCGTCGCGACTCCCCTTCCCTCCTCGCCAATCATGCGAGCCCAGGCCCCATGGAACTCCACCTCGCTCGACGCGTTGGACAGGTTGCCCATCTTGTCCTTGAGCCGGTTGATGTGCAGCGCATTGCGGGTACCATCGGGCCTCCAACGCGGGAGCAGGAAGCACGAGAGACCCTTGTCCGTACGAGCAAGGGTCAGGAACGCGTCGCTCATCGGGGCAGAGCAGAACCACTTGTGGCCGACGAGCTCGTACTCACCCCCGGGACCGCTCCTGCCGACAGGTTGAGCGCGCGTCGTGTTGGCGCGAACGTCCGAACCACCCTGCCTCTCGGTCATCGCCATGCCGAACGTCACCCCTCGCTTCTGATCGGGTGGAAGGAACCGCTCGTCGTAGGCCAGCTTCAAGACGCGAGGCTCCCACTCCGCGGCGACATCGGGCTGCAGACGCAGAGAGGGGACCACGGCAAAGGTCATGGTGATGGGGCACCCGGTGCCTTCCTCCGCTTGCGCGCGGAGGATGTACAGTACGCCGCGAGCGACATGCGCTCCGGGCCGGCTCTCGATCCAGGGAAGCGCGTGGCACCCCGCCTCGATGCCCATGCGCATCAGCTCGTGGTACGCCGGGTGGAACTCGACCTCGTCGATGCGATGTCCGAACCGATCGTGGGTTCGGAGCACGGGGGTGTACCGATTGGCGAGCGCCGCCATCTGGATGGTTCTCGGATCGCCCACGAGCCGTGACATTTCCGCAGCTCGGTCCGCGACCCACGCTCCCCCTTCCTGCGCCATGCTTTGTTGAAGGGCCAGGTCCAGCGCCAGCGGGTCATGTCCCTCGAGCGGCGGTGGCTGGTTCAGCACCTCCTCCGGGTCCCGCGCGGCAAGTTCTTCCGTTCTCATTGGCTCCCGTCGCCTTCCCGTCAGTGGAGCAGACCGTCGCCGCCCCCTCGCTCCATGCGAAGCTGAACCAGGTACTGCGCGAGCCGATCCACCACGATAGCGAGGCGTTTCTCCACCACAGGCTCTTCGAGCAGCGCTTGCCTCTGCGAGGGGTTGGGAAGGAACACGCTCGCGATCCGGTCGACCACGACCTCCTTGCCCATCCCCGGGTCCATCATCCGCTCCAGCTCGGTCGCCACCTTCGGCTCGACAGCGCGAATCGCCATGGCCAGCGCACGAACCGACATCAGGAGGCTGTCGAGCCGTGACACATCGTCCACCCTGCTGCGGGTCAACGTCGCCTGGACCTGCCTGAACGGGGTTTCGACCTCGAGCTCCCTCTCGATCCGCACACGCCCCAGTCCCAGCAGCAGAACATTGCTTCGTCCGTCCGGCAGCGGCTCGTGGCGCACGATCTTGCCCACGCCTGCTACGCCTCGGATTTTCGGCCTTCCTCGCTCGTCCAGCTCCCCCTCGATCGGCATCGCCATCGCGATGGGCAGCTTTCTGTCCAGCGCCTCTTTCATCATGGCGCGGTACCGCGGCTCGAAAATGTGGAGCGGAAGCAACCCGTGGGGGAGGAGCACCACGGAGGGGAGAGGGAAAATCGCAAGCTGCTCCAGCTCGCCGGGCTCCAATCGGAGCTTGCTCTGTGGGTTCGCCGTCATGGGTCAGGTTGTTTGGATGATCGCCGTCTGGGTGCGGTTTCGCAACGCGCCAGGCTCGGTGGCGTCCATCTCTGCGTTCCGTCGTTGACGCACCCGCGAATTGGCTCCAAAATCCACGGCGGTCGCAACCCAAGGGGAGGCAGCTTTCATGACCGAGACGTCGTGTCCCAAGTGTGGGGCCCCACTCGAGAGCGATGAGGAGATCTGTGGCACCTGTGAGGCCACCGTGGATTCCGAGAAGTCCCCGAGCAAGATCGCTCCACCGCCACCGCCCATGTCCTCTGCCACGCCGCCCGATGTCACGCCGGCGCCTGAGCCCACGCCCGAGCCCACGCCCGAGCCCACGGCTGAGCCCGAAGCCGTGCCACGCCTCGTCGGGGACATCATGACACGCAAGGTGGCCACCTTGTTCGAAGGCGAGTCCCTCGAGGAAGCGGAGAAAGGCTTCCGAAAAGTGCGATTTCGTCACGTCCCCGTGGTCGGTTCCGACGGCTACCTCATCGGCTTGCTGAGCTTGCGCCACGTGCTGCGCGCGCTGCCGAGCCCCTTCGAACCGGACGCGGACACCCGCAAGAGCGCGATCCTGTCCAAGTACCGGGTGGGCGACATCATGGCCCGCGGGGTCAAAACGGTATCGGCCTCGACGTCCCTCGCGGACGCGGGGCAGCTTATGCTCGACGACAAGCGAGATTGTCTTCCGGTCGTCGACGAGAGCGGGAAATTGATCGGGCTTGTGACGGTTTCCGACTACCTGCGCCTGGCGGTTCGGCTCCTCAAGGCCTGACGGGGCGAGCGCTCGATTGACCCGGTCCGGGGTCCCGACCACGATGGCCGGGGATGACCGAACCCCTTGCAACCTTGTGGACTCGCTTCGGGCAGGAGCTCGTGGGGTTGTCCGCGATGGGATGGGGAACCGGCGTCGTCGTGGCTGCGGCGGTCGTCGTTGCCTTGCTTCGCTGGCCTGCGCGATGGGTTCGCTGGCAAGCCCCTGCGCGATGGGCGGCTCTCGGAGTGGTCTGCGCGACGGCCCTCGCATGGGCGTGGAGCCTGCGCTGGATCGCCGACGATGCCTTCATCTCGTTCCGGTACGCCCGCAACCTCGTCGAAGGCCACGGCTTGGTGTTCAATCCTGGGGAGTTGGTCGAGGGGTACACGAACTTCTTGTGGACCGCCCTGATCGCTCTCGCCTTCGCCTTCGGCGTTCCGCCCGGCATCGCCTCGGTCGCGCTCAGCTTGCTTGCCCTGATCGCCGCACTCCTTCTCACGGCGCGGGTCGGAACCATCGTCAGCCCGCGCCGAACGCGAACCGTCCTCCCCATCGGCGCCTTGCTGCTCGCCTCGAGCTATGTCTTCGTGAGCTTCGGAACGTCGGGACTGGAGACGATGCTGGCGGCCGCGCTCGTGCTGCTCTCTCTCGAGCGCGCGTTGTGTGGTCACCCACTCCAGGCCGGACTAGCGGGCGTGCTGGCGACCATGGCCCACCCGGACCACGGCCTCTTCTACGCCGCACTCGGTCTCGCGCTCGGTCTCGATGGCCGCAGTCGAAGAGATTTGCTTCGCTTCGCGCTCCCCTTCGTGACCGTGTACGTTCCGTACTTCCTCGCCCGATGGGGCTACTACGGCAGCTTCTTTCCGAACACGTACCATGCGAAGTCCGCGGGCGACTTCTACCTCTCCCAGGGCATGATCTACCTGCTCGTCTGTACGGCCGCCGCGGGGATCGTCGGCTGGGCCCCGATGTTCCTGGCAGGTCTGCACGCGCAGCGAAGGAAACTGCTGGGCAGATTCCTGCTCGTCGCGGTGCCCGCGTACGTGCTGTACCTGCTGAAGATTGGCGGGGACTTCATGCTGGGACGATTGCTCGTGCCCCTGCTGCCCCTCCTGGCGCTCACGGTGGAGGTAGGCGCACGACACCTCGTCGCGTCTCGGCGCTTCCCTTGCGCCGCGGTGGGAGTTGCCCTCGCCGCCGCGTCGGCCCTCCCCCTGCGGTTCCTCAGGCCTGCTGAAAAGCTCCTTCACATCGCCGACGAGCGGACGTTCTACCCCATCGAGCGACTTCACCCTCTGCGCATCGACTCCCCGTTCACGACGTGGTCGGACCGGTTGTTGGAGACGTTCGGAGAGGGACCGAATGGGCCTCTCGCGGCCACGGGTTGCGTGGGCATCGTCGCCTACCGAACGGGTTATCCGATGCTGGACGTCTTCGGCCTCACGGACGCGCAGGTTGCGCGGCAGCCGGTCCTGCAGCGGGGGCGTCCGGGTCACGAGAAGCTCGCCTCCCCTGCCTATCTGATCGAGCGCGGCGTGATGATCACGGACCAGATCGTGTACCCACCGGAGTACGCGAAGCTGACCGAAGTGCAACCGGGGTTCCTCCCGTTGCACCTGGTCGGATACCGCGAGGACCTGGTGCGGTCGCTGCGAGCCGCGGGACAGGGCGGCCTTGCTGACATGCCCGAGCTCTTGCGCGCCTACCAGCCGCCCGTGTCGGACCCCGCGCGCGTCGCCTGCGATCTGTGGTTCTTCGAGACGTACTACTTCGCGCACCAACCACCCCAGGTGCGAACGGACTTCGTTCGAGGGCTGCGGGAACGCGGCACGCTCTCCCCCCGCGCCGCGGACATGTACACGCTTCCGGAACGGGAAACGGCTGCCGGGTGGCTGCGCGTAGCGGCCATCGACTTCTCCAGCGTGGACCACCGCTCGTGGTTGCGTGCCGGCAGCGCGTTCGACCACTTTCCCACGCATGCGCCCGCCCAGGGCCAAGCGCGCATCGGTGCGCATCTCGGCCCCTTCGCCAACAGCTTCACAGACGAGCAGGGAGATGCCGCCGTCGGTGCGCTCCAGTCGCCTCCCTTTCGCATCGAAGGCGACGTGATCACGCTGCGGGTCGGCGGGGGACGCGACGCCGATCGACTCCGCGTCATGCTGATCGTGGACGGGCATGACGTCGCCCATGCCACCGGCTGCGGCTCCGAGATCCTGGGCAGACGGCACTGGGACGTCGCAGAGCACCGCGGCAAGGAAGCGCGCTTGGTGATCGTCGATCTGCAGTCCCAGGGTTGGGGCCATGTGCTCGTCGACGAGGTCGAAGTGTGGAGGACCGAGCCATGAGCCCTCGGCTCGGCGCATGGGCGAGTCTTCGGGGTGCCGCACGGCACGTCCCGGGGGTCGTTGCCTTCGCCCTCGCCGCGGCTGTCTTGCTGGTCCACGCACGGGCATACCTGCCGTTCTTCGCGGACGACGGGTTCATCTCTTTGCGGTACGCACAGCGGTTGCTGGAGGGTCGAGGGCTGACGTGGAACGACGGGGAGCGGGTGGAGGGCTACTCGAACCTCCTCTGGGTACTTGGGTGCGCGGGGTTGGGCGCTTTCGGCGTGGATCTGGTCAGCGCGGCGCGATGGCTGGGACTGGCGAGCGCGCTGGCCGCGTTGGCGGCATTGCCAGCCACGTTCTGGCACGCGCGTCTCGAACGCAAGACGGTTCTCCCCTCCCTGGTCCCGGCGCTGGCGCTCGCCCTCTCGGGTTCGTTGGCAGTCTGGTCAGTGGGAGGTCTGGAGCAACCTCTCGTCGCCGCGCTGCTGGCGTGGGGCTTGTATGGCGTGTTTCGCCTCCTTCCCGGACAAGAGGCGGGCAATGCGCAGACGCGAGCCTGGACCCTGGCGGGTCTGCCCTTCGCCCTGCTTTGCTGGACACGGCCCGACGGCATTCTCGTGGCAGGGTTGGTGGGGGTCGGGGTCCTCGTGGCCGGACACTCTCGCGGTCTGGGGGGCAGCTTGCGACATCTCCGTCGAACCTGGCTTGCGGCCACGGGATGGTTGATGTTGCTTCCCGTCGCGGCCGTGCTTCTGCAGACCGGCTTCCGCCTGATCTACTACGGAGCGTGGATTCCCAACCCTGGCAGCGCCAAGCTCGCCTTCACTGTCGAGCGCTGGACGTCTGGGGGGCAGTACCTGCTCGACGCGCTGGGCCCCCACAAGGCGCTTGTCGCCCTCGCGGCCACGAGCCTTTTGCCGCTGCTTCGCTCACCGAAGGCGCGATCGCGACTGCTCGTGCTGATGGCCCCTGCGATCGGGTGGAGCCTCTACGTCGTGGGGATCGGAGGCGACATCTTTCCCGCGCGCCGCCATCTCGTGGTTCCCCTCGTGCTTGCGGCTTTCGCGCTGGGAGAGGGGCTGATCTGGCTCGAAGGGTTTCGACCCCGCGTGCGAGCGTGGGCGAACTTTGCGGTGGCGGGATGCTTGGCGCTGTACTGCGCGAACCAGGCCACCGACCCGCAGAACGTCAGGGCGAGAGAGGAACGGTGGGAGTGGGACGGGCAGGTCATCGGGTCTTTCCTCCATCGCCACTTCGGCCCATCGGGGACGCGACTGGCCACCGACAGCGCGGGCGCGCTGCCCTACTTCTCGCGCCTGACGACGATCGACATGCTCGGTCTGAACGACCGATACCTGTCCACGCATCGCCCGGCGGACTTTGGGCGAGGAGCCTTGGGCCATGAGTTGGGAGACGGCGCCTACGTGCTTGGGCGTCAGCCGGACCTGGTCATCTTTGGTCTTCCCTACGGAGAGCGCCGCGCGCTGTATCGCAGTGGCAGGGAAATGCAGAGCGATCCGAAGTTCACGGCCCAGTTCGCCTTCCTGACCTTCGAGGCCACGGGACCTCGCACGGTCCCGACACGTATGTGGGTGCGTCGTGATAGCGAGCGACTGGGGATGCGGCGTGAGCCTGGCCGCATCGTGGTGCCTGGGTTCTCCTTCGCGGTCGGGCAGACGGTAGCGCGTGAAGACGGCGAAGGGCGTTTGGGAACGGTAGTGTCGGCGTTCAGCCCTGGTGCGGCGCGGGTCGGGGACGTTTTCCCGGGGAGATGGCGTGTGACGGTGGAGGCATCGGGGCCGCCGGCGGAGATCAGCGCGCAGCCGAAGAGCGGGGAAGCCATGACAGGGGAGCCACCGTTCGTGTTCGAGGTGAACGGTGGGGAAGCCCGCGAGGTGGACTTGGCCGTACGACCACGGGGGGCGGGGATCGTCCATGTTCGGCAGATCGTGTTGACGCGGGTCGGGGGTGACGAGGCTGCAACCGAGCCTGCCAATGGACCCGCGAAGTCCGAGGGTTCTCGGTAAGTCGGCTTCTTCGCAAATGGTACGGGATTTGCTCATTGTAGGTCTCACTATGAAACTGTGCCACCATGCCCTGTATGCGTGCTTGATGGCGGCGACCGCCTGCGACGCGCCCAGCGATCCACCTGGGGCCGGCGGACAAGCCGGAACCGGCGGTGAAGCCGGGATGGGAGGTGAAGCCGGAACGGGCGGGATCTCCGCTGGCGGATCGCCCGGTACCGGCGGAATGACAACGATGCCCTTTACCGATAGCCCCTACGCGGGCACGCAGTTCTTCGCGGTCGACCTCCCGAACTTCGATGACGGCGCGGACGACCCGCCCTGGGGTGTGGCGGTCCTCAGCGCCGCTGCGCCAGGATGTGCCAGTTCCGGCTGTGACACGGGCGCCGATGTCACCATCAGCGTCAACGAGAGCCCTCCCGGCCAGGCGCCGGATTGGCGCCCCCTCGAGACGTTCACCCTTGGCGTCCAGGAAGGAAGGTTCGTCGACCTTCCCTCTCGTGAGGTGACGGGGCGTTCCCCAAGCTCGCCTGAGGGGCCGATGACCCAGCGGAGCGCCAACGTGGTTCGAATCTCCTCCAAGGGACGCGTGTTCGTTGCGCAGTTGAGTGGCACGGCCACGGATGCCACGGCGGACGCGACGATGCTCTTCCCAAACCCAGAGTCCGCCTCCCATGAGCCCGAGTCCGAAGAGCGGTACCATGTCGTGTCGGCACCGGCCGCGGCTTCCGGCTACAACTCGATCACGGTGGTGGCCAATGCGAAGGGCGCCGCTTTCGAGGTTGTGCCTACGGCGGAGATCGAGGGCGACGGGCTGACCCTCGGGCCTTGGCCCCCAGGGCAATCTGCGGCGTTTGCCTTGTCCCCCTTCGAGGTATTGAATCTGGCCGCTGCCGGAGATCTCACCGGCACGGTCATCCAAGGGTCGGACATCGCTTCGGTGTTCACGAGCGCGCAAGGGGTCCTGATTCCGGGTACGCTCGAGTCGGGACCGCCTCCGGTACCGGGCTCCGAGGGGTCGACGTGCTGTTCCGATCACCTTCAGGAGCAGCTGCTTCCCCTTCGCGCGTGGGAAACCGGCACAACCATCTCCGCACCCGTCGGGTGGGGAACGGACTTCATCGTCCCATCGAGCCCAAGCCGCTCGGAGACTGCGTCCCGCGAGCCCGATCTCATCCGCATCGTGGCCGGGGAATCGAGCGCTGGGATCACGACATCCTTGCCCGCGCCCCACCAAGCTTTCGCGCTCGCCCCGGGAGAACACGCGGACATCTGGACGACGCAAGACACGTACATCCGGTCGTCGGCGCCCATCTCCGTGGCCCAGATCCTGGTCGGATCCGGTTACACGACCTCGGGCAAGGGCGATCCCTCGCTACTCATGATTCCCCCGGTCGACGAGTATCGAGAGTCCGCATGGATCTACGTCCCTGAGAGCTGGCCGGAGGTGTACGTCACCCACGTCACCCGCAGCCCATCACCCGATCATGGTACACACTGCACCACGACCACGCTCGAGTACCCTGCGGATTCGGTCCATTACGTTCACGTCTGCGAAGCGGAGTGCACGGGCTGGTGCCTTGTCGAATCGAGCTCTGCCATGGTGGTGCTGGTCCATGGCTACTCGCAGGCTTCCTCGTTTGCCATGCAAGGCGCCGGGTTCGACGTCACTTTGTTGATGTGATCAGCCCGGTAGTCGAAACAAAAGTGGTAGTGGCCGTCGCCATCGGGACCAGCGCTCGATTCATTCCAGTACCACGTCGGGACCGGGCGAGTTGTCGCGCGATCCACAAGGGCCGTGGACCATCCAAGCTTTCGAACACACCGAGCGTTCCCAGGAGGACCCGTCATGACCGAGGACAAGACCCCCGCACGTGCCACTCACGTACCCGCCAACAAGCTCTACTACATGGCGACGGAAGACGACTCGATCTCCACCGTGGTTCCGGAAGCCGAATCCAAGGGGTACGACGCCTGGGCCCGCGACAGGGACGAGTGATCGCCCTGGCGAACCTCACCTCTCCTTGAGAAACGCGAACGAAGCAAAGCGCTCGAGACGTCGCGTGTCCCGTCGGATGCCCCAGAGCACGACCGCAACGAGGACGACGGCGCAGAGCAAGCCCGCACCCGCTCCCGCGGCCACGAGCAAAGCCAGCGACCAGGCGCCGGTTGGAGAAAGAGCCGGCGCGGCAAGGTAGGCAACCACGGCAAACAGCAACACCGGCGCGATCCCGGCGAAGGGCAAGCTTCGCACGAACCCTTCGGGCGACTCCACGCGATAGCGAATCAAGGTCCCGTCGTCGCACGGAGCCACCTGTCCGACGAGAAACGCGGTGGCGCCGTCGCGACGGTTGCTCAGCGTGCGAATGCGGAAGGCTCCCCTCTCGACCTCGCCCAGGAATGGTTTCCGGCCAAAGGTAACGCCTCCGCCGCGCCACGAGTGAAGCTCATCGATTTCCGCTCGCATCCTTTGCACCACCGTGGAAGGCGGGAGGTTGACGCGAAGCTCCGCACCCGGTCGGGCCCCGTACCAGCGCGGAGGGATTCGCGGAAGGATCGGCATGGCGAGCGGTATGTCACCTACCTTCTCCGCAGCGCAAGCGCTATTGCGCGGCGTCGACGGTCCCTCCCTCGATCCTCTCCGCGCGCTGGATCAGCACCTCCGCTTCCTCGGCGTTGCCCGCGTCCCGGAGCGCGGCCGCGGCATTGCGAAGCAAGACGATGAGGTCCTGGTGGCTCTCGTCGGGCACCTTGGCCTCGAGAATGCGCAAGGCCCGCAGCAAAAGCTCCGACGCTTGCCACGCCCGGCCCTGACGGCGGTACAGCTCACCCAAGTTGTTGAGCGGCTCGACGAGCGCGAGGTGATCAGGGTCTACATGGGCTTGGACGATCGCAAGGGACCTTTCGAGCAAGGCCTGGGCGCGGCCGAGGTCTTCCATGGATAGGAAGCGGTACGCCATGTTGTTGAGGATGGGGATCAGGTCGGGGTGGTCTGGGCCCTTTTCACGGGTCCCTACCGCCAAGGCCCGGTGGTAGGCCTGCTCGGAATCGTCGAACCGCTGCTGCTTGTCGAGCAGATAGCCGAGGTTGCACAGAAGTCCTGCGGCCTCGGCCGAGTCGGCAAGCCCAAGCTGTTCCATGCGCTCGAAGGCCTCGCGGTAGTGCGCCTCGGCGCCGCTCCAGTCCTCGAGCCCGCACCGCGCGTCGCCGATCCCTCGGAGAATGGGCACGAGCACGTCGTCCCCCATGCCGTCTTCGATGGCAAGCGCCCCGGCCCGGTTCAGAAGCACGAGGGCTTGGTGGAAGTCGCGCTGGGAAAACGCCTTGCGAGCACCTACGATCAGCTTCTCGAGCTCGACCTTCATGGGTCCAAGCTGGCCCCCGGAACGCGCGGTGTAAAGGTATCTCCGCAATCCCCCGCAACAGATCGTCAGGCCGCGCGTGGAAGCGCTAGCGGCTTGTGTCTCACCGGGATGGACCGCATGCGCGCCACCCGCTCGATCGCACGCAGCAAACCGTCGCGGTCTCGGACCGCGGGAAGCCACAGGGCGCTTCCATTCCAGAGGTGCAGTCCGACCACCTGGCCTTCCATCGTCATGCGGTCGATCTCGACCCACTCGCACCTCTTGTAGCGCGGCAGACCGAGCACAAGCGCCCCGCGTACTTCGATGCCATCGGGGTGAATGAGCACCCCTCGCATGGAGGTCCGAAGCACGGCGGCCAGTGCGCTGATCGCGAGCAGCAGGGAGAAGGTCCGCGCGGAAACGAGCCGGTCCACGTCCTGTCCTACGAAGAACTCCCACATCCAGGACGATTGGGGTGCAAACCGGCTCGCCTCGACGGTGACGACGACACCGAAGGCAAAGACAAGGTAGAGGATGGGGACCACCCAGCTCCCTCTCGGTGGGCCGAAGACCTCGCAGGTCTCTGGGCGGAACGCCATGTCGTACGCGGGGGGGACCGATTCGCGCGCCATGTACACCTCGCAGATTCGACGCTTCGACAGCTCGATGGGGCGTGGGTTCCCGAGGCATGGAACATTTTTTCCGCACCCCGATCCCCCTTGCCATTCTCCCCTGCCCTTCCCCAGGTAGGAAGGTAGGAGGGGGATGACTGACACCCTGGACAGCTTCGACGAGGTGACCCGACCCGCGGATCGGGCAGGAGACGTGTCGCTGCGGGTCTTGCCCGCGGTTCGTGGCCTGGTGGGAACCTTGGTGGCCGACCGCTTCGAGTTGCTCGATGTGGTGGCCGAAGGGGGGATGGGGACGGTGTATCGAGCGCGCGACCACGAGCTCGACGACGTGGTTGCGCTCAAGATGCTGCGGTCTGACGTGGCGGGGGGACCGCGGGCCCTCGACCTGTTCCGGCAGGAAGTGAAGCTTGCGCGGCGCGTGACGCACCGCAACGTGGCAAGGATCTACGAGCTGGGCGAGCACGCGGGTCGCCACTTTCTGACGATGGAGTACATTCAAGGGGAGCCCTTGTCGGCGACGTTGCGGACGCATGGCCGGCTGTCGGCGAGCCTGGCGATGTACGTGCTCGCGGCAGTATGCGAAGCGCTGGATGCGGCGCATGCGGTGGGCGTGGTCCACAGGGACATCAAGCCGAGCAACGTGCTGATTGCTTCGGATGGGCGGGTGGTGCTCACGGATTTTGGCCTTGCTCGCTCGGGATACTCGGTCGACGTGGGTCTCACGGTGGGAACGCCGGCGTACATGGCCCCTGAGCAGGTTCGCGGCGGGAAGATCACACCCGCGACGGATGTCTATTCCCTTGGGGCGATGGCGTTCGAGCTACTCACGGGCAAGAAACCGTGGGGGGGCAACTCACTGACGGAGATCGCGTTCGCGCGTCTGGACCAGCCCCCACCGGACCCGCGACACCTGGTGCCGAGCGTACCGGAATCCATGGCCTATGCCGTGATGCGATGCATGGAGCCGATCCCCGAAGCGCGCTTCGGGTCGATCCGGGAAGCCTCCCGGGCCTTCCTGCTCGCCAACCCCGACACGCAGTTGGTCCCGATCGCTCCGACCGTTCAGACATCGCGTCTCACGCCCCGACAGCCGCTGATTGCGGTGCTTCCACCCGACGGCGACGAGGGCGTGCTTTCGAGCCTCGTCGAGGATTTGGTGGACGCGCTTTCGACGGTGAAGACCCTTCGGGTGATGGCCCGGAGCGCGGTGGCCAAGACGTCGAAGGCTGGGGTGGATCCTGTGGAGGCCGGGCGGTCCCTGGGTGCCAAGGCGGTGGTGACCGTGTCGCACCGAGGGGACCGCGGGTTGACGGTGCGACTCGTCCAGGTCTCGGACGGCGTTCAGCTCTGGTCGGGTCGCTACGATCTGGAGAACGAATCAGTATTGCGGGTTTCGGAGCAGGCCACGCAGCAGATGGTCGAAGCGCTGATGCTCGCGCAGGCGCCCACGGAACGGACTACCTCGACGGATGCGCTGGTAGTGGACCTGTACCTCCGGGCAAGGCGCAGCTACCTCAGGTTCAGCTTCGACGAGCTTGGCAGGGCGATCGACCTGTTCGAGCAAGCGCGGGCGCGGGCGTCGGAGGACCCGCTCGTTTGCTCGGGGCTTGCGATGGCGCTGGTGCGGCGATGGTTCTGGGACTTCGACGGGAGCCGGGAGTGGTCGTACCGAGCGAGTGAGGCGGTGGAGACGGCGCTTCGCGTGGCGCCGTGGAATGGCGAGCCGCACCTGGCCCAGGCGACGCTGTTGCTGCATTCGGGGGAGCCGGCCGGTGCGGCGCGAGAGCTTCGCCACGCGATCGCATGCAACCCGAGTCTGGCAGAAGCTCACGAACTGCTCGGCGTGCTGCTCAACGAGGCGGGATACGTCGAGCAGGCGGCGCGGCGGCTGGACGCGGCGGGGATTCTTGATCCCTTCTCCTCGGTGCCCCTGTGGGAGCGCATCAGGACGGCGGCTTTGCTGGGCCGGTGGGAAGCGTACGATCGGCACATGGCGGAGGCGATCGGACCGGACCGTCGGCGGACGGGCAGGTGGACCAGCCACGCACGCTTCGCGACGTGGCGGGCGGACAAGAAGGCCTTGGCGGAAGTCTCTGCCGCGTTCGAGCAGGCGCGCAAGAGCCTTCGGTTCAACGAGGGGGCCGTGGAAGCCTACCTGGACGTGACGCTGCGGGAGCAGCCTTTCGGACCCGCCAAGCGCGCGATGGCAGACCGTGCGTTCGTGGAAGGCGCAAGCGCTCGTCGCACCACGTTCTATCTTCAGATGCAGGCGGAGCTGGCGGCTTTCGCGGGCGAACACGAGGCATGCTTGCAGGCGCTGGCCAAAGCCGATCAGCGAGGCTTGCTCGACATCATGTGGCTCGACCATTGTCCCCTGCTGCAATCGGTAAGGGGAACGCAGACGTTCAAGACGCTTCGCAACAGCGTCTACATGCGCGCCGAGGCTGTGTACGAAGCGCTTTGGTCGGCCTGAGACGGTTCAGCTCGTGGCGGCTTGCCGCGCGGCGAAGGCTCTCTCACGCCGTTTCGCGATCATCGGAGGGATCGTGAGGAACACGATCGCGCCGATGATGAGCCCCGCACCGATCAACTGGCTGGTGCCCGGTGGCCGCTGGCCGGGGAACATCAGCAGCACGTAGGACGCAACCACACCGGCAAGGACGCTCGACGACCGGTTGACGGGGACGCAGTACGTGTTCTCCCTGCGGTCGAGGTAGATCAGGTTGCCAAACACGCCAGTCCCCTGGGAGAGGATGCCGACGATGATGATGGCGATCACGAACGACTCGCCCCAGTAGGCGGTGAAGCCGTCGCGCAGAGCCTGGGAGAGGTCTCCCGTGCCGACGACCGCAATCACGGCGAGGAGCAAGGCAAGGGCGGGCGTGGCCACCATCTGTTCCTCGACGAAGTAGCGCTTGTTGGCGTCCGCGTCGGCGGACTTCGCGAGACGGCTCATGAACCGAAGGCGGACGAAGTAGGTCGCGAGGTAGACGGCGATGTCGACCGCACATGCGAGGGGCATGGCGTAAGAGGTGGTGTCCGCGAGGCTGACGAGCAGAGCAATGAGCGACATGCCGAGGCCCATCCAGGCGAACCAACGGACCTTGCGCCCACTGAGGGCATCGACGATGGGGGCGAGGACGAGAACGCCGCCGCGCATGAGCAGCATGGCGAAGACGATGCTGACGCCCTCGAAGGTGTAGGCGAGGGTGGTGGTGCCGACGGTGCAGGCGGCACAGAGTCCGGAGAGCAAGGTCCACCTGGACGGGACGGGAAAGTCGACGCCGAGCACGCGTGTGTGGTTCGCGTACTTCCACCAGCGCATGACACTGACGAACACGAGCATGGAGATGGCCGCGGCCACGGCGGAGATGGGCAAGACGGCGAAGCCCGAGATGGCCTGACCCTCGTTGCCGGGCACCAACCCCTTCGTGAGCAGCTTGGTGATCAGCGAGTACGGAACGTAGCAAGCGAAGTAGCCAAACGCGAAAGCCCAGATGCTGTAGGAATCCATCCAGCTCTTCAGGGTCATGGCACGCCTCCATCGGGACGGTCGATGGGAGAAGCCGGTCGAAGCATGACTCCGAACGACGCGGGCGCTGCCCCCCTCACCGCAGGCGAGGACCCACGCAGGGAACGACAGCCTTCCGATCGCGAGACGCGCGTGACCCGTGAAGGCAAGCATCCTTGCCGCCTGCCATGACGCTGAAATCCCGTGCTCTTGCTCGGGAAGCGAAAATTCGACTTGGGGTACTGCAAGGTATCGTCCGCAATCACAAAGAAGCGACCAGTGTGACACCTGGGTTACAGGATGACAATAACCCCGTTGTCGCCGCGGATCGTTTCGTCACCGAAATGCCACGGTCGGAGATTCGCGCTGGCATGGCGCGAGGTCAGAACGCCGCCTCCGCACCCACGCTCGGGATCGTCACCGGGCCGATCTCTCGAGCGTCGCAGGACGACACGTCGCACTCGTAGTCCACCACTTCCTTCTGCAGCGTCGCGTTGAGCACTTCGAACACCAGCCCCCACCAGGCCCCGGCCTCGTTGATCCGCCATCGCTTCTCGACGCGCCCGTCCACCCGGTAGAACCCGGGCGAACGCCCGGCTTCCCGCCCCGCGAGCCACGCTTCGTCCGTGAGTTGCGCCGGAAAGCCCGAGTAGTACGTGAACCGCGTGCCCGCACGCCACTGCCGCCCGAGGTCATGCGCCGCAGCCACGTGCAGCACGTGCGTCCGATCGAAGGACGAGGGCGCGCTCACGCGTCCGACGCTCCGGGTGGATCGGGACAGCGTGTAGGACAGGAACCCGCCCAGGCGGTGGGTGAGCCGACGCCGGAGGTAGACCTCGAGCCCGACGGCCCGGCCGAGGCTTCGTTGCTGGAGGTTGTCGCCGAAGTTGCCGCCACTGGCCCGCGCGAGCCCGATCGCGTCGGTCATGTCGAAGAAGGCGTTCTGGAACACGGTGACCGAGGCGGTCACATCCTGGGGCAGGTCCGCGTGGACTCCCGAGCTCCACTGTGCCGCGCGCTGGAGCCCTCCCTGCAATCCTCCAACCTGAAACCCCGGCACCGGGATCGCGAACGCGGGCGGCTGGTGAACGATGCCCAGGGCGTGCTCCCACCGCATCGTATCCGACAGCTCGAACGCGGCGGAGAGGCGCGGATCCACCCCCACCGCCGTGGCCCCATCGGAGTGGTAGAGGTCCGCTCGCACGCCCGGCGTCACGGTCACACGCGGCGCCGCTGCGATGGCCGCACTGATGTACGCGCCAAAAGCCGCGTCTGTTCGCGTCGGGAACAGGTCACGAAACTGCTCCCGATCCTCGTCCTCGGGATCGTCGCCGTCCCGGGAAGGCGGCACCACATCGTACACGTCGATCGTCACGTCCGCTCCCGCGCGGAGCCACAGGTCGTCCTGCTGTCGCCGCTTCCACTCGAGCCTGGCCCCGGCAAGCTGATCGCGCAGGTACACGCCGTCTTCATCGCCACGGGTGCGGTCCACTCCAAGCAGGACGGCGACACGCAGGTGTTCGTCGTCGGAGGGGCGATGATCGTAGCGCAAGTCCAGACGGTGGAACTCGGTGCCCAGAATGGTATCGGTCTCACCTTGCTGCTTCTCGCCGAGGAAGTCGTAGGCGCCGAAGGCGAACACGCCCACGCTGTCCTTGTCGGTGAGCCGTCGCGCTGCACGCAGTTGGTAGTCCCAGTAGGAGAGCACGACTTCGGGGGAGAGCAGCGAGAGAGCGGCGGCGGTATACGAGTAGCGACCGCCCACGGAAGCCGTGGTCTGGCCGTGAGACCACGCGTCCTCGACGAGCAATCCGGCGTCGGTGAGGCGAACGCTGGCTTCGCCACGCAACTCGAGGGCGGGCTCGGTGGTCTCGGCGGCGACGATGCCACCCGTGAACCGACCGAACTGTGCGGGATAGCCGCCTGCGTGCAGGTCGACGCGAGAGACGATGGCGGGGTGGATGACCGAGGGGCCGAGGGCCACGTGGTAGAGCAAGGGAACGCGGATGCCATCGAGGTAGTAGCCGACGTTTCCAGGCGGGGCGCCGCGCACGAAGAAGAAGGGGACGCCCGAGACCATGGGCGTGACGCCGGGCAAGGCTTCGAGGGCGCGAAAGGGGTCGCCGAAGGCGCCTGGGAGCTGGCGGACTTCGGCCCGCGTGAACGAACGGACGGCGGGAGGCGGCTTCTCGCCATGAACGAAGACGGTCACGGGCAAACGAGGAGGAGGCGAAGCAGGCGCAGCGGCGGTGGGCGCGGCGGTGGGCGCGGCGGAGGGTGCGGCGGAGGGTGCGGTGGGCACGGCCGGGGTATCTGGCACCGGCGCAGGCTCGGGGTCCACGACGGGTGCGGGCTGCACGAACCGCACTTCGAACCGAATCCTCGCGGCAACGGGCTTACCATCGCGCAGGGCGGGTTCGAACCGCCAGGAGAGGGCGGCTTCGCGGGCGACCGTCGCGAAAGGCTCGTCCCCCGACATGGCCACGGCATCATCGACGTGGCCCTCCGCAGTCACGAGCAGATGAAGCAAGACCACGCAGTCGCCCGCGGCGCCTTCCGGATACCGAACCTCGACGGAACCGAGGGGCTTGGGAGGGATGATCGCCGAGCCGGGGGCGTCGGCCCCGACTTGGGGTGGAGATTGTGCGGCTACGAGGCTTGGGAAGGCGCACGCGCACAGCAGCAGGGTCACCTGCCAAGGCGAGTGCGGGCGCCAAGCTCGAGGATGCCTCAACGATTCACTCCGAGGACGACGGTGGCATTGCTTCCTTCCGAAAGCCAGTCCGTTGCTTGCGCAAGGGCGTTCCGGTAGGATCGGACAAGAACTGCGTTTGCCATGCTGTTTTGCCCCCAATGCCGGATGCCCTTCGAACAGAACAGCGCGGCGTGCGGTGCGTGCGGGGCGGTGATCGACCGATCGTCGGACGCTTTGATCGGCATGACCCTGTCGGGCGGGTACGTGATCGAGGCATGCATAGGTGCCGGCGCCATGGCCAAGGTCTACCGGGCCGAGCAGACGAATCTCGGGCGCACGGTTGCGGTCAAGGTGATGCACGCGCATCTGATGCATGACGAGACGACGGGGCGGCGCTTCATCAACGAGGCTCGTGCGGCGAGTCGTCTGAACCACCCACATTCCCTTTCTGTCATCGACTTTGGTCACGTGGAGACGGGCCAACCCTACATGGTCATGGAGTACCTGCGGGGTCGCGATCTCCAGCGGGTGGTGGAGGAGGAAGGCCCGCTGTCGTTCGCTCGCATCGTCGACATTCTTCTGCAGCTGCTCGATGCCTTGTCGGAAGCGCACGAGATGGAGATCATCCATCGGGACCTGAAGCCGGAGAACATCGTCATCGAGCCGGTGCGGGCTGGCGGGGACTACGTCAAGGTGGTGGACTTCGGTCTGGCGAAGATCATGAATGCGCGCCAGGACATGGCCATCACGGCGACGGGGACGGTGTGTGGAACACCGGACTTCATGTCGCCGGAGCAGTGTCGTGGGGACAAGCTCGACGCGCGCAGCGATCTGTATGCGGTCGGGGTGATCTTGTTCGTGCTGTTGACGGGGCAGGTTCCGTTCGTAGCGACCACGCCGACCCAGGCGCTGCTGCTGCACCTCACGGCTCCTGCGCCCGATCCAAGGAAGGTGGCGCCGGGGCGGCTCATCCCCGAGGAGCTGGCGGTCATCGCGCTCAAGGCGCTGGAGAAGAAGCCCGAGGGCCGTTTCTCCACGGCCCGCGTCTTCGCGGAGGCCCTCGACGCGGCACGCAGAGAGTTGCGACTTACCGCTGCCTCGGACCCGGTCCCATCCCGTGCGACCACGGTTCGCTGCCCGACATGCGGGGGGTTCGCGCCCCAGGGTACGAAGTTCTGCGTGGAGTGTGGCGAGCCCGTCTCCTTCCCAGACGACGGGACTATACGTACACGGATAGACAGGGCCTCGGCGGTGTCGAGCCAGCTGTCTTTCATCGGGAGGGACACGGCCCTCGTAACTCTGCTCGATCCGCTGCAGAACCCCAAGGTTCCCCAGGCCGGCACGCTCATCCGCGGCGAGCCGGGTGTCGGAAAGACTCGCCTGGTCCGTGAATTCGCCGATCGAGCGCAGCGCCGAGGGCATCGCGTGGTACGCGTGGGACCAGACCCCTGGCACCTCGGGGTCGCCTGCCACGGCCTTCGCGACGCCATCCGCGCCCTGGCCGGGCTCCCTGAGGACGGTGGCTCCGCCGACGCCTGGTCCGACGCACCCGCCTCTGTCCAACAAGGGTTAGCTCACGTCTTCGGGCGCCCTGCCGCATGTCCGAAACCCTCGGTCGGCTGCCGCACCGCCTGTCGCGATGCGCTCGCCTGGGCGATCGCAAAGGCACGCAGCCCGAACGAGTGGCTCGTCCTGGTCTTCGACGACCTTCAGCTCCTCGATGGCGTGAGCCGTCGCGCCATTCGAGACGTGATCGAGGCGAGTGTCCTGCCGCGCTTGCTGGTCGTGGGCACGAGCACCCCAGAGGTCGACGTGGGCTGGCCGGAGACGACGACGAGAGTCGACCTGGATCGGTTGTCTCCCGGGGAGGCCGCGCTGGTGATCGAGCAGTCGGGGATGAGCGGACAGATGCTGGAGTTGCCGCGTAAGAGCGTGACGCCCTTGTACCTCGAGCAAGCGCTGCGGTTCTCCGCAGAGGCAACGGGAAGCGCGCCGCCGAGGCTGGGGGATCTCGTCGAGCAGCGGTTGTTGCGGCTCGAGACGTCACCGCGACGGAGCCTTCAGGCGATCGCGGTGCTGGGGTACGAGGCATCGATCGCTGACATACGTCAGCTCATTGGCTCGTCACAACAAGCGGATGAAGACGTCGCGGCGCTGGTCGAGGCGGGAATCATCCGGCCCGCTGAGGGCTCTTGCCGGTTCTGCCACGGCCTCGTTCGGGACATCACGCTGAGCACCATTCCGGCGGGGGTTTACCGGGACCTGTGCGGGAAGGCCCTCGCGATCACGAGCGGGAAGAGCCTGCCGCCAGAGGCCCGGGTCGAGTATCTGATCGGCGCCGAGGAGACCTTCGAAGCCTTGCTGCTTCTGGACCAGGTGGGAACCGCCGCCCTCGCGAGCGACGAGCCGCACACTGCGGTAGAGGCCTATCGTCGCGGGCTCGAGCTCGCTCGAGACGAGTTGGTGCGGGGCGTGATCGACGACCCGATGGGGGCGGTCGTGCTCTTCGGCCGCAAGCTGGGTGAGGCGTTGACGGCCGCGGGGCGACCGGAAGATGGGGAGGGGGTTCTGCGCGAGGCTCTTGGGTTTGCCGAGCCCGGGAGCCGGGGCGAAGCGCTGCTCATGCTGTCCATCGCACGCGCCGCCATCTGCCGCGCCCGCGTGACCCACGCGGTCCGCTGGGCGAAGCAAGCCTCCGCCGTGGCCTCTCGGATCGAAGACGCGGAGCTGCGCGCGTCCATCGACGAGCTGCTGGATCGCTGGGGCGGGTAGCGGACAGGGACCCAGGAATCCCTTCCCGAACGCTCCGATTCCGTTATCCTTCGCCCATGCGCGCTCTCCTACGACGCTCCGTGACCAGCGTTTCCCTGCTGACCCTGGCGGCATGCGCTCCCCCTGCGAGCCCGCCCGTCGCCCCCGCCCAACCGGTTGCCACCCCGACACCGGCCATCGTAGCCCAACCAGACCTGTCCCCCGCACGCGAGCCGTCAGGCGTCGTTCTGCTCGCTCGCTTGCGCAACGTCCGGGACTCCCTGGTCGCCGCGGAACGCATGGTGCGGATCCCAATCTCCCTGGAGAACGAGCTTCGCGACGCGCTGCGGGAGGAAGACGCCGACGTCTTCAAGCTCGACGCGAGCGTCGACCTTGCGCTCGCTCTGGACCCTGCATCGACGGACACGGAGCCGCGGTTCCAGGGGGCCATCTCGATCCCCGTACTGGATCTCGAAGGGGCGAGGGTGCAGCTCGAACGACATCGCGAGGTCGTGCAGTTGCTGCCCGGCGTCTACCGCGCCAAGGTCATCGACCAAGACGACGAGGTCACCGAGCAGGGCGCGGGAGAAGGCGATGAGCCGCAGATCGAAGAGATGCCCCTTGGAAAGGACCTTCCGAAGGAGACGTTTTGTGATCTCGCGGCCTCCGTCGGCGACGCACCGGCGCGGCTGGTGTGTTCCGACGGAGAGAAGGAGTTGGACGCGCTGCGGCCGTGGCTCACGCGGGGGCTTCCGCGGGAACCTGCCGCAAACGCCGACTTCGAGGTGAAGGTCAACTTCACGCCCTTGCGCGATCGATACGTGTCGGTGGCGCGGGCCCAAGCGGCGGGAGCCGGGCTGATGGCGCGTCAGTGGCTCGAGACCTCCTTGCAGATCCGCGAGCCTCGCCTCCTGGCCCTTCCGGATCTCGTCCTCGGTGAGTCCATCGCGTTCTTCGACGACCTGGACCACCTGACCGTGTCCGGGGACCTGGTACCGGACGCGAGCGAGATCAGCTTTCGCGGCAAGGTCGCATTTCGCGCTCGAAGCGCCTGGCTCACGCGGGTGTACACGGACGCCAACGGCGAGGCGGGAGCTCCCCCAGAAGCGTTCTGGCGATTGCCGCGCGACGTGGACAGCGCGTCCTACGCCCGATCGGCGGACCCGAAGCTTTACGAAGGATTCCACGACACGGTGCGGCTGCTCGTGTCCGACCTGCTCACGCAAACGCCCTTGTCGGCGGGTTCGAAGTCCGCGATCGACGGATTCCTGGCGTCGATGCCCCTCCAAAAGGCGGCGGTGGTGACGGCACGGGGAAGCGCGGGGCAGCGAATTCCTGTACCGACGGGCAAGCGCACGACGACACCGCGGGATGCGGTGCGGGACTTCGAACGAACGGTGCATTCGGCCGTGGGCTGGTCGGTCGTGGGGGTGGAGGGCCCGTCGGCGCCCTATGCGGAATGGTTCAAGAAGGGTCTCGACGCGTATGACCGGCTGGTCCAGGACGCGCGCAACGACCCGGACCTGGGGCCCGAGGTCCGTGCGGCGAAGTGGGTTCCCCGGGCGCGCTGGCGCAGCCCGCTTCCTGGCTATCCTCGCGGGTCGGCCGGGCTAGAGGTCACGGTGCGGTTCGATAGCAAGGATATCTGGGACGTCACCGTGGGCAAGCAGGCCGATGCCCCGTCGCACCCTGCGGGCGCCGCGGCACCGGGAACTGTCACGCTTCACTGGGTGGTTGTCCCCGATGGCGCGAACCGAACGTGGATTGGCCTTTCCACGGACACGAAGCTTCTTCAAACCAAGCTCCGGGTTGCCGTGGCGGGCCAGGAGAGAGACACGCTGGCCTCGCTGCCGGGACTCGAGCCCTTGCGGGCCACGCCGACGGTGGCTGGGGGATTCATGTCTTACGGCGCTGTGCTCGCCGACGTGACGAAGGCGCTCGAGGGAAAGGGCTCCGAGGTAGACCCGGCCGTCGTCGAGAAGGTCCTGGGGGCGATGCCGAACGGTCTGCGCACGCCGATGCTGCTACTGCACACGGCGACCGCGGGGCAGGCGCCGAGCAACGAGATCGAGCTTCGGGTGCAACGCGGCACGGTGGAGGACCTGGCGAGCTTGGTTCAGTTCGCTCTCTCGCGGGAAGGACTGCAGCTCATCGAAGACCTCGGAAAGGGCGATGAGTCGGCACCGACCCCCTGACTCCTCGCATGCAGATCGTCGCCGACCTTCACATTCACTCACGCCATTCTCGCGCCACCAGCCCGGGCCTCGACTTTCCCCTGTTGTAACCGGGGAGCCCCCGAGAAGGGGATTCAGCTCCTGGGCACGGGGGACTTCACGCACCCCGGGTGGATGGGAGAGATCGAAGAGCAGCTCTACTCAATCACGTTGAGCCGTGGCGAAACCGAGGGCATCGAGACTAGGAACTAAACAGGATCACATGGAGCCGTGGCCGAACTGGTGAATGCGGGACCGGGGACAGGGAATGGGAAAGTGCTTCGCTTCCCACTTCCCGGCTCCCCATCCCCGGCTCACCAGTTCTGGTCCGTTGGCTCCTCGTCAGCGCAATTCTTTAGTTCCTAGTTTTCCGCACGGATCAATGTGATTCTGTTTAGAGGCTGCCGAGGAGGGGTTGTTCAAACTCAAGCTCCCGGGTCAACGCAACTGGCGTTCAAATTGGCGGGTAGTTCCCCCCAAGGATGCGTCGCGTCCCTTCAGAATTCCCCATTCCCAGCTCCCCGCTCCCGGTTCACCAGTTCCCCTCTTGCCCCTCAGAATACCCTCTCCACCCGCGTAGCGCGGGCGGTTTCGCGCAGGAAGGCCCGGTCGATACGATACTGTCCTTCGTGCTCGACAATCTCGAGGGAGATGGGGGTCTCTCCCTTCTCCGCATCGAAGAAAGCGTCGCAGGAGGTGAACCAGGGTCTCCCCGGCTCCTTGGTCTCGTTGCAGGTGTACAGGCGCATGGCCTTGGGGGCCCCGAAGTCGTTTCGGTTCCTGGCCTGGGCGGCGCGGTAGTCGTCGGGCCCCACTCTCTGCTGAAACTCCGCGCTGGTATAGGACGTGCGAGCCCGGTCGAAGTCCCCCGCGGCGAGAGCCTGGGCGTAGGGATCGAGCAGGTCTTGCTGGATCACGGGCATCACGTCCCTTGCGGTGACCACCTGCCGGTAGACCCCGTAGATGGCGAGAGGCACGACGATGGCGACAAAAAAGCCGAGGAGGAGCTTTCGCGCCCAGGGGGGCAAGTCCGAGGAAGTGTTGGGGGGAGTCACGGGCACCTATGATGCCCGAGATGGTCGGTGGTTGGCAACGGCAGGGAGCTCACGCCTCTTCCACGAGGGCGAACACGGCAAAGGCGTGAGGGCGCAGGGAGATTGTGGTCTCCCCATGGGACACGAACTGGTCCCGTACGGACCGCGGGGCGTCGAGGTCCTCTGCCCGTGCGGGGGCCCCCTCGTCGCTCGGGGCGGCCCACAGGCTGCTCGCGGAGTCCAGCAGGAGCCGCCATCGTCCCGGGGCGAAGGGCAGGGACTGGGCGACGGGCTCGGCGCCGAAGTTCAAGACGATGATGACCTCGCGCCCTTCCGCGCTGCGGTCTCCGATACGACGGTCCCGGTCGTCGTGATCGTAGGGGTGGACCCAACGACGGACGAACAGGACGCCTTCTTCCTCGAATCCCCGCACGCGGGTCCGACGTTTGTCGAGCGCGCGGAGGGCCGGAACGGTTTTTCGCAAGTGGATGAGCTCCCGGTACAGGCGGAAGAGCACCTCATGCTTGCCTTTCTCGCGCAGGGACGGGTCGCGCTTGCTGCGGGCGAAGGTCGCCTCGTCTTGCGGGTCGGGCGGCTCCCCTTGCCACCGGAAAGCGGCAAACTCATCCTTTCGGCCGCGTCGGACCGCATCCGCGAGGTCCTTGTCCCCGTGGCTCACGAAGTACTGGAAGGGGGCGACTTCGGCGTACTCCTCTCCCATGAACAGGAGCGGGATGAAGGGGGCCAGGAGGACCGCCCCGGCCACGAGCTTGAGCGCGTCGAAGGAGACGAGCGAAGCGAGGCGTTCGCCAGCCATGCGATTGCCCACCATGTCGTGGTTCTGGGAGAACACAATCAACTGGCCCGCGCGGACCTCCCGCGGCCCGCGGCCGTGGGGGCGCTTGCGGTAACTGGAGTAGTCCCCAGCGTAGGCCCACCCCTCCTGATAGGCCCGCACCAGCCACTCGAACGAGCCGAAGTCCTCGTAGAACCCCATCCGCTCGTCCGTGAGCAACGCGTGCATCGCGTGATGGAAGTCGTCCGACCACTGCGCATCCAAGTCATACCCGCCCTGGGGGGTCGGCAATACGAGACGGGGGTCGTTGAGGTCGCTCTCGGCGATACAGTACACGCGCCGCCCGAGGCTCCTCCCGCGCCTGTGCAGGGCCTCGGCCAGCTCCTCCAGGAACGGGCGGGCGGAGAAGTCCTTGATCGCGTGAACGGCGTCGATGCGCAGGGCATCCACATGGGAGTCCGTGACCCAGTGCAGCGCGTTCTCCACGAAGAATCGACGCACCTCGCGGCAGTGAGCCCCGTCGAAGTTGACGGCGCTGCCCCAGGGCGTCTGGTACCGGTCCGTGAAGTACGGTCCGTACTCCCGGAGGTAGTTGCCCTCGGGCCCGAGGTGGTTGTAGACGACATCGAGAATCACCGCCAACCCGCGCCGGTGGCACGCATCGACGAACCGTTTCAAGCCATCGTGGCCGCCATAGGAGTCCTGCACGGCATAGGGATAGGCACCATCGTAGCCCCAGTTGCGCTGCCCGGGAAACTGCGCCACGGGCATGATTTCCACGGCCGTGATGCCGAGATCGACGAGGGTGTCCAACTGCTCGATGGCCGCGTCGAAGGTCCCCTCGGAGGTGAAGCACCCCACATGCATCTCGTATATGATGTAGTCCTCGAGCTGGATCCCGCACCACCCCGAATCGGTCCAGGGGAACTTCGGATCGACCACCTCGGAGGGGCCGTGCACGCCCTCGGGCTGGCACCGGGACGCCGGATCGGGACGCTCGGTCGCGTCGTCGAGCCGGAAGGTGTAGCGGGTGCCCGGGGCCACGTCCTCCACGACGGCCTGGTGGTATCCGAAGGGGCGGGGCTGCAAGCCCACGACGCGACCGTCGGGGTCGAGGAGCCGGACCTGGACGCGCGCAACGAGCGGCGCCCAGACCCGGAAGAGACAGCGTTGGTTGCCGAGGTAAATGGCACCGAGGCTCGGGTCTCCCATGTGGCGCATGAATCGGATCCTTTCCTGCCCCCGGCGCGGCCCCTGAGCGAGCCCGAACGCGGGTCGACGAACATAGCAAGCGAGGGGGAGGAAAGTGGACGAAATCGACCGGGGGGAAGGTCACTCGATGGCGAAGACGTGAGCTGGCTGGTGCTGGGGGTCGAGGCGGACGTAGTTCGTCCAGCCGCGCCAGGTCCAGCGCTGCTGGGTGAGTAGGTCGTGAACCACATAGGGCTCATCGTCGCGCTTGCCGAGCTCCCACGGATTGACATGCACGAGAGACTCCCGCGCCTCTTGGGGGCTGAGGTTGACGACGACGAGGACGGCGTCATCGCGCTTCGGGGTGGTCTTGCTGTAGACGAGGATGTCCTGGTGGTTGGAGGCGTGGAAGCGGAGGTTGTCGTACTCTTGCAGGGCGGGGTGCTCCCGCCGGGCGTGATTCAGGAGGGTGAGTAAGCCCTTGATGTGGCCGGGACGGTCCCAGTCCCAGACCTTGTACTCGTACTTCTCGGAGTCGAGATACTCTTCCCTACCCGGCAGGGCGCGGTTCTCACACAGCTCGAAACCGCTGTAGATGCCGTAGGTGGAGCTGAGGGTGGAGGCGAGCACGGCGCGGATCCGGAAGGCGGGACGACCGCCCTTCTGCAGGAAGATCGGCAGGATGTCCGGCGTATTGGCGAAGAAGTTTCCGCGGTAGTACTCGTTCATCTCGGACTGTGTGAGCTCGGTCAGGTAGTCGATGAGCTCCTGCTTCTCGTTGCGCCACGTGAAGTACGTATAGGACTGCGAGAATCCCACCTTGGCGAGGGCACGCATCATCTTGGGTCGAGTGAACGCCTCGGCCAGGAACACCACGTCCGGGTGGTCCCGCTGGATGCTCCCGATCAACCACTTCCAGAACGGGAGCGGCTTCGTGTGCGGGTTGTCGACCCGGAAAATCCGCACCCCGTGCCCGATCCAGAAACGAACGATTCGGGCCATTTCGTCCCACAAGGAACGCCACGCGGGGGTCTCGAAGTGCAAGTGGTGAATGTCCTCGTACTTCTTCGGCGGGTTCTCCGCGTACTTGATGGTGCCGTCGGGACGCTTCGCGAACCACTCCGGGTGCTCTTTCAGATAAGGATGATCCGGGGAGCACTGGATGGCAAAGTCCAGCGCAACCGCCATCCCATGGCTCTCGCACACCTTCACAAAAGCGTCGAAGTCCTCGAGGGTTCCCAGGGAGGGCTCCACCGCCATATGCCCCCCCGCCGCGGAGCCAATGGCATAGGGAGAGCCAGGGTCCGACAGGGTCCCCACCCGGGCGTTGTTCTTGCCCTTGCGGTTCGTCGTGCCGATGGGGTGAATCGGCGGCATGTACAGGACGTCGAACCCCATGGCGCGAATGTCCGGGATACGGCGGGCCGCCTCGCGCAGCGTGGCGCCACGCGTGGGGTCGATCCCCTGGGAGCGCGGGAAGATCTCGTACCATGCGCCGAAGCGCGCGATCACAGGGTCCACGACCACCTCGAGGGTCCGGTCGTAACGCGTCGCTGCCGAGCGGTCCTCGACCTTGCGCATGAGCTTCACCCACGCACCGTCCGACGCGTCCGCCAGGCGGTCCACGGCGCCGCGCTTGGCGGTCCAGCTGGCGAGCCAAGCCTCGATGCGGCGACGTTCGTCCCCGCCTGCCCGCAGGGCTGCAGCTTCGATGAGGTGCTGGCCCTCGAGCAGCTCGCTGGCCACGTCCTCCCCGGCGCCGACCTTCTTCTTCACCTCGTCCAGCCACGAGCCATACCGGTCCACCCAAGCCTCGAACGTGTATTCCCACCGGCCAAGGGAGGTGACGGAGAAGGTCCCCTTCCAGCGGTCGTTGTCGAACAGCGCAAGCGGAGACGCGGACCACTCCGGAGCTCCGACTGGCCTGTACAGCACCTCCGCACGGAGCAAGTCGTGACCGTCCTTGAAGATGTCCACTTCCACGTGGACCGTGTCTCCCACCTCCCGCTTGATGGGGAACCGGCCGTCGTCAATCTCCGGCGTGGGCTGCTCGATGGCAATGGTGCGATGGGGATCGTCGAACACGTCGCTTGCTCCTTCGTGCTGGAGGCCGGGGGTTCGGGTCAGGAACGCTGAAAGATCATGCATGCGAGCGGGGGGATGACGAGCTCGATGGACCAATCGAAGCCCTGCCAGGGGGTGGGCTCGGCCTGGACGCCGCCGGCATTGCCCATGTTGCTGCCGCCGTAGATCGCCGAATCGCTGTTGAGCCGCTCCGTGTACCACCCGGGGTCGGGCACGCCGATCCGGTACCCTTCACGCGGGACGGGGGTGAAGTTGCACACGACAACCAAGTAGTTGGACCGGTCCGCGGCGTAGCGTAGGTACGAGTAAATGGAGTTGTCGGTGTCGTGGCAGTCGATCCAGCGGAAACCTTCGGGGACGTAGTCCTGCTCGTAGAGCGACGGCTCGGAGCGATAGAGCATGTGCACCTCCTTGAGCCAGCGCTGCAATCCCAGGTGGGTGGGTTGCTCGAGAAGGTGCCAGTCCAGGCCCTTGTTGTGGTCCCATTCGTCCCACTGGCCGAACTCCATTCCCATGAAGAGGTGCTTCTTGCCGGGGTGGGTGAACATGTAGCCGAACAGCAGGCGGTTGTTGGCGAACTTCTGCCAATCATCCCCGGGCATCTTGCGGAGCAGAGACCCCTTGCCATACACGACCTCGTCGTGGGAGAGAGCGAGCACGAAGTTCTCCGTGTAGGCGTAGAGCATGCTGAAGGTGAACTCGTTGGCGTGGTACTTGCGGTGAATCGGATCCTTGGACATGTATCCGAGGACGTCGTGCATCCAGCCCATGTTCCACTTGAAGGTGAAGCCGAGGCCGCCTAGGTAGGTCGGGCGAGAAACGCCGGCCCACGCGGTGGACTCCTCTGCAATGGAGATCGCGCCGGGGAAATTCTTGTGCAACAGCGTGTTGAGATACTTGACGAACTCGACCGCCTCCAGGTTCTCCCGGCCGCCGAAGCGGTTCGGGATCCAGTCTCCCTCGTTGCGCGAGTAGTCCCGGTAGATCATCGAAGCCACGGCGTCGACCCGAATGCCGTCGAAGTGGTAGACCTCCATCCAGAACAAGGCGCTGGCGAGCAGGAAGTTCCAGACCTCCGTACGCCCGTAGTTGAACACGAGGGTGTTCCAGTCTCGGTGCATCCCCTCCCGGGGGTCCGCGTGCTCGTACAAGTGCGTCCCGTCGAACTTCGCGAGCCCGTGACCGTCGGTCGGGAAGTGGGCCGGAACCCAGTCGAGGATCACGCCGATCCCGTTCTGGTGCAGAACGTCGATGAACTCCATCAGGTCCTTCGGCGTGCCGAAACGGCTCGTCGGCGCGAAGAAGTGCATCGTCTGGTATCCCCAGGAGCCGTAGAACGGATGCTCCGTGATGGGCAGAAGCTCGACGTGGGTGAAGCCCATGTCCTTGACGTAGGCGGCGAGCTTGTGCGCGGCATCGCGGTAGGAGAGCGAGTAGCCTTCTTCGTTGTGCATCCAGGACCCGAGGTGCACCTCGTACACAGACAGAGGACCCGTGAGGGCCTGAGACTTCGCCCGCGCGTCCATCCACGCCTCGTCGTTCCAGACGCGGCCGGAAAGCTCATAGACGCGAGAGGCGGACTTGGGCGGCAGCTCCGTGTGGAAAGCGTAGGGGTCCGCCTTGAGCATCGCGAGGTTTCCGTTGCCCGGAAAGACCTCGTACTTGTAGTTGTCCCCTTCCTTGACCCCCGGGACGAAAATCTCCCACAGGCCGTTGCCATCGTGCTTGCGCATCGCGTGCCGCCGGCCGTCCCACCGGTTGAAGTCCCCCACCACGCTCACGCGGCTCGCGTTCGGCGCCCACACCACGAAGCGAACCCCTTCCACCCCTTCGCTCGACGCCAGGTGGGCACCCAGCTTCTCCCACGTCCGGTAGTGGGTCCCCTCCCGCATGAGATGCAAATCGAACTCGCTGAGCTGCGACGGGAACCGGTAGGGATCTTCGTCCTCCCAGACCTCCCCTTGCGCGTTCTTGAATCGCAACAGGTAGGCTGCGGGGACCGACGGCAGGCTCGCCTCGAACAACCCTCGCTCGTCGACCCGCTTGGCCTCGGAGAGGGTCTTGCCGCCGTCGTGGGCGACGACCGAGCAAGCCACGGCGTCGGGATGGAATGCACGGATGTATGCACCCGCCTTGTCGGCATGGGGCCCGAGCACGCGGAAGGGCTGTCCGTGCTGGGCTTCGATGATGGCGGTGATTTCGTTCTGGCTGATGGGCATGCTCGTGTTCTCCTCGCGGGCTACCGCGGGCTCCCTCACCCTGAAACCGGCTTCTTCCTCGAGTGGTGCTCAGAGCCGGGCAGGAGCGGTCTCATTCCGGGCGGAACTATATGGTGGGGAGACCGCGGGATGTCAACCGAGCAAGTCACTCCGCGGTGCGTGCCGAGATGCCACCGCGAAGCGCTCGTGCGGCATGGAGCACCGCGTCAGCCCGGTCGCACCCTGGTGCGTTCCGCCCCTTCCGGTGCCACCTTCCCGAAATGCGCGACCACGCCTAAGGCCTCGTTTCTGTTGACTTGAGGGATTCGTGCTCAGCGAAGCGCTGAGCACGAGCACGATGCGCCTGTCGATTCGGGTGAAACGAGGTACTGGTGAGCGACTGACCTCCCCCGGGACTCACGAATTCCGGCCCAAAAGGGCCCCTCGCGACGCACTCTCTTCTTGTGCGACCAAGTAGTGAGACGTATGGTCCTTCCTCGGAGGTCTCCCTTGCGTACTCTACCTTTGCTTGCGTCTTGTCTGATCGGGATGGCCGGGTGCGCACAAGGAGTTGCCCCTGAGGACTTGTTCGGTCCGGCCCCGGACGGGGGAGCCCAGGACGCTGAAGCTCCGCCGCCGGACGGGGGAGCAG
Source organism: uncultured Polyangiaceae bacterium (assembly GCA_964488865.1). Lineage (GTDB taxonomy): Bacteria > Myxococcota_A > Polyangia > Polyangiales > Polyangiaceae > MWCO01. The sequence goes on along the minus strand of CAZAWR010000005.1, from coordinate 73,321 downwards.
GAACCGGCGGCACGGCAGGCGGAGGGGGGAGTGTGGTGGAGACCGGCGGTACGGGCGGCGCGGTGGACACAGGCGGCATGGGCGGCACCGGGGGAGGCGGAACGGGTGGCACTGGCGGCTCCGGTGGGTCCGGTGGGTCCGGCGGCTATGGTGGGTCCGGCGGCTATGGTGGGTCCGGCGGCTATGGCGGGTCCGGCGGCTATGGTGGGTCCGGCGGCTATGGTGGGTCCGGCGGGTCCGGCGGGTCCGGCGGGAGCAGCTCTGGCTGGACTTGCGACCCTGGCTACTACGACGAAGGGGAAGTCGCCTCTTGCGATTGCGGGTGCGGAGACCCCGACCCAGATTGCGGCGGAGCGGGCTGCACGACCGGCTCCTGCTATGTCAGCGGGTGTGACTACTGCCATGATGCCTATGGATCGGACATCGATTGTACGGGAACCGGCGGCTCAGGCGGAGGCTCGACCGGATGGGATTGCGATCCGACGTACTACGCGGCGTCCGATGGATGCGACTGCGGCTGTGGCGTCGTGGATCCGGACTGCGGCTACGGGGGGTGCGCCGATCCAGGCTGCTACGACAGCTACTGTGACTACTGCTTCGACGCGTCCGGCAGCGAGGTGGCGTGCACAGGAGGTGGCAGCACCTCGTGCTCCGACAGCTGTCCGTATGCCGGCGACGGGTACTGCGATGATGGGGGTCCGGGTTCGGAGTTCGACGTGTGCGACCTGGGCACGGACTGCTCGGACTGCGGCCCCCGATAGCCGCATCGCGCATTGAGCGCGACAGGAGGCGAAACGATGAATCGACCGTTCAGGGTTCTGGGCGTGCAACAGATTGCCGTAGGAGGCCGCAGCAAGGAGAAGTTGCGCCGCCTCTGGGTCGACACCCTTGGGCTGTCCCTGGAGGGCAACTACCGAAGCGAGCGAGAGAACGTGGACGAGGACATCGCGGCCATCGGGTCCGGCGCTCTGCGCGTGGAGGTGGACCTGATGGAGCCGATCGACCCGGACAAGCCCCCGCGCGTGCACGAGCCTGCGCTCAACCACGTGGGGCTTTGGCTGGATGATCTGGCGGCGGCCGTGACCTGGTTGTCCGAGAAAGGCGTGCGCTTCACGCCAGGGGGCATCCGCAAGGGAGCGGCGGGCCACGACGTGTGTTTCATTCACCCGAAGGGCAATGACGCGTTGCCCCTGTGCGGCGAAGGCGTGCTCATCGAGCTCATCCAAGCGCCCCCCGAAGTGGTAGACGCGTTCACCCGCGTGGCCGGGACTCCCTGACGTCCCGCACGTCTTCGGATCTCATCCAGCCCCAGCAGCCCCAGCAGCGCCACTCGCGCCGCCACCGCCAGTGCCGGCTTCGCCCGCACTTCCCCCGGTGCCTCCGGTGTCTCCCCCCGTACCGCCCGTCTCTCCTCCCGTGCCTCCGGTATCGCCACCGGTCCCGCCTGTCGCTCCTCCCGTGCCGCCAGTATCGCCACCGGTACCGCCGGTCGAACCACCCGTGCCGCCGGTCGAACCACCCGTGCCGCCGGTCGAACCACCCGTGCCGCCCGTCGAGCCGCCGGTGCCGCCGTTCGCGCCACCGGATCCGCCACCGCCTTGTCCGCCAGTACCGGCCTCACCTGCGTGGCCGCTGTCGCCTCCCTCACCAGCCTCGCCAGCCTCGCCGCCGCCTGCCCCCCCCGAGCCACCCGGGGGGCCTCCGCCCGTGTTCGTGGTGCCCCCGGTTCCGTACAGCTCCTCGTAGTCAAAGCTGTATTCCGGATAGCCGCATCCAGGAGCCGCCAGTGCGTGCGCCATCACCAACGCCACCGCACCCCACAGGGCCGGATTCACACCGTTCGAACAGGGCTTGGTCATCAGAAGTTCCCCCAGAGCGTGGCACCAGGACCTCCGTCAGGTCCCCCGGCCGACAATCCCACCTGCGAGCTCGCCGGAGCCGGCTTCGACGGGGACTCCGTGTCCTTCTGCAGCAGGATGACGGTCCCAATCCCGGCACTGATGACGCCGGCCCCGAGCAAGGCGTTGGCAGCCATCATGTAGATCTTCCCGCGATTCGACGTGTCCTCGAGCGCCTCGGAGCAATGGTTGCCAACGCACTGGGAATCGAGCTGATCGATGGTGTCGTTGCGAAGCTTCACGAACATGCCGCCGACGACGATGCTCGTGATGCCCGCCCCGAGGAACACGTAGCCCGTGCGCTCGGATGGTGCGATGGACACGGGCTTCGGGGTGGGGTCGGACGGAGGCGGAGGCGGAGGGGCTTCTACGGTTTCGACGGCAACGCTGACGGTCTCCACACGCCCCTCTTTCAGGACGACGGTCTGGGCAAAGACCTGCTTGCCGTCGAGGGTGGCGACCACGCGATGGCCGCCGGGGTCCGCCGGCATTTCCGCGCCGAAGGAAGCGGCCCCGATACGAACGCCGTCGAGGTCGACGGCGGCGCCCGCCGCGCCCTTGCCGCGGATGATCTTGAGCCGGGGCATCCTCACTTCGAGCTTCTGGCGTGCCTGATCGGCGTTCTCGAGCACGTCTTCGGCGGAGTCGTCGCGAGCGCGGTCGATGGTCATGCGATACATGCCGAGCGCCTCGGTCCAGCGGCCCAGGTGCTCGAGGCACAGGGCGATGTGGAACATGACCTGGGGTGTCTGCCGAACGGCGGCGACCTCGTTGAACTTGACGAGGGCGTTTTTGTAGTCGCCCGCCGCCTCGAGGGCGAGACCGGCTTGGAACTGCGCGCGGGCCTCCTTGAGCTCGGCGGCCGTGGGCGCCGCGATGGCGGGCTGGACGGTCCCTACGCACGTGCAGACCAGGGCTCCTGAGAGAGCAAGACGCGCAAGCCATCGGCCTGAACGAGGGATCGTCAGAGCGCGCTCAGAGGAGTTTCGCATGAGACGCAAGGGAAAGAGCATGGTGCAGGGAGAATCCTTTTGTTCGGAAGCGTACTTTCCCGGACGCCCGCGGACAAGCCCCAGGATGACCCCCAGATCCGGAGGCATCGGAGTTGGCCGCAGATTCCGCAGAGAACCGCAGAGGGTTTCGTTGCTTGTGCGGATAGGGGTAACTGCGTGGCGACGGGTTGTGCGTCCGAAGCGACCCATACTGCACCGCCTCGTGGGAGGCTGCGGATCAGGGTGACGCCGCACCAGATGCAGCGAGGGACGCTCAGAAGCCCGGGTCGCTGACGAGTGGAGTCCACTGCTTGGTGCCGGGGGGCTTCGCGCCAGCAGGCTTGGTGGACGCAGGTCGGGTCGAGGGCGGTCGTGGGGCCACGGTGGCGGGCGGCGTCGCTGCCGTGGCGGACGGCACGGCTTGAGCGGTACCCGTCTCGGCTTGCCCCGCATCGGGACCGGAGGGCGCAGCTTCTTCGACCGGCGCGTCGGTCATCACCGCCGTCTCGGCGTCCGCATTGGGCCCGGTGTCCGGAGCGACTTGCGCACTGACCTCCGTGTTCGGCAGGGCCACTGCGTCGGCACTGGCCTTGCTCGAAGGCGAGACGAGCTTCGCGACGAGCAACACGGCAACCGCACAGACGAGAACGGCCCCGAGCGCAACGATTCCGAAGGTACGTCGCCGGGAGGCAGGGCGCGGCGGCGGCCGGGTATCCCGCTCGGCGCCCGACATGGTCGACTCGGCGAGCGACCCGGCGCCGTGCGCAGACTTGGAGGCAGAAGCCTTGTCGACGGAGGCTGCGGCGATGGGATCGAAGTCGGGCGGAGCGGGGGGAAGCTCCACACCATCCGAGGAGACCGCGCCCGTCTTGGCCGCATTCTCCCCCGAGTTGCCGCTGCCAATCATCCACTGACCGGACGCCGGTGTGCCTTCGACGGGATGAGCGCCACTGGCGAGCAGCGCGGCAACGTCTTCCCCGGAGCTCGAAGGGGCACGACTTGCCTGCCGCAAAGCGCGCCGGAACTCGTCGCCGGCCGGGCCGATGAGGGGAGAGATGTAAGCGGCCACGTCCTCGGTGGTGGCGCGCTGTCGCCCCACGAACACCTCGTCGAGCGCCTTGAACATGTCGGCGCCGGTCTGCAGCCGGAATTCTTGCTCGCGGTCAATCGCCCGCATGACGATCTCATCGAGCAGTGTGGGGTACGCGGGGCCGACGATCTTGCTCGGCTTGGGCACCTTGCGACGCAAGATGTTGTTCATCGTTGCGCCCGCGTTGTCGCCTCGGAACGGGTGTTTGCCGGTGGTCATCTGGTAGAGGATGACGCCCGCGGCGAACAGATCGGTGCGACGGTCAAGGGGCTGCGCGACGACCTGCTCGGGGGAAAGGTAAGCGAGCTTGCCCCGGATGAGACCTGTGTCCGTTTCGCCCGCGCTCCGCCCCAAGGCCTTGGCGACACCGAAGTCGACGAGTTTCACCACGCCGCTCTCGGTCAGCATGATGTTCTGCGGGGAGACGTCACGATGGACGAGCTCGAGGCTCTTTCCGTCCTCCCCCTTGAGCTCGTGTGCGGCGTGGAGCGCGGCACACACGTCTTGTACGATCTTGACCCCGATCGGGATGGGCATGCCTCCCCGTCGAAAGGACTCTCGCATGATGAGGCTGAGCGGAGCGCCGTCGATCCACTCCATGACGAGGTACAGGAGGTTGTCCTGCTCACCGAGGTCGAGGATCTCGGCAACGTTCGGGTGTCGGATGCGCGAGGCGATGCGCGCTTCGTCGAGGAACATGCGCTCGAAGTTCGGGTCGTCGTTCAAGCTCGGGAGCATCGTCTTGACCGCGACGATTTTCTCGAAGCCCCTGGCCCCGGTGACGCGCGCGGCCCAGACGGCGGCCATGCCGCCCCGAGCGATGGGGAGCAAGCACTCGTAGCGACCGAGAGTGAGACCTGGCTTGATTTCGTCGAGTGACTTCACGGTCAACCTATGACTGGCTCATGTTGCAGGTTGACAGAGTGCCGGGGGAAGAACAAGAGGGACTCGAGGTTCAACCCGGCAAGTCTGGCCCCGGGGAACGCCCCGAGAAGACCCACCGCAGCACGAGGGCAAGCTCCGACTCGTCATAGGGCTTCGGCAGGCAGGCGTCGAAGCCATGGGCGCGCGGATCGGCCAGGATCCCTTCGTCCGAGTAGCCGCTGCTCACGACGATGACAGCCTGGGGGTCGATACGCCGCAGCTTCTGTGCAGCCTCCTTCCCTCCCGTTCCCCCCACCACCGTCAGGTCGAGGATTGTCAGCGCGTAGGGGAACGGACCGACAAGCGCGCGCTCGTACGCGGTCACCGCCTCGCGCCCATCCACGACGACGTCCACCCGATACCCCATCAGAGAGAGCGCTCGCTGCATCGCGCGACGAACGTTCGGGTCATCGTCCATCAGCAAGATGCGTTCGGACCCTCGCAGGGGCTCCGACGACGCAGGAGGTGGCTCAAACGTCTGCACGGTGGCGGGCAGGTACACGTCGAAGCACGCGCCGATTTTCGCGATCGAGCGCACGACCACGGTCCCACCGTGACGCCGGACGACGGAGTGAACGATGCTGAGGCCGAGCCCGGTACCACCGGGCTTGGTGCTAAAGAATGGGTCGAAGACGCGCGGGAGATCAGCCGCCGCGATGCCGGGACCGTCGTCCTCGAACGACAGGCGTACGTATCGCCCGGCGGGCAGCTGCAGCCCCATCCGATCATCCACGTCGAAGTTGCATGCGGTGATGCGGAGGACTCCCCCGTCGGGCATCGCCTGCTGCGCATTGACGACCAGGTTCTCAATCACCTGCGAGATCTGCGAGCGGTCCACGGCCACGGACATGAGGTCGCGAGAAACGTCGAGAGCGATCCTCACGCTGGTGCCGCGAAGCACGAACGCGGTCACGTCGGCCAGCAGGTCTCCCATGGGGGCGTCGCGCTTGATCGGGGCCCCGCCGCGAGAGAACGTGAGCAGCTGCTGTGTCAGGTCGCGGCCACGACGCACGGCGTCCTCGACGTCGGCGAGCGCCTCCTGCCGTTCGTCGCGCGGGACGTCCAGGGAACGGGCGAAGGCGACGTTGCTCTTGATGGCCATGAGCACGTTGTTGAAGTCGTGCGCGATGCCACCGGCGAGAACGCCCAGGGACTCGAGCCTCGCCGTCTTTCGCAGCTGCTCCTCCGTCCTGAGCTGGACGGTCACGTCACGCAAGACGAGGACCGCACCTTCGACACCTGCGCTCGTAGGGATAGGGGACGCATGGAGCAACACGTGGCGTTCCGAGCCGTCCGCGCACGTGAGCACGTGGGGGGAGGAGGGAAGGCTCGGTCCGCCGGACAGCAGGGCCCCCACGACATCGGCAACCGGCTCCGGGCGCTCGGGGTCACGAACCCGGAGGACCTCGCGGGCGGGCCGCCCCAACGCGCCGGACTCCGACACGCCCATGAGGGAGCAGGCCGCCCGGTTCATCCTCTCCACACACCCCGCCCCGTCCACGACGAGCACCCCATCCGAATGGCTCTGCAGCGTGATGGAGAGGCGTTCTCGCTCGCGAGCCAGCGTGGCCTCCGCACAACGGCGGTCCGTGATGTCGGTGGTGATCGCGATGATGAACCGGTCCACGCCGATCGTGACGAGCTCCGCGGACTGCAGCGCGTACATGGTCGTTCCGTCGCTCTTGCGGAACGCAATCTCGACGTTGGAGCAAGCCCCGTCCGTCTCAAGCAGGTGCTTGACTTTCTCGCGATCGTCAGGGTTCACCCAGAGGTTCAGGCCCAGCGACGATCCCCTGCACGCCGTGTCCCGGGAGTACCCTGTCGCTCGGCAGAACGCCTCGTTTACGTCGTAGTAGGTTCCGTCCTCGAAGCGGGTGACGGTGATGATGCTGGGGGACAGCCGGAAGATGCTCTCGTAGATCTGCTCCGAGGAGAGAGGCAGGGCCTGCCCGTGCCGCAGAGCGGATCGAAGCACCTCGATTTCGTCGCGAAGCCGCCGATTGTCGGCAACGAGGTCGGCCTGCTCAGCCACCACGCACTCCTTTGGGATCCGAAACCAGCCCTGCGTTTCGGTACCCCACCAGGCACCACGCAGCGAACGCACCCGCCACGATCTCCCAGTGCGCGAGCGACGCGAAGCGGGAGCCGGCAAGGAAGTCCTTCACGCAAGCCACGACGTCCTCTTCGTTCCGACGCCGCAGGTATGCCCCCACCAACGCTTCTCGCCACCGCTCGTAGCGTTCGGTCTGCTCCCCGATCAGGTTCGATGCCGCTTCTCCGTCGAACATGCCCCCATGAGAAAGCGCCAGACGTCGCGCTCCTACCCGCGCCAACTTTCGTACGGAATCCAGCATCGCGCGCTCGTCGAAGTCCTCCGAAGCCACGGGCGGCAGGTACGTTTCTCCCCAGAGCCAGTCTCCCAGGAGATCGCCGACGAACAGCGTGTCCGACGCCCGATCGTGCACGCTCAGCGAGTCGTCGGAGTGCCCCGGGGTCAGGTGGAAACGCAAGAAGCTGTCGCCTGTGTTCACCTCTTCGCCGTCCGTGACCGCGCGTGCTCGGAGCACGGGAACAATGGGGTCCGAAGCGTAGAGGCGATTCGCGAGGTCCGGGTCGCGAAGGCGATCGACCCCCACGGGACTCGCGAGCACGTCGACACCGTCCCCGAACTCACTCAATATTGCGTGGATCCCACCCACGTGGTCATGGTGCGCGTGGGTCACCACTACATACCGTGGGACGATTCCGTGGCGTCGCAGCCATGCGACGAGACGAGGCCCCGACTCGACGGTCCCTGCGTCCACGAGCACAGGGGCTTCGCCCTCGATGAGGAAGACATCCGTAAACCCGTCCAGGCCCATCATGGCCGTGTCGAAAACCCGTACTCGCTCTGACTGGACCCAGGATTCCATGAACTGGTTTCTATCGGACCGGGATTCGGAGGACAAGCCAAAGTCTCGCGACGGGTACGGACGCACCCAAGCCACCCGTGGAAGCACGGTTGCAGCAACGCTTCTCAGACACTGGGACCCGTGCTACCCATCGCCGTCGCTTCACCTCAGGAGGAGGGCATCATGGTTCCACGTTCCTGGCTTGCCGGCGGCCTTGCGCTCGGCGCCGTCTCCTTTGCACTTTGGGCATCGCAGCCGCTCGCTGCGCCCCCCCAGAGTTCGACACCGTCCGGGCAGCCAGCAAGCTCTCCCACCGTGATCGTCCTTCCTTGGGGCGCAGGCCATGGCGAAGTCGGGTTGCGCCATGCAAAGCCCCACCAGCCCGGTGAGGGGGTCACGTCGGTTGCCTTGGCCGCGGACGGCTCGACGCTCCTGCTCGACCGCGTGAACCACCGTGTGGTTCGTGTGGGCCCGTCGGGCTCGGCGAGCGACGCATGGGTGCTCACGGGGTCGCCCCCGGACGCCGAGGACGTGGCTGTAGCTCAGGACGGAGCGATTGGCTTGTACAGCCCGCTGCGAGCGCGCTTCTGGGTTCACGAGGGGACACAAGTGGTCGCGGAGCTGAACGTGCCTCGCGGGTTGCGAGAGCTCGTCTCGATCGACTTCGGTCCTTCGCGCCTCGTCCTGGCGCGCTCAGCGCATCAAGAGACCTACCGGCTCGGCTCCCCTTCCACGCCGCAGACCCTCGCCTCGGTGCTGCAGAGCAAGCGCGAAGGCGCCTTCGAGCTGCCCGATGGCTCAGGCGTCGCTACCAAGCTCGATAGCCACCAAAAGCCTCAGCTGCTCGTGATCGAGAACGGAAAGGACCGAGCGCGGGTCCTTCGCTCCTTCTCCGTGTCCGGCAAGCCCGTACTCTCCGCGCGCGTGGTGGGGGTGCAGGACGGCGTCGCCTGCGTGCGCCTCGAGCACGAGGATCCCGGCAGCGTAATCCAGACCAGCCGGTCCGTGGCCTGCCTCGCGACCACCACGGGAAGCAAGGTGCTCGAGTCCGACCTCGGTCGCGTGGACGATGTGTACGTTCCGCGCCGTTCCTTCGCGATGGGAGGCTCGCCGGCGCGCCTCGTGTTCATGCAACCGCGGCCCACCGGACTGCACGTGACGACCTGGGCGGTGCCCCGCGCGGCAGAGGGAGGGACGCCATGAGATCGTCTCGACGGTCCACCCTGCTTCCCTTGCTGGCGGGACTCGCCGTCACTGCGTCCACGGTGCTGTGCGCCTCTTCGAGCCACGCCGTCACGCGCGACGAGGTGATGGTGCGGGCACGGGCCTTCGCCAACCACCCGTGGCGCTGCACGCAGAGCAACCTGACGGCAAGCTGCTCCGGCGCCTACGAGAGCGTGTACACGCCTGGCGACTACGTCGGATTGCCCTACGACTGGGGCGGGTACATGTCGATCTTCACGTTCGACCAGGGCATCGAGAACGGCCTTGGGGCCGGGTCCTATCCCGCGGACGACATCCTGGCGTGCACCGTCGGACTGGACTGCTCCGGGTACGTGAGCCAGTGCTGGGGTTCCATTTATCTAACCACGGACATCATTCACACCGAGTCGACGGACATCACCCAAGCTCAACTCTTGCCCGGAGACGTCGTCAACCAGGCCGGCTACCACGTCATCCTCTTCAGCCACCGACTCGCCAACGGAGACCCGATCCTCTACGAGGCAATCGGCTACAACGTCCACATCAACGCATGGGGCGGCTGGGCGTACACCTCCGGCTACGAGCCTCGCCGCTACGACGGCATCACCGGAACCACGGCGGGCAACCCCGTCGGCACCCCGGACAACCCCATCCCCATTTCCTCTTTGCCGTTCACGGACTCGCGAGACACCACGCAATCGTCGAGCGACGTGTTCGACGGTTGCGGAGCGAATCCGAGCAAGCCCGAGTCCGGTCCCGAGTACGTGTACGAGGTGACTCTCACGCAACCCGGCCAGCTTACCGTGGCCGTGTCGGACGACACCGGGGTCGACATCGACGTGCACTTGTACTCGTCGATGAACACGAGCGACTGTACGCACCGGGCTGACAGCTCGTTCACGGCACCAGTCGACTGCGGGACATACTACGTCGTAGCCGACACCTTCGGGAGCGGTACGACCAACGCTGGCGCCTACACGCTCAACGTCACGTTCACGCCTTCCGGGGGTGGCTGCGGTAGCGGGCCCCCCGCGTACGACCCCACGGGCTGGGTCGGTGACCCGTGTGCGTTCCCGGGACACGAAAACCTCCCGTTCTGCAACCCCAACCTCGGGGGAGACATCTGCCTGTACACCACGGGCACGTCTCCCATCTCCTTCTGCACGCATCCGTGCAAGACTGGGGCGGATTGCCCTGAATTTGCAGGGGGTTGCTGCAAGACCATCGGAAGCGGTGAGTCCTTCTGTGTCACGTCTCCGCTGTGCGGCGGGACCACCACCGACGCTGGGACGCCCGACTCTTCCACGCCCGACGCCACGGTTCCCGACTCAGCGATACCGGACGCCACGGTCCCCGACTCCGCGACGCCGGACTCGTCGATCCCGGACTCGGCCGTCCCGGACTCGGGGGTCCCAGACACGCCGATGCCGGACGTCCTCGAGAGCGACTCCGCAACCCCGGACGCGATTGTGCCTCACGACTCCGGGCCCTCGGATGCCCTCGTGGGACCGGACGGGACGACTCCGACGCAAGCCGGTGGGCAGGACGAGGAAGGCGGTTGCGCGTGTCGCACGTCCGCGCCGCGGCGAACGGGGGCGGAGTGGCTGGCCGGACTGATCGCCGCCTTGTGGCTCGCACGCGCCAAGCGGAAGTAAGGGACCACCCATCCCAAAGCAACCCGGGATGCGTCGGGACCGGCAGCGGGTCGTTTCAACCCGTGAACGATCCTTCGCGTGCGATGACGCGTGTGTGCGCTATGCTGGTCTGTGGAGGTCTCTACGCATGGACGCCCCGCGAACCTGGAAGGTCTTCCCCAGCACGCTGATCATCCTCACCGCGGGGTGCTCGAGCTTGCTCGGTTTCGACGACGTTGGGTTTGACGGGGCGGGCTCGGACGCGAGCGCGGGAGGGTCGACAGGCGTGGACAGCGGCGTTCCCGACGGGGCGAGCGAGGCCGGAGCCACAGGAGGCGCGGCAGGGGGCGACGCCGAAGGGGGAGGCACGGGGGGCCAGGCCGGTGCTGCGGGCTTTGCTGGAGGAGGAGGCGCTGCGGGAGGGTCTGGCACGGGAGGCGCGGCAGGCGACGGCGGCACAGACGCTGGCATCACAGACGGCGGCGGAGGCGCGGACACCGGAGCCACCGGAGGAACTGGCGGCACGACGAATCCCACAGATCCGCCCCCCCTCGATCTGGGCGATGTGACCTGGCTGCACACCAACGTCAGCGCCTGGCCCGTCACCGTCACCATGACGTCGGTGACCTTCGAAGGCAGCCTCATCTGCATGAACCACGACATCGCGTCCAAGGGATGGCCGACCCAGGTCACCAATGGGACCGAGGTGGTCGGCAATCCCTGGGTGTTCATCTACCACGAGGACCGGTGGTACGGCGCTACGTGGGAGTGGCTGCGCGCGCCGGGTCAGACTTGCAAGAACCAGAGCTCGGTAGCGGGGGACCACATCAAGGTGGCCCCCTTCGACGCCGCCTCCGGGTGGCACCCGTCGAGCGGGCAGACACTCTACTTCATGGTCAGCGGGTTCGCCCGCCTCGGGGCAACGAACGTGCAAGAGCGCTCCAACCCGGTGAAGGTAATCTGGCCCTGACCCGACGGGGCCTACTGCGGTAGCACTCCCGCCAGCACGCACACCGGAGCGAGGCACTTGCTCCCCGCCTGACAGTCGTCGTGGGTCTGGCAAGGAAAGGAGCATCGGCCGGCCACCACGTTGCACCAGTGAAGGCCGCAGGTCACGTCCGCCTGGCAAGGCAGCGCCACCTGTTGCAGCGGGCTGGCCGTCGCAACGGGGTGCGCGGGCTGCGGGACCCTTAGCCGAGGACGAGACGACCGCTCACTGCTGGTACAAGATCACGTTGTTGCAGGACGCAGGAAGGCTCCCGCTACAGGTGTACCCATCCATGTCCGTCATGCACTGGTCGTACGTGGGGCCAACCTGGTCTGCACCGTCGCACGTGTCACCGTACTGATTGGCGAAGGATTGGTTGGCCTGGCTCACGCACTCCGACTTCGAGATGGACTCGCAAGGCGCCAGCTTGTCGCAGATCTTGCTCACCAGCGCGTCGCACTGGGCCGCGGCGGCCCCCTTCTCTCCGCCGCCGTCGTCGTCGTCGTCCGAGCAGGCTGCCAAAGCCAGCGCCAACATCGCCAGCACAGCCGTCGTGACATGCTTCGCGTTCCTCATCATGGGGTCTCCTTCGCGGTCCCGAACCGGACCTAAGCAATGAGCGGATCTCTCGGCAACAAGCCGCCGGCATCATGCCCCAGCCCGCGCGAGGAAGTCCACCGCCAAGCCCGTCCCGTACAGTCAGCGTCCTACAAGCCGCCGTTGCCGCGGGGCGTCGGTTCCTCTACACGGTCTGCATGGAGAGCTTCGCCGACTTCTCGTCCCCGGCCCGACGGATCTTCTGCAACCGGACGCTGAACATGAAGAGCATCCGTGCCGTGGGATTCGACATGGACTACACGTTGATTCACTACCACGTGAACGAGTGGGAGGGTCGAGCCTACGAGTACGCGCGCGGGCGCCTGGAAGCGGAGGGCTGGCCCGTGGCCGGGCTCCGGTTCGACCCGACCCTGTTCACGCGGGGTCTGGTGGTGGACCAGGAGCTCGGCAACGTGGTCAAGGCGGATCGCTTCGGGTTCATCCGTCGCGCGAGCCACGGCACGCAGATGCTGCCCTTCGAGGGGCAGCGCCGCGTCTACGGAGACGTACAGGTGGACCTGGCCGCACCGCGATGGGTGTTCATGAACACCTTCTTCTCGCTGTCGGAGGCGTGTCTGTACGGGCAGCTCGTGGAACTGCTGGACGCGGGAGTGGTCAAGGGGGTCATGGGCTACGGCGACCTGCGACGGCAAATCCGTAAGCACATGGACGCCACGCACATGGAAGGAGAGCTGAAGCGCGAGATCGTCGCGGACCCCGACAGGTTCGTGGAGCACGACGCAGACCTCCCGCTCACGCTGCTCGATCTCAAGCGGGCGGGCAAACTGCTGCTGCTGATCACCAACTCGGAGTGGGACTACACGAGGGCGATCATGCGATACGCATTGGATCGTCATCTGCCCGACGGGATGACGTGGCGGGACATGTTCGACATCGTGATTGTGTCGTCGCGCAAGCCGGACTTCTTCACGAGCCGGGCGCCGGCGTTCGAGGTGGTCGACGAGGATGGGCTGCTTCGACCGCTGACGAAGCCGATCGAGACAGGGGGGACGTACCTCGGGGGAAGCGCGCGGCAGGTGGAGGCGGATCTCGGGCTGTCAGGGGAGGAATTCCTGTTCATCGGGGACCACATCTTCGCGGACGTGCACGCGTCCAAGAGCCTGTTCCGATGGCGTACGGCGCTGGTGATCCGGGAGATGGAAGACGAGCTGCTCGCCCTCGAAGGGTTCAAACGCAAGCAGCAAGAGCTCACGCACCGGATGGAGGAAAAGGAGGTGCGGGAGCGCGAACACGCGTTCTTGCGTCTTGCGCTCCAGCGGGAGGAAGCAGGGTACGGTCCGCGCCCGCCGTCGTCCGTCGCGGAGATCAAGACGCGACTTCAGGAGCTTCGCAAAGAGATGACGGCGCTCGACGAGCAGATCGCGCCGCTGGCGCGGGAGGCGGTGGAGCTGGTGAACGCGCGGTGGGGACTGCTCATGCGGGCGGGCAACGACAAGAGCCACTTGGCTCGCCAGGTGGAGCGGTACGCGGACATCTACATGTCACGGGTGTCGAACCTGATGCTGCACACGCCGTACTTCTACTTGAGAGCGCCGAGGGGGAGCCTTCCGCACGACGCAAGGTGATGGGGGGTGGTTCAGACTTTCACTCGGTGACGGGACCGCCAGAGGGCTGAGCGCTCCAGCGGAAGTTGTCGATCACCACGATCGAATCCAGGAGCATGTCACTCGTGTCCCACGTGGCGAACCGGAGCCGGATCGTCTCGCCTGGCACGACCGGGGACGTCGTGGTGAGCCACACGGTTCCGCCTCCCGGTCCGTACGTGTAGCCGGTTCCGTTCAGACCTGCCGTCCCGTCTGAACACGGATACCCTGCCTTCGGCGGGCAGACGGTGAAGAACTGCTGGCTGTTGACGCTGATGTAGTTGCCGTTCGCGTCGAAGGAGATGTTCTTGTCCGCCGGGATCGCCGTCTGCCCCGGCCCCGGCAGCCAGGTGGAGTCCAGCATCGCGATGAAGAAGTCGTTGAAAGTTGTACAGGTATACGTCCAGTACTCCTGCGAGAAGAACCGGAACTGGAACGAGAACGAGTTGGCGTTGGTCGGGACCTTCAGCTGGACGTCCAACATCACGGAGTCGTTCGCGCCGCTCCCGTTCGGGCAGCCGGCGCCCGTGGACGGCAGCTGGCCTCCGTGGGGCGCCACGAAGTCCGCAGGCGGCGTCCCATTCACGTAGGTATAGGTCATCCCCGTCGTGGGGTCCGGATCGTTCCCGTCGCGCGCGCGCCCCGAGGAGAGCACCGCGAAGTTCGAGCCGAACCTTGGAAGGTTCGAAGCATCCGTGCCGAACTGCGCCGACACGCCCACCTGCAGGTTGCTCACCGTCCCCGCACCCGTACTGTTCGCCCGCGACACGACCGGAGTGCCCACGACCCCCCAGCTTCCCGCGGTCGACGTCTGGCAAATCTCCATCGCGTTGAGCAAGTCCCACGCTGTCGTCGCCGCGAACTTCTCCCCCGTGCTGCACGCTGCCACGGGGGCCTCGTCGATTTGCCCGTTGCAGTTGTTGTCCACCCCGTCACCCGTCACCTCGACGGCTCCCGGGTTCACGAGGCCCGGCGTGCTGCACGTCGTGCCCACCATGTCGCAGCAATCCCCGTCGCATACCGTCCACCCGTCGCCGTCATCATCGGGCGATTCGTCCGGCGTCCCGTTGCAGTTCTCGTCGAGCCCATTGCCGCAGATCTCGGTCTTGGGCACGACCTCACCCTGGCAGAGACCCGACCCCGTCCCGGAAGGAAGGCACGTTGCTTGTCCTGCCGCGCACGTCCCCACGTTCAACGTGGCCGGCGGCGCGGAGTAGCAGGACTGGGTTTCCCCCGGCAAGCACAGGCAACCCGACGCGTTGGGGAACCCGTTGTTCACGACGCCGTCGCAATTGTCATCGATGGTGTTCAAGCACGAGTCAGGCGCTGGCAGGACTTCGCCCTCACACCCCCCCCAACCCGTGCCCGCCCCATTGCAAGTCCGCGTCCCCCCCTTGCACGGTCCCACGTCCTGCGTACCCGGAGTCCCCGAGTAGCACGGGACCACATCCCCGGGCACACACGAGCAACCTCCCGAACTGGCTTCGCACCCGTTGCCGGCCACACCGTCGCAATCGGCGAACCCGTCCGTGCAGCTCTCGATCAGACATTGGCCCATGGTGCAAGTGGCGTCCGCGTTCGCGAGCGAACACGCGCTGCCGCACGCCCCGCAGTTCGCCATGTCGGACAACGTGTCGACGCAGGTGTGGTCGCAACAAACGAGTCCGCCCTCACACGCATGGGCCGCCACCCCGGACTCGCATGCGACACACGATCCCTCCGCCGAGCAGAACGGCGTCAGCGGCGTGCCTGAGCAGTCGTCATCCGACGAGCACCCTGGCCCGCTTCCTCCTGTGCCTCCGGTTTCCCCGGTTCCCCCTGTCCCGCCATCGCCTCCGGTGCCCGCCGTTCCTGCGCCGCCAGACGTCCCGCCGGATCCACCCGTGCCTCCGGTGGCGCCCGTGCCGCCCTTTCCCGACACACCACCATCACTGCCCCCGGTGCCACCCGACCCTTTCTGGTCGGGTCCGTCGTCCGAACCACCGCACGCGGCGAGGAACACCACGGCACCAAGGAATCCAAACAGGGGGAGCCGCGCACGGCCCAAGACTTCCGCGATGGTACAGCGTCGCATTCGATCCTCCGGGCAAGGTGACCGCTGGTGGCGGCCGATGACCGAAGCGTACCAGATAGCTGCCCTCCGGGCTGGGGAATGGGGAGCCGCAGACTGGGCATCGGGCCCGCATCATGCGGCGGACACCTCTTCGGTATCCCGTCGTCCCCTTCTTCCGCAGCGTTTCCGCCCTGTCTTCGGCCCAGATTGATTTCCTTCCGGAGAGCGTTCGTGGTTCCATCCCGGCCACGAGCATGCCTGCCGAGAAGCCTCCGCGATGGCTGGGGCGAGGGATCCCACCTTCGCAGCCGGCACCGTCCTACCTGCGAGCCCCGCTCGATACGGCTGCTAGACTTTCGCCAACGCAGAGACGCATCCTTGCCGTTCTCGGCGGGTTGACAGCGCTGGTGCTGATCGCAGGCGCCCTGTTCGCGTGGCGCCGGCACGACGTGAAGGTCGCGACTCCGCAACCCGTGATGAGCGGCGTCGTCCGGGGTGCTGCGTCGATGGATCCCCTGGCGCTGGTCCTCGCTGGGTCGGGCGACATGAAGGTCACCACGGAGCAGCTATCCGTCGACAAAGTCTGGGTCGACGCATGCCAGCGGCCAGGGCCGGGGCGCACGCCTCCCGAACAGTGTGACAGGCAGCCTTTCTTCGAGCGTGCTTTGGTCAAAGCGGTGGTCCAAGGAGCGGACTGCGTGCCCGAACAACCGCGGAACGAAAGCATCAGCTTCGCCCTCGAGGTCGACCACAAGCGGCGAACGACCCGCCTTTTCGCGGGTCGCAGCGGTACGCTGAGCAAGGCGCAGGCGAAGCCCGTGATCGCCTGCGTGCAGCGCTCGCTGGAAGCACCGGACTGGGAGAACATCCCCCACGATCACACCCGCTACGTCATTGGTGTGCTGGCTCGGTACCCGGCCCAGAAGCGGAAGTGATCACGGCGTCGCGCGCACGACAGGATCATCGAGCAGCGTAAGCGTCACGTCCCCCGTGGCCGGGCAGGTCATCCATGCGGAACCCGCGTCGGCGTCTCGGGCGAAGGGGTCCAACTGCACCCGCGCCGAAAGATGGACGCGAGCCCCATGCGGCAGCGGCCCTTCCACGAAGTCCATGCCCACGAATGGGGCGAAATCCCCGCCTGATTCCGTGGGAACCCCCCGCGCCGAGGCCGGGTGCAAGAACAGCAACCTCGCCGTCCGCACGTCCACCCGGATTCCTCCCACCTTGCAGTGAACGATCAGGCTGTCGCCCAGCACCCGCGTGACCACCTCTCCCGCCGGTGAGCGGAACGTCACGTGGAAGGCCGCCGCGCGCGTGCCCGTCCACGGGCTCACGAGCCGGTTCGGCGTCGCGATCCGGCCTGCCACCGAAATCCTGCGAGGTGCTCGCATGGGGTCCACCGTCTCGCACCGGGCGAGAGGAAAGTAGCATAGGCTCCCCCCGTCCCGAATCCCAGAACGCTGGCAAGCCGCGCGCACAAAGTGTACAACTACCCTTCGCCCCGGGGGGGCTTCGGTTGAGCCCTCGACCGATAGGAGCTCACGATGGCAGACAACAACCCCGACAGCTCAAATCAGGACCGACGACGCGAACCTCGACACCTGGCATGCTTCCCCGCGTACATCGAGGACGGGGGCGTGACCCGTTCCGCGATCATCCGCGACTTGAGCATCACCGGTGCAAGACTCCTCACACGGGCTCGCCCTGACGTGGGGGACCGTGTACGCCTCAGCCTCTACATCACGCCCAACCCCGACAAGCCCGGCATCGCCATGGGCAACGTCGTGCGCGTGGAGCCCTGGGGCGACGGCAGCACCCTATGGTCCTTCAGCGTGGCGGTCGAGTTCGACGAGCCAGCGTCCGAGTACGAGGAAGAGATCAAGGCCCTCGCCGAACGGCAGGCCAAGCTGGGCCTGTTCAAGACGCCCGACCCTCCGCGCCAAGCCTGACCAGGTTCAGTCCCAGTGCTGCGTGCCCGAAGTCCCTACCGGGTTGAGGCCAGGCTTCGACAATGGACGGATGACGGACATCAACTAGGAGCTGAGAACACGGAACACGGAACAGAGAACCAGGAACGGGCGGAGCCAGGGGCAACACGCACCACCCAACTCCGTACACACCCTTCTGTGCCTTCTGCGACCCCTGTGGTTCTCCGGAGTGCGATCCCGGTACTCACTTCGGGCACACGGTACTAGGGAGTGTTTGCAACCCCCCTCGTGCTCGTGCTCAGCAACAGCGGTGCTCGTGCTGTGCTCGTGCTCGGTCCTTCAATGCGACCGTGGAACATTGGCTCCTGGGGGCTGAGGTTGGAGACACGGACCGGTGAAGCGTGGCTTGCCCGTCCTCGCCCGCTCTTGTTCCAGTAGCCCTCGTACTAGAAGGGCATCGATGCAAGCGGCGAGCACGAGCGAGCATTCCTCTGCCTAAGGCCAACCGATGTCTCGCACTCCGCCCAAATCCCCCAACCCACCGAGCAGAGCACGACCACGACCACGAACGGACACATTCCTGGTTCGAATTCGAATTCCTGTTCCCAGTTCCTAGTTGATGTCTCGCCCTCCGCTCAAATCCCCCAACCCACCGAGCACGAGCACGAGCACGAGCACGAGCAGAGAGTATGCAAACACTCCCTAGACCCAAAGCAGCGGAGCGCTTGATCTGGGTCTAGTCCTCTTCGTAGAGCACGCGCCAGAGGGCAGGATTGAGCGTGGCCAGGTCGTGGTGCGGGTTCGGAAGGTTGTGCACGCTCTGCGGGTAGATGACCTCGTTGCGCACGGTCCTGAGGTAGTAATCGGGACGGCGGATATCGGGGCGGACGGTCCACGTGCTTCGATCGTCGGGGTTGTAGTAGACGGAAGCGACCCGCACGCGATCGTGATCGAGATTGCGCCGCAGCGCCTCCTTGAGATTCGCCACGACCGCATTCACCAGACGCCCCGCACGAAAGGTCGTGTCCACGATGAGGATGTTGTCGTCCTTGTTGATGTGGTCCTCGAGGTAGTGCAACCCCAGGATCTGGGTCCGGTAGCTCAGGCGCGTGGGGTAGGTGTTGACACTGATGTGATCGGGGGCCTTGCCCCCGCCCCCAGCCTTCGCTTGGAAGTACTTGTACACCTCGTGCAAGGGGAGACCCGCGCTCACCCCTCCGGGCCAGAGCGCGACAATGAAGTCGGGTCGGAAGCTCTGGTCGTGGGCGATGTTGACGCCCAGCCGTACGCAGTCCAGAAGCATCTCGCGCGGCGTGAAGTACGTGTAAGGCCCCTTCGGCTCCACCTCCGAGCGCGCGGACGGGCCACTCCGCAAGATGCGCCAGATGTCCTCGTCCTTCTCCCGAATGCGACGATCATCCGGATCCGCTGGGTCTACGAGGTCCGCAAGCTCGTGCGGATAATCGATCCATACGTCGTCCGGAATCTCCTCGAGGGCGATGACCGGCAGCTCGTGGTACGAGCTTCGCCCCGGCTTGGTGTGCACGGCCGCCACCACGATGTCCCTCGGCGCGTTGGCTCGCGCCTTCTGTCGGAGCAGTTCGACGACGCGTCGGATGGTGTTCCCGGACTCGTAGACGTCATCGATGATGAGAAGGCCGTCTTCGGGGCAAACGACCTGGACGAGGTGCTCGAGGTTCTTGACGGTGACCTCGGCCTGCTGCGAGATGCCCACGTACGAGTCGGTGGCGATGGTGGTGTGGTTGATGCGAAGCCCTCGGCTTCGGAAGAAGGCGTCCACACCGAGGCCGACGGGCGTACCTCCACGCCACAGGGAGATAGCGTGCTTGGGTCGGAAGCCGCTGAGGTAAATCTTTTTGCCGAGACGGAAGGTGTCGACGAGGAACTCGTCGGGGTCCACGTGCAGGAGCTGCACCATGGCGGCATGCTAGCAAAACGAGCGACGGGGCGCGCGAGGGATCGGAGCGCGAGCGCTACAAGGTCACGGAAACACGGAACGGTGAAACCGAACACAAGCAGGTCTGCGTCCGCCGGTAGCGATCCTGTTCAGACCAAGTGGTGATGAACCGACTCGGCGAGGCGGGGGTCCTTGATGGGGACGATGCCGTGGCGGGAGAGGGCGAAGCCGTAGGCCCCGAGGAACACGCCGAGGAAGCCGCAGAACACGAGGGCTTCGACCCAAGGGACCTGGGGGCCGTGATGGGTCACGGCAGGCATCACGATCCAGTAGTACTCCATGGCGGTGACCAGGAAGATCCAGATGCACAGCGGGATGAGCACAGCGGGATTGTGCTTGGCGTTTCGAGGCAGAAGGATGAGAAAGGGCACCACGAACTTGAGCAGGGGCAACGCGAGGGAGACGTACGCCCAGCCGTGGTCGAGGCGCTTCAAGTAGAACGCGGTCTCCTCGGGCAAGTTCGCGTACCAGATGAGCAAGAACTGACTGAACGCGATGTAGGCCCAGAAGACCGTGAAGGCGAACATCATCTTGCCCAGGTCGTGAACGTGCCCCTCGTTGACGAACGCGTCCAGCTTGCCCGTTCGGCGGAGCAGCACGACCGACAAGACCATGGTCGCGTAGCCGACCTGCATCAGCATGGCGAACAGGTAAACGGCCCACATCGTGGAGAACCAGTGGGGTTCGAGGGACATGAGAAAGTCGATGCCAACCGTCGAGAACGTGAGCGCGAAGAGCAACATGTACACGGCGGACAGGTACGTGTTCTTCCGGGTGAGCTTCGACTCGCCCGTCTTGTCCTGCTGGCGCGAGTTGGCGGTAATCCAGCCGATGAGCACGATCCAGATGACGAAGGCGACGGCCACGAAGATGCCCATGCGGGTCATGTTGAGGTAGGGCGCCTTGTGGAGCAGAAGCATGTCGGTGTCCGTGACGCCTTCGTGGGCCCAGTGGTACAGCTCGTGGGACCCGAAGAACACGCCGACGGCGAGCACTGCCGCGGGCAAGAGGAAGGCCGTCATGGCCTCGGGGACGCGTCGCACGGCAACGCTCCATCCGGCGGACGTGAGGTAATTGACGGCCACGAAGAAAGCGCCGGCCAGGGCCACGCTCAGGAAGAAGAAGAAGCCGATGAGGTAGCTTCCCCACGCCCTGTGCGCGTCTTGGCCGAGGGCCCAGGCGAAGGTTCCGAAGCCGACGACGGCGAGCACACCAGCGAGGCCGAAGTACCAGGACGGGAGCTTGACCTTGCCCGGGTCCTTCAGTTTGTGGGGATGCGCTGCGTGTTCCATCACTTCACCTCCCCATGCGCGGGAGCCGAACCCGCAGGTGCACCTGAGCCATCCCCGCTGCTTGTCTTCGGGGCGGCCGAACCGGGAGCAGACGGCGGGTATGCCGAGCCCGGTGCTGCCGCGCTATCCGCGGGCGGACCCGCGCTATCCGCGGGCGGAGCCGCGCTATCCACAGGCGGGGCAGCGCTATCCACAGGCGGGGCAGCGCTATCCACGGGGGGAGCCGCGTTCGCCGCAGGCGGCGCCACAGGCTGCTTGGACTGAAGGTCCCGTACCCACTCGACCGCCGCCCACCGGTCCCTCGGGCGGATCTGCGTAGCGTACGACGGCATGATGTTCTGTCCGTCCGTGATCACGTGAAAGATCCGGCCGTCGGACCAGTCCCGAACCTTCTGGGTCATGAGCGAGGGAGGCGCGGGGAAGCCCTTCTCGATCACCAGGCCCTTTCCGTCCCCGGTCGCATCGTGGCAAGGAACGCAATAGCGCTCGAACATGAGCTTGCCTCGCTCGAGCATCTTCGCGTCGCGCTCTGACAGGGGGTTTTTGAGCTCCGCGCCCGCGCGGTCGGGTTGCCCCTTGTAGGGGTAGGGCTCGAAGTCCTGCGGGATCGCGCCGGGCGGCGTGAGGAACGACGGCCCGCCGCGAAGGTCGCCCCGCTGCGCCTTCATCTTGGGTTGGTCCCCCATGTCCAGGAAGTTGAACTCGCGGTGTGGGCTCGGCCCCGCAGGAATGCCGTACTCGTTGCACGCCACAGCGCCGAGCACGAGGACGCCGGACAGGGCCCAACCCAGAGCCCACGTCGTGCCGACCGAGGAAGCAACCTTGCGACTCATCACTCCCCCTCCTTGACCACGCGAACATCCATGGCGCCCGCCTTGCGGAACAGGGACACCGTCCCCTGCTCGTCGTACTTGGGGTCCGAAGCCTCCACGAAGATCGCGAAGCGATGGCTCGTCACGTGCCGGTGTGCGATGCGCTTGCGCGGTCGCAACACACCGCCGAGGAACAGGGCTCCAATGGCGGTCGACACACCCGCCGCGAACACCGTCATCTCGAAGGTGATCGGCACGAAGGAGGGCCACGAGGCAAAGGGCTTGCCGCCGTAGTTCATCGGCCAGCTGTACACCATCGTCCCGAACTGGATGATGATGGCCGCACAGAAGCCGACCACCCCCATGACGAAAGTGATCCAGGGCACCGGGGACCTGCCCAGCCCCATCGCATCGTCCATCCCGTGCACGGGAAAGGGCGTGTAGACATCCCACCGCTCGAAGCCGTGGTCCCGGGCCTTCGTCGCCGCGACGAGGGTGGTGTTCGGATGATCGAACAAGGCGAGGACACCCGCCGCCTTGGAGGGAGACTCAGCCCCCTTCTTCGCCGCCTTCTTCGGAGCTGGAGACTCCTTCTCGACCGGAGGCTCGGGCCCGTCCGGGTCGTCCTGTTCAGACGAGGCCTGGGCCTTTTCCTGCTCGATCGACTCGTCCGCGTGTTCGGAGGAGCGAGGCGCGCTCTCGGCCTTCTTGGCCTTCTTGCCCTTCTTGTTAGCCACGGGACACCTCCTCTCCCTTCACGCGTCCCTGATCCGGCGGCATGACGCCCTTGACCTCGGAGATGGCCACCACCGGGAACACCCGCGTGAAGATCAGGAAGAAGGTCATGAACATGCCGAACGACCCGAGCAGGATCATCCAGTCGAACGCCGTGAACGTGTACATGCCCCAAGACCCCGGCAAGAAGTCACGGTGCAGCGTCGTCACCACGATCACGTAGCGCTCGAAGTACATGCCCACGTTCACGAGGATTGCGACCGCGAACATGACCGGGATGCTTCGCCGGAACCTCTTGAACCAGAACAACTGCGGAACGAAGGCGTTGCAGGTGAACATGATCCAGTAGGCCCAAGCATAGGGGCCGAAGGCGCGGTTGACGAAGATGAACCCTTCGTAGGGATTGCCTGAGTACCAGGCCATGAAAAACTCGGTCGAGTAGGCGAAGCCCACCACCATGCCGGTGAACATGATGATCTTGTTCATGGCTTCGAGGTGGTTGAGGGTGATGTACTTCTCGAGGCCGTAGACCTTGCGCATGATGACCATCAGGGTCACGACCATCGCGAAGCCCGAGAAGATGGCCCCGATGACGAAGTAGGGGGGGAAGATGGTGGCGTGCCAGCCCGGAAGGCCCGACGTGGCGAAGTCGAACGAGACGATGGTGTGCACCGACAGCACGAGCGGCGTGGAGAGCCCCGCGAGCATCAAGTACGCCGACTCGTAGTGGCTCCAGGCCCGGTTCGACCCGTTCCAGCCCAGGCAGAGCACGTCGTATACGAAGCGGCGCCACTTGTGTTCGGCACGGTCGCGAATCGAGGCGAGGTCCGGCAGCAGACCGAGATACCAGAACACGAGCGAGATGGTCAGGTAGGTGCTGACGGCGAAGACGTCCCAGGCGAGGGGCGAGTTGAAGTTCGGCCAGAGCGGACCACGACCATTGGGAACGGGCGTCAGCCAGTAGGCGAACCACGGACGGCCGGTGTGCAGCAAGGGGAACATGCCGGCCACCATGACCGCGAAGATCGTCATCGCCTCCGCCGTGCGGTTGATACCCGTCCTCCACTTCTGCCTGAACAAGAAGAGGATGGCAGAGATGAGCGTGCCGGCGTGACCGATGCCGATCCAGAAGACGAAGTTGATGATGAAGGAGCCCCAGCCGATCGGGTGGTTGATGCCCAGAATGCCGGTGCCCAGACCGATCACGGCGCCCATGCCCACCAAAAACAGCGAGAAGAGCGCCAAGGAGATGCTCAGCGCGATCCACCACAGACGCGTCGGGTAGCGCTCCGACCACCCCACCACGTCCCCGGTGACGTCCTTGTAGTTCTTGCCCCCCGTCACCAGCGGCTCGCGCTCGTACAGGGGACCCCCGAACAACCCGGCCCCCTTCTCCTCCCGCGAATAGCCGGTCAGGGCCGTGTCGTCCGGATAGGCGACCGAGGCGGAAGCGGTCTCAGCTTTCATCGTTACGCACCTTCGTGAGATAGGTCACCGAGCTTCCGATCTTCTGCTCGTCGAGCATCGTCAACGCCCGCTTGCTCTTGCGAAGCCGGGCCACCTCGCTCTGCTCGTCCACCATGTTCCCGAACCGAATCGCGTGCGCAGGGCACGTCTGCATGCAGGCAGGCACAACGTCACCGTCCCGGATCTTCCGGTCCTCGTCCTTCGCGAGCCCTCGCCCCACCTCGATGCGCTGCACGCAGAACGTGCACTTCTCCATGACCCCCCGGGACCGCACCGTGACCTCGGGGTTGTTCTTGAGGGGCAGCGGCCAGCGGGTATTCATCGCCGCGATCTGCGGCAGTTGGGGCGCGAACAGCCGTGACAGCCAGTTGCTCTGGTCCTTGCTGTAGTCGAGCCAGTTGAAGCGACGCGCCTTGAACGGACAGTTGTTCGAGCAATACCGTGTCCCGACGCACCGGTTGTAGGCCTGGACGTTCAAGCCATCGGCGCTGTGGTTGGTGGCGCCCACCGGGCACACCGTCTCGCAAGGCGCGTTCTCGCAGTGCTGGCACATCAGCGGCTGGAAGATCACCTCGGGTTCGTCCAGCCAGCTGTCGTCCTTCTTGAGTTCCTCGCGCCGCGCCGCGGCGGCGCGCACCTCCTCGGGCGTCTTGGCCGTGCGCGGGGCAGGCATCGCCAGGTACCGATCCACCCGGATCCAGTGCATCTCCCGCCCGTCGATGACACCCTTGCGACCGGCGGTGGGGATGTTGTTCTCCGCCTGGCACGCGATCGTGCACGCCCCGCACCCGGTACAGCGTGCGAGATCCACGGTCATCGCCCACCGCGTGTCCGGGTACGCGTGCCCCGGCCAGATCGACCAGTCGCCTTTCAGACGCTCGGTCCCAGACGCCGGATCCTGCTTGTACTTCGAAAGAACCGTGTACGGGATGAGAGGACGAAGGCCCAGGTCGATGGTCATCTCGCCCTGGGGAATCGCCAGCGCGACGTGTCCTCCGGCCTTGCGGACCGCCACGGCCTGGCCGCTCAGCTGAGGCCCCAGAGGCCCGGACGCCTGCAGGTGGTAGCCGTTCTGACCCAGGCCACCGCCCACCAGGCCGGCCCAAGGTCGCCCCCAGCCGAGCGGGACCGAGGCCACGTCGTCATGCTGGCCCGGAATGGCGACGGCGGGCATGCGGAGCTTCCATTCGCCGACCTTCACCTCGCAAAGGTCTCCCGGCTCGAGGCCGAGCTTCTTCATCGTGCCGCGAGACAACCCGACAGGGCAATCCCACGTCACCCGCGTGACCGGGTCAGGGTACTCCAGCAGCCAAGCGTTGTTGCCCTGGCGACCGTCGTACATGCCCACGGGAGCGTAGAGCGCGAGCTCGAACTCCCCTTCGGCAGGCGGCTCCATCTTCGGCAAGGGGAACGCAGATCCGAGCAGCGGACGCTCCCGGGTCTCGGGCTGCTCGATGCGCGGCACGAGCATGCCGGCATGCAGCGTATCCTTCCAGAAGGTCTCGAAGTCCCCCGTGTCGGGCGTCAACGGGAACAGGTGGCGCTGCCAGTGCTCGCGGACGAAGTGATACGTGGGGGAGGGCACCGCGTCCTTCTCGCCCGCGCGCTTCGCCGCTTCCGACAGCAGCCCGGCCTTCTCTCCAAACACCTTGGTGGCCCAGGCGATCAGGCAATCCCCCAGGCCGCGCATCGCGCCGACCGGTCGCATCGCCGGCTGCGCGATGGCAGCGACCCCCGCCCTTGGCGACGCGTCCGACCAGCACTCCAGGAAGTGTGCGCCCGCACACGCCAGGTCCGACGCGCGCGCGGTCTCGTCGATCCGGTCCGCGATGTCCACGACCAGCGGGACATGGGACATCGCCTCCACGAATCCCAACACGGGTGGAGCGTCATACACGGGGTTGGCTCCCTGCACGATCAACACGTCCACCAGCCCCGAACGCATCTCGTGCACGAGCTTCTGCAAGTCCCCGTAGGGGTTCGCTCCTTGCTGAAAGGGACGCTGGTGAAACACGGTGCGCCCATCGTTCTGCAGCGCTGTGTTGATCAGGTTGATTGCGATCTCCAGGGCGAGCCCGGAAGCGCCCGTGGACGCCGGGCCCCCTCCGATCGCGAGGCTCCGTCCCACCGCACCGATGAGCAAGTCCGACGCCTTTGAGATCGCCTCCGCAGGCAACCCCACGCGCGAAGCCACGGCGCCGGCCTCGAAGTCCTTGAGCCCCTCCACCACGGACGGGTTCTCTGCCAACGTGCCGACCTTGCGCGCCACGATGATCGTGTGCGCGATCGCGAGCGCCACGTCCGCCAGCCGGGAGGAACGCACCTTGATGCGACGGTCCGCGTTGGAGCCCGTGATCGTCATTCGCCCTTCGAAGACCCAGAGCTTCGACATGCCGTGCTGATGGTCCGGGTGCCGCCGCACGGAGAAGCCGCGCGACATCTGCAGGGGCGAGAGCGCCGTGTCCAGGAACTCGGCGCCGAAGCCGACGATGACATTCGCGCGGCGGAGCCTGTATTGGGGGACGCCGCGTTCTCCGTAGCAACGCTTCGATGCCTCTGCGATCGTCTCGGCGATGGGTGCGAGGGGCTCCCAGGCCACATGGGCGCTGTCCGGAAAGAGCTCCATGAACTGTTCGACCAGCGCGGTCATGGCGTTGCCCGAGATCGCACCGGTCAGCACCCTCACGCGAGGACGCTTGCCGTCCTTGCCCACGAGGGCCGCCGATACCTTCTCGTCCACGGCATCGTTGGACAGGTCGAGCGGGGGCACCTTGGCGCGCGAAACGATCTGGGAAGAGCGGAGACGGTCGGCGTCATACAGGTCGAGGACGGACGCCTGTCCACGAGCGCAGAGGGTGCCCTGATTGACGGGGTGGTTGGGGTTGCCCTCGAGCTTGACCACGCGGCCTTCGCGCGCGCGGGCGAGCACACCGCACTGGGCCGAGCAGGCGAAGCACGTGGTGGCATAACTCAAGGCCAGCCCGACACGGGCCTCCTCGGGGCGGTCTGGACGGGGAAGGATCTCTTCCTTGTCGGGGGCACAGCCGGCCAGCCCCGCGGCTGCGGATGCCGCGGCGCCAATGCGCAGGAAGTCCCTGCGGTCGAAGGACAGCCCGGTTCCATCCGGCAGCTCCACGTGCACCGAGGGTTCTGCAGACGGGCCGGCAAACGGAGTGGTTGGACGCTTGTGGTTGG
This sequence comes from uncultured Polyangiaceae bacterium, assembly GCA_964488865.1. GTDB lineage: Bacteria > Myxococcota_A > Polyangia > Polyangiales > Polyangiaceae > MWCO01. The sequence continues at coordinate 46,040 of CAZAWR010000005.1, read as the reverse complement.
TCGACATGGTGCCTCCGCCTACCGATGGCAAATGGTGCAGTCGGTCGGGCCCTTCAGATCCGGGCGAGCCGGATCGGGGTCCCGATGACACTCGATGCACCACCCCATGTTGAATCGATGGGTGAGCCGGACCACTTCCTGCTCCTCGACCTTGCCGTGACACTTCTCGCACTCAGAGCCCTGCGCCACGTGCCGGCTGTGGTTGAAGTACGCGAAGTCCGGAAGGTCGTGCACCTTGATCCAAGGCACCGGACGCTTCTCCTCGTAGTACTTCGTCAGCTTGATCACCCCGTCCTTGTCCTTGCCGACCGCGGAATGGCAGTTCATGCAGATGTTGCCCGACGGAATCGAAGAGTGACGCCCTTCTTCGACGGACACGTGGCAGTACCGACACTCGACCTTCAGGTCTCCCGCGTGAATCTTGTGGGAGAATGGGATCGGCTGCTCGGGCTGGTAGTCCTCGCGCGGCGAGGTACACCCCCATGCCACCATGCCCACGACCGCCAGCGCGAGCACGGGCGTCCAGGCAGACCAGGTGGGACCGTTCATGAACGCTCCTTTTCGCCGGAGCCTCCCCGCAAGGGAGCCTCCGCTTGGGTAACAGGATCCTCTTCGAACAAGATGCGCAACTGCGGCGTCCGGACGTCGTCGAACTGCCCGTCTCTCGTGGCCCAAATGAACATCGCCACGAACGCCGCCGCAAGCACCACCGCCAGAGGCAACAGCACAAACACCACCGTCATGCCGGCACCTCCCGCTCCCGAGCCACCCCCGCCACCAGCCGCGACGGCCCCTCCTGCAACGGAAAGGGACGCGCCAGTGCCGACGACAGAACGACCGTCAACGAAGAGATCGGCATGAGCACCGCGGCCACGAGCGGGTCGATGTAACCCGCCAGCGCCAGCGACGCCCCCAGCGCGTTGTACACCAGAGAGATGCCGAGGTTGCGGTACACCAGCCGCAGCGTCGCACGGCACCCACGAACGAGATGGACCGCCGGCATCAATCCGGGCCTCGTCAGGAACACGTCGGCTGTAGCGAGGCTTATCTCCGCCCCACCCCGCACCGCGATCCCCACACGCGCCACAGCCAGCGCCGCCGCATCGTTCACGCCGTCCCCGATCATCGCGGCTTCCCGCCCCTGCGCAGCCATCTGCTCCACCGCCGCGAGCTTGCCCTCCGGGCTCACACCCCCGCGCACGTCGTCCTTCGCCATCCCAAGGGACTCGGCCACCCGCGCCACCACCGCCGGGTGGTCGCCAGACAACACGGCCAACGACATCCCCATTCGTCGAAGGGCCCCCACCGCCCGAACGCTATCCTCTCGCAACGGATCCCCGAAGGTGGCGAGCCCAGACACCGCGCCGTCCACCGCCACCAGCACGGGCGATTCCCCACGCTCCGCAGCCTGGCTCGACAGGTCCAGCCACTCCGGCCCCACCTCCACCCCCGAACCTCTCAGAAAGGCAACCGTCCCGAGGACCATCCGCCGCCCGTCCACCGTCCCACGCAAGCCTCCCCCAGCCACTTCCTCCACATCCTCCACCCTGTGCCGCACCGCTGCTCCCGCAGGCGCCGACGCTTCCAGCGCATGGGCGATCAAGTGCGAAGACTGCGCTTCCAGCGCGGCCACGGCCTCCAGCAACCCGTCGCCCCCATCGAAGGACGTCAGCGATACCTTGCCCTGGGTGAGCGTCCCCGTCTTGTCGAGCACCACATGCCGCAATCGGGCGAGGGCCTCCACCGTGTCCGCACCCTTCACGAAGATTCCGTTGCGCGCAGCCGATCCCAGCGCATTGATGAGCGCAAGCGGCGTCGCCATGCCCAGCGCACACGGACATGTGACCACCAGCATCGCCACCACACGCTCGACGACCACCTGCGAGCCGTCCCCCCACCACACGTAAGCGGTCAGCCCCGACAGCAACAGCACGAGGGAAACGAAGACCGATGCCACACGGTCCACCAACCGCACGATCGGTGCCTTGCGCCGTTGTGCTTCTTCCACAGCCGCCACCAGCCGACCGACTCGCGTGTTCTCCCCGGTCGCGGTGACCCGCACAATCAACCGCGCGCTCACGTTGCTGGCCCCCGCATGAACCTCCGCCCCTTCACCCACCGACACCGGTACGGATTCCCCCGTCAGAAGGGAGTTGTCGATCCGCGATTGCCCCTGCTCCACGATCCCGTCGACCGGCACACTCTCCCCCGCCCTGACCTCGACCCGCTGGCCCGCCACCACCGACTCGACAGGGACCTCTCGGCTCGCACCGTCGTCCTCGATCAGCCGCGCCTTCGAAGGCGCCAGCGAGAACAGAAGCTCCGAAGCGTCGGACGCCCTGCGCAACGCACGCATCTGGGCCCAGCGAGCGGCCAACAGCAACAGCAAGAACATCGCCACCGAATCGAAGTAGACGTGCCCGTACCCCATCACCGTGTTCGCAACGCTCGATGCCGTGGCGCCGACGATCGCGAGACTGATGGGAAGGTCCATGTGCAAGGACCTTGCGCGCAAGCCCGCCAGCGCACCGCTGAAGAACGTCCTGCCGGACCAAAACACCGCGGGAAGGGTGATGAGCAGGCTGACCCACCGAAACAGGCTCGCCACCGTGGGGTCCTCGTCGGCCCCCGCATACATCGCCACCGCAATGAGCATCACGTTGCCCGCCGCCGCCCCGGCCACACCGAGCCGGATCAGCAGCTTGCGCTCCTGCTTTCGCGCAAGATCCCTCCGGTCCGACGACCGAAACGGGTGCGGCGTGTAGCCCACGCGGTCAAGCGCCCGCGCGACCTTGGAGAGAGCTACCACGTTCGGGTCGTACAGCACCGTCGCGACCGCGCGGCCGAAGTCCAGCCGGACCGAGACCACGCCGTCGAGCATCTCCGGGAGCTTCTCGACCAGCCACACGCAAGCTGCGCAATGGACGCCCTCGAGGTACAGGTCAATCCTGCGGGCACCGTCCACCACGCGCGTGTGCATCTCGAGGAAGTCCGGGTCATCGAACTCCGCAAACGTCACCAGCTTGGGGTTGGCCGGCACGTCCACACGGTCGTCGTCGACCGCCTTGAGGTCGTAGAAGCGGTCGAAGCCAGCGCTGCGGATGACCCCGAACACCGTCTTGCAACCCGAGCAGCAGAACGAGGGCGTCCCCTCCGCCTGCACCAGGCTCGCAGGCACCGGCAAGCCACAATGCGCGCAGAGGGTCTGCGTCTTGCCCTCCCCGCGATGTGACAAACCGGTTCCCACGATAGGCCTCTCAGATCTTCACGTCCTGGCGGACGATCAACAGGTAGTCGTCGGTTCCCCGACGGGCTTCGAGCTCGAACTGCCACAACCCCGCGACCGGGACCTTCAGAAGCAAGCGGTAGAGACCTTCGCGCCCCGGAACGGCCACGAGCATCCCCTCGTTCTTGAGACGAGCGTCCGAGGGACGAATGGCGGTGATCTTGCCCTCCAGCCCGGTGACGGGCTTGCCGTCCGCATCGTTGACCTCGACGTCAACCCGGCGGGGCATGGTCGGGATGGGCGCCTCGGCGACCACGATTTTGGCTTCCAGCCCGACCTGCCGAGCACGCTCGACGCGTTGCTGCAGCTCGTCGTGACGGAGCGCTCGCTCGTAGTAGCCCTCCTCGGGACGGATCGCGTCGTAGTCGCGTAGGGCGTTGTAGATGAGGAGCCCGTCGGCGAGGAGGAAGCACAGGAAGATCCCCACGATGCCGATGGGCCAGCGGTAACGGCTGACGAAGGACTCGGAGCGCCTGGTCATGATCCACCTCCCACGGGGCCGAGCAGCACGAACTCCGCCTGCTCGGCCCGCCCCTGCACCGGAATCACCTGGATCACGGCGGGAATGCTTGGTGTGACGAAGGCAGAGCGCGGCAACCGAATGAGCCCCTCGACCGGAACGACCTTGCGAGAGGCCACCTCGATGGGCATCGCCGGAAGCACCACCTCCACCCCCGCAGGCTCGGCCACCTTCACCTCGAAACGCTGCGGCGCATCGAGACGATTCGTGATCCGCAGACGAAAGCGGTTCACCACCATCCCGTCGGCTTGCACATAGAAGGGCGACCCGGTCCGCCGCACGACGTCGAACTCAAAGGAATCGCGCTGCATCAGCAAGCCAACCAGAACGGACAGCGCCGCGACCATGATGAACCCATACGCGAGCACCCGGGGGCGGAAGACTCCCGCCGGCTCTCCCTCGAGACGGCTCAGGGACGTGTATCGGATCAGACCGCGGGGCTTCTTCACGCGGTCCATGATGGCGTCGCACGCGTCGATGCACTGCGTGCAGCCCACGCACTCGAGCTGCAGCCCCTCGCGGATGTCGATGTGGGTCGGACACGTCCGCACGCAAGCCAGGCAGTCCACGCAATCGCCGGCATGATCCCCGTCCGATCGGTCGACTGCCTTGCGGCGGGGCTCACCCCGCCCGTAGTCGTAGCCGACGATGAGGGAGCGGGTGTCGATGAGGACGGACTGGATCCGACCGTAGGGGCAGGCGATGAAGCAGGTCTGCTCGCGGAACCAGACGAAGTCGACGAAGACCATGCCCGTGACGATGAGCACGGCGACGAAGGTGGCCCAGTTCTCCTTGGGGGAGCCGCGCAGGGCCTGAAAGAGGGCGTCCGTGCCGATGAAATAGGCAACGAAGGTGTGGGCGAGGAGGGCCGCGATGACGAGGTAGATGGCCCACTTGGCGGCCTTGCGTGCGAAGCGCGGTCCGGTGAGGGGCTCGGTGTCGGCGCGCTTGCGCCAGTGCGGAGGCCCTTCCAAGAGCGCTTCGATGGGCCGGAAGACGAACTCCATGTACACGGTCTGCGGGCAGGACCAGCCGCACCAGATGCGGCCGAGCAGCGCGGAGACGAGCAAGACCGACAGGACGAAGGCCACACCGAAGGCCGCGAGGAAGACCGTATCGGTGGCGAAGAAGGTGCTGCCGAACACGTGCAGCTGACGGGTGGACAGGTCGATCTGAAACGCCGGCTTGCCTGCAATCCGCAGGTGAGGAAGGCCGAGATAGGCAGCGATCAGCGCAACCGCCACCACCAGGCGAGCCCAGAAGTACCTGCCCTTGGTCAGGACGGGGTACACCCAACGCCGCTTTCCGCTGCCCTCGAGCGTGGGCAACGCAAGCATGTCAGGGGGCTTGCCGCGAAGAATCGCCATGTCGTCAGATCGGATCCGCCACCACGGGCTCCCCCTCGGGGACCTTGGGGTTGGAAGGCTTCGTGCCCTGGAGGCTGCGAACGTAGACCGTCGTTCCCGTGAGCTTCTCGGGGGACAGCGCGCGTCCCCAGGGCGGCATGCCCTTGCCCGACACGCCCTTCACGAGCGTGCCGTAGACCTCGGTCATCTTCCCGCCATGGATCCACCTGTCGTCCGTGAGGTTCGGACCGATCAACCCCTGGCCGTCGTCACCGTGACACGCCGCACAGTTCTTCAGATAGGTGTCCTCTCCGAGCGCCAGGAGCTCCGGGTTCTTCGCCGCCGCCACGAGCTCCTCCGTCGTGGGAGGCACGATCGGGTTCTTGGCGTAGTAGTCCGCCCACTCCTTCTCGAGCTGCTTGCTCTCGAGCTGGTACGCCTCCTGGACCGACGGACCCCGGTTGAACCCGTAGTAGATCACGTACGCGAACGCGAAGAGGATCGAGAGGTAGAAGCCGTAGATCAGCCATGGCGGCGACGGGTTGTCGAATTCCTGGATCCCGTCCGCGTCATGCTCCATCAGCACGTCGGGGTAGTCGTCCGTGTTCTTTCCCGCCATGACTCAAACCTCCGAACGTTCCGTGGAACGCGCCACGGGCTCCGACGCCGACTCGTCGTCGAAAGGGATTCTCGCGAGGCGCTCGTAGTGATCGCGCTTCTGGGTGAAGATGCGGGCCACGATGAGCAGGAAGGTGACGAAGAGCAGGATGAGCCCGATCTCGGCGTAGATGGCCAGGCCAGCGGACTCGATCACGTCACGCAACATGGACCACCTCCTCAGGGCTGCTTGGCCACCATGGGCACGTGGTGCTCGGGCATCTTGCGAATGTCGACGCCGAGACGTTGCAGGTAGGCAACGACGGCGACGATTTGTTTGTCGGACAGGCCGGCGGGCCCGCCCTGGGCCTCGATCTCCCGGGCCACGCGCTCAGCCTGCTCCCGAGCCGACGCTTCCGCGTGGAACACTTCGGAGTCGGAGTACGGGACGTTGAGCTTGGTCATCAGGGCCAGCTTGGCGCTCGACTGCGACAGGTCGAGGGGCTCGGTCGCGAGCCACGGGTAGGCGGGCATGATGGACCCGCGGGTGGTCGAGCGCGGGTTCTCCATGTGCCGGACGTGCCAGAGGTGCGGGAACTTCTCCCCCTCGCGAGCGAGGTCCGGCCCGATGCGTCGCGACCCCCACTGGAACGGGTGGTCGTAGAGGGACTCGCCGGGCTTCGAGTAGTCGCCGTAGCGCTCGGTCTCTGCGCGGAACGGGCGGATCATTTGCGAGTGGCAGTTGTAACAGCCCTCGGCCACGTAGATGTCGCGCCCTTCCAGCTCCAGGGCCGTGTAGGGCTTGACCGACGCGAGCCTCGGGACGTTGCTCTTGATCAGGACGGTGGGAATGATCTCGATGAGCGAACCGACCGAGATGGCCAGTACCGTCAGCACGGTGAAGGTGACGGGCATGGCTTCCAGCGCGCGGTGGAAACCGTGACCCACTGCCCTGCCGACCCTGTGGAAGAGGTGATCGTAGGTCGCGGGCTTCACGCCGGCAGGCATGCCCTCGGCAAGCTCCTCGTTCCACGCGCCCAGCGGGACCGCGGAGGCTTCCGTATCCGACAGGTCCTTGGCGCCCGAGGCGATGGTTCGGGCTACGTTGTACATGAGCAGCAGGACGCCCGTGATGAACAGGGCGCCGCCCCCGAACCGGACCCAGTAGAAGGGAACGATCTTGAGCACGGTCTCGATGAAGTCGGGGTACATCAGACGGCCCGACGGCTCGAACGCGCGCCACATCATTCCCTGGGTGATGCCGGCCGTCCAGATGGGTACGAGGTAGAAGACCATCCCGAGGCTTCCGATCCAGAAGTGCGCGGTCGCAAGCCCCTTGCTGTACAGCTCGGTCTTCCACAAGCGAGGCACGAGCCAGTACAGGACGCCGAAGGCCATGAAGGCGTTCCATCCCAGGGTGCCGGAGTGCACGTGCGCCACGGTCCAGTCCGTGTAGTGGGACAGCGCGTTCACAGTTTTGATCGCGAGCACCGGCCCCTCGAAGGTCGACATGCCGTAGAACGTCACGGCCACCGCGAAGAACTTGAGCACAGGCTCCTGGCGAACCTTGTCCCACGCCCCACGAAGCGTCAGCAGGCCGTTGATCATGCCACCCCACGACGGCGGCAGGAGCATGATCGAGAAGACCATGCCCAGGGTCGACGCCCACCCCGGCAGCGCCGTGTAGTGGAGGTGGTGAGGCCCGGCCCAGATGTAGATGAAGACCAGCGTCCAGAAGTGCAGGATCGAGAGCCGGTACGAGAACACGGGTCGGTTCGCGGCCTTCGGCAGGTAGTAGTACATCAAGCCGAGGATCGGCGTGGTCAGCACGAACGCCACCGCGTTGTGCCCGTACCACCACTGCACCAACGCGTCCTGCACCCCGGAGTACACCGAGTAGCTCTTCATGAAACTCAACGGCAACGCCAGCGAGTTGAAGATGTGCAGGACCGCCACTGTCACGACCGTCGCGATGTAGAACCAGAGCGCGACGTACATGTGCCGCTCGCGGCGCTTGAAGATCGTGCCGAAGAAGTTGATGGCGAAGATCACCCAGACGATCGTGATCGCGACGTCCAGCGGCCACTCGAGCTCGGCGTACTCCTTGGAGGTCGTGTACCCCAGCACCAAGGAGATCGCCCCCGCGAGCACCCCGATCTGCCATCCCCAGAAGTGCAGGTTGCTCAACACGTCGTTGAACATCCGCGCTTTGCACAGGCGCTGGGTCGAATGGTAGACGCCAGCAAAGATGATGTTGCCAACGAACCCGAAGATGATGCCGTTGGTATGGACCGGTCTCAGCCGGCCAAACGTCAGCATGGGCTCGTTGAGGTTGGACGGCCAGTACGCCAGCTCCAAGGCTACCCAGAGCCCGGCCAGCATCCCGACCAGCGCCCAGAAGATCGTCGCAAGTGCGAACTTGCGTACGACCGCATCGTCGTAGCGAAACGTTTCCGCACGCTCCATCAGCTCACGTGCTCCAGCTTGGGTGTTCGCCGCTCCCTTCCGACCACCGATTTGCTGCATCCTCGGAATCGAGGGCGGCGTCCCTGCTATAGGGATGAAGCTGGAAAGAGTCAAACGAATCCGGGCCGCGCGCGATGCGCAAACCTGCATGAAATCTGTGGAATTCGCTGACCAAGGCAGCACGGCGCAACCGCTCAGAACGGAAGACCCTACCGCCTCACACCACCGTCAACGGATCAGCGTCGACACGTCCCGAAACCTTGGATGCTGCGACCCGCCCAGCCAGTCGAACAGCACCACCTCGAGCCCCGTCACCACCGCCCCCGCCTCCCGCATCAGCGACAAGCCAAGCGCCCGGCTCTCGGCCGTCCGAGAGAGAACGGCCTCCGACACCACGAACGGCGAATACCCCGCCCCCAGCAAGTCCCGCACCGTCTGAAAAACGCAAACGTGGGTCTCCATCCCGCAGATCACGATTTGCTTCCTCCCGGCTGCCTCCAGCGCCCCACGCACCCCGGCCTCACGCCAGCAAGAGAAGTCCGTCTTCTCCACCGGCGCAGCCTCGAGCAACGCGCGCACCGACCCCACCGTGGGCCCCAACCCCCGCGGGTATTGCTCCGTCGCCACGACCGGGACCGACAAGAGCCCTGCCCCCCGCACCAGCTTGACCACGGACTGCTCCACGCCCTCGCACGCCTGCGGGTCCATCGCCCGCGCGAGTCGCTCCTGCAGGTCGATCACGAGCACCAGGGACGTCTTCGGGTCGAGGGCGTGAAATCGCTCGGTCATACCGCGTACCCCATCATCCCCGACTTCGCCGGCGCGTCGGGGTCCAGCATCACGTTCACGCAGGCCACCGTGCCCGATCCGATGGCCTCCTGCAAGGCGGGCCGAATGCCCTCGGGCTCGGTCACGAGCTTGCCCCAACCTCCGAACGCCTCCACGACCCGATCGTAGCGTGTCGGCGCAAGCTGCGTTCCCGGACTCTTGTCCTCGCCGTACATCGCCACCTGCGGCAGCCGGATCTGGCCCCACGCGGCATCGTTGCCGACCACCACCACCATCGGCAGCCCGAAGCGCACCGCGGTCTCGAAGTCGAAACCGTTGAGCCCGAAGGACCCGTCCCCCTGCACCACGAACACCGGACGGTCCGGGTGCACGAGCTTCGCCGCGATCGCGAAGGGTGCCCCCACGCCAAGGCAACCCAGGGGCCCCGGGTCCAGCCAGCTTCCCGGCGTCTTCAGTACGATCGACTTGGCCGCCATCGCCACGAAGTTGCCTCCGTCCGCCACGAAGATCGGCTCCCGATGCCCCTCGTTCGCCACGTCCGAGAGCTCCTTCGCCAGCCGCGAGTGATGAATCGGCACCTGATCGCTGCCCTCGTGCACCCCCAGCCGCTCGCGCTTGCCCCTCTCCTTCTCGCGAAGATCCTGCACATATGCGGACCGGTCCGGCATCTTCCCGAGCCCCCCGAGGACTTGTGCCAGCACCAGCCGGCTGCTTCCCGCAATGCCCACGCTCACCGCGCGGTTGCGACCGATCTCGGTAGGGTCCACGTCGATCTGGATGAGCTTCGCGTCCTTGCGGAAGGCATCGCCGTAGCCCAACCGGAAGTCCAAGGGAGTCCCCACCACGATGACCACGTCCGCCTGCGCGAGGGCTAGCTTGCGCGTGTGTTGGAAGAACAGCGGGTGGTCGGGAGGCAGACATCCCCTGCCCGCCCCGTTCAGGAACACGGGGATGTTCGCGTGCCTCGCTAGCTCCCCCAGCACCGTGGCGGCGTCGTCCCACCACACCGACGACCCGGCGATGATCGCAGGACGCTCCGCCACCCCCAGCAACTCCACGGCTCGCGCGACGTACGTCGGATCGCCCGCGGCCTGCGCGGCCGTCCGATAGGCGTCAGGGATTTTCGGGTCGTTGACTTGCTGGAGCAAGACGTCCCACGCCAGCTCGAGGAAGACCGGCCCCGGACGACCGCTCATCATCGTGCGAAACGCTTTGGCGAAGTACGACGGAATGAGCTCGGCGGAAGGCACGCGATCGGACCACTTGGTGATCTTGGTGAACAGGTCCACCTGCTCCATCTCCTGCAGGGACCCGCGCGACTGGTTGGCGATCGGTGCGGCGCCACCGATCAGCAGCACCGGAACGTTGGCCGCGTTCGCGTTGGCCACCCCCGTGAGGGCATCGGTCACGCCCGGTCCCGCGGTGACGACCGCGACCCCCACGCCGCGGGTGAGACGCGCGGTGGCGTCCGCGGCATGGGCGGCGGCCTGCTCGTGCCGCGTGTCCACGACGCGGATCCCCTCCTCCACGCACCCCGCGTAGATGGGGGCCACGTGCAGCCCTGACAGGGTGAACACTGTCCGCACCCCTTCCGCTCGCAGCATCCTCGCCACGAGCTGCCCTCCGGTCACCTTCTCCATCCGTCGATTCCTCTCGCTTCGAACCGTGCGGGGTCATGGGGCCCACACGGACCGAGCGCAAGGGTAGCGAGTGCCCCCAGATCAGGAGGCACGGCGCATGCTGCCTGATCCACAATCCCGTGCTGTCTCGGCTAGAGCCCCCATCCCAGCGTTCCCCCGCCCCGCGCGCCCCGCGGGGGAAGGAGCCCTCTCACGCACCGCCCACCTCATTGGCGGCAGGTCGCGTCGCCTTTCGCAGAGCAAGCTCCAGAGGTTTCTCTGTCAGCCCGTCGCTTCGCTCCGGATCAAGGGTGCCCTTCACATCCAGGGAAACGTGACCAGGTGGGGGCAGTTGCCTCGCACGCTGTGAGCGGACTGGAGCGTGATCGTCAGGTTCACGTAGGAGATGTGCTTGAGCTTTCCACGATGGTGTTCGGTGGGCCGGGCGGCGGGGATCCGGATCGAGCCTCGGATGACGGCGTGCTGGCCCTTGTCCAGCTGGATGGGCCCTATCTCCTGGCGGACCAGGTCATGGCCCCGCTTCTCGGTGATGCGCCGCGGAATCCGCAGGAAGCGAAGGCGCCCGCGCCCACGCCAGCTCTCCCAGAACACCAGGCGCACATGCACGGCGTCGAGCTTGACCTTCCGACGAGCCGCGAGGTGGACCTCGTAACGCATGGTCGTCCCCGGCTGTGGGACCGCCCGCTCCATGCCGAGGTCGACGGGTCGCAGCAAGAGCCCATGGCGAACGCGTTCATGCAGCTCCCGCAGTGTTGTTCGCAAGGGGAAGAGAAGCTCGAGACACAGAGGCACGCCCGCGATCGGCAGCAAGGACCAAAGCGAGAATTCCGACAGAACTGCCTGACGAACGAGGGGGACCACGATGAGGGCAAGCCCGATCAGGAATCCCGCGATCTGTGCGATGGCCCGCAGGGTGGCCGGTCCGGCGAACGGCACCTTCGTGTACCGCAAGGAGGGATCGTGCAGGTAGCTTCCGACGACACTCCACTCGCGAGGCACACCGAGGTCGGGCTGGCTGGGCGCAGACATCCGTACCGACGGCGGGGGCGGCGGGTTCGACGAAGGCGTCGGGACGGACTGCAGCGCGGTCATGCGGGGATGGACTCTAGCAGTGTGCTGAGAAAAAGCACCGGCTCGTACTTCCGATTCTGATCGAGAAAGTCCAGGAGCTTCTCTTGCGGTCCTGGCATGGCCGTCGAATCGTACCGGGGGTCGATCCGTAGGGAGAAGTTTGCTGCGGAAACGCTACGGACAGCCCGATAGCCCCGTAATCCACGTCTCGATGACCTGCACCCCGGTCGCATCCACCACCGAGGAACTGAGCGGAGGCATGCGGTTCGCCCCGGAGGCGCGCATGCGCAGCGGAAGGATGGACCGCCCAGGCTCTCCCGGTACGACGAGCTTCGCCCCGGCCACCCCCAGGTCCCCCAACCCAGGGTCGACGTCGCACGCCCCGACGTCGGCGAATGGCGTCGCGTAGCGCAGGTCCAGCGTCCCGCGCCCGGGACCGTCGGGACGATGACACCCCGCGCAATTGGCGTGCAGGTACGCCCGCGCGCGCTCTCCCACGGCCGCGCTTCCGAACGGGTCCGGATAGGAAGCCAAGTCCTCCACCACGCCGAGCGGGGCGTGGAACATCCCCACGTGATCGAGCGTGCGAAGCTGGTTCGCCCTCAAATTCGTGCTCGGATACACCATCGGCTTGTTCAACTGCCCCACCTCAGGACCGAGCGCCCAGCCCGCTGCGGGGGTATGGCATTGCACGCACTGGCTTCGGCTCGGGAATGACCACGCCTGTCCCCCCACGGCCTTCGTCTTGCCCGCCGGCAACAGATCCGCGTCGGTCTGATCGTCGCGCCACTCGTACGCATAGCCGGCCCACGCTCCGTCGTCGTGGAGCACGAACAACCTCGTCTCGACCCGCTTGCCTGCCAGCCAGAACGTCTTCACGAGCACGGTCCCCGCCGGGAAGTCGAAGTCCCCGTCGGGCAGCACCTGGATCGTCGTCCCGTCAGGGATCGCAAGCCAACGTTCCTTCTCCGCACCGTCGCTCCACAGCGAGGCGTTGACGTCGAAGGGGATCAAGGCCGGCACGGGACGCGTCGGGTCCGACGGGTCGAAGCACCCGGTCTCGGAAAGCTTCTGGGGGAAGGTGGAGGGCGCGGGCTCTTCCGACGCCACGAGCTTGTAGATCTCAGGAGGGAAGACGGACAAGGCGTACACCTCGCCGTCAACGTCCTCGGTGAAGCTGACCCAGGCGGCGCTGGGCCCGCTCTCGTTGATGCGAACCGCGCGCGCAGAGCCGTCCGTCGGGTCGAAGGTCAGGGCGTGGACCTCGCGGGTCACGTAGTCAGCAAACACGTAGCTCCCGGCAAAGGCATCGATCGCGGAGCCGTGATACACCACCCCCCCGGTGACCGACGCACCGCCGACATGGGGGTACTCGTACACCGGGTCGATCAACCCCACCGTGCTCGGACACTTCCCCGGGTCCGACGAGAACGCGTGCGAGCCCTCGCGACACGGCCACCCGTAGTTGCCCCCGGATAGCACGATGTCGATCTCCTCCCACGCGTTCTGACCGACGTCGCCCACCCACAGGTCACCGGACGCCCGGTCGAAGGAGAAGCGAAACGGGTTGCGGAACCCGCGGGCAAACGTCGCAGGCTCGCCTCCCCCGCCCGCGAACGGGTTGTCCGCCGGGATCACGTAGGTCTCGCCCGCGGGGGGCGGCGTGTCGACGTCGATGCGCAAGATCTTCGAGAAGAAGCCTTCCAGGGATTGCCCCTGGGAGAAGGCATCGTTGGCGCTGCCGCCGTCGCCGAAGGACAGGTAGAGGTAGCCGTCGGGGCCGAAGGCGATGCCGCCCCCGTTGTGGTTCTGCGCAGGTTGGTCGAAAGGCGGAAGGATGGTCTCGTAGTCGCCGAACGACTTGCCTCCGTCGGTGCTGGAGAGGCGTCCTACGGTCGAGCACATGTCGGCCGGTCCGCCCCGGCAGGTCCAGGTCACGAACATGCGCCCATTCGATGAAAAGTCCGGGTGGATGGCGAGGCCCAGCAAGCCGCCCTCCCCTCCGGTCTGGATGGGGAGACCCGCGAGCGCCGGGACGTCCGCCACGACCGTCGGCAGGCCGGACGCGCCCGCAGCGGGAAAGGAGACCACCAGACCGTTGCGAAGGGCCGCGAACCAGCGGGAGCCGTCGCCGGGGACTTGGGCCAAGGCCATCAAGCCGTCTTGCAGTTGCAGGTCGGGATAGACGCGCTCGAGATGAACTGAGGCGGTGGTCTGGGGTCGCGCGGGGGCGAGACACGTGGGGTTGGATGGGCGCTTCTCGAGGCCGAAGTCGGCGTCCGCGGGCGGTGTTGCGTCCGCCGCATCCGAGACATCCGGGGCGTCGGCAGCGACATCCGAACCGGCGTCAGAGGTCGAGGGCACGGACGCTCGCTTGTCGTCACCGCATCCCGCGACGAGGGCCCAAGCTGCGGAGGCAGCCATTGCGCCGGCAAGAAGTCGGGTGGAGAGGTTCGGGGGGAAGACGCGAAGTTTCATGGGTTCACGGCACTATGGAACGGCCGCCCTCCTGTTGCCACGGCATTTCCCTTGGCACATCTCGCTGACACACCCGTCAGAAAGCCGCGCCATTTGTGCGTTGACGACGCGGAACGAGGATTGCAGATGTTGTGCTTTCCTGCCGCGGTGGCACACCTCGGCCAGGCTTCACCAAGAACGAATCGAACGGCGCGGCCCCTGTGGCGATGCGGGCTGAGCGCGTGAGGGAGGTAGGCGCGTGACGGAACGGTCGATGCTATTGTGCGTGGGATTGGTGGTCTTCGTGGTCGGGTGCGGGGCGAGGACGGACCCGCTCCTGGCGGAGGAGGGCGACGCGGAAGCCGGCGCGGGCGGGACTTCAGGAGGGCCGACCGGAGGCACAGGTGGCGTCACGGATGGCGGGGTCGCGGGAATCGGTGGCGTCGCGGGAAGCGGGGGCGCGGCGGGTATGGGAGGAACCGCCGGGACAGGTGGCTACGCGGGTGCGGCAGGGGCCGGTGGCACTACGCCCTTCTCCTCCTGCGTCAGCTTCGTGGAGCGCGAGACGCGGACGTTCCAAGGCGCTCCCGACCACCAAGAGAACACCCCTTGGCTCGTACGTACCGCCTCGGGCACGGTCACCCTTGCCTTCCGCTGGGACCCCTACGAGGGCTTCAGCGATTGGCCGAAGCTGGGGCACGTGAGCTTCGACGCGTGGGGCGCGTGGGACGACTCCCCTCTCGGTCAAGGCTTGCTGGGCGCCGCATTCGCTGGCGAACGCTTCGTCCTGGGACCGGACCGCGACGAGGGCTTCGCCTTCCTGGTCAGCACCGACAGCGCAGCGTCGCCCCAGCCCGGGACGTACGTCGGTCGTGGCCACCCCACGGCGACGAGCACGGAGACGGAGTTGTACCAAGACGACCCGTCGCACCCTCTCGCGGTTTCCTATGCGCAAGGCTCGCTGTTGCTCGTGTACGCGAACGGGCAAGCCGGCTTCGAGTACCTGTCGATCGTGGGGCAGCAAAATTCAGCGTCCGTTTGGATGCCCACGCTCGGATGCGCGACAGAGCCTCTGCAAGCCGATGCGATCCCCTTCGACAACGGCTTCCTCGTGGCGCTGACCACGAGCCGCGACTTCGGGACCTGCGGAAACGACGACGGGTTCGATGGTCCCCCAACGCGCATTCACCTCGTGAAGGTCCGCGTCAAGGGCAAGTCCGACTACGAGTTGATTGAGGAGCTGCCGGTCGGCCAGTCGGTGCGAAGCCTGCGACTGGTGGCACGCGGACACGACGCGGCGTGGCTCGTGTTTCAGACCGACGGAGGCGCCGTAGAAGCGGTACGGCTGAACCAGGATGGGGGCCTGTACTCGAAGTGGAACGCGATCGTGAGCGAAAACTACTGGATGGACAGACCCGCGGTTGCACAGCTCGGAGACTACGTGGCCACGGCCGTGATCGACGCGTTCGATCCTTCCGTGTCCAAGATCCTAGTGCAGCTGCACCTCGAGGAGAGCATGCAGCCCGCCCTCTCGCACATGCTCGAGCCGCCCTACGATCAGTGGCCGTCGGGACCGCTCGCGTTGCTGGGGGCGCCGGACGGCCGGTCGATCTTGCTCGCCTGGACGGGGTGGAGCGACTCGGGAGCGTCGCGCGCGTATATGAAGCGGTTGGATTGCGTGGAGTAGAGCGGGCCCAACCTCCACCGTCTCTGTTTCTTGCGTTCGAAACGGGCTGGGACACTGCGCGCTCCACCTGAGCATCGTTTCTGCCCGGTGTGGCGAAAGGGCTCGCTGCTTGCTCGGTTCCGCCTGGGACAGTGGCGCCGGATCGATTCTTGCTTACCGCATGGAGAGATAAGACATGCACCCGGAGAATCACATCCAGGATGAACGCCCGAAACGAGGAACGCCGAATGGTGCACGGCACCGGTCCGGAAACCATGGGGTCGGGTAAGGGCTCGACTCCTCGCGGTATGAAACCTCCGGCTCCGCTTCCGGGAGCTCCCTGAGGGGAGGCGCTTGTATGGATGGAGAATGACTGGCACGTGGGCGCGTTCGTGAGCGCCAGCGCTCCTCCGCGCGGAGAAACGACTCATCCGACCAAGCAAGGAGGATTCTAGACATGGCGAGCATTGGCACTTTTACGAAGCATAACCTGAAGGCGCAAGGGTTCGGCAATCTGGATGACTCAGCAATGTCTCGCGTTCAGTGGCCATTGCGGTTCACGCCCGGAGTAAGCGTCAGCCTGATTGCCATCGGGCTGGCCCTTCACTCGCAGTTTTGGCTTGGAGCCATGGCCCTGGTAGCGCTCAGTGGCGCGCTGCTCCCCAAGGGCATGCTGATTGACCTCTTGTACAACTTCGGAGCGCGCCACCTGTTCCATGCGCAGCCGTTGCCGCCTTCGCCAAAGCCGCGACAGTTCTCCTACGCCCTGTCGACCGTCTTTCTGGCCGGATCAGCGTTGTCCTTCCACTATGGCTTCCCTGTGTTGGGGCTTGTCCTGGGCGGCTTAGTCTGCATTGCCGGAACAGTGCTCACTACCACACTCTGGTGCCTCGGCTCTTGGTACCACAACTTCCTATTCAGCCGAAAGCTGGTAGCAACGGCAGAGCGAAAACGCGTGGAACCGTAGAGGGTCCAGCTTCTCTCCGACACCACGCGCTTGGGACCCCACTCGCGCCGCTATGGCCCGTCGGTCGACTAGCCCCAAATCAAGCGCTCCGCGCCGCTTTGGGTCTAGGTTTTTCTATGGGGGCTTTCACAAAGCCCCCTCGCCGCGCTCACCGCGGCTCACCCCAAAACGCCTCGTCTTCGGCTCGGATAGCCCCAAACCCAAGCACGTTCTTCGAACAGCGCTTGATTTGGGACTAGCCGATTGGCATGGCGAGAGCCTGGTCTCCCCTTTCACTGCTCGAGCGTCCCCCTGAGGAATTCGAGCAGGTCTGTGTTGAGCTGGTCCTTGTGCGTGTACGCGAGGCCATGGGGAGCGCCTGCGTAGATCTTCAGCGTCGCGTTCTTGACCAACTTCGACGAGCGGAGCGCCGCGGCGCCAATCGGTACGATTTGGTCGTCGTCACCGTGAACGATCAGCGTCGGCACATCGAACTTCTTCAGATCCTCAGTGAAGTCCGTCTCGGAGAACGCCTTGATGCAGTCCAAGGTGTTCTTGTGACCGGCCTGCATGCCCTGGAGCCAGAACGAGTCGATCATGCCCTGCGAGACCTTCGAACCGGGCCTGTTGGCTCCGAAGAACGGACCGCTGGCAAGGTCCTTGTAAAGCTGGGAGCGGTCGGCGACGGCCCCTTTGCGAATCGCATCGAACTTCTCCATGGGCAATCCCGAAGGATTGGTCGTTGTTTTCAGCATCAGGGGCGGAACGGCGGAGATCAACGCGGCCATGGCCAACCGCTTCGTTCCGTGGCGCCCGATGTAGCGGGCGACCTCGCCGCCGCCCGCAGAGAAGCCCACGAGGAAGACCCCCCTCAGGTCCAACTTCTCGATGAGCGCCGAGAGGTCGTCGGCATAGGTGTCCATGTCGTTGCCAACCCAGGGCTGGCTTGATCGGCCATGGCCGCGGCGGTCGTGAGCGATGCAGCGGTAATCGTTGGAGGCCAGGGACAGCATCTGCGCCTCCCAGCTATCCGCATTCAGCGGCCAGCCGTGGCTGAACACCACGGGCCGTCCTTTTCCCCAGTCCTTATAGTGGATTTCAGTGCCGTCCGTCGTCGTAAACATGCTCATTGCTTACCCCCTCTCGTGGGTGGTTCCCGCTCCCGCGCCACCACCCAGAATCACCACGGACTTGATGTCGGCTGGCACCTCGCGTGGAAAGGCGGCGGCTGGCTTCGACTTGCCGACCACGAAGAACCTGTCGCCGCGTCGTTCCGTTTCCCAACGCCCGATTGAAACGAGCGCGGGCGCCCGCATCACTACTCCGGTCCAAAGGCTGAAACGCGCGTAATGCCAAGGACAGCGAACCGTGTCCCCCACCATGAGGCCATCGGCAAGCGGTCCGCCGTAATGCGTGCACGTCGCGTCGAGCGCGAAAACCTCGTCACCGCATCGTGCGATGAGCACGGCCTCGCCCTGCGCGTGGCCCGCGAGCATCGCGCCATCTGCCAACTCGTCGGCGTCGATGCCGCGCGCAAGATCGGGGCCTGACAGTTGGTTGTCGTCGCTTGCCACGGTTTCCTCCTCGATGTGCCTTGCGGCTCCGACCGACCCTTCGGCGTGCCGCAACGCGCTCGCCCCGGCACCATGGAGCCGAAGCACTCCACGCAAGTTCTGTGCCGCCCATGGCGATGCGCCGGTCCCGCCTTGTCACACCCGGCCGTGGAGCCACGCCGCGGTGTTCAAGACGTCGTGGAGGAAAGTGAGTTCGAGCGCGTTGCGCCGCTTCTGGCCGCGCTCAGCGCCGCCTACTCCAGTAGTAGCCTCCGCCGCCACCGAACACGAAGAGGAACAGCACAATCAAAATGATCATCATCGTCATACTCATGGTTCATCCGTCCTTTCTTGAGTGTATTCAGTGTTTCTCAGCACCCCCTGAAGGCTTCATCTCCAACAAAGACGCAGTCGTCGAAGTCGTCGAAGTCGTCGAAGTCGTCGAAGCCGTCGGTGCCGGTTGAGCGTTGAATTCGTCCTGCCAGCAACGACAGAGGATTTCAACTGCGGTCCGCGAGAACCGCCGGCATGCGCTACTTCACGGCGTCCTTGACCGCGTCCTTCGCATCCTTGACGGCCTTCTTCACGTCCTCGACCGCACCTTTGACTTTGCCCTTCCGCTCGTCGCGCTCGCCCTCTCGCTCCAACGACTTGTCGCCGGTCAATACGCCCGTCGCCTGCTTGATCCTGCCTTTGGCCTTGTCGATGATTTTGCCCATTTGCCACTCCTTGGCTGCTGTGCGTGACGGGATTTCCGCGGCTCGTCGGCCTCGTCCCGGGCTGCCTCGCGGCAGCACGTAGACCCAGTCCGATGCCCCGGTTGTCAACGCTTGAAGCGCCGCGGTCACCCTACCCGTTGCAAGTTCGCGGCCGAGCGCTCCCCAAGCCTCGAAGCCGAGACTCTCGCGTAGGCGGCATCCGGCGGCCAATCAAGATGACGTGGGAATCCAGTCAATTCGAAGGGCTGCAGCTCCCTGATTCGGTCCCGGGTCGTGCTCGCTCTGATCTGCTTGACATCCTTGCCGAATCGCCCGTCATTGAGTATCTTTCCTCAACCCATTCTCGACCGAAGGATCCACGCATGCCTGGGTTACGGCTTCGCCTCCGCACGACTTGCGTGACCTGCGGCAACCCCATCCCGATGAACGCCGCGGCCCTCGCGATTGTGTGTCCCACGTGCGACACGCCGAGGAAGCTTTCCCCACAAGATTTCCTTTGGATCACGGAGTCGCGCATGAGCTCGCCGGTCGCGGCAACCGTCAGCTCCGAGAGCACTGCCCAGCCGGTCGTCCTCGGCGAGGCCGAGCTGGCCCCCGTCACGTGCGGCGCTTGCGGCGCGCGAATCGACGACAGCGCGATCGAAGCCTCGTTGGCCCACGGCGGCGTGACATGCCAGTGCGGGCGTGACATCCCCGTGCGAGAGGTGCCCCCGGCATTCGATTCCGAGCGCTGGTGGACCGCATTCATCGGCGAGTCCACGATCGCCCGTGTGCCTCCTGCAACCAATCCAGTGCACTTCACTTGCCCCCACTGCGGAGCAGGACTGATGGTCGACGGGACCACCCGCACACCCGCTTGCAGTCACTGCGCAACACGCCCGTATCTCCCGGACGATCTATGGCGCGCAGTCCGCCCTACGCCGAAGGCGGAGCCGTTCTATCTGTGGGTCGATCCCACCTGGTACGAGCGGTGGTCAAGCCTGAAGGTCCGGCGAACTCGGACGGTGCTGCTGACGGCCGGTCTGGTGGTGTTCGGGATGGCCGGCGCGTTTGCTGCAACGGCATGCTTCGAGCCGACGGCGAGCCTTTTCGGAACGTCGGAATCCGGGGGCCCGGTACCGTGGTATGATCGGGCCCTCTTCAGCGTAGTTTTCAGCTGGATGGTCGCCATGGCGGCGGGCACCTTCGTGTCTCACCGGATGAACCCAAAGCGCACACACTCCTGAGCGTGGGCCCGCTCGACGGACGAAGCATCGACGCGAACGATTCGCGAGATCTGCACGAGGGCAGGAGCCCTAACGCGTGCTACGACGGGCTCCAAACTCGGTAGTGCTTGTGTTCCATCCACACCCGGCCTCTGCCCCAGACCTCGATTCCAATGTAGATGCCGGTGAGCGACACCTGCGCCCAGTTCGGCGGGGCATCGCTCCAGCCGGTGTAGCCTCGGAACAAGGATCCGAGGTGGACTTCGAAGTCCCTTACACCCCCACCGATCGTCAGGTTCGGCTGGCTCACGTGAGGGTCGACGGTGCCAAGCGCCCGGTAGCAAGCGTGTCGGACGTACGGATCCCATCCGTAGGTCACTTCCCCTGAGCTACTGTCTCCTGGTCCGGTGTCCGCGACGCCCGTGTCCGCAGCGCCTGTGTCCGCAGCGCCGGTGTCCGCGACGCCCGTGTCCGCAGCGCCCGTGTCCGCAGCGCCCGTGTCGGCGCTCGCGTCTAGGTTCGCGTCAAGCTGGCCGGTGTCCGCGGAACCGTCGGATTCGGATTGGGCATCCCTCGCGGGAGCCGCGGCCGCCGCCCCGATGGGCCCTGTACCTCCGCTACCGCTTTCGGAGCCGCAACTCGTCTCGAAGAAACAAGCCACGACGAGCCAGAAGATCATGCCGCGGGTGAGATCGTGAGTCGGTGCCGGCAAGTTTCACCTCCGAGGTCGCGTGCAGTATAGCAGTCCAGGTCGCCTCGTCGATCGGCTTCTCGCGGTGGATTGTCCAGTGTTCGAAAGCTGGATTGGCACGCCCGTTCTGCAAAGCCACGCGGATTGCAATCCTGCCCCTGGAACCATCGACACCCCCGGTGGGGCTCGTTCCGCTCCCTTGTTCCATGGCATCGCGGCACTCAATTCGCGAGGACACGCTCAGCGTCGCCTGCGGCGCAGACGACGGAAGCGCTCCGAAGATGAACCCACTGAGCGACCAGGTAACCTACGTCGGACAGGATCTCAACTTCGAAATAGCTGCAACGGACAGCGACACCGAGACGCTCGAGTTCGGCTTCGTTGCTTGTCACGTCAACGACGAAGGATGCAAGAAGGAGGGAATCACCAACCGAGCAGACCTGCGGCAAGCGGGCAACCTCGCAATTTTTCGCTGGACGCCCATCATGTCGGACGTGGGAATGCATTCGTTCCACTTCACTGCATCCGACGGAAAGAACACGGCGAAGCAGAGCATTGCAATCGAGGTGAAGGTCGATCAGGGTGCTTCCGGGGTTCCCGTCTTTCGCAAGCCCATGGGGGCTGGAACCTCGCTGGACTTGAGTGTCAAGCCTTGCGTCGATATTCCCGTACTCGTGGAGGACGCCGATTCCTTGGGCGTCTCGATCATTCAGGACGCGCCGCTGATTGAAGGGGCCCAGCTTCGACAGGTCGACCCCTTCAGCGCGACGTGGCGGTGGTGTCCCACGGCGGCGCAGATCCGGACCACCAAGACCAGCACGTTGCGACTCCGGCGGACGACGGTGAGAGCTCGCTGGTATCGAAGAGCTTCCTCATCCAGTTGCTCGCGGCGCCGGGTCAGGGTTGTCCTGGTGATCCCCCTGTCATCGATCCCAGCTCCACCGCTCAAGTGAGTACGGTGTTGCCGCTGAGGATCGAAGCTCGGGTTCGGGACGACAAAGGACTCACGGGCAACCCGCTTTTGTACTATTCGTTCGAGCCACCCGAGCAGCCGATCGATCTCGCTGCGCTGACGCAGATCACGATGGATCCCGTGTCGGGCGATCTGAAAGACGGTGTCTGGGCAGCGGACGTGCCCAATCCCGTCGCTTCGAAGCCGCAGGGAGATGTGGCGAGCCTGTACTACGTCATCATCGCACAGGACGACGACGAACCGGGCTCCGAGTGCAGCCACGTTTCGAAGAGCCCATCGACGGGGGCTCACCACATTCAGGTGACGAACTCGGGGGAAAGCGGCGGACTCGGCTTGTGCAAGCCGTGCACCGCCGACGTGCAATGCGGGAATGCATCCGACCTCTGTGCAGCGCTTGGGAGCGCCGGGGATGCCTTTTGTTTCCGTGCCACCGCGGACCAGGATTGCCCCACACCGAATTACGTCTGCGGACCGCCCATCACCTCCGTCGGGGGCAAGTCTGCGCGGCAATGCGTCCCCGATTCCGGCAGTTGCACCCAGCCGGGGGATTCCTGTGTGAGTGACTCTCACGAGCCTGACGACGACGCATCCAAGGCTCGTGCGGTTGCACTGTCTGCCGGTCCCTACCAATCCAAGGACAACACGATCTGCGCTTGGAACGAGGACTGGTTCGGCGTGAATCTGCAGCAAGGCGCGACGCTTCATGTCTCGCTCACGTTCACGCAATCCCATGGGAAGGAAGACCTCGACATCCTTCTCTACCAGGGAAGCGAGAACCTGACGCCCTGTGACGAGGCAACGGAAGTGGGGTGCGACCAGCAGAATGGGCAGAGCTGGACCTCCAACGAGCGGATGGCGCGGACAGGTTGCTCACGCATTCGACGGGGGGAACGGTGCGCATCGTTGGCAATCGCGTGGAATCGGTGTTGGGCTGCGATTGACAGGGATGGGTCGGGGTCACGCCCGGACTGGCGAGGGCTACACTTGTTCGCCTCGTTCCGCCCTCTGATCAGGATGAGTAGGACTCGTAGGCAACCGGTGAGGTGATGCGCACGGGCACGTCGAAGTCGTAGTGGCAATCACATGCCGGACTCGAGCCGGCCAAAGGGGCTCCTACCTCCAACGCTTCCGTTTCTTGCGTCCGAAACGCGCTGGGTACCGCGATCTCACCACGGCGTCTCGGGCGTCCGACGACGCCTCTTTCTCGGCGTCCTTGCGGATGGAGAGAACCTCCATGGTCAAGCGCACGAGCAGCGGCCCTAGGATGGCGCCCCAGGTTCCGAAGGCGCTGAGGCCGCCGAACATGGACACGAACAGCAGGAAGGTCGGCATCCTCAAAGTCCCCAACCGCGCGTACAGCGGGCGCACCAGGTTGTCGATGCTGCCGATGACGGCCACGCCAACGACGAGCAGGATGACCCCCTTGACGGTGTGGCCCGCGAGGAACAGGCCCAAGGCGATCGGTCCCCAGACCAGCGCGGTGCCGGCGATCGGGACCACCGACGCGACCCCGGTAATCGGTCCGAGCACCCATGCGCGGGGAACGCCGAGCGCCAGGTACGCCAACGTGGCAGCGAGCCCCTGCGTGACCGAGGTCAGCCCCACGCCGATGATCAACCCGCGACCGGTCTCGTGGAACGCCGAGCCGAGGCGGTCCAGCTGGTCGTTCCTGACGGGAGCGTTCCGTCGCAGCCAGCGCCACGACCGATGGCCGTCGACGAGGAAGGCGAAGGCGCCGGCGAAGTAGATGAAGAGGGCCACCAGGCCGGTTGCCGCGACACCGACGAGCTGTGACGTCACGCTGTAAGCTTGGGTGCCGTAGCGCTCCAGCAGCTCGAGCGCCTCGGCGAGGTTGCTGGGGAGTTGGACCGCTTCCGTGGGAGCGGGGCCGCCCGCCGCGATGTCCGCGAGCGCGCCCTTCGCGGAGTTGGCGCGGGCGATGGCCTGGACGAGGTCCTGTGCCCCCGCCCCCACCCCGAGCGCCAGCAACGACAGTGGCACCAGCAACAGCAGAAACAGCAGCAGAGAGAGCACCGCGGCGGCGCGTCGTCGCCCCCTAAAGACCGGCTCCAGACGCACCAGGAGGGGATGGGTGATTCCAGCCGTCCATGCCGCCAGGACCAAGGCGGGCCACAAGGGCCAGGCAACGAACAGCGTGGCGGCGGAGAAAACCAGCGCTAGCCAGCGCAGCGTTGCGCTCTCTGATTCTGTGCTCGCCATGGTGCCTCTTTGCCGTAAGCCCACGTGATGGAAAGGGCTGTGGACGTCCTCTTGCATGGCTCGTACCGCCGGCGGGTCTACGTGCTCGCAAGGACAAACACGAGTGTTTCGTGCCTACCTGAGGTGCTCGTATTGAAGGTGGCCTCCTTCATTCTGACGGAGCCCGCCATCCGGTCCCAAATCAAGCAGTGTTCGAAGAACGTACTTGGGTTTGGGGTAAGCCGCGGTGAGCGCGGCGAGGGGGCTCTGCGAAAGCCGCCTTAGAAAGACCTAGTGCTGCGTGCCCGAAGTCCCTACCGGGTTGAGGCCCGGCTACGACGATGGACGGATGACGGACATCAACTAGGAGCTGAGAACACGGAAGGCGAACAGAGAACCAGGAACGGGCGGAGTAAGGCGCAATACGCACGGCCTACCTCCGCACCACCCTTCTGTGCCTTCTGCTTCCTCTGTGGTTCTCCGGAGTGGGATCCCGGTACTCACTTCGGGCACACGGTACTAGACCCGAAGCAGCACTAGCCCGTTTCAGGGCGTGGGCGAACTGGGTACGACCCAGGCGGCCACCCAATTGCCCACGGTCGGGGGCTCCTCGGCATCGGTCCCAGAGCAACCATCAGGAGGCGATTGACACGCCACACGGCGTCCCCAGTCGTCGATGGTCTTGGATTGCTCGCCCAGCCAATCGTTGCCGGCGAGGATCGACACCCCTACCTCGCCGCCGAACGTGACCAAGCCGATCGAAAGACGCAGGGGCGAGTCCCACTGAATCAAGAATGCACCACGCATGTCGCTGGGCTCGCTCTGGATGCGTCCCGCGGCGACCAGCGGTCCGCCGCTCGCTTGCTCGAAGTAGATGTCCGTCACACGGCAGCTGCGCCGAAACCGCCCGCGCGCTTCGAGCTCGTGGAGCGGCAGCACCGTTGGCACCCATCCTGGCAAGTCCCCGCTCGCGGCGAACAGCCTTAGCGCGGGGAGACCGTCGCGGAACGTCGCAACGAACTCGCCAGCGCCATCGACGTTCTGTTGAGCCGACCAGCGAACGACGGGGAACTGCACGCGTCCCCACCACCCCTTGACGCGGGTGTCGCCCTCACCGATCTCCGCGTGCTCGATGCGAAGGTCGCCCGCGCCAGCCAATTTGCCTCGCTCGAGATCGATCGAGCCAAGCTTCCAGTCGGCGTTCAGCTCGGCGCGCACGGGCGTTGCCCCGATGCGTCCGTGCACCAGCGGCGCGCGGACCCGAACCGGACCGGCTAGATTGCCGGATCGAGAGCGCAACGTGCTCGTCACGCGCAGCTTCGGGATGCGCACCGCCCAGCCATCGATGGGACTCGCTCCGCTCACCATGCGTACGTCGGTCGCGCCCAGGTCCACGGCGATCGGTTCTGAAGACGGAAGCAGGTTGTGGACCGCGAGGTGCGTGTCGGCGGATACCTCGAAGTCATCCCAGCGCACCCGCCCTCCGTCGACATCCCCCGAGGCACCGACCACGGCCTGCCCAAGGTCGGTGAAGCCCAGGTTCGCTCGAACGATCGCTCGCGCCGCCCGGGCCCACAGGCACTTCGGTCCCCCAACGGCGTGGCCCACCCAGAGGTCTTTCAGCGACAGGACGGCAGTCGCGCTACCCGATCGCCTGGAAGCGTCGAGCTGCTCGGCTTCCAGTCGCATGTGGGCGATGACAACCGCTGCGGTATCTCCCGAGCGAAGCGACAGCGCCGGGACGGCGAGCTCGAGCCAGCCATCCGCAACCGCCGCGTCTTCCAGCGAGACCTCTGACGTCAGCTGGATCCGTTCTGCTCGTCCCCGCATGGAAGGCCCCGACGTCACCTCCAGCGCAACGATTTCTCCCGCGCCGGACGCGCGCACCGCGCCCCGGTCGAGGTCGATGCCCGCAAGTTCGACGTCGATGGCGGCTCGGCCGGCGCTCCGGAGCGTGTCCCGGCGCAGCGAGAGTTGACCGACGGTGGCGCGGATGTGCCCCGAACCGCGTGCCTGCTCCAGGAGGGCGTGCGCCTCGAGGGACGCGTCGTTGGCCTCGACCCACGTCGAGCTCGCGGAGAGTGCGAGCCGGCCTTGGAAGGCGAGGTCCCAGCTTCCGTCGGAGAGCGCTGCCATCGCCCTGGGACCGATCGAGAGCTGGGCACCGCCGTCGAGCTCCCAGCCCACGTCTCCGGTGCGCCCGCGGGCTTCCGACAGCGCGACCCGCACGTCGCCCTGCGCTGTCTTCGCAGCATAGCGTCCGCTCACATGGGCAGAGGCGCTTCCGCTGTCCAGCCGCACACCGTGGGGGCTTGCCAGGTCATCGAAGTTGGCAAGCCGCGGGATGGCGAGACTTGTGAGCGTGACATCCGCGTTCGAGAGAGTCCAGCTTGCTGTCGTGTCGAGGCTTGGGGTACGCAGTCCGACGTGACCCGCCTCGAGCGTGAGGCTCGCACGGCCGTGCGAGGCGCGACCTTGCTGCACATCCAGAGTGGCTTCACCTGTCCCGGCCTCGGAGCCATGCGCCACAAGCTCGAGTTGTTTGCTCTGGAGCTCCCAGCCTCGGTGCGCGACGGCCGGGTCGGTCGCATGAAGTGTGAATCGGCTGGATGGCGAGATCACCCCGCGATGGGCAGAGGCGACAGCATGGAAGTGTCCATCGGAAGAACGGAGGGTGGTGCCCGGGGGCAGGAACAGGCTGAGGGATTCGAGCCGGACGTGTTGCCCGTGAAGGTCGACGGATGCGCTGAAGAAGCGGAAGATCTCGCGCCCCACCGGGCCGTTGACGAAGAAGGGGTGCACGACACACTCGATGTGGCCGCCGAACTGGGGCGACACCAGCCCGCGCCCCACGCGGAGCTCGCCGGGCTCGAGGTCGAGGGACGCCGGACCCACCCAGAGGTGATAACCGGCGTGCAGCCGGAAAGCACCGCGCGCGCGTGCGGCGCCCAGATAGCGAAGCTGCTGCGCCCAGATCTCGACGACACCCACGTCCACGTCTTCGATGTGGATTCTCCAGAGGTCGGTGCGTGGGGCGGACGGAACGTGCGCGTAGAGGATCGCCGGGGATGAAAACTCAGGGATGGGAGGGAGGGCGATCGTGCTGGGCAGCGCCGCGTCCGTCAGAGGCACGCGGTGTCGCACGCGGAACACCGAGCCCTCGCCTCGCACGCGAGTCGCGTGAAGTGTCTTGGAGAGGAAGGGCAAGAACGCCACGTCGATCTGCAGGCGTTTGGCGTCGAGGGACCACTGCACGTTGTGGTCGCTAAACACGACGCGGGCGTCCTCGACGTGGACCCGCCCCGGCCACAGGGTCCATCCCGACCCGATGGTCCCCTGGAGTTCGGTGGTTTGCTCGAAGACCTTCTGGATTCCGCCAAGGTTCAGAAACGCGTTAGCCAATATGATGTAGCTGAGCTCAAAGAGCACCAACCCGTGGACAGCGAGGCGAATAACGCGCCACATGTGGTTGTGCATGGCCTCTTTCGTTGCAAACTTGGGGCCGACATTCCCCAGGCTCGGACGCGAGGGGTGCCGTGGTCGGGTGAGACGCCCGGGCTCCCCCCGAACCGTTGCCCTCAGCCGTTTGCCCTTTCCCCTTCGACTTCCACGTTGACCGGCCCTGCGGATTCCGGTGTGATGCCTGCACATCCATGCAATCCGCTATGAGCATGCCCACGGATCGGGGGCGCAAGTTCGTCGGCGCCATCCTCTACTTCCTCCTCTTGCTCGTCGGGATCGGCCTGCTGCTGTTCCTCTTCGCGCTCGTACCGCTGTTCGAGAATTCGCGGTGCGGCGTGGGCTACTACTTCTATTACATGTTCGTGGGCGCCTGCCTCGCCTTCCCGGCGGTGGTCGCCTATCTCTTCGTGCCCGTGGTCATCGACCGCTACGACCCGGAACCATGGTGGGCCCTGTTTCTCGCCTTCCTCTGGGGAGGCTTCGCCGCCACCGGTCTGTCCGGCGCCATCAACACGTTCTTCGGCATCGCCGGCGGCCTCGTCGCGGGCAACGCGGGCTCGGCCTTCATCGGCAGCGTCGTCAGCGCTCCTCTCGTCGAGGAGTTCTGGAAGGGCGCCCTCGTGCTCGGCATGCTCATCTTCCTGCGCACGGAGTTCGACGGTGTCGTCGACGGCGTCATCTACGCCACCTTCGCCGCCCTGGGCTTCGCTTGCGTGGAGAACGTGATCTACTACGGCAACTCCGGCTTCGATGTCTTCAACAAGACCGGGTGCAATGCCGATCAGGCCTGGGATGCCGTGATGAGCACCTTCTTCATTCGCGGCATCGTGAGCCCCTGGGGCCACCCGCTGTACACGTCGATGATAGGTATCGGCATTGGCATTGCGCGCGAGACGAACCGATGGTGGCTCAAGGTGCTGGCCCCGCTCGTGGGCTACATCCTCGCCGTGACCTTGCACGCGATCTGGAACGGGTCGGCGCTGCTGTCCGCGGCGCTCAACGTGCCGGTCATCCTGCTGACGATCCTGCTGTACGTGTTCTTCGTCTTCCTGTTCACGGTCTTGATGATCGTGCTCGTCATCCGTGAGGGCGGCATCATCCGAAAGTTCCTCACCGACGAGGTGGCCATGGGGACGATCTCGCAGGAGGAGTTGAACTGGGTTTGCTCCCCCATTGGCCGAACGAAGGCTATGTTCAGCCGTGGGTTGAAGGGGCGGAGGTTCGTGCGGGCATGCGCAACGCTCGCGCTGAAGAAGTGGCACGTGACGCGGGCCATGAAGGGCAAGAAGCGCACAGTGAGCATGGACTTCATCGTTCCCTTGCGACAGGAGATCGCGAGGCTGCGGCAGGAGTCCGGCGTGGCGGCGCCACAGCCCGCGATGGCCGGCGGGTACGGGCAGCACCCGGGGTATGCACAGCAACAGCCGCAGCAGCCGCAGCAGCCGCAGCAGCCGCAGCAGCAGCCTCAGCAAGGCTACCCGCAGCAGCCGCAGCAGCAAGGCTACCCGCAGCAGCAGCCTCAGCAAGGCTACCCGCAGCAGCCGCAGCAGCAGCAAGGCTACCCGCAGCAGCCGCAGCAGCAAGGCTACCCGCAGCAACCTCAGCAAGGCTACCCGCAGCAGCCGCAGCCCCAACAGCCCCCCGTGCAGTACCCGCCTGGCATGGAACCCCCGCCGGGACAGGGAAGAGGCGGATGGGGCCAGGGCGGCCAGGGCGGCCAGGGCGGTCAAGGGTACTGACCGCGGACAGCACGCGGGCCATGGTACATTCAGACATGCGCTGGCTGCTCACGGTTCTGTGCGTGGCGTTGCTGCGTGTTCGGCCTCGAGGATGTTCAGGCCAACCCCTTGGGGCCCACGGACGCGTCGCTGCCCGACGGCACGGCGGGAGACGCCGGCAAGGATGCGGTGCAGGACACGGTGTGGCCCGAAACCACGCCCGGGCCGTGCGAGGGTGAGGACGACTGCTCTCCGAACGAGTACTGCAGCGATCAGGGGAAGTGCGAGCTGTGCGCGGTGTCGTGGACGCCAACGGGAGGCGGGGATCATTGCGGCGAGGACTGGTCACCGGCGGACGGGGAGACCATCGCCGGGGAGCACGTGCACGTGGGAGTCTTCACGATCGCCATGGGGACCACGGTGCGTGTGAAGGCGCGGGAGGGCTCGGAGTTCGGAGAGGTCGTGGTCCACGCGCGCGAGGTTCACATCGCGGGAACGCTGGATGCGACGGGGGCGGGGGAGCCTGGCGGGACGGCGGGAGGCGGCGGACCTTCGACGGAGACGGGGGGGTCGGGGGCCGTGGGGATAGGCGAACAGGGCGGAAGCCCGGGGGGACCGGGCAGTGGGGGCGGCTCCGCGTGCGTCGAGGTCGCGAAGGAACCGCACGCACCGGGGGGCACCGGGCAGAATGGGTCCGCAGGGGGATACGCGGCCGCGGGGGGCAACGGAGACTCCTGCTTCCTTCCCCAGATCCGTGTGGGGTCAGGAGGCGGTGGTGGCGGTGGTGGCGGCGGCGGACAGCGCTCGACGTGCTGTTCCTTGAGCGTGCCGGGCGGCGCGGGCGGACAAGGTGGCCTGGGAGGTCGCGGGGGGGGAGCCATTAGCCTGATCGCCCGGGACGCGATCGACCTTTCGGGGCACGTGCGAGCGACGGGTGCGAGCGGCGCTTCGGGTCAAGGCGGGGCGGAGGGAGACTCGCAGAGCAAGCTCGACCCGGAGTCGTCGAGTTGCGGCGTTTGTGGCGGGTGCGCGGACCATCGGTACGCGTACTGCCCGGGCATGGGCCCCTGCGGATCCGCCCAGAACGATTGCTGCCAACGGCCGTGCTGCTTCTACTACGAGGGGGGACCCGGGGGGACCGGCGGTCGTGGCGGCCATGGTGCCGGGGGAGGCGTGTTGCTCGAAGCCCCGAGCGTCTCGCTCTCGGGCTTCATCGATGCGTTGGGCGGCGGGAACAATGCGGCCAATGGCGGCACGATCCAAATCATCCATGAGGGAACGGTTCCGGCGGCAGAGAACGTGGCGGGCGGTCTGGTGTGTGGGATCTGAGGTGCGGTGCGTCTCACCCCTTCCGCTTCGACCACAAGCCGATGGACGATTGCAGGGTGGCTTCGATCTGCTCGTCCGTGAGGCCCTCGTGTTGGGCCTGGAAGAGCGCCGCGATCTCCACGATGGTTTTGGCGAGCTTGCCGCAGAGCGCTTCGGGGGAGACGTCGTTCTGCTGGGCGTCCATCCAGGCCTGCAGGTGCTGTTGGGCGAGCGGATGCTTGAGGACCGGGTTTTGGTCGCAGATTTCTCGCAGCTCCGCCCCCGCGCGCCGCATGGATTCCTGGTCGACGGGCTTGCTCATGCCCGTTAACATGGTCGCGAACGCATGGGAGAACAAGGTTTGCCTCCCGATTCGAGCGCGGCTCCGGACCCACACCCTGTGTCCGCACGCCCGCATGGTTGTGTTCCCCACGACGCGGCCTTGCCCCATATCCTTCGGAAACCCTAACAGGCACGACGGTTGCTCCGCACGCGAGTACCCATGACCCCAAACCCGCTTCGCACCCTGCTTCGCCCCCTTGTCCGGATGCTTCGGCCGGCTCCCCTTGGCCTGATCGCCACGGTGGCCGCGGTGAGCTGCTTCCATGGAGAGAAGGCGCCGTCCGTCACGCCCAACGGCACGCTGGCCCTCGGCCAGCTCAGTACGGACCACATTTCGGACCAGCCCTTCGGCGTGGTGTTCGGCTCGCCGCGCGGAGAAACCTCCGACGCCTCCGAAGTCACGCTGGTGTTCAACCGCCCCATGCGAGCCCTCGACCTCGCGGGCGACGAGGCCCCCGCCCCCGCGAAGATCTCCCCGGAGGTCCCCGGCGCGTGGCGCTGGATCGGCACGCACGGCCTGTACTTCGCCCCCGAAGGACACTTGCCCCGCGCCTCGACTTTCGTCGTGACCGTGCCTGCGGGAACCCGCGCCCTCGACGGCTCCACCTTGTCCGCCCCCTTCGAGCTGAAGTTCAGCACGCAGCGGCCGCAGCTCGTCAGCACGAACCCGTGGAACGGCTCCACCGGACTGGTGCCCGCGACGCGCTTCACTCTCCAGTTCAACCAGCCGGTGGCGGACAACGAGATCCGCCGCGCCGTCAAGCTCGCCTCGGGGTCCGACAAGGGCGCTGCCATCCCCTTCGAGGTGCGACGTCCCGACAAGGACAACCCGAAGCTCGCCGAGCTCGTTCCAGCGCGTCCTCTTCCCCTCGCGTCCAAGATCTCGCTGTCGGTGGACGAGTCCCTGCGCGGTGTGGAAGGTCAATTGACCGCAGACAAGTCGGCCTTCTACCAATACGAGACCTACGGCCCGCTGCGCATCTCCGAGACCTACTGCCCGCGTGACACCCCGAAGGGCAAGTGCGCCCCACGCAACTCCGTGTCCGTCGGTTTCAGCAACCCGGTGGCCTATGCCGACGCGAAGAAGGCGATCACGGTCACACCCGCCCTTCCGCTGCAGTGGTGGGAAGGCGCCGGCGACGACTACCAGACCAGCCGGATTCGCCTTGATGGCCAGTTCCGCCCGGCAGGCACCTACACCGTGCGCATCAGCGGCAATCTTCGGGACAAGTACGGACAGGCCCTCGGTCGCGACGAGGTCATCCGCCTGGACTTCGACGATCTCTGGCCCCAGGCCGAGATTGGGGTGCGTGGGACCTACTTCGAGCCGACCACCACGCGCGACATCGCCGTGGCGTCGGTGAACGTCGCGAACATGGACCTGCTCACGGTGAAGCTCGAGGACGAGGGACTTCGGCTGCTGAACTCGGACCCGCGGCCCACGTTCGAGCAGATGGCGAAGCTGCCAGGAGCGAAGCTGTCCCGCGTGCATCCCGCCGCCGCCCCCAACCTCACCGCCAAACAGCTCGTGCGCCCCGCCGACGTGCTGGGCGGCAACACCAAGCGAGGCCCGATGGCCGTGGGCGTGCGCTTCACGTCGCGTCCCGGTACGCGCGAGGCCCGCCCGCAAACGGCGTTCGAAGTCGTACAGGTCACGGACCTGGGCATCAGCGCGAAGCTCTCGCGCTTCGGGTCGCTCGTCTGGGTCAACCGCCTGTCCGACGGCAAGCCGGTGGAAGGCGCCGAGGTTCGCATCCGCGCGCCGGGCGGTGCCCCCGCCAACGATCACGTGGTCCGCACGGACGCCAACGGCATGGCCCTCGTCGATGGGTCGAAGCTCTACGTCGGCCGGTCTCCGTGGCAATCACCGCTCGTCATCGTGAAGCACGGGGAGGACTGGGCCTACCGGTCCGCGAGCGACGTTCTCCATGGCTGGCGGTACGGCGTGAACACGGACCTGTACGGGGAGCTTTCGCCCTACGGCATGGTGTTTACCGAGCGCGGCGTGTACCGCCCCGGGGACACCGTCCGCATCAAGGGCATCTTCCGACAGCCCGAGGTCAAGGGCACCTCGACGCCCACGGGCAAGAGCGCCCGCATCAAGATTTCGACCCCGACCGGCGAGGAGCTCGTTGCGCGCAATGCCACGCTCACCGAGTTCGGGACCCTGGCGATGGACGTGAAAGTCCCCGCCACCGCAGCCCTCGGATTCTACGAGATTTCGGCCAACGTCGGGGGCGGTGACGCCTCTCACGCGTGGGGATCATTCGACGTGGCAGAGTACCGCGCGTCGGAGTTCAAGGTCGGCACGGAGCTGGACCGTCGCGCCTACGTTCGCGGTGACGAGGTGCGCTGCACCGCACGGGGCGACTACCTGTTCGGCGCGCCGATGAACGGCTCGGACCTGCGCACGACCATCACGCGTGGGCCTTCCTGGTTCGCGGTCCCCAAGACCGATGACTTCATCACCACGGACCACGCGTTCGATCAGGACCGAGAGGAGGGCTACGTCGACGCGTCGCAGCTCGTGGCGACCACGAGCAAGCTCGACGCGCAGGGCAAGGGTGAGGCGGCCACGAAGCTCGAGTTGCCAGGCATGCGTGGCACCGAGCGCGTGAACTGCGAGGCGGAGGTGACGGACCTGTCCCGTCAGGCCGTGGCCTCGTCCTCCACCGCGATCGTGCACCCCGCCGCGTTCTACGTGGCGCTGCAGTCTGGCACGGAGGGCTTCGCCCAGAGCGGCGCGGACATCAGCCCGAAAATCCTCGCCGTCGACCCCGAAGGCCGCAGGCAGTCCGGCATCACCGTCGACGTGGAGCTCACGCGTCGTACATGGGTGACGGCGCGGGAGAGCGCGGGACGATCGGGCTACCACAGCGTCAGTCGCGTGGTGGACACGGTGGTGAGTCAGTGCAACGTGCGCACGACCGCCGCGCCGGCGACATGCAACGTGAAGGTGCCCACCGCGGGCTACTACATTCTGCGTGCGAAGGCGAAGGACGCGCGGGGCAACCCGGTGGCTGCCTCCACCCATCTGTACGCCACGGGAACCGGGGAGTCCGGCTGGGCCGAGCACGACGACATGCGCGTGGAGCTCGTGCCGGACCGATCGTCCTACGAAGTGGGGCAGACAGCGCGCATCCTCGTGAAGTCTCCCTTCCAGAACGCGGAAGCGCTGCTCACCGTCGAGCGCGCGGGCATCTACTCGCAGAAGCGGATCCAGCTGCAGGGCTCGATGCCCACGGTGCAGGTTCCGATCACCGAGGACTTTCACCCCAACGCCTACGTGTCCGTGGTGCTGTTGCGAGGGCGGTCGAAGGCCCCTCCCGGGCAGTGGAACGCGCCCGACGTCGGCGCGCCCGCGTTCCGCGTCGGCTATGCGAATTTGTTGATCAACCCCGAGGCCAAGCGCCTGAAGATCGACGTGGCGACGGGCAAGAAGGACTTCAGGCCCGGCGAGCAGGTGACGGTGGACCTGCGGGTCAGCGACCGTGCGGGCAAGGGCCAGCGCGCGGAGGTCACACTTTACGCAGTGGACGAAGGCGTGCTCATGCTCACGGGCTACAAGACGCCGGACCCGATCCCTGTCTTCACGCAGCCCCATCCCCTTCGCGTTGGCTTCACGGAGGCGCGCACCGACCTCGCCCGACTGACCCTGAGCCCCTTCGCCAGCACGGTCGGGGAAGACAAGGGCCTCGAGGGCGGCGGTGGTGGCGCGGCACGCAGCGACTTCCGCCAGAGCGCGTACTTCAACCCGTCGCTCGTCACGGACGAGACAGGCAAGGCCAGGGCCACGTTCAAGCTCCCCGAGAGCTTGACCAGCTACCGCATCATGGCGGTCGTGGTGGGCAGAACCGATCAGTTCGGCTTTGGAGAGTCGAGCGTGACCACGAGCTTGCCACTGCTCGCCCGACCCGCGTTCCCGCGCGTGCTGCGCGCCGGCGACGAGATCGACGCGGGCGTGGTGGTGACCTCGAAGACCTTGCCGAAGTCGACCATCGAGGTGAAGGCGACGGTCGAGGGCGTGGAGCTCGTGGGGGATCCGGTCCAACGGGTCGAGCTCGACAAGGGCCAGTCCCGGGAGGTGCGGTTCCGCTTGCGCACGGGCGGGGTCGGGAATGCCAAGCTGCGCTTTCACGTGGAGGGCGGCGGGGAGCAGGACACGGTCGAAATCACCAAGGCGGTCCGCGCGCCGACCACGCTCGAGGCCGTGGCCCTGTACGGCTCCACGCGATCGGCCTCCGGGGAGAAGCTCGGCGACTTGTCCGCCATTCGAAGCGACGTGGGCGACCTGAGCGTCTCGGTGGCGTCCACGGCGCTCGTGGGACTGGGTGGCAGTGTGGAGCAGCTGACGGAGTATCCGTACGAGTGCACGGAGCAGCTCGCGAGCCGCCTCGTGCCCTTGATCCCCCTTCGCGAGCTGGCACGGGTCTACGACCTTCCGCTGCCGAAGAACGCAGACGCGTTCGTCACGAGCACGGTCACCAAGCTGATCCGTCGTCAGCGCTACGACGGGGGATTCGGCTTGTGGGACGAGTCGCCCCACAGCCACCCATGGGTGAGCGCGTATGCGCTGTGGAGCCTCTCGCTCGCGAAGAAGAGCGGTTCTCCGGTGCCGGACCGGACGATCGAGAGTGGCAAGACCTACGTTCGTCGCTACCTCGACACGTACGCGAGTGCGCCTTATGGGCTGGTGACGGCGGCGTTCATGGTGGACGTGCTGGCGGAGATCGGGGCAGCGGACCCTGGACACATGAACCGCCTGTACGAGAAGAGGTCGGAGCTGCCGCTGTTCGCGCGGGCGCTGCTGGCGCATGCGATGGCGGTGGGGGGTGGGGACGAGAAGGCCCGCGACGAGATGGTGCGCGACCTCGAGGGACACATCCGTGTGCAGGGCAACAAGGCGCTGGTCGCGGAGAACCACGGGAATGCCTACGCGGAGCTGATGGACTCGACGACACGGACGAACGCGTTGGTGCTTCGCACGCTGTTGGCGGTGAAGAAGAACCACGGGTTGGCGGAACCGATGACGCGCGGGCTGCTCGGCGCGCGCGACAAGGGCTCATGGCGAAACACGCAGGAGAGTGCGTATGCGCTGCTCGCGCTCGACGAGTATCGCAAGGCGCAGGAGGTCGAAGACCCGGACTTCACGGCGACGGTGTGGTTGGGCGACGATCAGATCGTGCAGCAAGCGATGACGGGCAGGAGTGTGAAGGCGTTTGACGTGACGTTGCCGACGAGCCGGATGGCGAAGGCGGGGGGGAGCACGCTGGCGTTTCAGCGTGGGGGCAACGGCAAGGGGACGCTGCATTACGAGGCGCGGCTGCGCTACGCGCGCAAGGAGTTGCCGAAGGACCCGATCGACCGGGGGTTCTTCGTGCAGAAGTCGATGCGGGTGGTGAGCCCGGAGTCGCTCGCGTCGGCGGTGCGTGGGGTGCCGGCGGGGACAGGCAACTATCCTTCACCGCGGGGTGGGGAGCTGGTGCTGGTGGACCTTCTGGTGGTGGCGCCGCAGCCGCACGACTACGTGGTTATCGACGATCCCATTCCGGCGGGTCTCGAGGCGGTGGATTCGAGTCTGGCCACGACGGCGGGGTCGCTCGGGGTGTCGGGCTCGGGTGGGGAGGACGATGCGCTGGACAGCCAGCACAGCGACGAGGAGCAAGACAACGCGCTGGCGCGTGGAAGTGCGCTGTTGCCCAGCTGGTTCCGACAGGAGTTGCGGGACGATCGGGCACTGTTCTTCGTGGATCACATGGCGGCGGGGATGTACCACTACCGCTATCTCGCGCGGGCGACGACGATCGGGCGGTTCGTGCTGCCGTCGACGCGTGCGGAGTCGATGTACCAGCCTGAGGTGTTCGGCCGGACGGGAGCGGCGGTGTTCGAGGTGAAGCCGTAGCTCTTGGGACTCCGCCCTGCCCTTCGTGGGCCGCTACCGCGGCAGAATAGCGGTGCTACCTTTCCACCATGACCAAGGACACTGAAAGGATCCGGTTCAAGGCGAAACTGCTCCGACCGGCAAGTCCGAAGGGTGCGTCCTGGACCTTCCTTGTCTTGCCGTCGAGCGCCAGCGCGAAGCTGCCGTCGCGGGGCATGACGACCGTGGACGGCACCCTCAACGGTCATCCCTTTCGGGCCACCCTCGAACCGGACGGCCAGCGAAGCCATTGGCTAAAGGTGACCAAGGCCCTGCGCGACGCCGCCGGGGCCAGCGCGGGCGACACGGTCACGCTCGAGGTAGCGCCAGTCGAGGTGGAACCGGAGCCCCGGGTGCCGAACGATTTGCGCAAGGCACTCGCTGCCGCTCCGGACGCGCGGACCCAATGGTCAAGCCTCACGCCGGTGGCACGGCGCGACTGGATCTTCTGGATCACGTCGGGCAAGAAGGCTGAGACGCGCGAGCGGCGGATTCGTGCCGCCTGCGACATGCTCGCGTCCGGCAAGCGCAATGCGTGCTGCTTCGACCGGTCGGGAATCTACAGCAAGGGCTTCAGCGCCCCCGAGGCGGCGGGTTAGAGCACGCTTCACTCGGGTGGAACGTTCGATTGGCACTCATGACGGAGCGAACATCCGACGGAAGCAAGCGTGCTCTGGCCGGTACACGTCCGCACCCGTGGCGGCGCGACAACGGCTTTGCCGTACCGCGTCACTTCACTTCGAATTCCACCGAAGTCGACTGAAGCGGCGGCATGCCTTGGAAGCGCACGCCGCCCACTCGCACCGTGTACTTGCCGACGGGCAAGACCCGATAGCGCTTGTCGTCGCCGGGCCGACTGAAGCCGGAGATCCCGTGCACGTTGCAGAAGTACTCGGTGGCTCCGGGGCCGACCATCCGCGTGACGGGTGGGCGGGGTCTCTGCGGAGCCGGCGGCAGGAAGACGGGCCGCCACCGCACGCCATCGGTCCCGAGGATGGTCCAGTCGAGCGAGGAGCCGGCGGGTACCTGCCCGACCAACTCGATGGGCTCCGACGAGGGGTTGCGCACGTGGAGGGTACCGTCGAGACGGGCCCCCACGTCCACGGAAGGGTCGGCTCGAGCCGCCATCACCGCGTTCTCCAACACAAGGAGCAGTTCGACAGCGGGGGAGGGCACCGCAGCGGCGGAGTCCGCGGCCGAGGTGCCGGGAGCGGGACGCAACGATGCTTCGTCTCCTGCGCTGGAAGCAAGGGTAACCGGTGGGGCAGGACGATCGGGCGTCGCGGCAGGCTGGCCGTCCGTGCCCCCATCAGGCTGGGTCGTCCGGCAGCCGGCGAGCGCGGCGATCAAGGCGACAGATGCGATCAACCAGCGGTGTGAATTGAGCCCCATGGCCGATCCATAGCACAGTTGATCCGCTGCATCGCCGCGCATCCTCACTCCCCCTTCCGCAACCCCCGAAGGATCCTCTCCGGGCTCGCCGGAAGCTCGTCGATCACCACCCCGGTCGCGTCGTATATCGCATTCAAAATCGCCGGAATCACAGGCCTGATCCCCCCCTCCCCCACCTCCTTCGCCCCGAAAGGCCCATTGGGCTCGTCGCTCTCGATCACGATGGCGTCGATGTCAGGCACGTCCAGCGCGGTAGGGATGCGGTAGTCCGAGAGGTTGGGGTTCGCGATCACGGGTGCACCGTCGCCTCCTTCATCGCATCGTGCGTCGTGCCACGCAAGGCCGAGGTTGTTCGCGAATTGTTCCCCCTGCCCCACCATGCTACCGGACCTGCTCGATGCCCTCTGCTCCTCCCGTCGCGCCCGTCGCGCCCGTCCCGCCCACCTCCAAGGCCTTCCCTGCGGCAGCCCTCGCCTTCGTCCTGCCCGGGCTCGGCCACATCTTCGCCGGGCACGGCGCACGCGGCCTGTTCTGGCTCCTTGCCCCAGGTGTCCCGTCCGTCGTGGGCCTGGCCCTCCTCTTCTCCTGGTGGCCCGCCCTCCCGATCGGCCTCGCCCTCACCTTCCTCCTCACCCTCGCCAGCATCTTCGACGCCTACCGTGCAGGCAAGTCACCCCGGCAGGTCGGCCTGATCTGGCCCTCTGTTTACGGAGCTGTCACACTCTCGCTCATCGCCTCCTGCGTCGGTGCGCCTCTGGCGATCCGCGCCTTCGTGGTCGAGTCTTTTCGCATCCCCTCCGGCGGGATGTGCCCTACTCTCTCGGTCGGCGACAACCTCTTCGTCGACAAGTCCGCCTACGGCTCCTCGACTCCATCGCACGGGGACATTGTCGTCTACGAAGGCCCCGACAAGCCCGGAATGATGTTCCTCCAGCGCGTGGTCGGGGTCGGGGGAGACGTCGTCGAGTTCCGCGAGGGCCGCCTCATCGTCTCGGGCCAACCTGTTCCAACGACCGCGCTCCCCGAAAGGGGTTGCGACGGCTTGGCCCTGCTCGAGGAGGGTCTAGGCGGCACGTATCGCATCGCCCGAGACCCGGGGGTTACGAACGAACCCAAACGCCACGAAGTTCCCCCGGGCCACGTCTTCGTCGTGGGCGACAACCGCGACAACTCCTACGACAGCCGGCTGCGCGGCCCTGTCCCCGTGTCTGCCGTGAAGGGACGAGCGTTCAAGCGGTGGATGCACGACGGGCAGCCCGTGTGGGACGACCTACACTGAGGGCTGCCCCGCTGGCTCCCTCACGTGTACTCGTCCGGGTCGATCTTGAAGCGTCTCAGCCACCGCTGGATCTGCTGGCGCGCCTTCCCCATGTCCTGAGCGACGACGCTCACGTTTCCGGCCGCCTCCGCGAGGCGCATCACCAACTCGGCACGGAGCGTCTCTTCATCGATGGAGAGGTTTCTGGGGGGAGGAATGCTGTTCGGAGCCAGGCTCGGTCCGTTGTGCGGAGGCTGCACGTCAAGCATTCGAGCGATCGGCGGGGGCAGGTGCGACGGACGCAGCAGGTCGTCGTCCGCGAGGAGGCACGCGGAGGCCAAGCACTGCTCGAGTTCGCGGACGTTGAGCGGCCAGTCGTAACGAAGAAACGCCTCGGCCACCGAGGGGCGCAGGCGCACCTGCGGGTGACCGGACCGGCGCAGCGATGCGGTGGTGAGAATGCCGATGTCCTCGGGTCGCTGGCGAAGCGGCGACGCGTCGTGAACGAACCCGGCGATCCGAAGGGCCAGGTCCTGGCGGAACGTCCCCCGAGCGATGAGGGCCTCAATCGGGAGGTGCGTGGCGGACACCACGCGAATGTCGACGGGAATGGGCCGCACAGCGCCCACGGGCAGCACCTCCTGCTGCTGCAAGGCGCGAAACAGCACCGCCTGGGATGATGCCGACAGATCGCCCATCTCGTCGAGGAAGAGCGTGCCTGTGTGGGCCATCCTCACGAGCCCCACGTCGTCCCCGCCGCGCACGCGACCGAACAGATGCCCCTCGACGTCCGCCTCGGGAATGTCGCAGCAGCGCACCGTCACGAGCGGTCCGGGTCGACGGGAAAGCGCGTGCACGGCGCTGGCGAGAAGATCTTTGTGGGTCCCCGTCTCCCCCCGGATCAACACGGGCGTGTCCGATGGCGCAACCTGCATCAGGCGTCCCAGGGAGGAAGCATACGACGAACTCAAGGTGGCGAGCCCGGGCAGATCGGCCCGCATTCGCGCGGTCTCCTCGTAGGATTCCAGCGCCGAACTGTCATGCCCTTCACGGTGGAGAAAGAACGTGTGGCCGAGCTGAACGACGTCGCCATCGTCGAGACTGCACTGCGCCACCCCTGTGCCGTTGCGACGACTTCCGTTCGTCGACCCACGGTCTTCGAGCATCCACCCCCCGGGCCTCCGCAACACGCATGCGTGCCGCGTGGACATCCTCGCGTCGGGCACCTCCATGTACAGCACACGTTTGCCGGATGACTCCGACGTCCAGAAGCGCCGGGTCACGCCCCGACCGATGCGCAGCTCGTCGACGTCATCCAGGGAGTGGAAGCAGCCGCCTGCCTCCAAGCGATCGCATTCCATCACGAGCAGCCAGCTCGCGCGCACAGCGCGATCCGGCGCATCGGGGCGCGAGGGAGTCCCGGGCGAGGATGTGCGGGTTCCTTGCGGTTGCATGAGAGGGATCAGGTCATACCGTTTGTGGGCCCGCTCTGCCAACAGCAGGCGCGACGCGTGCAGGGAGCTACAACGGGAACAGAATGAAAACCCAGCACGGGCTGCGTGGCGTGGCGGAGTCGAGCGGAGCTGCGACCGTGGATGTCACACGGCGAAGGACGGTCCGCCTTGCCTTCGTAGATCGAATGCTGAGCCGAGCCGTGCGCCTGACCACACTGCCCTGGCATGCCGTGGTTCCGGATCGCGCTCATTGCAGTCGCCAGCGTCGTCGTGCTCGCCGTGACGGGAGTTGTCGCGTTTCACAGTTTCTTCGCGTGCGGCTACGACGCCGCGTGCGCGGACTCAGGCCTCTGCAGCACGTCGGGGGGCGCGTGCATCGCAGGCACCGACCTCGACTGCCAGCAGTCCGCAGACTGCAGACGCAAGGGCCGCTGCAAGGCTATCGACGGTCGATGCGTGCCCGGGTCCCACCTGGACTGCAAGCATTCGGAGTGGTGCAAGGATCGCGGGATGTGCACGGTGGAGGACAACGATTGCGTCGCAGCAACGGACGACGACTGTCGCCAGTCGGAGAAGTGCATCAAGCAGAGTCAGTGCGTGGCGAAGTTCGGCATTTGTGTGATGTGAGCGTGCGAGGGGAGTTCAGTTCCATTGGGCGCCGCCGGATGAATTGAGCCACGCCTCGACATCCGAACGGAACGCACCAGTGGTGTGCATCGGGACCGAGTGACCCTCGATTGACACCGT
The DNA here is from genome assembly GCA_964488865.1 of uncultured Polyangiaceae bacterium. GTDB lineage: Bacteria > Myxococcota_A > Polyangia > Polyangiales > Polyangiaceae > MWCO01. The sequence continues at coordinate 4,315 of CAZAWR010000005.1, read as the reverse complement.
GTCCAGGCGCCTCGTACACTAAACCATGTCATTTCTTCCGAGACTTGCTGCGGTCTTTCTCGTGCTGACAGCCTGCTCCACGGAGGGGGAAGACGCTGACCCGTCGTGGTGGGACCAAGGTGGGAATTCGGGCGGTGCCGCGGGCTCGGGAGGTAGCACGGGAACAGGCGGTTCCTCGACTTCTGGCGGCACGGGGGGCGCGCCGGTGGGAGGGGCCGCGGGGACCGGTGGCAGCACCGAGGATACCTACGAAGCCGACCGTATCGCCGTGGTCGACCGCATCAACGAGTTGCGCGCAGGCAAGTCCCTGCCCGCCTTCGAGCGTTGGGTCGACGCCGAGCCCTGCGCCGACCTGCAAGCGGAAGACGACAGCATCACCGGCGTTCCGCACAACGCGTGGAGTACAGGCGTGTTCGACTGTCCCGGTGGCGACAGCCAGAACGAGTGCCCCGGCTGGGGCGGCCCTGGATGCGTCGATGCGATGTGGGGCGAGGGCAGCTTGCCCGACTGTGCGAACTGCGACTTCTGCGAAGGGGACCACGGGTGCGACGGGTGTGACTTCTTCGGGACCACGACGGGCACGACGTGCGGCCACTACGAGAACCTGAGTGCGACGAGCTACACAAGGGTTGCGGTGGGGTTCGGCGGCGGGTGGATGCTGATCAACTTCGACTGAGCACGCCCGGATGGGACCGAACCACTTGCCCATTCCCTGCTTCCGGTTCCGCATTCACCGGTTCATTGAGTTCGTGCTCAGTTTACCGGGCAGCTCTCCCCCGCCACCGTAGCGGCGTTGTCGGACTCGTCACACTCGTTGTTTCCACCCGAGATGCAGTCGATCCCGACGTTGTCGACACACACACGGACCATGCTCGGCGCCTCGGAGGGCCCGGCACACACCACCGTCTCGCACTGGCCCGGCTGAAGCGTCTGCGTCGTGGCAAGCGGCGCGTTCGCGCACGCGATCAGCGCGTGCGTGTCGTCGTCGTAGAAGACGACAGGGACACCCGGCCCGACGAGCAGCTCGCCCTCGTTGCACACGGTCGCGGTCAAGCCCATGTGGGCGGGGCATGTGCTCGAGTCGAAGGTGAGCGTCACGGCCAGGTCGGGCGCCGACAGCATGTCGAACTCCGGCAAGTTCTGCCGGAAGTTGTTCATGACGCCGGCCACGGTGGCGGTGGTGGGGTACAGCCAGTTCTCAGGCTCCCCCTGCGGAATCGTCCCCGTCTCGGACACGTTCGTCACGTGATACGCATGCTGGTTCCACACACGGCGCGTGGCAACCCAGCTGTCGTTGGCGTCACCCCAGACCCGAATGCCCTGCGTCGTACCTCCGTGGGCATTCTCGATGAACACGATCTCCGCGTTCCCGTCGTTGTCCACGTCCGCAACGATCGGCATCTCCAGCCGCGTGTGGGACCGATTCCCGATGTCGATGAGGATCGTCCCGGTCTTGCCGTCGAACACCCGGAAGCGCGTCTCATCGTTGTAAACGACCTCCGCATTGCCGTCGCCGTCGAAGTCGAACACGCTGGAGCCCGTGACCCGCGACGAGCAGTCGTTATTCGGCACGCGCCAACGGATGCCCGATGCGGCGCAGTAGGACGGCAGCGGGGTAGCCAGACAGTCGAGGTCCGCCACGACGTAGTAGTTGGCACCGGCCACACCGATCTCGGCCCGGCCGTCACCGTCGAAGTCCGCGATGGTGGGCGGCCCCCCCTCGTTGAACGCGCACGTGGTCTTCGGGACGTTGATGATCACGTCCGAGCCGTTGACCTGCAAGGGCGAGCCATCGTGATTGAGCACGTAGATCCTGCCAATCCGCACGATCACGACCTCACCGTGCTCGTCCGCGTCGAAGTTGCCGGTCGCCGTGTACCCGTCGCACCGGGTGCCCGCGCCGCAGTTCGATGAAGTGGACGCGACCGCGAAGGGGTACGTCCACGCCACGGTGCCGTCGGCCCGGTACATCGTATTGCCGGCCAGCACGTTGAGGGTGCCGTCGCGGTCCGGGTCGGCAACGGAGGACACCGGCCCCATGAAGCCGTTGATGCCAACGCCAGCTGTTCCCTTCCACTTGAGGGCGCCGGTGGCGCCGTGGAGCACCACGCGTCCCTGAATGATCTCGGGCAGCCCATCGGCGTCGAGGTCGGCGATGGAGGGCTGCGTTCCCGCCAGGTGGTCCGGCGACTTGGGGTGCTGCTGCTGCACCCACTTGACCGCGCCCGTATGCTCGAACGCGATCGTGCCGCCATTGTTGATGGTGCCCACGATCTCGGGGAACCCGTCGTTGTCGATGTCGCCGACGGCGAGACCGCCGGAGTTGTCCAGCCAGATGCCTGCGATACCCGTCTGGGCCTGGATCTCGGTCGCCCCCACGCTGTAGTGCTGTTTCATGGTGCCGTTCGCATTGCATTGCCCCGACACCACCCGCAGCACGCCCCTGACATTGCAGCAGCCGTCCTCCTGCAACCGGTAGGAGACGAACGCGATGTCCGGCGTATCGGTCAGGTTCACCTGACCGTCCGCGTTGTCATCCGTGAGGTTCATCACCACGGGCGTCATCACGACGTCGTTGTAGGCGAGGTAGGGGTCGCCCGCGGGCGGGCCGTTCCACGCGCACTGAAGCTCCGGCTGGAACGAGCCGGGCGGAGGCGCGAAGAAGCACCCCGTGCCCTGGCTCGGCCCCGCGTTCTCCGTGTTGTCACACGGCCCCAGACACTGCGTGTCCTTGCCATCGATCGCGCAGTCGCCATCGTTGTCCACGCAATCTCCGCACTCGTACACCTTGCCGTTGCTGCACGCCGTGACCTGACAGAAGTTGCCGCACCCTCCCTGCGGCGGAAGGCACGTCTGACCGCACGCGCACAGCGAATCGTCCGGCTCGTACACGCACGCGTCCACGAGCGGATCGCACACGTCCTTCGTACAGCTCACACCGTCCGGCGGACACACGTGCGGGGTCCCAGCCATGCACCCCGTCGCCGTGCACTCCTCCGCCCCGTTGCACAGCTTGCCGTCGTCACACTGCCAACTCTGCGGCACGTTCAGGCACGTGCCAAGCGGCTCCGCGCACACGTCGAACGTACAGTTCACACCATCGTCACAGGCAATCGCCACCCCCGCCTGGCACCCGAGCACAGCGTCACACGACTCGCTCCCGTTGCAGACCAACCCATCATCGCACGCGGCGTCCAGCACCACGTGCGTGCAAGTTCCGGCGAGCGCGTCACAACCGTCCATCGTGCAGTCCACGCCGTCGTCGCAGCTCGGCGGCGTCCCCGACTTGCACGTCACGTCGCATGTCTCCGTGCCGTTGCACCAGTTGCCATCGTCGCACTCGGCATCGAGCGAACAAGGCTTCGAGGCGACGCACCCCGTCAAGGATTGCCCCGGCACGCAGAACTCACCGGCAGCGCAAAGTTGGTGGTCCGGCGTGTACACGCACTCGGTCGTGGCGTTGTCGCACGCATCCACGGTACAGTCCACCCCGTCGGGCGGACACACCACCGTCGTCCCCTCCCGGCAGCCAAGGACTACGTCGCAAGTCTCGCTGCCGTTGCAGAACAGGCCGTCGTCGCAATACGCATCGTTTGCGCTGTAGGTGCAGGTCATCAGCGTGTCGGAGCAGGCGTCGACCGTGCAGGAGATGCCGTCATCGCACGGCACGACCGCGCCCGCCTGGCAGCCGATCCCCGGCGTGCAGACCTCTTCACCATCGCAGAACGAGCCATTCTGGCATACGGTCGAGTCGGGCTCGTGCACACACGCCCCGGCCAAGTCGCTGCAGTTATCGTCCGTACAGGCGATGCCATCGTCGCAGTCAGGGGCAACCCCCGGCACACACCCCGTGACCGGGTCACCGTTGGCCGGGTCGCACGACTCCGTGCCGTTGCAGAACAGGTTGTCGGAGCAAGCAACGTCGTTGGGGCTGTGCGCGCAGGCATCCGCAGCCTGGTCGCAGAAGTCATCCGTACACCCGACGGGGTCCGAGCAGTCGGGAGGCGTTCCCGCGACGCACAACCCGCCGACACAGTCCTCGACCCCGGTGCAGAACCGGTTGTCATCGCACTCGGACGCGTCGACGCAAGGGGCGGGTCCCCCGCCGGACCCTGCCTCGCCGCTGGCCCCGGCGGCCCCGGCGGCCCCGGCCTCACCAGCGACGCCAGCGGCCCCAGCCCCACCTGCGGTTCCGGCACTTCCCCCCGCACCTGACGCGCCTGCGCCCCCCGCTTGGGCGCCCGCGCCCGCAGCACCGCCAGTACCCGAGTCGCCGCCGGTACCCGAGTCGCCTCCCGTGCCCCCATCCTTCCCA
>CAZAWR010000004.1:178993-217340 GCA_964488865.1 uncultured Polyangiaceae bacterium | reverse complement strand
AGACTATAGCCGTCGATGTCCGCGCACCACAGCTTGCCTCGCCTCGCGAACCTCGCATCCAGGTCCATCTCGTCGGGTTGCACGCGGCCATGCTCATCCACACGCCCGAGCTTGCCGAGACGCAGACTCAGCTGGGCGCAGCCCATCATCGGCTCGTCCTCGGCCTCGTTTCTCGCGTCGTTGGGGTCACGCAGCAAGCCTCGTCGCTCGAGCTCTCGCAGCACGCGCGCTTGCACGCGACGGGTCACCTCCGCGATCTCGCTCTGGGTTGGAGCCCGCGTCTCGGTAAAGACGGCTCGGTGGCCGTCGTTGTGGTACACGCCGTCGAGCACGAGTAGATGCCCATGGGGATTGAGATTAAGAGACCCGCCGAATAGCTGGATGGTCGCGACCATCCCCGTGGCTCCCTGTCGGACCCCACGTTCCTGGCCGAGGCGTCGCAACAGCCGGGAGATCTCCGCGCACAGGATGCACACCACCGCACTGAGCAGAGCCGGGCTGCGCGCCATGGGTAGACGCAGCTCGGTCGATGAGCAGGATGCCGGGCCCTTCTTCCCGCGGCACCCACTCGGGCGGTGCGAACACCGTGCACCCGTGCTCGTCCACCTTCGGCATGCCGAGGAAGTCGCCCATCTCCTCGAACTGCGCGGGCGCCACGTACGCCCACTTCCAGCCGTTGTTTTGGGCCACCGACTCGACGGTCTCCGTCTTGCCGATGCCGTGCGTGCCCCAGATGCACAGAGGTGTCTTGGGCAGGCCACGCGCCTCGGCCACGAAGTTCGCGTGGAACACGTGGCCCATGAAGGCCACGAGCTGCGTGGACGTCATGCGGCTGCCGAGACGAACGGAGCTGTCTTTGCGAAACATCACGCCTCAGCGACTGATGGTGAGGTTCGGGAGGCGCTTCTGCAGGCCGGCGACTTCCGCCTCGTCGACCGGCGTCCCCGTCAGCGACAGCCAGCCGAGGGTCGGGATGTCCCCGAGCGGTGTGACGACGGGCTTGTTCTGCATGTAGTTGAGGCCGAGGGTATCGAGCGGTCTGCCCACCAGCGGTTCGAGGTCGACCACGGCGGTTCCCCAGAGGTCCAGGTTGCGAAGCTTCGTCAGCTTCGACAGCAAGCGCAGGTCGGTCACCTTTGTGAAGGCGATGTCGAGGACCTCGATCTGCACGAGGTCTGCAAGGGGGGACAGGTCTCCCTGAAATCGGTCCGCGCGAAGGTGTCGCAACGACGTCATCTTCCGGATCGGCTCGAGCGAGGTGATCGGTGTCTCGCGCACGTCGAGGTATTCGAGCGGCAGGTCTGAAAGCGGCGACAGGTCCGTGACCGCCGTGCTCTCGACGCTCAGCGCGCGGAGGTTTTCCCACCCGGCGAGCTCGGACAGGTCGCTTACGTTCGAGTAGGCTCCCCGCAGGTGAAGGCCTGCGACGTTCTTCGCGATCGAGCGCAGGTATTCGAAGTTCGTGTCCTTGACCCAGTACTCGAGGTGGAAGGGCTGGGGGATCTGGGCGAGCTCGGCGACGTTCTTGTCGCTGGTCACCGTGGCGTGCGGGATGCGGAGCTTGGTGAGGGCGCGCAGCTTCGAGAGTCCCTTGGGGAAGGTCTTCTTCACCGGCAGGTAGACCTCGGGTTCGTCGGCGAGCAGCTCGAAGACGCGCTCCTCCTGGCCGGGGAAGGCCAGGGCTGCAGTGAGCGGCGCGTCGAAGGTCCCGCCGTAGCGTTGGGGCTTCAGAAGGGCCACGCGGAGCATGGAGCAGGTGAATTCCCGAGGGTCGACGCCGAAGCCGTCGAGCTCCTTGGCGAGCTTCATCAGCTTGGTGCCCTCCTCGATCGAGGCGTAGTTGCGCTTGTCTCCCTGCAGGCGACCGCGAAGCGCTTCGGGGGCCGCGGCCAGCAACAGAGTGCGGCCCTCCTTCCGGACGCCGGCATCCTCCGAAAAGAACGCGACCGCCACGACGTGAGCGAGCAGCTCGCCCTCGAGCTTGCGCGCCTTCGCGAGGGACAGGCCGAGCAGCGCGTTCTTCGGGTCGGCGTTGAACAAGAGTTTTTCGAGGCCCTCGCCCTCGGCGGCGGTGGCCGCGGGAGGGGTGGGCAGGGCCTGGGACGCTGCGCCCTCGAGGTGCGCCTCGACAAGCAAGGGGAGCTTGGCGGCGAGGGCGTCGTCGAGCTTCGGACCCGGCTTCGGCAAGAGCAGCACGGCCGTCGCTTCCTTGACCGACTTGGCGACGCCGAAGCCCAGCGCGTCGAAGCGGGCCTGGAGGGCCGCTTTGTCATGGCGAAGGGGCGTGCCGAGGACGAGCACGCGTGCGCCCTTGGGGACCGTTCCGTTCGCGATCGGGTAGTTCTTGTCGAGCCAGAGGGCGGCGCTCTCGCGAAGGGGTTTCTTGGAGTGGTCGAGCAGGCGGAAGTGCTCCTCGGCGGGGGTGCCGTTCGGGAGACCTGTCTTGCCCGAGAGCGCGAAGGCGGCGCGACGGAACACCTCGTTGCCGAGCCCATCGGCGCCGATCGAGGCGAGCTGCTTCCAGCGCGGGTCGCGACGGTAGTTCGAGCCGTAGTCTTCCACGCGCCAGGTTCCGAGTCCGTGGACGAGGGCGCGCTCGAACAGTGCGTCGGTGTCGAGCTGGCAATAGGCGAACTCGACCTCGACCTTGCCCTTCTTCGACCCGGCCTCGAACGCCTTGGGGTGGAAGGACTTCAGGGCGCAGTTGTTGAAGAACAGGAGCTCGAGCTCGGTGAGCTTGGAGAAATCCGCCGGGAGCTCGTCGAGGGAGACGCCGCGGATGTCGATGCGGGTGATGCCGGGTCGGGAGAAGAGGATGTCGTCGAGCTGGGAGGTTTTCGTGATGGCGACGTCGGTCATGCGGATGCTCCAAAGGCGGAAGATGGTCTCGGGTATACGGGCGGGGCAAGGGGAACCTTCCGCCATTGGGGAGAGCAGACGCGGCAGGACGCAGTCCTGCGAGCGTGGTCGGGAGGCCGGTGGGCAGGACGCAGTCCTGGGCGAAGTCGTGGAGGGAGGTTCGGGCGAGAATCCCAGCTTGTCTCGAGCCGTGGCGTGATATTGAGCGGTCAAACTCGAGCTTGACCCCTTGGGCGGAGGGCAGAGAGGACAGCGCCATGGGATTGGTCTACTTCACGAACGCGGAGATGGTCGAAACCACCGCTCGCTGGGCCGGCGAGGAGCGCAACACATTCCTGGCCACCCCGAGATCGCGGGGTGACGTCCAAGATCAAAGCCGCGCAGCCGTCGGGTCCCGCTGCGCCGCCGGAGTGAAGTCATGAACGTCGAGACCATCCTCCAACACATCGAGCGAAGGGGCCGGAGCTTCCCCAAGGAAGCGTTGCGCGAGGCCGCTGCGCGCGGTGACGAGATCGTCCCGGCCCTCCTCGCCATCCTCGAACGCGCCCTCGCGGCACCGGACGACGTTCCCGAGGACTACAACGGCCACTTGTTCGCGATGGTCCTGCTCGCGCAACTGCGGGAGGAGCGGGCCCTCGATCCGCTGCTGCGCATCGCCCGCCTCCCCTCGGACACGTTGGAGGACTTGATGGGTGACGTCCTCACGGAGGACTTCTCCTCGATCCTCGCGTCCGTGTGTGGGACCGAACTCGACCCGGTCAAGGCATTGATCGAGGACCCCGAGGTCGACGAGTTCGCGCGTGCGGCGGCTCTCCATGCCCTGACGCTGCGCGTCCTGCACGGCCTTCTTTCACGCGACGAGCTGGTGGCTTATCACCGGTACCTCCTGGAGGAAGGTCTGGAACGCGAGCCCTCGCATGCTTGGGACGTGGTCGTCCACGAGAGCGCGAACGTTCATCCTGGAGAGAACCTCGAGGTGCTTCGGCGCGCCTTCGACGAGGATCGGGTGGAGGAGATCTACATCAGCTGGGAAGATGTCGAGGCGACTGCCAGGCTCTCGGTGGAAGAGGCCCTCGCCAAGGCCCGCAAACGGGAGCCGGGACTGGTGGACGATGCCGTGGCCAGGACGAAGTGGTGGGCGGAGGGGAAGAGGCCAGCCGAGCCAAAGAAGACCACGGTTGCCAAGGTGGGCCCCAACGACCGATGCCCCTGCGGGAGCGGCAAGAAGTTCAAGAAGTGCTGCTGGATGAAGTCGCTGGCGAGGTGACGGCCTCGTCCGCTGCATGTCCCGATCGGGATAGACACGGGCGACGGATTTGTTGGCGCGGATGTGTACAACCAAGGCTGTTCGCACGTCGGGTGGTAACGACGAAGGAAGGATCGTGCTGGACGGGGGCGCTTCTACGTACCGTTCACCGAACGCTCTCGTCCGGGTCAGGTTCTGCATCTGGATCGACCCCGAGCGACCGCAGCCGTGCGGCGAGCCGATCCGCGCGCTGCCGCTCCCGCTCCAGCGACCACGCGAGCTCCTCCTCTTTGCGAACGAGAGCGTCCACCATGCCTGTGAGCCGCCCGATCATCTCGTCAGCCTCGAGCAAGACGGCAGAACCCACGAAGAAGCGAACCCTCCCCGCTTCCAACACCAGATCGAGCCCGAGCACGCGCGAGGCCCAGCGCCCACCCTGCGGCACGATCGATCCGTAGGTATGCGGTCGCGACGGGTCCAACTGGTAGCCCACGATGCGCTGCGCCCGCAGATCCAGGATGAAGTACTCGGGGATCCCAAGTGACGCGTAGCGCGCCACGTTCCTCTCGAGATCTTTCTTCCGGTCGCCTGACAGCGTGATCTCGAGGACGAAGTCGAGCCCCTTGCCCTCGGCCGACACGACCCACTTGTCGCGCGGGTCCGGTTCCACGTCGAGCACCGCAATGAGGTCGGGCGCGAACCAGGGCTCCCCCGGGTAGTACACGGGAAGCTCGGCGGAGAGGTACACCCGCCGCCCCATGCGACGAAAGAACTCGTCCAAGGCGCCAGCGGCTTTTTCCTTCGGGATGCGGTGGTGGTCCCCTTCCGGCGCCGCGCGGCGTGGCAGTTCGGACGGCAACATGCCAAGCACCTGCTTGCGCTCGGCCGGCGACATCGCCTCCCACTGTTCCCGGGTGGGAGCGCGCGGGTCGGCGGGATCGAGGGCATAGCGCACGACAGACATGGAACGAAGTGTAGCACGGCGTGCGATCGACGAACTTTTTCCCCCGACCGGTTCCTTCACTCATGTGGGGTCAGAAACCCCGCGGCGCGAAAGGAGCCAAACATGTGGAACGATTTCTTCCGTGACGGCGGCTGGGGCATGTACCCGACGACCTTGTTCGGGTTCTTTCTGGTCGCTTCGGCCGTGGTGCTGCTGCTGCGGCCGGAACGTCGCTGGGTCCAACTGGTGGTAAGCTTGGGCGTCATGACCTTTGGTGCAGGGCTTCTGGGCACGGCGACGGGCTTGATCAACACGTTCCGCTACGTGCAGAAGGTTGCTCTGCCCGATCAGGTCCAGATCGCCGCCTTGGGCTGCGCCGAGTCGCTCAACAACGTCGTGCTCGCCCTCGTCATCGTCGTGTTTTCGACCCTGCTCGTCTCTGTGGCGGCGTTGAGGGCTGCCCTCGCCCCCCGGTCCGTGAGCTAGGGCCATGGCATCCGACGAGGCCCTGTACGAACGACTGCTCGGGGGGGACCTCGGGGCCTTCGACGCCCTGTACGAGCGCTACGAGCGACCCCTGTTCGGGTTCATTCTGCGTCACGTCGGCGACCATCACGAGGCCGAGGACCTCCTGCACGAGGCGTTCTTGGCCGTCCTGCGCGAGCGCGACCGAGGCCAATCGGCGACCAGCTTCCGGGCGTGGATCTACGGTGTCACCCGGCATCTTTGCCTGAACCGGCTCCGTTCCCGGCGGCGGGCAGCGCACGCGCTCGAGTCCGTTGTGCCCCTCGAAGCCCCCGACGACCACCCCGAGCGGGCTTTGCAGGACCAGGAAGCGGCCAAGGCGCTGCGGTGCGCGGTGGAGCGACTTCCTGCGCCGCTCGCGGAGCTCTATCAACTGCGCACGGGGGGGCTTTCCTACGAAGAGGTCGCCGAGGTGCTCGCCGTGCCCGTGGGAACCGTGAAGTCGCGGATGCACCAGATGGTCGGCCGCTTGCGTCAGGAGGTGAAGAGATGAACTGTGACCAGGTCCGACCCGAGCTCGTCGCCTACCAGTTCGGTGTCATCACCGACGCCTCTCGGGATCGCGTCGAGCAGCACCTCGGGTCTTGTCCGAGTTGCTTGCACGAGTTCTTCGTCCTCAAGCGAGAGATCGAGACCGCACCCTCCGAACCTCGTCCTTCCGCCGCCGCCAGGGCGCGGTTGCGAAGTGCAGTGGCTCGCGAGGTGCTCGGCGAAGCGGCCGTCCGACCCTGGCGATGGTGGGAGCGTCCCTTGGCATTCAGCCTCGCCAGCGCCGCCGTCGTTGCCGCGGTCTTCTCCGTTCGTATGCTCGACGAAAGCCCCGGCTCGATGCCCCGCGGTCTGGAAGAAGAGCCCGCGTCGTCCCGCCCGGAGTAGGAAAGTCGCTCAAGCCGAAACTGTCATTGATGCGACGGCGTCGTCACAGATCTGGCAGAGGCGTCGGACGGCGGCTCCCCTTCGTCGAGCAGCCAGTGCTTGCGGCAAAGAGAGGTGTAGGTCTCGTTGCCGCCGATGAGGACCTGCGGGCCCTCGTGCTGCACGTGACCGTCCAGCATTCTCGCGTTGAGCGTGGCCTTCTTCCCGCACCAGCAGATCGTCTTCAACTCCTCGATGTCGTCCGCCAGAGCCATCAGCACCGCGGACCCGGCGAACAGCTCCCCTCGAAAGTCCGTCCGCAATCCGTAACACATGACAGGGACGTTGAGGAAGTCGGCGACCTCACACAGCTGCTTCACCTGGACGGGCGTGAGAAACTGGGCTTCGTCGACCAGAATGCAGTCCAAGCGTCCTGAGGTCTCGCGGTTCTCCTCCACCAACAAGCGAACGTCCGTGTCGGGGAAGAGCAAGGCGTCCACACGCGCGACCAGCCCCCCGATTCGGGGCTTGACCACGTCTTGCCCGTCACGGTTGTCGATGTGGGGCTTGAGCAGCAGCGTCCGCTGGTGTCGCTCGTGATAGTTGTGCCGAACCTGAAGCAACTGCGTGCTCTTGCCGGCGTTCATCGCGGCGTATCGGAAGTAGACTTTGGACACGGGAACCTCTCGGAAACACCTAAACCACCACGAGCAAGGGAATCAACCCCTCGTGCTTGTCTTTCACGAACTCGTGGTATGACGCTGGGATGAGCGCATCATGCAGCGCGATGATTCGAACTCCTACCCCAAAGACTTGCATGGCACCTACTGCCTATCGGGAACCGTGACCGTCCCGCTCGATTCGACGACGTCCGCTTCGGATTCGGTCCAGAACGTCTCCTGGAACCTTGATCCGTCTGGAGTGCCCGATGAAGAACCGATCCGCTGTCCTCTTGTGCACCATCACTGGCCTGATGCTCATCGCTTCGTGCTCTGGCGGTAGCGACGACGCACGACCGGCTGGGGGAACGGATGCGGGGGATGCTGACTCCGACGGCATGGCAGATTCCGGTGGCGCAGGCACGGGAGGCACCGAGGCCGACGTGGGTGGAGCCGCAGGCGTCGCTGGCGCAGCAGGGATGGGTGCTGGGGCAACGGGCACGGGGGGCTCCGGCGGAGGTCCCCGTCCCCGCAGCTATCGCTGTGATCCGGTGGGCACGGCACCCACGGACGGCATCTTCGCCATGCGGGAATTCGGCTCCAACCTGTTCGTGGGGCTTTTTGGATACGGCCATACGTCCGAGAGCATGCTGTTCGAGTATCCCCCTTGGGGGAGGGTCGAGCCAGGCCTTCGCGGTGTCGCGGAGTCCGTCTGCGCCATGAGGGAGTTCCAAGGACACCTCTACGCCAACACCGAGAGCGACGGCTACCTGTATCGCTCTTCCAACGGATCTGACTGGCAGCGAGTCTACGACGGGGGACCGGGATTGATCGGGTGCGGCTTGGAGGTCCACGGGGGCGAGCTCTATGCCGTCAACTACGACTATGCGACTCATCGGAGCGGCAAGATTCTTCGTTCAGCCGATGGCTTGACCTGGAACACGGTCTTCGACAGCGGGGATGAAGACCTCTATTTGCGTCACCTCGTAGCCCACGGGGGCGTGCTGTACGCGCTCGGTGTGCGAGAGAACGAGGGGCTGGGGAAGCTGCTGGCGAGCGCCAACGGTACGGATTGGACGTCCGGCAATACCCCCACGAGGTTCTTTCGCGCCCTGTCTTGGAACGGTGAATTGTATCTATCCAGCACGACGAGTCGGTCCCAAGGACCGACGGGGATATGGGCCTTCCACGGCGGAAGCCCAGAGATGGTTCACCCGGTGGGGGCTGAATACGTCACCGAGTTGGCGGCGTGGGACAGTTCGCTTTGGGCGGGTACGAGCGATGGCTGGAAGGAGGCGACGGGCGACTCCTCGTTGCTGATGTCGCGAGACGGGGTTTCCTGGGAGACGGTCTGTACGTTCCCCGAGGCTGCGGCGTGGAGTGTGGCTCCCTCGGGTGGGCATCTCTACGTGGGTACGTGGGAGTACGGGAGTCACGGAAAGCTCTATGAGGTGAGTGTGGACGAGGGATCGGCCGGGTCCGGAGGTGGGATGGGAGTGGATTGCTCGCTCATTTCGTCAGCCAATTCTGCATGGGAAGTCTGCGAGTCGACCGTGGATCATTGCGCGGGAGTATTCGCGGATGGCGCCGGGTGTGACGCGTTTTGCGCGGCCGCCGGGCTTGTTTGCTTCGCGAAATTCGGGGGCGAGCCAGGGTGTGTCAAGGAGCCCGCCAACGTGCTGGGCTGCGGTGACGGGACCCACCATCAATCCGATTGGTGCGAGTGCCGCTAGCCGTGGGCGAACGCGACTGCCCTCTCGGCACTGCGGGTGGACGACGTGGTGACGAGCGCGATGGGCTTGGTGCGCAGCAAGACCGCTGCGCTCGTGGTGATCGCGACCCCTATGTCTTTTCGCACGTCACCTGGTTGTTGGCACAGCAGCTTCCGCCGCAGGCCTGAACATACGATGCTGCCTTGATGTGATAGCCCTGCGGGCAACCGCTCCCACACATCTTGAACGAGCTGCCCGTGTCGGGCTCGCAACTCGTTCGGTTGTTGCCGCAGCAGGTGGTGCCGCACGCCTGCGCATACGAGTATCCCGTGGGGTGAAACCCCGCAGGGCATCCGGCGCCGCAGTGCCAGAATGCTGCGTTGTCGGTACGCTCGCACTTGGTTTGGTTGTTGTTGCAGCACGCTCCGCAGGCCGACGCATACGCGCGACCGATTACGTGGTAGCCGGGGGCGCACTGGTATCCACAAACAGCGTACTGCGCTCCGCACGTGGGCTCGCAAGCAACCTGATTGTTGTTCCACCCGCTGCCACAGTTCGCGCTGTAGCCCACCGCGACGACATGATACGCAGCCTCGCAAGCGTATGCACACGCCTCGTACCCGTCCAGCGGCTCGTGGTGTAGCCCCGTCGACGAGTCACACGTATCCACCGTACAAGCATCGCCATCGTCCGAGGAAATCGACGCATGCTGACATCCGATGAACGGAACGCAGGTATCGCTCGTGCAAGCGTCGCTATCGTCGCACGCGAACGGCGCGTGCTGCACACCCGAAGCGGGGTCACAGCTGTCTACGGTGCACGGGTCGCCGTCGTCCGGCGTCGGCGGGGTGCCCGGCAGGCACACGCCCGCGCTGTTGCAGGTTTCCCGGCCGTTGCAGAGCGAAGCGTCATCGCAGGGAGTCCCGAACGGCGCAGGAGAGTTTTCGCACTGGCCTCCGAGACACGCGTCCTTCGTGCAACGGTTCGCGTCGTCGCAGTCGGAGTCGGAAGTACAAGCCGGAGCCCCTCCGGTTCCCGCGGGGCCGGCACCGCCTACTCCGGCCGCTCCGCCGGTCCACCCTCCGGTTCCTGCTGTGCCGGCCAGGCCACCGTCGGGGCCACCGCCCGCGCCTGCCGCAGGGGCACCCCCGCTGCCTGCGCCGCCCGACGCGCCGGCGGTTGCGTCGATCCCCGGATGGTCGCCAAGGTTTCCGTCGAGGCTCGCCTGACCGGGAGCGGGGACCGCGTTTTCTTCCTCCGCGCCTCGGGCGCACGCCAGCGGGGCGCCGCATGAGAGCCAGGCGACGGCGACGGCAAGAAGTGAACGGGCAAGAGGGGACATGCGCGTGAACGAAGCAAACCCCGCGCCACGGGGCATGTCCCGTTAGCCCCAGGACAATCACGATGCGCGCGGGCCCTGACCCGCACCGACCTGCTCGAAGCGCGCAATCGACGACACGAGTTGTGCAACAGCATCGGTCCGGAACGCGCCAAGCCCCTTGCGTCTGCCGCTCCCTCCACAGATACTTCCAAACATGAGCCTCGCTCGTCGACTGCTTCGGGGCGCGCCACTCGTTGGCGCATGGCTCTTCTGCGCCGGCTGCGGATCCACCGATGGGTCTCCGTCCGCGAACCGCGTGGACGCCGGCGCAGGCGGCGGAGGCACGGGAGGCACCGCCGACGCCGGGAGCGGCGGGGCGACGGCCACGGGTGGAGCCTCAGGAACGGCTGGCTCGGCCGCCGGGGGAGAGGGGGGCGCCGGCGCAACCGGGGGCAGCGGCGGTGCAGCCACCGGCGGAGCCGGCGGTCAGGATGCGGGCTCCTTCGACGCCGACTTCAGCTACGACGCTCCAACCCACGACACGACCCTTCAGGATGCGTGCGTGGACGAAACCGTGTCCGCCAAACCCGTCCCTCTCGACATCTACTTCATGCTCGACCGGTCCGGCAGCATGACGCAGCCGTTCTGCGACAACTGCTCGGTAGGCGACTGTGACGTCACCTGGCCGAATCCCCCAACCATCGCATCCAGGTGGTGCAACGCGATCAACGCCATTGCAGGGTACGTTCAGGATCCCTCGGCCCAGGGAAACCGAGCTGCATTGGAGTTCTTCTATGCGAGCATCTGCAGCGGCTACGACGTCCCCTCGGTGGGTCTCGTCAACCTCACCGGCGATGCGGTTCAGCTCATCGCGTCCATGAACGCCCAGACCCCCTACGACGGGACGCCCACCCGCGCCGCGCTCGAGGGCCTCGCGGCCTTCACCGCGGCCAGCCAGGTGCCCGACCGCGTCATCATCGGAATTCTGATCACCGACGGCGACCCGACCACCTGTACGCCCACGAGCAACGACACGATGCGAGCCATCGTCCAGAACCACTACAACGCCACCGGCATTCACACCTTCATCGTGGGAATGGACGGAGCCACCTTTGGCAATCTCGAGTCCTGGGCGAGCTACCCGGGGGCGATTTCTCACCCCGACAACCCGGGCGACACCTGCGGCGGGTCCTACCCGACGTGCCACCACTGGAACGTGGGGGACGGTGACCCCACGTCGTTCATCAGCGCCTTGCAGCAGATTCAGCAAGCCGTACTCGGCTGCACGTTCACCGTGCCCGCGCCGAGCCAGGGCGTGCTCGACCCCGACGCGGTCGCCGTGGACTACGATGCCAACGGTAGCAGTCCGCCGCCTGCGGAGGAGTTCATCCGGGTTTCCGACGCTGCGGGGTGCACCGGGGCGAACAACGAGTGGCATTACGACAACAATGCGACTCCCACGACGATTCAGCTCTGCCCTGCTACTTGCGCGAGGGTCCAAGCCGATCCGAACGCGTCTGTGCAGGTCCGCATCGCCTGCCAGGGCTCTTGACCTGGCGAACCCCGTACGTCGGCGGAATTGTACCGACCCGGGCTCCCACCCGCGCACCACTTCCCCCTTGACCATTCCCGGTGCGCGGTCCCAGATTGATTCACCAGTTTCTCGCCCACCACGTCACGGTCCAGGAGGTTGGCAGCACTCTTGACTGATTCGGACTCGGGAGGGACGGCCACGAGGTAGTCATATCGACGCAAGGAACCATCAGTTTGATGGCCCTCCCCCCGATTGCACCGCGCCCCGCCCGGGAGCATGCTGCCTCCCCAACCATGCTGACCAGCCTGGGCACCTTCGCAAGCGACCTCTGGAACAACCTGCGCCCCGTCGACGCCCTCGACGTGCTCCTCGTCGCTGCGTTCGTCTACGCCCTCCTGTCCTGGCTCCGCCAATCCCGATCCCGCTTCGTCATGCTGGGCGTCGTCGCCCTCGTCGCCGTCTACGCCGTCGCACGATGGCTCGACCTCGCCCTTACTCTCGTCCTGTTCCAGGCAGGCATCACGGTCGCGCTCCTCGCCCTCGTGATCATCTTCCAGGAGGAGATACGTCGCGCCTTCGAGCGGCTCGGTAACCCGCACGCGCTCCGCACGGCCCGCGCGGACAAACCCTCGACGCTGTGGGTGGACGACGTGGTGACGAGCGCGATGCGCTTGGCGCGCAGCAAGACCGGTGCGCTCGTGGTGTTTCCCGGGTGCGACCCGCTCGACCGCCACTTGCAAGGGGGAACGGAGCTCGACGGCAAGGTCAGCTTGCCTCTGCTCATGAGCATCTTCGACGCGAGCTCGCCGGGGCACGACGGCGCGGTGATCGTGGATGCAGGCTGGGTTCGTCGGTTCGGCGCGCACCTGCCGCTGTCCACGCGCATCGCGGGGGACGAGCCCTTCGGTACGCGACACACGGCGGCCCTCGGACTTTCGGAGCGGTGCGACGCGCTCGTGCTCGTGGTGTCGGAGGAGCGCGGCGAGGTCAGCCTCGCAAAGGATGGGCGCCTCGAGAAGATCGCGGCCGCTTCCGAGCTTCGCACGCGATTGGCGAGCTTTCTCGACCACATCACCCCCGTGCACCCGTCCTCCGCAGCCTTGCGATGGGTTCGCCGCCTCCCGGCCAGGGTCCTGTCCGTGGTGGTCGCCGCCGTCATCTGGGTGCTCGCCGTGGGGCCCCAAGGCGAGAACGTGGGAAGAACCCACCGCGTCCCCGTCGTGCTCCTGCACGCTCCTGCTTCGTTCATGCTGGACCAGCCTCGGCCCTCCGACGTGCTCGTCACGCTCGCCGCCACCGAGCGCGGCTTCCGTCGCCTGGACCCGGCATCCCTCACGGTGACGGTAAACGCCGCGGACATTCGGCCCGGCTCGCAGCAGGTTCGCCTCGGGCAGCAGGACCTCGAGCTTCCCCGCGGCATCACGCTGCATCGCATCGCCCCGGACACCATCACGATCGTCGCGCACGAGACGATCACCAAGCCCTTCCCCGTCCGGGTCTTGACGGAAGGGAAGCTGCCTGCGACGTGGAAGCAAGTTCACCTCAGGTCCGTGCCCGAACAGGTCAAGCTCGTCGTTCGCAAGAGCGACGTGGGCACGTTCGTGCGGGTGGAGACGGAACCGGTGGACCTCGGCGCGGTCAAGGGGGCGTCGGTGCTGACGCGCGAGCTGTCGATTCCTCCGGGAACGCGGCTCGACGACGGCGAGCCCGCGGCGGTGCGGGTCGTGATCGAGGTGACTCCGGCGCAATGACGACGCTCTGACCGACCATGCCTTCGTGTTGTGGGCGAAGGGATGCAGACCGCGCTACCATGCGACCCATGCTCCCCCGCTCCCCGGCTCTCCTGGCCCTCGCCCTGCTCACCGCAGCGTGTGCCTCGCCAGAAGTCCAGCCCAGGAGCCCCACCACCGCAAGGGTTCTCACGCCTCCCTCTCTCCGCATCGAGCCGTCGCGTCTGATCCCAGACCTCGACGCCGAACCACCCCACGGTGTCGAGCCCGACGGCACCAAGCGCTTTCTCGCGCTGCAAATGCGCATCACGGAGCGTCCGGACGGCTCGATCCGAAAAGCCCCCGGCTTGCTGCCCGCAGGACGCTCCGACCTCCTCGCGTTGTCCTTGCCCTCCCGTCTCGGCGGCGGATACCTCTTCGTCAGCGCCACCACAAGCTCCACTCAGCTGTGGCGAGCCGAGGACTGGCTCTCGCCCCTCGAGTCCCTCGTTCGCCTCAGCGGCCGCTACGACGACGTCATCGCTGGCTTCGACCGCCTCTACTTGGCGAGCCGTCGCGCCAACACCAGCACCGTGGCGATCGATCCCGCCTCCGGAGAGTTCCGGCCCCTCGGCCCCTTGCCCATGCCCACAGGGCAAGGCCCCATGGTCTTCGCCGACGCCTGGAGAGCCGTCTCCGTGCCGGACTTTCGCGGCCCCCTTGCCACGTTCGACGCAGGCGCCACGTGGGTGCCGCTCGGAATCCCGGAGGCGGTCGAGTCGCTGGCGGTCGAGAACGACGCGATCCTGATCAAGACCCAGGTGCAGGGACGCACCTACGCCCTCGACGCCGAAGGGACCCTCGCCCCTTACGTCCCACCTTCCGCCAAGGCGAAGCCGAGCGAGGAGCCAAGACCGTCACGCGGACGGCCGCTCCGCCTCGCCATCGAGCGCGGTTGCCCGATCTCGCCGTCGCGAGCCCTCGTCGCCGACGGGGGCGACTTGCTCGAAGTGTCGATGGAGGATGGGTCGATCGTTCGCACGGTTCGCGATGCCTATCCCGAGTCGTTCTCCGAGTGCCAAGGCATGGCGCTGGGGTCGGGCGTGGGCTTCGTGTGTGGGGCGCGGCAGGGCGCAACGGTGGTCTATGCGTACGAGGCGCCTCGCACGCTTCGCGCGGTGCTCACGTATCCGGAGCCCAAGGCGGTGTTCTCCAGTGGGAATGGCGCTCTGGTCGTGCGTGCGCCGTGCCCCGGGGGCGAGCCCATCGTGGACCAGTCTCAGTACTGCGTACGGAATGCACGAGGAAGCCACCGGGAGATCCGCTTCCAAGGAGATCTCGGGGCCGAGCGCGTGGTGGCGCTCGCGGACGGGCGGGTGGCGATCCTCATTGCTCCCCGACCGGGCGCGGAGGCGCGTCTCGTGGTGCTCGACGGCAGCCAGGCGGTGACGCGCAGTCTGTCATTCGACAAGCTGTCGCAGCGGCAGCGTGCGCTCGTGCGACGCGGGCTGTGGCTGCAGGGCGCGATCGAGGTCAAGCCGGGCGTGCTGGGGGTCTGGGTGGAGGGCGGTGGGCCGGTCATTGGCCTGCACGTGGGGCTGGACGGCAAGGTCGAGGCCGGTCCGCTGCAGACGACCCCTGGGATCATTCTTGTATCCGGTCGTGTCGGCTTGGTGTGGCGTTACGGCGGGGAAGGGCTCGAGACCACCGACGGGGGGCTGACCTGGCGGGAATTCTCGTTGCCGGTCGCACGGCCCGGCAAGACGAGCACCACGAGGGGGTGCTCGGCCGTGGGGTGCGCGGTGGAAGGGTGGCTGCGTGTCGGCTGGGGAAAGCCAGCGGATGCGGGAGAGCTCGAAGAGTCCACCGAGACGGTGCTGTCGCATCCCCCCTACAACCGACCCCTGTCCCTGCGGCTCACGTGCGCGCCGACCGGCCGTGCGTCGCCTCCCATCCCGACGTCAGCGCCTCCTTCGCCGAGCGCGCCAGGGTACCGGCGGCCCCCATCGGTTGCCATTCCCGTTGGGGTCTTCGGGGTGGCGGACTTTCGCGGTTGGGCTCCGTTCGGTCCTCTGGCCCCTCCGACCCTCGGGACCGATCAGGTCGGGGTCGCGGGAGGGCGTGACTACGGTGAGATGCGGTTCAAGGCGTTCGCGTGGGGACCGAAGAACGCGGACTGGTCGCGTGCCGGCAGGTGGATGGTGGCGTTCGACGACCCGTATGACGCCGTGGGCCTGCCGGTCACCACCTCTCCTGCCGTGTCGCCGTGGTCGGACCCTACGGTCGCGTCGATGCTTCTCAACGCGGTTCGTTCGGCGGTGGCGGACCCTGGGGGGCGCTCGGCGGTGATCGGGTGGTGCCCGGGCCACAACCAGTGCCAGGTGTATTCGCTCACGGATGGGGAGGCCCCGATAGAGCTGCTCTTCTCCGGGGCGCAGATGCTTCCCATCATCATGTCCGCGGTGCGGAGCCAGGAGGGATGGTACCTGCTGAGCGGACAGGGGACGGCGTTGGCTACGGTCCACGCGGTGGATGCGACGGGGCGTGTGAGGCTGCTGGGCAACTACCCGCGGGCGCGGGCGCACCAGTATGATCGGCTCCAGTTGGTGCGGCGGGCCCGGGGGCCCGGGATCGCGCTGTGGGGAGTCGCCCCGGGGGCCGACGGCGGTCCGCGCGGCTACGCCCTTCCGATCGACACTTCGACAGGGGAGTTAATGGCGGTTCAGGACGGGGGGCCCACGGACCTTGGGGGGCGGGTGCCTCCACCCTGTGCCCCGGGCCAGGATGGGTGGCTGCTGGACCTGCAGCCTCCGGTGGCCCCGCGGCTCGTCTTGCCCGAGGGTGCGGGCTTCGGCGGGAGCATCCGGATGCGCGTTCGGGTCCATGGCGAGCGGTCGTGCGTCGAGGCGATGTCGGGGCGAGCCCGGGAGGACGAGATTCGATTCGGGCGTCACCAGGCATGGCTCGCCGGAAATGCCTCGAGGACGATCCCCTTGGCCGTATGGGATGCCCAGACCAACCGCAAGTACGAGATGGTCTGTTCCGCGGACACAGGACCGGACCAGGACTGATGAATGCGGGGCCGGAAGCACGGAACGAAAGAAAACGTCCGTTCCGTCGGTTCCCGGTCCCCCGCTCACCAGTTTGGCCGTTGGCGCTCCGTCAACGTGATCCGGCTCAGATCGGTCCGCCGCCTACCGAAACTCGACGTTGACGGCTTGCGCCCCATCGAGGTCCGTGCTTGGATTTTCAAGCTTCCGGCACACGCCCCACGTGATGGGTCGTGCGCCAACCCGCGGCACAGCCCGGCCTGAATCCCCGCTCCGCTGCCCATCGGCAGCATGGGTCACGGCAGTAACGCGATCGTGCAACCGATTCAATTGAACGTCATCCACGAGATCGAGCGTCGATCGCGCCCAGCGTGTCCGCACGCGAAGGGAGCCTTTCCACGAGCCTTCGTGGCGTAGTGAGGACGAAGTGATGCAAGGTGAGCGAAAGAAGAAGTCGTGGCGGGAAATCGATCAGATGCGCGACGGGTCGGTTCAGCGTCGCAACAACCGCGATCGAGACCACGAGCGGGAGGCCACCGCGAGCGCGAATGCGACGGCCAAGCAGCACCGTAGCGCGCTCGAGGCGCTGTTCTCCCCCAAGGTCGTGGAGGAGGAGAAGCCCGTGTTGCCCAAGACGGCGGCACGCATCGTCTTGCCCCCGGCCCTCGACGCGGACCCCAAGCACGCTGAGCGGCGACGCTTGCTCGGCAAGTTCTTGACGGCCACTGGGTCCGCGTCGATTTCCAAGGCTGCGGACGCGTTCCTGGCCGCCGGCTTCGCCTTCCCGGAGGACCAGGAGACCCACGTCCAGATGCTCGAGCACGTGGACGAGGAGCGCGTGCGCGAATCCATCGCCAAGCTCGTGTCCATCTTCGCCGGCGAGCTTCCGAAGCGGCGCCCCATCCTCGAGCAGCGCCTGCGCCGCATCGAGGACCAAGCCGACGATCACGATACCCGACAGGCCGCCGCGGCCCTTCGCAGGATGCTACGCGGTCGGGGCACCGGCTCCGCACCTTCGACGAGCGTGGGATGAACAAGGCCGAGTTCGAAACACGCTTCCGGGACCTCGCACGCTCTTATGCTTCCCTGCGCGACAACCAGGGATGCATCGATTGCCTCGGCTGCGAGCGCTGCTCCTCCTGCACCTTCTGCCGCAGCTCCACGGGCCTCGTGCGATCCCACTACTGCGTCGACTGCGAGGACTGCTCCGATTGCTCCCACGGTCGCAAGTGCTCGGGATGCCTCGCCTGCCATCATTGCATCGGCTGCGAGCGCTGCGTGCAGAGCGCCTACCTCATCCGCGGTGTCGGCATGACCTCCTGCAGCTACTGCTTCGGCTGCGTGGGCCTGTCCCACAAGGACTATCACATCCTCAACGAGCCCCACGACCGCAAGTCCTACTACGAGATCACCCAGCGCATCTCGCGTGAGCTCGGCCTGACCAAGGCGTGACCCATGCGTGCCGTGGTGCAACGCGTCGTGCATGCGCGGGTCGACGTGGACGATCAGGTGGTCGGTGAGATCGGCCCCGGTCTGGTCGCCTTCGTGGGGGCCGGGCGCGGCGACACCGACAAGGATGTCGACATCGTGGCGTCCAAGGTCGCGGGCTTGCGGGTCTTCGAGGACGACAGCGGCAAGATGTCGCGCTCCGTCGGGGACGTGGGAGGGGCGGTGCTCGCGGTCAGCCAGTTCACGGTGTTCGGGGACGTGCGTCGCGGGCGAAGGCCGAGCTTCGACGACGCCATGGAGCCGGTCGAGGCCGAGCGGCTGTTCGAGCGATTCGTGCAGCAGGTTCGCGCGCTCGGGGTTCCCGTGGAGACCGGGCGCTTTCGCGCCATGATGCGCGTGCTCGTGGACAACGACGGCCCGGTGACCATCCTCGTCGATTCGCGGAAAGCGTTCTGAGCATGGACAGCAGCGACGAGGACGTGCTCGACGTCTTGTGGCGCAACGTGCTCGGGGACTGGGACAACCCCAAGGCGCACGATGGGTTCTTGCAGATGGCGTGGGAGCGCGGGGAATTGGGGCGTGCGGCGGGGAAGTACCGCGCCGAGCTCGAGGACCCGGGGCGCCAGCAACTCGCTCAAGCGAAAATGAAGGCGGCGGCCTTGTTGGCGACGCAAGAGATGGAGGGCAGCAAGTCGTCGCCGCACTCGGCTCCCCGATGGCTCGTGTGGGTCGCTGGCGGGCTGTGCGCGGCAGCCCTGGTGTTGCTGGCCTGGGCTCTGGTGCGCTGACGAAAGGCTACTTCTTCGCGCCCTTGACTTGGGTCTCCGCTCGGTTGCGCGTCGACGTGACGGCCATGTCGGAGGCATATCCGAGCTCCCCCGTCACGACCGACCCGGGCACGGGCAGCGTGGGGACGATGAGTATCTCGGAACGAAGCAGCGTCGTGTTCGCGTCGATGGGAACCAGGAACCAGCTCGCACGGAACTCCCGCACGTTGCCTTGGCCCGGGATCATCTTGCCTCGGATGACTTCCGACCCGTCGGGCTTCTTGATGGGCTGGTTGAACTGCACGACGCTCCACACGTTGGCGGCGCCGTGGAGGATCGGGACCTGCAGGTAGACCTGGGTCGCCTTTTCGCTCTGCCCGACGACGCGGCTGCGCTTGAAGCGCGGCATGAAGTCTTGGTAGCGCGCGTAGTCCTGAATGATGGTGCGGACCACGGGAAGCGGGGCGTTGATGAGGATGCGCGCACCACCAGCCTTGATCGACTGGCCGTCGATGGGGACCTCGTACCGTTCGGAGTCTCGCGAGGTGCGGAGGCGCTGGACGATGTCGTCCTGGGCTTCCGCGGCGGCAACGTCCGGGGAGCCGATCAGCGCGAGGGCCGTGAGGGCAAGGGCGGCTCTTCGAATCCAACGGTGCATGGTGCTCATCCTCGTCTACGACGGGTTGGGGTTGGGCTCGGGGGGGCGACCGGTGGGGCCGGTTGCCTCCGAACGTTCGACGAGCTCTTGGTGCACGACGCGTGCCCGTTCGGTTGTACCAGAGATCTCGCGGCGTGCACGTGGGGACATCGAGGCAATGGACGCACGGGCGGCTCGATATGTTCACATCGGGGCGGAATCTCTCGATCCAGTGGGGCTGGATGGAGTCGCCGGCCGTTCACTACCGTGCGCAATACCTGTGGCGAAAGAGCGACACCGAGGGGCCTTGAGCACGGGTTTGGGCCAGGTCGAGCCCGAGTCGAGAAAACCTCAGAGGACGCAGAAGGCACAGAAGGGGTGGGGGGGTGGTGCGGAGGTAGCACGCGCGGGTCATGCCTGACGCAAGGCCCTCGCAGTCACACTCCGCCCGTTCCTGGTTCGAATTCGCATTCCTGTTCCCAGTTCCTAGTTGATGTCTCGCACTCCGCCCAAATCCCCCAACCCACCGAGCACGAGCACGAGCAGAGAGTATGCAAGCACTCCTAGCCCTCCGAGCTCAACTCCTCTTCGATCTCCGCCATCTTGCACGTCCCCTCGAAGTGCACGCCCTTGTCGATGAACACCGACGGCGAATGCAGCGATGCCATGACGCGCGCCGGCACGTACAGCTCGATCGAGGTGCGCGCCCGGATCGCCCCGCGAACCACGCCCCCTCGAATGATCACGCTCGCGACGTCGACCTCGGCGTCCACCTCCGCCCCTTCGCCGATGATGAGCGTGTCCTCCGAACGAATCTCGCCCTGAAAGGCCCCGTCGATGCGGACGCGCCCGTCGAACAGCAGCTTGCCTTCGAACCGCGTCCCCCGGCCGAGCAGGGCGGTGATCTCCGAAGCGGGCAGGGTGGTGATGCTCACGCAAGCGGACGTAGCATGAGGCACGCGAAAGAGGGAGTGGGGAATCGTTGGGGCTTTCCCTGGACCCAGATATCCCGTTCACGATCCAGCCGGTGCCTGCCGATGGCTTGCACGATGCCGTGTGGGAGAGAGGGACGGACGCGCGAGACGTTGACAACAACGACCACGCGACATAAATGATGAACGAAACGTTCATTATTTGTTTCTTGGAAACCGAGCGGGTCAAGGAGTCTGAGGATGGCTGAAACGACGCACGGGCTGCTTGCCCGCATTCTCGAGGACTCGGCCCTCTTGACGCGCGTGCGGGAGCTCGATGCGTCCACGCTTGGGCGCGTCATTCGGCATGTCGGTCTCGAGGACGCCGGAGAGATCGTGGCCCTCGCCACAGCCGAGCAGCTTCGGGACATGTTCGACGAGGACCTGTGGGCAGCGCAGGAGCCGGGGCAGGCGGAAGCCTTCGACGCGCGACGGTTCGCCTTGTGGCTCGAGGTCATGCT
Organism: uncultured Polyangiaceae bacterium; assembly: GCA_964488865.1. Lineage (GTDB taxonomy): Bacteria > Myxococcota_A > Polyangia > Polyangiales > Polyangiaceae > MWCO01. Next base: position 196,642 of record CAZAWR010000004.1, on the reverse strand, counting down.
CGAGTCGGGGGAGCAGTTCGTGGCCGACAAGCTCACGGAGTTGCCCGAAGAGCTCGTCACCCTCGGACTCCAGCGGCAGGTTCTGGTCATCGACATCGATGCGCTCGCCGTGGAGATGTCGGATCGTCATCGTGACGTGGACCTCGTCGAGAAGGCGCTCGAGAGCTGTCTTTGCGAGGAGATCGAGCAGTACCGCGTGATCGCCAGGCGGCACGACCACTGGGACGCGGTGCTGGCGGTCTTGCTGGCGCTCGACCAGAACCACCACGCGTACCTGCGACGGCTGCTCGAACGATGCTGCGACGCGACCACCGAGTACATCGAGGACAACGGCGGGCTGTACGAGGTGCTCTCCTCCGAGGAGGTGATCGAGGTGGACGCTGCCGCGGAGCGTGAGGACCGACGGGCCGCAGCAGGCTTCGTGGCCCCGACGGACGCGGTCAGCTTCCTGGCGCTCCCGCGGGTCGTCACCCTCGAGGATACGATCGCGACACCGGAGCGTGACCCGGTTACCAAAGCGTACTTTCGGTCAGTGGCTCCGTCGGCGCAGCCGACCTCTCGGACCAAGCTTGACGACGCCGGCCAGGCGCGCTTCACGGGCCTACTGCGGGACGCCGGTGTGACGGAGCCGGTGAGGCCGGCGCTCCCTTGCGGCAAGGCGAAGTCGGCCCCGTCGTTTCAGCGATCCATCGCGGCGATGCGCAAGTCCGACCCGGAGCTCTATGCCCAGCGCACGGAGGAGCTCGCTTACCTGACCAACGTGCTGGTGACAGGCAGCTCCTTCGCGGGACGGACCTTCCGGCCGGTGGAAGCAGCCGAGGCTGCCATCGCCACCTGCAACCTCGGCTTCGAGAAGCTCCTCGCGGGGTCGACGGCTCGCGCCTCCCAGGCCGTTCGTCGCTGCTCGGCCGACCACGCCTTCCGGATCGGCTGGCACCTCCTCTTCCACGACGTATCCATGCACGCGGCCGCAGCGCTCGAGCGAAGCCTTGTGGAGCGGAACGTCGCGGCCAAGATCGTGTCGTCGGTGCGCGCGGCGATCGCAGACCAGAAGCCCTGGCTCATCCGGCCCAGACTTCGCGCCATCGGCACGAGCTTGGCCGACGACGAGCGCGTCCTGTTCCATCACCTCATCGATCGGTGCCCGACGCTGCCTCCCGCGCATGCAGGCCAGAGCGCTCGATTCCTCGCGACGCTCGCGGACCTCGAGCTCGCGCGGGGGCTGCTCGAATCCTGACTCCCGAACCCTGGAAACTCGCGACGGCTCCTCGGCCGCAACATCCGTTCAGCTCGCACGGGAGTTTGGCGACGCGCCGAGAACGTGGTCCAATGGACAGAATGGGTCCTCGATCCTCACGCTACGCCCGGGTCCGTGCCGCCGTCGCCCTCTGCATGGCCCCGCTGTTGTTGACCGTGTCCCTCGCGGACGCACAGACGGCCAGGAACCAGCCGAAGGATCCATGCGATCCGACCTACGTTCCGAAGAAGGGCGAGACGCCACCCACGTGTCCCGGGGTGAAGGAAGTCACGCTGGAGCAACCCCAGGGTGCATCGGCCTTCGCCGCGACCCCGCCCCCGGTGGAGAAGCCCCCGCCGCGTGCGCGTGGGGTGGAGGCGACGAGCCGTGCGGTGGTCAACGCCCCCGCATTTCGCATGCTTCGTGACGGCTCGTCGAAGGTGTTCGTGCAGGTGCACGGGGTGCCGACCGTCAAGCAGGTGACGACCCGAAGCGGGGTGACTTTCGTGCTCTCGGACTGCCGCGTACCGGTCAACAACAACCGGCACGCGTTGATGACCCACTACTTCAACACGCCCGTGGCCGACGCCCGCCTTCGGCAATTCCGCAACGACGTCCACTTCAACGTGGACCTGCGAGCGAACGTGGTGCCGACGGCGCGGTTGGTGGAGTTGGTGCCCGGCAAGGTGGTGGTGCTGGAGGTGACGTTCCCGCCGGGCCACTACTACGAGGGGCTTCCGGGTGACCCCCAGCGGGGGAGGGGCAAGGCAGACGGTGGCAGGCGGTCGCGGGGCAACCGCGGTTCCTCGGGCTCGGGCGTGCTAGGTCCTCCCGCGCCCTGAGCCCACGGACCCTCTCGCACCCGATGGCTTTCTTTCCAGCGGCCCGGCGGTCCGGGCGCCTGCGCGACGGGCTCGCCTTCTCGCTTGCTACGTGTGTGTTGCTCGTCGGCTGGTCTGCAGGAGCACAAGAGCCGTGTCTCGAATTTCGCGCGGACCGTGTCGTGTTGGACCCGGACAAGGAGGCCATCGCGCTCGACGGGAACGTGCAAGCTCGCTGTGGGGCCTACGAGCTGCACGCGGAGGCGTTGAAGGTTCGTGCGGACCGAGGCGACGTGGACGTGCAGGGACCTGCGTGGCTGTCGTTGTGTCCCTGTGACCGGGCTCCCATCAGCCTCGGGTTCGAGCGGGCGACGGTGTGTCCTTCGGGGGACGTCCAGCTTACCGACCCCACGCTGCGTGTGGGGGAAACGTCCGTGCTCTGGCTCCCGTGGCTCTGGCTCCGGGCCCCGGATCAGACGGGGCTCCTTCCGCCTCGAATCGCTTGGCGAGGGGACGGGGGCTTGCTGCTGGGGCCAGGCTTCCACCTGCCCTGGCGTGCGTCCGACGGGTCCCTTGCCTGGATGAATCTATACGTATCCGGATATACTCGGGGCGGGTTCGAGCTCGAGCCGTCGCTCGTCACGGCGTCCTCCCGCACCACGGTGCGCTTCGATCGCATGGACGGTGACCTCGTGCGCGTCGCGTCCGAGGGGGTGACACGGGGCTCGAGGCCGGGCGGGCTGTCCTGGCGTGTGGATGCGGTCGGGGGATCTCGTGGGACGACGGGGCTCGTGGACCTGCGCGAGGCGGCCCGGCCCTTCGACGATGCCGCGGCATTTCTCGAGGTTCGCCCGTGGTCTGCGGCCTTCGTGCATGCTGGCGTGGCGGCGACCGGCCCGCGGGGGCACGACCGAATGCGTTGGGGCCCGTCCCTGCTTGCCGACGCGGGGGGCGCCCTCGGAACAGGGGTGTCGTGGCAAGCGTCGGGGGCCCTTCGCGCGCTCGAGGACGACGGCCCCGGGGCCGCACAGGTCACCACCACGGGCGTACGCTTGCTCGGGGGCGGGTGGTGGGGACCCGTGAGACTATCCGTAGACGGACAAGGAGTCCTTCACGCTACGACCGCGGGAGGGACCGACGCCCAGGACGCGGTGGCCTGGTCCACCTCCGAGGCAGCCCTTCCGCTGATCCGGCACTATGCGTCGACGACCCACCTGATCGAGCCGTTCGTGCGTACGCACGCCCTGGGTGCGGGGCGAAGCGACGAGGGACCGGTCGCCTTTCGTCCGCCGTCCGTCGACCACGGCGCGCGCTGGCTCGTGGCCGCGGGTATGCGCACCGCGCTGGGCCCACCCGGCGGGGACCGAGGCTTGCGCTGGGAGCTCTCGGGCGGCCGTCTCGGCTCCTTCGAAGGGGACCCGCTTCGCTCGGCCATGCTCACGCGCCTGGGGATTCACGTGGGGTTGCTGGACATCCAAGGGGAGGGGGCCACCGTCGCGCACGAACGAAACCGTGGCGCGGTCGCGATGGCACGCGCTTCCGTCGGGACCTCACGCACCGTCGCGGCGAGGGTCGAGGTGGCTTCTCGTACTCGGGTTGACCCGGTCGACGCGCGCGCGTTTTCCCCCTCAGCTCTCGTCTGGACTCCCGTGGGCGACCTGTCGCGCGAGGGCACCTCCCTGTCCCTCGGCGGACATCTTCCGTTCGGCGCTGGCCTCCGCGCGGAACTCGCGAGCGACTGGGACGCGGGGCAGCAGAAGTGGCTCGCCACCGGGGCCGGCCTCGTCCTGGACCACCCCTGCAAGTGCGTGCAGGGGCGTGCCTGGATGAGCCGTCGGGTCGGACGCGAAGGGACCGACGGCTGGCTGGCGCTCGAACTCCGGTAGCACGACGACCCGGCTGACTTCGGCTATCATCCCCGCCGAGCACGAGCCGCCCATGAAGACCTCGAAAACCACGAAACCACCCTGGTCCGAGAGCGCGCCCACGGCCGGCACGTTCCGCTCCATCGCGAAGTACGGCGACCCCCGCGCCTTCAAGCACCCCAGCGAATCCTGGGTGCGCATGATGATGCAGGAGTTCGACATGACCGAGGCCGACTTCAGGCAGCGTCGCGACGAGGGCCTCGCTCCCGTGGTGCTCGACCGCCCGTCCAGGCTCTCCGAAGACCAGCTCGGCGTCCTCGCATCCATTGTCGGGGACAAGAATGTCGCCGTCGACGACTACAGCCGCACGAAGTACGCCTCGGGCAAGACCGCCGAGGAGATCCTGGAGCTCAGGAGCGGCGTGGTCCGCGAGGTAGCGGACGCCGTCGTGCATCCGCGGAACAAGCAGGAGGTGCAGAAAATCGTGGCGTTGTGCGATGCCGAGCGCATTGCCGTGACACCCTATGGGGCAGGCTCGTCCGTGAACTTCGGTTGCCGGCCCTACGCGGGCGGGATCTCCCTCGCCCTCGGAACGCACATGAACGCGCTGCTCGAGATCAACGAGACCAACCAGGTCGCGCGTGTGCAGCCAGGCATGATGGGGCCCGCCTACGAGACGGCCCTGCAGCAAGCCCCAGAGCGGTTCGGCTGCAAACGTCGCTACACCTGCGGGCACTTCCCGCAGTCCTTCGAATACTCCACGGTGGGCGGCTGGATCGTCACGCTCGGCTCGGGGCAGGCGTCGACCTATTACGGGGACGCGTACGACCTGGTGTTCAGCCAGGAGTACGTGACCCCGGCGGGCAACTTCCGGACGATCGAGGCGCCAGCGACGGCGACCGGACCGAGGATCAACGACATCATGAAGGGCTCCGAGGGGTCCTTCGGCATCCTGGTAGAGGCCACGATGAAGGTCTTCCGGTCCATGCCCGACAACCGCGCGCGATTCGGCTTCATGTACCCGACGTGGGAGGCGGCCGTGGACGCGAGTCGCGAGATCATGCAGGGCGAGTTCGGGCGTCCCGCGGTGTACCGCATCTCCGACCCGGAGGAGACGGATCGGGGGTTGAAGCTGTACGGGGTGCCCGGGTTTGCAGACCCGCTCATGGCACGGCTCGGCCTCGAGCCGATGCGACGCTGTCTTTGCCTGGGAACGGTCGAGGGAGATCGGGACTACACGCGCCTGGTGTCACGCAAGGTCAAGGAGGTCGCGAAGCGCCACGGGGCGGTCTCCCTCGGTGGCTATGCCACGAAGAAGTGGGAGCGCACGCGCTACACCGAGCCCTACATGCGCGAGGACCTCAACGACTTCGGCATCTTAATCGACACGCTCGAGGCGGGGGTCACGTGGGACAACTTGCACCGCTTGCACCAAGGGGTTCGCGCCTTCGTCAAGAGCCGGCCGCGCACGATGTGCATGACACACGCCTCGCACTTCTACCCGCAGGGAACGAACCTGTACTTCATCTTCCTGGCGCGCATGGGCCTCGACGAGTACGTGCCGTTTCAAGCAGGAGTCATCGACCAGATCGTGAAACACGGGGGAACGCTGAGCCACCATCACGGGGTGGGCCGCATGCTCGCCCCCTGGATGGAGGACCACCTGGGTCCCCAGCAGATGGCCGTGTTGCGCGCTCTCAAGCAGCACTTCGACCCCCACAACGTCATGAACCCAGGGGGACAACTCGGCCTCGACGCGATCCCACCGAGACGCTGACCACGTTCGCCGTCGGGGCGGGCGTCACGCCCGGGCAAGCTGCGGCAGGTGGGAGAAGTGCGCGTCGTTCGTCAGCAGCGCGAGATCGTGCTGAGTGACCAGGGCCGCAATCCACAGATCGTTCGTCGGGATGGGTGTGCCTTGCCTGCGTAGCTGAGCGAAGAGGTGTGCGTAGTGATGGGTCGTCTGATCGTCGGCGTACAGGATGCTCACCCGCGGCGCGCTTAAAAATTGCCCCAAGATCGCTTCGTTTTGCCTCCCCAGCGACCCCGCCGCGAACCCCGCGCGCAGCTCCGCGACGACCACGAAGGGCAGATACACATGATGAGCCGCTCGCGTCAGGGCCACGAAGCGACCTTCCCCTCGAGCCGCAGCACCGTATGCGTTGGTGTCGAGCGCGAGCCTCATGACCAAAGGTCCGGGTCGACCTTCCGCTGGTCGGACAGCGCCTGGTCGACGTCCGGGTCCTCCACCCAGGAACCGAAAAAGAAATCGATGTCGTGGCGCTCCACAGGCGCGTGTGCCACGCCTGCGCCCCGCGTCATTGCTTCGATGGCTACTTCGTTCAGGCTCCTCGAGAGCTGTTTGGCTCGCTGCCGAAGAGCGCGATCCAAACCGGGTGGCACGTTTCGAAGCGTGTATTGAATGGCCGCCGCGTCTTGCCTTCGCTTCATGCCTGCAATGTAGGCTGCCTATGCCTGCGAGTCAAACCGGCCCCCGCCGACTGGCCCGGTCCCCAGCTTCGCCGTAGGCTGAGCCCCGGAGGTGTGCGATGCGCCGAACGCCACTTTGCACGCTGCTTGCATTGCTCGCCGTAGGGTCGTGGTCCTGCGGGGGGAATGTGTCGACCGTCCCCGCGGAAGCAACCGATGCAGCCGCCACGGAAGCTTCCGTGGATGCAAGCCAGCCCGACGTCCCGACCGTGGACGCCACGGTCGTCGACGGATCGATCGAGGACGCAGGACCGGCGGACGTCGTGGTGGACGTCGCGCCCGTCGACGCGGGGGGCGAGTTCTGCGCGCCGCCCGACAAGGCCAGCCTCGATGGGGTCGTGGTGGGCCAGCCCGCCGTGACCACTTCGATGCTCGTGATGGACTGTTGCGAGGGGTTCGTCGCGCGATTCCACACCAAGCAGTCCTTGGGCACGGACCTGTCCCTCATGGTCCGCTCGTTCGGCATGCTGGCTTCGGGGGACTACGTCGTCCCGGCGGACGCGGGAGGCCTCGAGGTCAGCGTGTCGGCCGGGGATGCGTCGTGGCCCGCGGCAACGGCGATCGGTTCCCTGTCCCTCGACGCACCGGGTTGGGACCAGCCGACGGTGGCCTCGTTCTGCGTCACGGCTGACGCGCCAGGGGAGCCAGTCGACGGGGCGAGGCTGTTCGCGTCCGACATCGTCGTGGCTCCATGGTCTTGGCAGAACCGCTTCGAGGTGCGACTCCTCGCTGACCCTGCGATCACGGCTCAGCAAGCCTCGCAGGCACCGCTCGAGACGCTCGTGCTCGCGGCGGGGGAGCCCCTCATCCATCTGATGTCCATCGCTTGGAACGAGGCGTCCACGCACACGGTGCAATGGGACGGCTGGTACAGCAGCGAGTACGTCCTCAATCAGCTTCCCCCGGTGGGGGTCGCAGGACTGCCCTTCGTCGTGGTCGCGGACGGCGAGCGCGTGTACCTCGGCGCGTTCATGACGATGAGCTCGTCGCTCGCGCTCGACTTGCCCGTGATCGTGGTGGAGGGCATGCAGGAGCGATCGTTCCGGATCGAAGACGGCTATCCCGCTGGGTCGTCCGGGGTGGACCCGCGGGGCGACCCGAGGATTCGCAACGTGCTCGCGGAGTCCCAGAAGCTGGTGCCTTGAAGGGCTTGAGTGGTCACCCCTGCTATGTCGTCGAAACTTCGTATTTCCGCGGCTGCTCGCGCCCTTCGAGCACCCGCAAGGCGCCCTGGGCCAGTGCCATCATCTCGCTCTCCCCAGGGTAGACGCTCAATCCGCACCCCAACGGCGCGCACGCCTTGCTCACGAACCCAACGAGCGTCTTGGACCTCGCCATCCCGCCCGTCAGCAGCACGCGGTCCACGGGCTCGCCATCGAAGGCGGGCACCAGCGAGCAGATCCACTTGCCGACTTGGTAGCACAGGGCCTCGAACACCCGGACGACCTCCGGATCCTTGTCCAGATACCGTTGCTCCACGACCCTGAAGTCCGCCGTCCCCACCAGGTCGATCAGCCCTCCCCGCCCCTTGTTCAGCTTCAGCATCTGCTCCTTCGTGTACTTGCCGCTGAAGCACAACCGAATGAGGTCCCCCACGGGCAGGGACCCCGAGCGTTGCGGCGTGAACGGCCCTTCCCCGTCGAGCGCGTTGTTCACGTCGACCAGACGACCCTTGCGATGCGCGCCCACGGAGATGCCTCCTCCCATGTGGCAAACGATGAGGTTGAGGTGCTCGTAGAAGGCCTCGTGGTCGTGTGCGTAGCGGTGTGCGGTGGCGATCTGGTTGAGCGCGTGGCTGATGGGCTTGCGTTGCAGGTCCTTGATCCCCGTGACCCGGCAACGATCTTCCATCTCGTCGACCACGACCGGGTCGACGATGAAGGCGGGCTTGCCGGTGTCCTGCACGAGGGCGTGGGCGATGAGGGCGCCGAGGTTCGACGCGTGGTCTACGAGAGACCCTTCGAGCAGGTCGCGGCGCATGGCTTCGTTGACCGGATAGGTACCGTGGGGGATGGGCCGCAGGAGGCCGCCGCGGGCGCTGACGGCGTCGATCCCGTCCATGCTCAGGTCGTGTTGTTGCAGAGCTTGTTCGATCACCTGCTTGCGCAACGCGAACTGCGCCACGATGCGCTGGCCTTCGAAGGGTTCCAGCTCCTGGGCGGAGTGCTGCAACTCTTCGGTGAAGACCTCTTCCTCCCCCTGGAAGACGGCCACCTTCGTGGAGGTCGAGCCCGGGTTGATCGTGAGAATGCGGGGGCGCGCAAAGAACGTGTCCCGCGGGGTTCGCACCCACTCCCCGAACCGGTGGAGCCGCAAGAGGCTGGCCTTGACCGCGAGCACGGCATCCTCCGACTCGACGTCCATCGGCAGATCCACCCCCCGAAACCGGATGCCCTGCACGACGCTAAAGGTGCGTGCTTGCGGGTAGCGCGTGGCGAACAGATGGAAGAGAAGATTGCCCGTGTCGAGGTTGGGGGCGATGAGCGCGTTGGTGCCCCGGTAGCGCTCGGTCTGATCGAAGCCGCCATGGTAGAACCGCTCCGAGCGGCGGCTGAGCGCCACGTTGATTTTCACCTCGCCCTGAATGGAAATCGTGCGGTAGCGAGCGTCTCTCCGGCAGCGTTCTTCCATGAACTGGGGCACCAGCCGCGTGGCCTTGCGCACGAGGTCGGGCGAAGGGCCTTCGTCGCCGCCGTGATTCGAGTAGCTGACGATCACGCCGCTGATCTCGGGTAGCTCCGCTTCGGGGATCAGGTCCCGCGCGACGGTGCAGGTGCCGACCGCGATTTGCGCGAGCTTCTCTGGGGTCAGGGTCGCGTTCACGCCCACGTCGCCGATGATGAGGATGTTGTGCGGGTACAGGTCCTGAGGGTGATCGTCGGGCAGGATGATCACACCCACCTCGCAGAGCACGGGCTCGACCTGCATGACCTTGAGGAGCGGTCGGAAGAACTCCCGCGGTTCGTGTCGTGCCCCTCCGACGACGAGGTCGCAGTGCCCCTGATGCGCCGCCATGATGCCGAAGCCGGCCGGCGTGGCTACCCAGCCCCGCGCCTCGTCGATGTCGCGCACGCTGCGTCGTTCCGCGGGCAGCTCGAGGGCAGCCTGTGCCAGTTGCTCTCTCAGGTCCGGCCGGGCCTGCGGGTCGCAGAACGCGGATTCGCCGAGCGTGAAGGCCACTCGGGCGGCAGACACGTTCGGCAGGTGGTCCCGGATGACCGCCTCGACGCGATCGCGGCTGCACAGGAACACGGGTCTTGCGTACCGTGGAAGGTGTAGCGCCGCTTCGATGACGCGAGGGTCCTCCGGCTCGATGAACAGCACGGTGGGCCGGCACTTCATGGTGCTCGCAATCTCCCGGTCGAGGGAGGCGCCGATGTCGAACATGGGAAGGAGTCCTTTCCGGAGGCTCTCGGGGGCCGCTCGCGTCGGAGGGCGGCTCTTCCAGGCGCCTTCCTATCACGTTCGCGCGGCTTGTACCGTCCGGGATCCCCCTGGTAGTCTCGGATGATGACCAAGCTCTTGTCTGCGCGCTGGGTGCTGCTGTCCCTCGGTGTCGGAGCGGTCGGCTGGGCGACCGGGCTCGGGTGCGGGAGCAGCGGAGGGACCGAGGATGGCGCGAGCGGAGGCACCGGCGGAACGGCGGGGCTGGGAGGGTCCGGTGCGGCGTCGGGGACGGGGGGCACTGGCGCTGCGGGACAGGGCGGGACGGGGGGCACAGCGGCGAGCGGTGGCGGTGCGGGAGACGCGGGTGCCGCAGGGGGCGGGGGAACAGGGGCCAGCGCCGGTACCGCGGGCCAAGGTGGAAGCGCAGGTGCGTCCGGTGCAGGCGTCAGCGCGGGTGCAGCGGGGACTGGTGCGAGCGGAGGGGCCGCGGGGACTGCAGGAACGGGTGCGAGCGGAGGGGCCGCGGGGGCTGCAGGAACGGGTGCGAGCGGAGGAGCCGCGGGGGCTGCAGGAACGGGTGCGAGCGGAGGAGCCGCGGGGGCTGCAGGAACGGGTGCGAGCGGAGGAGCAGCCGGGACGGCGGGGGCGGGAGCCAGTGCCGGGGCAGCCGGAATGGGAGGCGCCGGAGGGTGCCTCTCCGCCGAGGTTTGCACCAACGGGCTGGACGACGACTGCGACGGTGAGGTGGACGAGTCCTGTCCGTGCACGCCAGGGACCACGCAGGAATGTTATGCAGGTCCGGAGAGCGAAGTCGGGGTGGGGACGTGTTGGTGGGGACAGCAACTCTGCAACGCTGCAGGAACCTGGGACTCGTGTATCGGGGCGGTCTACCCTGAGGCGGAGATCTGCAACCACGCGGACGACGACTGCAACGGTATGCAAGACGAGCTTCTGCCCCAAGTCTGTACGACGGCCTGCGGTTCGGGTGTCGAGACGTGCGAGGCGGGAGAGTGGAAGGGTTGCACGGCGCCGCCCGTGGAGCCGGAGGTTTGCGACGGAGTTGACAACGACTGCAACGGTCATGTCGACGATGGCCTCACTCAGGCTTGTACGACGGCTTGCGGCTCGGGCAGCGAGACCTGCGTAAGTGGGCAGTGGGTCGGGTGCACGGCGCCGCCGGTGGAGCCGGAGGTTTGCGACGGAGTCGACAATGACTGCAATAGTCACACGGACGACGGCCTGGTGCAGGCTTGCACCACGGCGTGCGGCAGCGGGGTAGAGACGTGCGACAACGGGAGCTGGGCCGGATGCACGGCGCCGCCGGTGGAGCCGGAGGTTTGTGATGGAGTCGACAACGATTGCAATGGTCACACCGACGAGGGGCTGACGCAGCTTTGCACGACGGCCTGCGGAAACGGCGTGGAGACGTGCGACAACGGGAGTTGGGCGGGTTGCACGGCGCCGCCGGTGGAGCCGGAGGTTTGCGATGGAGTCGACAATGACTGCAACGGTCACGTCGACGACGGTCTGGTGCAGGCTTGCGCCACGGCGTGCGGCACGGGCGTGGAGACGTGCAACAGCGGGAGTTGGGTGGGGTGCACGGCGCCGCCGGTGGAGGTGGAGGTTTGCGACGGGGACGACAACAACTGCGACGGGAACGTGGACGAGGGGTTGTTCCAGGCCTGCGGCGTGTGCAACGGGGGATCCCAGCAGTGCTCGAACGGGACCTGGGGGACGTGTCAGCAGCCCCCGCTGGCGACGAGCATCCCGCTGACGGGAACGGTGCGGGACTTCAACGACTCTCACCCCGACATGGAGTGGACGATCGCGTTCGACCCGGGCATCGTGCAGGTCCAGCTCGGAACCGACGGCAAGCCCGTGTACGCGCACGGCACGAGCGCCACGACGACGGTGCACAACCAGACCACGTTCAACCAGTGGTACAACAACGTGTCGGGGGTGAATCTCTCGGCCCCACTGACGATTACGTTGAACCTGATCGCGAACTCGAGCCCGCCGACGTACACCTATTCGAACAGCAACTTCTTCCCGATCGACAACCAGTTATTGGGGAATCAGGGGCGGAGCCACAACTATCACTTTACCTACGAGATTCACACCCAGTTCCGCTACAAGGGAGGGGAGCAGTTCACCTTCCGGGGCGACGACGACCTCTGGGTGTTCATCAACGGGCGCCGGGTGATCGACCTGGGGGGCGTGCACGGGGTGATGGAGGCCACCGTGAGCCTCGACGCCGTGGCCGCGTCGATCGGTATCAGCCTGTGCAACGTGTACCGGTTCGACCTGTTCTTCGCGGAGCGTCACACCACCCAGTCGAACTTCCGCATCGATACCACCATCGGCCTGTTCGAGAGCTGATCAGGAACACCTTGACGCCAAACTGGTGAGCAGGGGACCGGGAACCGGGAATTCTGAACGGACGCATTCACCGTTTGGCCTCGGCTCTGTGTGATTCAGTTTGGACCCAAATCAAGCGCTCCGCGCTGCCTAGGACGGCTTGCGAGCCGAGGCTACGGCGACTTCTTGTTGGGCCGCGGTGCCCGGCCGTAGGGCCAGCCCAGGCCGAGAGGCGTTGCCGGCGGATGCGTGCCTGTCTCTGGCTCCACGGCGCGCGGTGCCTGCTTCTTGACCGGAGGGGGGGGTGGAGGCTTCCGGCGCGGCGGCTTCGGCGGTCCCTTTTCGGCCGACGTGGCCCGCGCGGCCTCCTCTTCGATTTCTTCGATGAGCTCGATCTGCAGCGATCGCAGCGCCGACGGGCTCGACGCGTAGTCCACCACGAGCTCCGCGCTGACCTCGATGACGTCGTCGTCAGCTCGTTCGATCACGACCTTCGCCGCGGGCGATGGGGCAGGCAGCAATCGGTCTCTGGCTTGGCGCACGCTCGCCCCCAGGCGCGCCTCATCCATCGGTTGGGGCATGCTCCGCAGCAACTCCGCGATCGAAGCATCCATCTCGCGCGCCGACGAATACCGGTCCTTCGGGTCTCGGCACACCGCCTTCATCACCGCGGCGAGCAGCGGGCGAGGCGCGTCGGGGCGGAATCGCTCGATCGGTGGAACCCGGGCTTGCTCGACGTTCTCGAGGACCTCGATCTGCGTGCCCCCTGCGAAGAGCTTCTTGCCCGCGAGGCACTCCCAGAGTGTCAGTCCGAGGCAGTAGATGTCCGTTCGCACGCTGGCCTTCTGTCCGCGAAGCATCTCCGGCGCCGTGTAGGACAGCTTGCCTTTGATCATGTGCGGCAGCGTCATGCTGGCCCGGTCCATGGCCCGCGCGAGCCCGAAGTCCGCCAACTTCACGACCCCGTCCACGCCCACCAGGACGTTGCTCGGCGTCAGGTCCCGGTGAATCACAGGGAGGGACTGCCCCGAAGCGTCCGTCCGCTCGTGCGCCGCCACCAGACCCTGGAGCGCCTGGTGGGCGACGAGCGCGATGGATTGCCAGGGGACGTGGCCTTGCGCCTGATGAAAGGCCCGCATGTACTCGTAGAGATCCAGCCCGTCGACCCACTCCAGCACGAGGAAGTACGCGCCCTTCTCGTCCTTGCCGAAGTCGAAAGTCTCCACGATGTTCGGGTGGTGCAGCGTCTGCCCGACCCTCGCCTCCTCGAGAAAGAGGGCCTTGATGCCCGGGTCCGCGGACAGCGCGCCCAGCACGCGTTTGACGGCCACCGTCCGCTTGCTCGCGCCGTCGATGGCTCTCCACACGACGGCCATGCCGCCCTTGCCGATGATTTCCAGCAGCTCGTAGCGGCCTGCGACGACCTGGTTTCTCGCAACGGGGGACATGCGCCTCGCAAAACGTAGCACTGGGCCTTGTACCGGGCCGAGTTTCGGGCCGAGTTTCGGGCCAGGCCTCTGCGGCCCCCAGCGACTTGAATGTGCGACAAGCTCCGGGACCGTTCGTCCTTCCGCACGGCGGGCTGCTGAGAATCGAAGGGTGTGGCTCGCGGCTCACTTGCGCCGTCGACGACGGAACACCAGGCATCGGTTGTGGTACCAGACGCACACGGCGAAGGACCCATGCCCGAGACTCTCAATGAGCTTCGAAGACGGCTCGCTTCGCTCGAGCAAAGGCTCCACGCCCTGCAAGACAGCGAGCGCCGATACCGGACCGTCGTCGAATCCGCAAAGGACTTCATATTCGGCGTCAGCCGCGACGGGACCGTCCAGTATGTGAACGCCTTCGGAGCGGACGCGCTGAACATGTCGCAGGAATCCATCGTGGGTCGTCCGATAGCGTCGCTGTTTCCGCACTACGGCGATCGCCAAGCTGAGATCTTTGCCCGCGTGCTCGACACCGGTGAGCCGTTCTTCGTCGAAACCGAGGCGGCGTTCCCGGAGCGCACGTTGTGGCTCGAAACCTGGCTCGTACCGCTCGCGGACGAGGACGGCCTGCGTGAGCGTGTGATCGGCGTCTCCCGCGATGTCACGGACCGCAGACGAGCGATCGAGCAGCTCCAGTATCGGATCGCGTTCGAAGAGACGATCGCGGCCATCTCACGAAAATTCATCGACGTGTCCGCCGGGGAGATCGGCGAGGTGACCACCGCGGCTTTGCGCCAGCTCGGCGAATTCCTGGGGGCCGACTGTGGCAGCATCCGCTTGACGGCGGACGGCGGCCCCGGCGAGTCCTTCGTGTGGCCGGTCGGTGGACGCGAGCCCACGGGGCTTCCCATTGCGCTGCGCCTCGAGCCGCCGGCGCGGGCCTCGCGAGCGACCTCGTCGGACCCCACGGGCGACGGCGAACCTCGGATCGACGCTGCCCCCGACGCAACGCATGCCACCTCGGTGCTCGTGGTCCCGCTCGTCTACGCCGGAGCGACCGTGGGTTTTCTGAGCTTCACGTCCGTGCCCAGGAACAGGAAATGGTCCGACGAAACCCAGTCGTTGCTCGGCGTCGCCGGGGAGATCTTCACGGCCGCGTTGATGAGGAAACGCGCGAAGGAGGAGCGTGACCGCATGGCGAGCCAGCTGGCGCGCGTGGAGCGGCTCGATTCGATCGGTGTTCTGGCCGGCGGGATCGCGCACGACTTCAACAACCTGCTGGCAGCCATCATGGGCAACATCTCGCTGGCAACGAGCGAGCTCGCGTCATCCGAGCAACCGGGGCCACTCCTGCGCCTGAGAGAAGCCGAGAAGGCACTCGAGGGTGCGCGCGGCTTGACCCGGCAACTGCTGACGTTCGCCAACGGGGGCGCCCGGTGAGGAACGTCGTCGATCTCGGCAAGCTTGTGACCGAAGCGGCCACGTTCGTGACACGGGGCTCCAACATCCGGCCCGTCTTCGCCGTTGCCGCCGATCTCTGGCTGGTCGACGCGGATGGGGGTCAGATCGCTCAGGTCATCCACAACCTCGTCATCAACGCCGTGCAAGCCACGCCCGGCGGCGGAACCGTCGACATCAGCGTCGTGAACACTCCCATCGGGACGGAGAGCGCCGTTCCGCTTCCACCCGGCGACTATGTCCGCGTCACCGTTGCGGACCACGGGACCGGCATTCCCCGGGAACACCTGCCCAACCTCTTCGTCCCCTACTTCACCACGAAGCCGGAAGGCACCGGTCTCGGCCTCGCGACCTCCTTCAGCATCGTCCGCCAGCACGACGGTCTCATCACCATCGACACCGAGTGTGACGAGGGGAGCCGATTCCACGCGTACCTGCCGGCCGCCGCCCGGGTGCCCGCTTCCGCGCCGCAGACTGCTTGGACGCCCAATCGCGGGGAGGGGCTCGTTCTCGTGGTGGATGACGACGAAGGGGTACGAAGCTGCGCCGAGGCGATGTTGGCCCACTTGGGCTATCACCCGATCACCGCACACAGCGGAGAAAAAGCTCTGGCCATCTACCGTCGCGCCCTCGACGAAGGCACAAGGATCCGTGCGATCATCATGGATCTCACCATGCCGGGGGGGATGGACGGAAACGAGACGTTTCAACGCATTCGGGCCATGGATTCCGACGCCACCGCGATCGTTTCGAGCGGCTACTCCGACTCGCCCATCATGGCGGACCACACCCGGCACGGGTACCGCGGGGTTCTCGTCAAGCCCTACGACTTGGGGGCGTTGGGCGAGGTGCTACGCGGTTTGCTGGAGTCTTGATTCTCCCGCGACCTCACGTCATCACCGCGAAGCCGGGGTTCGTGCTCGAGAGCATCAGTGCTCGGAGAACTCCAGCAACTCGATGACATTGCCGCTCGGGTCCGACACCGCGATGAACCGTCCGAGCGGAAACGGCTCTGGTGTCTCCACCACGAACGTCACCCCCGCTTTTCGGAGAAGCCGCGCCTCGGCTTCCGCGTCTTCCGTGGGAATTCCCAGCACGACGCCCCCGGGGTACGCGGGGTCGGACTTCTTTCCACCGCTCAACACGACGAACGCGGCTCCCTCGTGAGAGAGCTTGAACCCGTAGTCGCCCATGGACTCCTCCTGGGTGAAGCCGAGCGCGCCCACGTAGAAGCGCTTCGCGAGCTCGATGTCATGCACGTATACCGACACACTGACGATTTGAGGCATGAGAGGTCTCCTTGAGGGTCCCCGAGTGTGGGTGACTCGAGGAACCTACGAGGTCATCGCGTCAGCGGATTGTACAAATGCGACATCACTTGCTGGGGGGTAGAAACAGCTCGCCGAACGGGTTCTTGTCTCCGAAGAACGCGCGGGGGCTCATTCCCGTGTAGCGCCTGAAGTCCCGGATGAGGTGCGATTGATCGTGGTATCCGCAAGCCGCGGCCACGTGCGCCCACGCCGACATCTGTGCGTCCAGACTTGCGAGGACACGGCGAAAGCGCAGGACGGCGAGCAAGGCCTGGGGAGGCACGCCGACCTGGGTGCGAAACCGGCGTTCCAAATGGCGCGTCGAGATGCCGGCCTTCGCGGCGAGCTCCGCCACGGTGCAGCGTCCCTCGATCACCTCCATGGCGGCGGTGAGCCGCCAAACCAGAGCATCCAGCTCGCGATGGGTACTCATGCTCGCGCGCAACACCTCGTTCGCGTAGTCCGGCCGGTCGTGCGCGGCCAGCTCCGGCAAGCGGCAGAAGCCCGCGCGCAATCCGGGCTTCATCACATCCGCTAGATCCAAAGTGCGGTCCACGATCTCGTGGGCCGGAATCCGCAGAAGGCTGCGCAAGCCAACCGGCGTGAAGCGGACGCCGAACAGCTCGACCCGCCCCGTCGGACGCACCCGCACCGGCCGACGAACCTCCGCGACGATCATCGCGCGAGGCTGCTCGTGGTGGGCGGCTCCGTTGAGCTGTTCCATGGCATCGCCTGCGTTGAGGATCAGCTCGGCACAACCGTCGGGAACCACCGTGTCCGCTGGCGCGCCACGACCATCTTCGTGCGTAGCCCACCAGTAGCACCGAACGAACGGTTGAAGATCCGGGGCCGGTGCGCACGTGCCATAACGCATGCAATCGAAGCCTGCGCGCTCGGGGATGCTCCGTCAACGACTCATGCCGGTGCCAGACACGACGAGGTGTGCGGGGGGGGCGACGACCCGACTGAGCGCTCGCAAGATTGCGAGCAAGTTTCAACTCACGCCCCCGCACGGGGGGCGACCAACGGCGGCTTTCCGACGCCGTTCGCGAGCAGCGACGCGTCTGGGGCGGCTGCTATCGTATCCTCATGCTACTCGGCCACCGCGACGAACGCGTCCGCAGCCTACTGGCCGAAGGCGCCAAGTAGGTCTCGTCGGGCAGGTGAACCATTCCCGGTTCCACCTCATCGTCGGCTCACCAGCTTCTCTCCCGTCGCTCCCCCAACGCTCGATCACTCGCGGAGCCATCACCACCGCATCAAGCCATCACCACCCCGCCAAGCCACCACCACGAC
>CAZAWR010000004.1:0-178893 GCA_964488865.1 uncultured Polyangiaceae bacterium | reverse complement strand
CACCCCACCGCGGCATCACCGCCACCCCACCGCGGCATCACCGCCACCCCACCGCGGCATCACCGCCACCCCACCGCAACATCACCACCACCCCACCAACTCATCACCACCACCCCACCAAGCGAACACCATTCCCCATTCCCGGTCCCCGGTCCCCGGCTCACCAGTTACTTCCCTCTCCGCTCCGCCAGCGCTAGTTTGCCCCCCGTGCCGCCCATCTCCCTCCTCCCCATCGGAAGCGACAACCCGGCATGGCTCCCCCAAGCCGCCGTCGACGCCCTACGCTCCGCAGACGTCCTCTACGTCGAGCAATCCGTGCGCGATCTGGTGCCTCCCACCACCCGCCGCGTCGATGTCCATGACCCCGGGGTCGCATGCTCGCAGATGCTGCACGACGCCCGGGAGGGACACCGCGTGGCCCGCGTGTACGCGCGCATCCGGTGGAACGACCCTGTGGTGCTGCGAGACCTGCGCGCCTTGCGCAATGCCGCTCTCCCCTTCGAGCTGGTGCCTTCCGTCGACCCGGACGCCGACGGCTGGGCCGCCTGGCTGGACGATCGGCCCTTGTTCGGCCGATGCGTGGCGGTCTTGCGCATGGCGGGGCAGGCGAGTGCGACCGCGGACCTGCTCCGCACGCGGGGCGCGGACCCCTGGGTCGTGCCTACGATCGAGCTGCATCCCCCGGCCGATCGCGAGCCCCTCACGGCCGCGCTGCGAAACCTCGGGAGCTACGACCTGGTCGCCTTCACGAGCACCAACGGGGCGGACCGGACCTTCGAGGAGCTTCGGGCGCTCGGGCTCGACGCGCGTGCGCTCGGCCCTTGCCGCGTGGCCGCCATCGGCGACGCGACGGCGAAGTGTCTGACCGACCACGGCATCTTTGCCGACGTGACCGCGAAGGTGTTCCGGGGGGAGGCGCTGGCCGACAGCATCCTCGAGCTTCTGGGCGACGCGAAGGGCAAGCGGGTGCTCATCCCCCGGGCGCTCGAGGCGCGGGAGGTCTTGCCGGAGACCTTGCGCGAGGCCGGGGCGCATGTGGACGTCGTGCCCGCCTACCGCACCCTTCCCCCCGCACCCGAGACGATCGCGCCGCTCCGTGAAGCGCTCGCCGCGGGGAGGGTGGACGCGATCCTTCTGACCTCGAGCTCGACCGTCACGAACCTGTGTGCGGCGCTCGGAGGCGACGCCCCAACTCTGCTCGCGACCTCGTGTCTGGCGAGCATCGGGCCGATTACGACCACGCGTGCGCGGGACCTGGGTCTGCAAGTCCGGGTCGAGGCCGCGACCTTCACCATCCCGGGCGTGGTCGAGGCCCTGGAGACCTTCTTCCGATGACCCGTCTTGCCAGATTGTCACAGGGCGCCCCGAGGCGGGACCTGGGATGCCATCGTGGCGAAGGCTGGGGTGTCGCGCCGACGAGGAGGGGGGGGCTTGAGACGCCTTTCGAGGTCGGGGGTCGAGCCAGGCGCGCGGGCCGGACTCCTTCCCCCGAGGCGGGTGAAGGCCGGGATGGGGGCCCTAACCGAGACAGCAAGGTGGTTCCCACTCGGGTGGCACGCGCCGCGACCCGCGTGCTTCCCGGGCTTACCCTCCGTGCCGTGCTTCCCACCGTTGCGCTTTGGCACACGATGTGCTGGATACCCAGGGTCATGCGTCATCCCAAGACCTTCCTCCTGGCTGCCCTCGTCGCCGCGATCGCGGTGCTGTGGACCGGCAGCGCCTTCGCCCAGACCGTCGCCATCAACGAAGGCAGCATCCAGCGGTCCACGAGCTTCCGATCGTCGTCGCAGAATCCCTTGTGGATCAGCAAGTCCGACTGCCTCGTGAACGACCAGTTCACGTTCACCCTGACCGTGAGCAACTACAGCAGCTACCAGCTCGAGGTGTGGGCAGGGGCCGCGAGCGACGATTGCCGCACGCCCGAGGCGCGACGTGGCACGACCGCCGTGTGCTGGCAGGTCTGGAAAGGCGTGCCCACGAGCACGGGCCTCAAGGTCATGGTCAGCACACGGGACATCGTGTCCCGCAACAAGCCCTCCGAGGGCGGCCCCACGGGTCCGGGCTCGGGGACCATCGACGACTGCGAGTGGACGGAGGCCACCACCGCCCCCCAGGAGGTAGCCTTGTACTTCATGTTCGTCGACGCAGGCTCCGAGCAGCAGATGGGCGGCGCCATCTGGAAGACCAAGTTCGACCTCGCCGGCCCCACGGCCCCCAACAGCGTCAGCGCCGGCATCGGGGACACCTTGATCGTCGTCAACTGGAAGGAGTCCACGGACACGGACAAGGCCGGCTACCGGTTCTACTGTGACCCCATCCCCGGCAAGGAAGGCGAACAGACCAACGTCGAGACCTTCAACCTCGACGCTTCGATCGACGTCGACCTCGACGCGAACGACGGGGACGCAGGCGACGGAGACACCGACGCAGGCGACGCCGACACGGATGCGAACACCGAGGCCGGGACGACCACGGAGGCGGGCACCGACGGGGGAACGACGAACACGGGCAGCGCGTGTCCCACCAACGTGCTCGTTGCGAACACGGCACCCAACGAGGCGTACTACTGCGGCTCGGGTTCGGGGACGTCGGGCAGCGTCTCGGGGTTGAAGAACGGCGTGCAGTACTCGATCGCGGTGACGTCGGTCGACGGCGTGGGCAACGTGGGCAAGCTGTCGAACGTGACGTGCGCCACGCCCAGCCCGGTGGACGACTTTTTCAAGGTGTACCGGGACGCCGGGGGGCAAGCCGGAGGGGGCTTCTGCGCCGTCACGGGAGGCGTGGGTCACGGGGCTGGAATCGCCGGGCTCCTTCTCGTGGGCCTCGCGGCACTCGGAAGCACGATCCGCAGGAGGCGGAATCGATGACACGGTTCGTTGCACGCTGGGCCGTCGCGATGGCGGTCCTTTCGTTCCCGGCATCTGCCTGGGCCCAGGGCTACGACACCCCCGACGGCCATTCGTGGCATCGATACTCGGAGCGCAGGGTCGAGTCGCCCCAGAACTATGCCTTCGAGGTTCGCTTCGGCCCCTACGAGCCCCTCATCGACGACGAGTTCGGGGGGACGGGCCCGTACCACGAGGTGTTCGGCGACGACCGTCGTTGGTTCATCGGGGTCGAGCTCGACTACCAGATGTTGCGCATCCCGCACTTCGGCTCCGTGGGCCCGGGCTTCAGCTGGGGCTACACGAGCATGTCCGCCAACGCGAAGCTCACGGGAAAAGACGCCTACTCCGCCGAGGAGACCACGCTCTGGATCATGCCGATGTACGTGGTCGGCGTGCTGCGCGTGGATGTGTTCGCGAACGACTTGGGCATCCCCCTGGTCCCCTACGTCAAGGCCGGGCTGGGCTACGCGCTCTGGAAGACGAGCGACGGCCTTGGGACGTCGACCTACCCTTCTGGGGATGGCGACGTGGAGGGCAAGGGGCGGTCGTACGGGTGGCACTTCGCGCCGGGCATCATGTTGCAGCTCGATTCGTTCGACCGGCACGCGGCGCGTCAGCTGGACAACTCGGTGGGCGTGAACCACTCCTACTTCTTCCTCGAGTGGATGCGCTCCGAGCTGGACGGGTTCGGCGCCGGTGATCAGCTTCGGGTGGGCACGTCCACCTGGGCGACGGGCCTGGCTTTCGAGTTCTGACCCAAAGCCTTCCGAATTTCATTCCCCATTCCGAGTCCCCGGTCCCCGGCTCACCAGTTAACTTGGTCCTTCCAAGGATCATCGTGGTTCAATTGTCCAAGGCCACGTGTTCGATTATCGTGCCAGGCAGGTCCGATGTGGCCGCGGACGTTCCTACGACAACGGCCGGGCATTTCTCCGTCGGTACCCCTGCGCATGGCCAAGGAAAGCGACCACGAACTCATCCAACTGGCGCGTGAAGGCGACAACCAAGCCTTCGGCGAGCTGGTGCGGAGACATCAGAAACGCATCTTCCGTCTGGCGGTGCACATGCTGCGTGACACCACCGAGGCGGAGGATGTGACTCAGGAAACGTTCGTGCGGGCCTACCAAGCCCTCGCGAGGTTCCAGGGAAACAGCCAACCCTACACGTGGCTCTACAGGATCGCGGTGAACCTTTCGCTCAACATCATCCGTACGCGCAAGCCGCGACAGCACGTGACGGGCGACGATGACCCGCGCATCGAGTCTTGGCTGGCGGTGCATGGGCCTTCCGGCGAGAGGGACCCGGCCACGGTCAACGAGCAGCGCGAGCTGGCCAAGGCCTTGTGCGAAGGCATCGACCAGCTCAGCGATACCCTGCGCACCACCCTGCTGCTCGTCGCCATGGACGGGCTAGGGCACGCGGAGGCCTCGGAGGTGCTGGGGTGTCCGGAAGGGACCGTGGCATGGCGCGTCCACGAGGCGCGTCGTAAGCTTCGATCGCACCTTTCCAGCCTCGGGTTGGTGGACGAGAAGGAGGGCGAGCCATGAGCAAAGCCAGCGAGACCGACGCAAAGCTCGATGGCTGGCTTGGAAGCTGGCCTGTCCCGCAGCGCGACGAGAGCGCCTGGGACGAGCTCGGGAGCAAGCTCGAGGAGCGGCTCTCCGGGTTGACCATCGGTCAGGGCGAAGAGGCCTGGCTGGAACCCCCTTTGCCCGAGGAGCCGGGCGAGGGCGACAACGCAAAGCTTCATGCAGGAGGCGCCAGCATGTCGGAGCCCGAATCGCAAAGACCCAAGAAGAAGTCTCTCAAGGACTTCGCCCAGCGCGTGAGCGTGGCTCCCCAGTCCGATGGCAAGCCGGCCCTGTCAGGCCCCGCCGCTGACACCCCGGTGCCCTCTTCGGGCCCACGCTCCTCGTCGCCTTCCCTGCGAACGTCCGCGTCGTTCATCTCGCGCCCGCCGGAAGCCAGGGACAGCGACTCCGGCATCCTCGACCTCAACGCCGTGCGGGAGAGCAGCCTCCCCGATATGGGCGCCCAGCCGGCCCAGTCGGACTTGTTCGAGGAAGAGGTCAAGGCGGCGCCCATCCCGATTCGGAAGAAGTCCTCCATGGCACCCGTGGTCGGTGGAGGCATCGTGGCCGTGCTCGCGCTCGCGGCAGCTGCCGTGCTCGTCCTGCGTACCCCGCAGGGAAGCAGCCCCATGAGCATGGCCGAAGCCCCCGCCGTGGCCGCTTCCGCCGCCTCGCCGCTCGCCACGGTTGCGCCCGACCACCTGGCCGACAAGGGACTCACCGCCGAAGGCCTGAGTGTCGCGACTGCCCCCGCGCCGGGCGAACCGGCCGCGGCAGCCCCAGCACGCGCGGCTGGCGCGGCCGACGAGGCCAAGTCCAAAGCTGCGACCGACAACAAGGAAGAGAAGAACGAGCCCGCCCCGCCGACCGGCGACACCAAGGATCTGGCGGGAGCCATGGCCACGGCCGTGGGCGTCGGTGGCTCCAAGAAGGAGGATGCCCCGAAGTCGGCCACGCCGTCCGCAGACCCTGGCTCCCTGCCCGAAACGCCCTCGCAAGGCGCCATCTCGGGCGCCATCGGCTCGGTTCGCGACGCCGCACGGGCCTGTGTCGCAGGTCAGACCGAGCCGTCCCGCGCCACCATCACCTTCGCCTCCAACGGGTCCGTGTCGAGCGTCTCCGTGGCGGGAGGCGCCGCGGGAACCCCCGCGGCAGGGTGCATCCAAGCAGCGCTCAAGCGAGCACGCGTGGCCCCGTTCAAGAAGGACTCCTTCACCGTCGGTGTGACGGTCCGCCCGTAGTCCCCCCAGCACTCGCACCAGAGAACCCCAGAGAACCCCAGAAGGGGATGGGGTTGATGCGGAGCTTCGCCGCCCCGGGGGGCCCGTAGCAAATCCGCGTCACCGTCCGGAGAACCACAGAGACGCAGAAACCACAGAAGGGGATGGGGTTGATGCGGAGCTCGTGCTCGGTGAGGCGCGGTACAAACCGCAGCGCCGTCGTCTCTCTCGGCGCCGACCCTTCTGCATTCCGTGTTCGCGTTCCTGTTCTCAGCTCCTAGTTCACATCCCATGTCCGCGAATCATCCGAGATCACTCCGCCTCCAGCAGGCGCGCGGCATCACAGCTCCGGCTTCAGCTCACGGCTCATCACGTTGTGAACGAAGTGCGCGATCGGTTTTCGGTCCTCGTTCTCGTGGAGGTACAGATAGATCTGCTCGAAGATCGCGGCCTCTACCCCGAGTTGCTGGATGAGGTGATAGGCGGACTTCGACGTGAGGTACCCCTCGACGACCTGGGGCTGCCCCGACAGGATGGCTTCCACCGATTCGCCCTTGCCGATGCGATACCCGAAGGTTCGATTGCGGCTCAGGTCGCCCGTGCACGTGAGGATCAGGTCGCCCGCTCCCGACAAGCCCGACAGGGTCAGCGGGCTGGCGCCGAGAGGCACCCCGATGCGCGCGATCTGGGACAGCGCTCGTGTCATGAGTCCTGCCCTCGTGTTGTGACCGAACCCCATCCCGTCCACCGCCCCCACGGCAATGGCGACCACGTTCTTGAGCGCACCCCCAAGCTCGACCCCGATCACGTCCGTGCTCGTGTAGCAACGGAAGTACGTGCTGGAGAAGATCTCTTGCACGCGCTTCGCCGTCCGATGATCCCAGGCTGCCACCGTCACCGCCGTGGGCATCCCCTTGGCCACCTCGATCGCAAAGGATGGCCCGGACAGCACGCTGTAGTTCCTGTGAAAGTTGAACTCGAGCGCGTCCGAGTACACCCCCGACATCGTCATGAGTGACTCGTTCTCGATGCCCTTCGACGCGCTCACCAGCAGCGTGTCACGCCCCAGCTCGTGACCGATCTGCTGCGCGATCGATCGAACATGATGGCTCGGAACCGCCACCACGACCACATCTGCGCCCCGCACACAGTCAAGCAGGTCCGTCGTCGGCGTCACATCGTGGTGCAACGCGTGCCCTGGCAGGTAGACCTCGTTGACGTGCGCGGCCGCGATCGCATCAGCCACCTCGGGCTCGAAGCACCAGAGCGAGACCTGATGCCCTTTCTTCGCGAGCTGATCCGCGAGAGCCGATCCCCAAGCACCCGCACCCACGACCCCCGCTCGCATCGTCTGTCCCATGTTGCGCCTCCCGCGTCTCACGTCGTTGTCCAGGCCAGCACAGCACGACACCCAGCCCCGGATCAATCCGTGCGCGCACGAAGCGCCCGGGACGAAGACTTGGCCGCGTTGGCGCAGCCACGCTACCTGGTGGGATGGCATGCGTCTCCACGTTCTCGCGATGATGTTCGCCGCGGCTTCGGTCAGCGGGCTTTCGATCACGGGCGGCGATGGTCTTGCCATCGCAAACCCCTCTCACCCCACGGCCCCCGCCACGATCGAAGCCCCTGCGGTGGTCGAGGCGACGGAAGAACAAGCCGAAGAACAAGCCGAAGAGCAAGCCGAAGAACAAGCCGAAGAACAAGCCGAAGAACAAGCCGAAGAACAAGCCGTGGAAGAGAAGGAAGCCGACACCCAGGCCGCGCGATCGCAGGAGTGTCCCGACGGGATGGTGCTCGCACACGGAGACCGATGCGACTTGTTCGAGCAGGTGTGCCTGCGGTGGGATGACCCGGAAGGGCGCCCGGAGCGACGAGTGTGCAGCGCATTTCAAGCGCCAAGTCGGTGCGTGGGACAGCGGCATGCGATGCGGTTCTGTATGGACCGGGACGAGCACGTGGAGCCGGGGTCGAGCTTGCCGATGGCGGGTGTCTCCTGGGAGACCGCGGCGGCCACCTGCGCAGGCGAGGGCAAGAGGTTGTGCACGGGCGCCGAGTGGGAGTTCGCCTGCGAGGGGGAAGAAGGGCTGCCCTACCCGTACGGCTACGAGCGGTCCCGCTCGCTGTGCAACCAGGATCGGGTCGTGCGCGATGGAGAGAAGGGCGCACGAGGCGACGCGCGCGAGCCGTCCCACCCCTCGTGCGTCAGCCCTTTCGGCGTGCGGGACATGGTAGGCAACGTGGACGAGTGGGTGGTTCGCCCGTACGAGGCGAGCCCGAATCGGTCCGAATTGCGCGGTGGATGGTGGATGACCGGGCGAAATCGGTGTAGAGCAGCCACGACCTCGCACGACGAGCGGTACGCGGATCGGCAGACGGGGTTCCGGTGCTGCCGCCACACCGAGTCGTCCGGAGCCATCGCAGGCAAATAGCCCTGGCTTCGCACGAAACCGTTTGACAAAGCGGCGGTCGAGACGAATACTGCGCCGCCCTGCTGGTCCCCGCCGGCAGTGACCTGGAGTCGATCATGGTATCTTCCACGCAGCAAACGGAAACGGTCCGACAGCGAAAGGCGCGCAAGCGCTGCAAGGCTCACCCCATGGCGCTCAAGCGCCGGGCCACGCCCCTCTTCCCGGTCCACCCCGAGGGCTACGACGCCGCGGCGCCGGACGCCAAGCCCACTGCGCAATCCACCAACGAGTAGCGAGAGAAGAAGATGGCGAACCATCCGTCAGCGGCACGTCGGAATCGTCAGCGCATCAAGCGCGCGGCCCGGAACCGAACCGTCAAGAGCGGCACGCGCACAGCACTTCGCAAGGCGCGCGCAGCCCTGACCGCGGGAGACGTCAAGCTTGCCGAGACCCTCGTCCACAGCGTCGAAAGTCAGCTCGACCGCGCCGCCAGCAAGGGCGTGATCCACAGCAAGGCAGCTTCCCGCGTCAAGGCTCGGCTCAATACCCAGCTGCACAAGCTCTCGACCGCGGGCTGATCCCCGCCGGCCCTGCAGCGCGTTCTGCCGATCACCCGATCGGACAGATGACGTCCATCCTCATCGATGACCCGGGGCAGCCTCCTGCAGGCTGAATCACACCTTCACGGCTTGACCACGACGCAGCTTCCGCCGAGGCGGAGGCGAAGGCAGAATCCCCGCTTCGATCTGTGCGGGATCGTCCACGTCCCCCGTCATCGCCGCGCGCAGCATCTTCGAATCACCCATCGGCACGAACAGGACGTCCACCTTCTCCGCGAGGTTGGTTTCGTCCTCCCCAAGAACGTGCACAGGCACCTGAAACGCACGCTTCACCGCTCCTACCATGCGGGCGAATGCCTCGGGGCTCGCCTGCACCACGGAAGCCTCCACCACGACCGCGGACGTCGGCTCGGCCCCCACCCTGATCGCGGCCTCGTAGAAGTCCTCCACCTGTCGGATCGACGTCGACTGTCCCGCCGCCCGCGTCGCGACCGCGACGGCTTCCTTGCCTCCGACGACCAGCACCGTCTGTGCGATCTGCGCGTAAAACTTCCTGGGGATCGCGTATCCCCACTCGCGCAGGAAACTCGCGACGTCCACCGCCTGAAAGCGAAGGTGACGACCGGGCGTTCGAAAATGAGGAATGCACCCCCGATCCACCCAGTTGTGGATGGTCTTTAGGTCCACTTCACATAGCGAAGCTACATCCGATGCCGTGAGCAGCTTCATGTCCCGTTCGATGGCCATTTCCCGCGTCCTCTCCGGTTTTGCTGCGGACCGTGATCCCGACTGTCGGTGACCCACGGACCCGACGAACATAGCACAAGCAGAGCAACGGCAGGAATGGGAAACCCTAACTCGTCCAACCAAATGTCTCCCACACCCGAGTCCGCATGTTTTACACCAAAAACGGAATCATGACTGTCTCGACCCTTTGTGCAAACAAGGTCACTCGAGCCGGTTCGCAGCGCCCGGCGTTCCCCCCTGCAAATCCACCCCAAAAGACCCCTCCCCGTCCGGCGCCTCCGGACGAACCCGCACGATCGATCCCCCCGGATGCTTCGATACCCGCGGCGGAATCGAAGAAACCGCGCTGCCGTCCGGTCCCACCAGCCGCAACGGCTCCCCCGCGTTCGACAACCCCCCCGTCCCCACCGACGACACCGGAATGAACACCGTACCCTCCGCCGGGATCGCATCCACCCAGCTAGAACCGTCATACCCCTCCCCAACCAACAACCCGTACTCGCCAGGCCCCAACGTCACATCCGGGAGATCCACCCCTCCCCCCGCGTCCTCGAACCTCCACCCGTCGAGCACCACCGCCAGCGCCCCGTCGTTGTACAACTCGACCCACTCCTGCTGCGGCTCCGGACCGACCGGGTTCGCCATCACCTCGTTGATCACCACCCGAGCCCGCGGCTCCGTCGTCATCCACACGATGTCGAAGTCGCGCAACCCGCCGGAAACGGACACCACTCGCACTTGCCCGCGAACCTCCGAGGACGGCGGCAACGACCTCACAACCCACGCAGCGTCCGGACCGACGGCGCCCACCCGGACCTCACCAGTCAGGTCCAACCCCACCAGCCAAGGTTCCGACGCGCTGATCACGGCACGGTCATCGAGGACCAGCGCGCACGCGGGTCCAGCCTGCTGCTGCCCCGCCGAGCACGTTCCCACCCAGCTCTCCTCCTTCTCCCCCAATACGATCGGGATAGGATCGAGGCGCACCCACGATCCCGTCTCGAGCTGAACCATGGGAGGCGGCACCACAACCCGCTCCCCCGCGTCCGCGTCCGAATCCGCGTCCGCAACCCAGTGCACACAGCTCGCTCCCATCCCAGCCATCGCGCCAACGTCCATCGTCCCGTCCACCCCCGGAGCCATGCGCAGTCGCTGGGGCGACGAAGCCACCTCACCGGTCGCGGGCCACGACGAACACCAAACCGCACGCATCCCACCGCGGTCCGAAGGCGGCCACACCCGCTGCAGCGTCGGCGTGGAATCACGATCCATGACGTCCACCCTCACCACCCACCCAAGTTCGGACTCGACGATCGAGTACGACTGACCAAGATCGAGCGGCAGCTTTGTCGCGATCTCCCAGCGGCCGGGTCCCGTGGGCCACTGCATCGTGTCGATCACTCTCTTCTGCAGGGTCTCGCTCACGTTGCCTTGCTGCAGATCGCGAACGTTGCGGTCGGACGCCACTCCCTCGAGAACCAGCAACGAAGGCTCGGAGTCCTTCGGCAATCCCCCGACACGGAAACGAACGATCGGCGCGATACGACCCTCGATGGCAGGCGGGTCGATCTCGACAGTCGGCTCGGGCGACGCGCGACCGTCCACGGGTTGCGGCGCGCGCGCCAGGTCGCCACACCCCATCGTCAGAAGGATCAGAACCCCGCAAGGAGTGCCGCATCCCCATGACCTCCAAGCAGCCCCTCCCTCGACGGGGCGTCCGACAAACATTGGTTCAAGCAGGTACCGAACACAGCATGGTCTCATGCGGAGACTTCGGACACCCCGGGCCAACGGTTGCGCGAATTCGATGGGGTCGGATGCGAAACCCGGTCCGATTCACGAATCCGTGCGCACCACGTAAAAAAAGTCGCCCTCGCGCGGCGTGCGCACCCCCGAACCGTCGTCCGGATCGCCCTCGGGAGACAAGGCCTCGAAGCCACTCGCGCCACCCCGAAGGTGGACGGTGACCGCCCCACCCGTCCCGTCGATCTGCACCGCATGTCGAACGCCCGCGTAGCGCATCACCCGCGCAAAGGCGTCCGACGCAACCTTCTCAACCACGGCCAAGTACAGCACGCTCGCGTCGGCGCCCACGCCCAGCGCCACCGCGCGGTCTCGCGGTCGGGTGTCCAGACTCGGCGCGTCGGCTCCAGACTGAACGAGACAGAACGGCATCTGTCTCCACCAGACCATCTTCTCCGACTCAACACCCAGTCGCGCCCAGTCATCGATGCGGATCGTCCCGTCACGGAGCGCTGCCACAGCACAGTAGTTCGGGGCTGCAGGCGATAGCTCGAACCCGTCGAAGCCCGAACCCGCGGGATCGGGCGCCGATGGCAAGCGAACCATCAGCAGCAGCTTGTCGGCCAGCCCGGGCGCCACCATCCCGCTGGACGCGCCCCCGCCATCTTCCATCGCTTCTCGCTGTCCCGGAGAAAAAGCCAGCGTGGTCCTTCGACGGTCCACGACGACGATACGGGCGATCCGGTCCGAATGGTCGACGTCGAGGTGCAGGACGGTCCGGTACGCGTACGGCGATTGGGCACCGGAGGAAGCGTCTGTCGGCATCCACGAGCCGTCGCCGCGGGCGAAGGGGGCGGAGATCATGGGCTGCATGTCCACGGGACGGAACCGAGCAGGCGGCACGCTGCTCGCGCTCGACGGGGCGCTCGCGCTTGGCAAGTTCCAGTAGGAAACGGGACGTTCGTCGCTGTCTTGCAGGTCACTCCACCCCGCGTCGGCGGTGTGGGCCACACGCTCGATCCATGCAGTGATGCGATCTCCGAACACGGCGCGGCTGGTGCTGATGAGCGCCGGGCCGAGCCAAGGGACATGATGCAGCGCGAACCAAAAGGCGACGATGCACAGCACGAGGGTCACGCCGAAGGCGGTCAACAAGAGCTTTTTGGACTTGGGTCGGACGGCGTCCTCGGGCGCCATCGGCGGCGCGTCTTGCCGGCGGGGTGGGTCGGCCATCGGCTCCGGAGGAGGCGGAGGCGGTGGGAGCGGCGCAAACGCGTCCATGTCCGCCCCGGTGATGCGTGCCACGCGCAGGGATGTCGCGTTGGGAACCACCTGCCGCACCCAATCCGCTACCTCTTCCGCAGAGGCGATCCCCACCGCCTCCTCGATGGCGTTCACCATCTCCAAGGCCGTGTTGAATCGGTCCGCGGGATCCGCGCGCAACCCCTTGAGAATCAGCCACTCCAGGGCCGGTGAGACGCTCGGGTCCACCGCGCGCAGCGATGGGACAGTCCCCTCGAGCACCATCATCATCGTGCTGCCCGCGTTGTCCGAATCGAACAAACGCCGGCCCGCGACCATCTCCCAGTACAGCACGCTCGCGGAGTACAGGTCGGCACGCCGATCCACAGGTCGGCTTCGGATCTGCTCGGGCGCCATGTACTGAAGACGGCCCTTGAGCTGTCCTGCGCGGGTCGTCTGAAAACGAACCGCCGCCTTGGCGACCCCGAAGTCGAGCACACGGGCAATGCCGTCGAACCCGACCATGATGTTCTGCGGAGACACGTCACGATGCACGATGTTCAGCGGCTGGCCGTCATCGCCCAGGACCTCGTGGGCGGCATGCAAGCCCTGCAAAACCCCCGCGATGATCGAGGCGACGACACGATGGGGGGGATAGAACTTCGCCTCGTGGGCAGCCTGGATCAGACTGCCGACCGTGTCGCCCGGAACGTATTCCATGACGATGATCAGGTCCTCCCCCACGGACGCGAAGTCGAGAACTGGCACGACGTTGGGGTGGCGAATGCGGGCGGCCAGGTTCGCTTCGTCGAGGAACATCGCGACGAAGTCGGCATCACGCGCACAGTGCGGATGCATCCTCTTGATGGCCACCGGCCGGGCGAAGCGGTCCTCCCCGACCACGCGGCCGTGATACACGGTCGCCATGCCGCCGGACGCCACTTGCCCCTCGAGGAGGTAGCGTCCGATGACGGTGGGCAGCTTGAGCGAAGAGGCCACGGGCGCCCATCATACAGCGTGATCAGGGCAAGGGTCGCACCGATCGAGCAGGTCCTGGCTCGAAGTCGTCGGCGAGCGCGGCGAGCGCGGCGAGCGACGGACTCGCAGGGGGGTTAGAGCACGGGCAGCTTGCCCGCGCGCTCCTTCGATACCAGGTCACGCCGGATGGCGTCGGTCATCAGCTCGTCCAGGTCCATGCGGCGAAACACGGAGGTCGCGCGTATCGCTCCGGCCACCTCACTGACCGTGCGCTCGTCCACGAGGTCGAGGGCGAACAAGGCCAGGCTGAGCTGGAAAGCACCGTGAACCGGAACGATCGTCGGTCCCAAAGGGGCAAACACCGAAGGGTCCGTCCCCCGCTCGAGGTGGATGAAGGCCCTGTCCACCCCCCCCAAACGGGAGGGAAGCGCCGCACGCAGCTTGCGAATGCAGTCGATGTCGTAGCCGGCCACCCCTTCGCTGGCGAGACGTCGCTCCATTTCCTCGCCGGACAGGGTCCCCGACAGAATCCGAGCGTACAGGGCGTACGCGATCGCGTCCTTCTCGAAGTCGTCCCCGAACAAGAACTCCCTCGCCATCACGCGTCGCTGGCGGCCTTCGAGCAGCGCACAGACTTTGAAACCGACCTGCTCGCGCAGTCGTCCGGGCCTGAGCTGTCTCAAGGTGCCCTTCCAATCCTTGAACGTGATCCCGTCGAAGTCGACCGCGTCGAGCATCATCTTGCGCTCGAGCACCTTGCAAAGCTGCGGAGGGCTCGCAGAGACGAAGTACAGGGGCGCGCAGGCGAAACGGGGGCCTGGACCCCGCCGCAAGCCCCGCAACACGTGCGGCATGCCCGGGATCGATTGCTTGTCCACCGCGAACTCGATCGGGATGCGCGCCATGTACTTCGGTGAGGAAAAGCGCGTGGCCAGATAGGTCTTGTCGATGTCCCAGATGAAAAGAGGGTCCGAAAAACCATCCGGCAACGGACGGTTGTCGATCACAGCAAGCGGATAACAACAATCCACACCAACACCTCAGTAGCGAAGCGCGGAAAGCTCGTCCCCAACAGGCAATGCCATGAGCGAAGACAGCGCCTCGGCCGCCGTCTTCCCCTCGTACAGCAACGCGTGAACCGCCTCCGTGATCGGAAGTTGCAAGCCCTTCTGCTTCGCCCTCAAATGCACCGCTCGGGTCGTCGGAATCCCCTCGGCCACGAAAGGCGAACTCGCCTGCACCTCCTGCAGCGACTTGCCCCGCGCTATCTTTTCACCCACCTGGTGGTTCCTGCTCGAAGGCGACGCACACGTCGCCATCAGGTCGCCGATCCCCGCAAGCCCCCCAAACGTGAACACGTCACCGCCCATGCTCACACCGAGTAATGCCATCTCGCTGAGCCCACGCGTGACCAACAACGACCGCGCGTTGTCCCCAAACCCGAGCCCGTCCGCCACCCCCGCCGCAATCGCGATCACGTTCTTGAAGGCGCCGCCAACCTCGACCCCGACCACGTCTCGGCCCCCGTACACGCGAAGGTGGCCCCCCGCGAAAAGCCGCTGCACCGCACGCACGACCTCGTCGTACCGGGACGCAACCACCGAACCCGCCGGATACCCCGCCATCATCTCTCCCGCCAGGTTCGGCCCCGACAACACCCCCACCTTCAACGCACACGTCTCCTCCCGAAGAACTTGACTCATCCTGCGAAACGTCTCGACCTCGATCCCCTTCGTCCCGTGCACCAGAACCTGATCCCCCTTCAGGTGCTCCCCCACCTCCCGCGCCACCGACCGGAACGACTTCGAAGGAACCACCAGCAACACCACCGGCACCCCCCGAATCGCCTCCTTCATGTCCGTCGTGGCACAAATGCCCTCCGGCAACTTCCGACCCGGTAGGTACCGATCATTCGAGCGCTCCCGGTTGATCTCGTCAGCCTGCTCCTCCCGCCGTACCCACATGCGCACGCCGCGCCCAAGGTCCCTGAGAATCACGGCCAGCGCGGTGCCAAAGCTCCCCCCGCCGACCACCACCACCTCCGCCTTGTCCGACACGCTCATTGCAACTCCTCCCCGCGCTCCAAACCGTGCCCCGCCAGCCGGTTGCGGTAGTACAAGAGCAGGTTGCGATCGACGTGAAAAAGGCGGTCTCCCCGCCGCTCCGCCGCAGGACGACGATGATAGGAGCTCAAGTGTGCGAGGGCGTGGCTCACCACTCCCGGCACGTCGAGACGCGTCAACTCGTCGTCGAGCAACACACCCCCCTCGGCGGATAGCCGCCGGAGCGCCGTGATCGTGCGTTCGACGCGGTCGTAGGCCTCGGCTATCGGCATGCTCTCTTCGCTCCCTCCCGTGCGCAGCAGACGATACAGGTCCATGCCCGGGGCACGCTCCTGCAACCACTGGAACACGGCGGAACAAAGGACGTGGGTGGACTTCGGGAGCGTGTTGGCGTGATAGGACTTCACGATCTCGTGCGCGAGCTCGCGCGTCAGCTCTTCGTCGCGCTGCCGGTCGAACACAGGCACGCCGTCGCGCAGCACGTAGCGCGTTCGATCGATGGGACGATCCCGGTGGTCCAACGAACGCCCGTGTTCGTCGACACAGTTGCCGAACACGTCGAGAGGATGACCCACGACGATGTGGATGCGCGAGTCCATCGAGAACAACTTCTTGGTGAAGTCGAGGATGACCCTCGGCCGCGAGAACTCGTCGTCCTCGATGATGTAGCGACCCTTGCCCGCCTCCTTGAGATGGTCCTCGATGAGCGTCTCGGCCTCGAGCACGAGCTCGTAGTTGATGGTGACGGGCACGAAGAAGACGTCGGGCTTGGTCTTCTTCGCGATCAGGTTGTGCACGTAGGCGTTGAGCCCCATGCCCAGCAGCCCCAGCTTGAGCCGTCGCTCCACACCCCCGCTGCGGCTGCGCGTGCCACCGGGGAAGAAGAGGTTGTGGTAGCCGATCTCCATGCTGCAACCGGCATAGGTCTTGAGCACGTCCTTGTAGAGGTAGGCATTCTTCCGACGGTCGACCTTGTAGGCGCCGAGGTTGTGCATGAAGAAGCCGATGAGCTTGTTGTGAAAGAGGTTGAGGCCAGCGCCGTAGACGTGAGGCGGAAGCCCCATGCGGTAGATGGCGTAGCCCATCAGGATGCTGTCGAGGTTGCTCAGGTGCGTGGGGACCATCACGAGGGTACCCCGCTTCGCGAGGTCCTTAACGGTGTCGACGTGACCGATGATGTCCAGGTGCTCGTCCATGTCGCGCAGACCGTTGGGCAGCGACCGCGCAAGCTTGATGGGGCTCATCGCGTTGAGCAGCAGGTTCAGTCCGTAGGGGACCGCGCGCGTGGCAAGCCCGTACACGCGGGAATCGAAGTGCCCGACGATCTCGTCGGCGAACGTGCGAATCAGCCCCTTGAGCAGCTCCCGCTGCCGCACCGGGTCCGCGTGCAGCGCCTCGGCATGCACTCGGTCGTACTGCTGCGCTTGCTTCAGCGTCCTGTCCCGATCCGGCTCCGTCTCCAGACGTTTCCGCTCCTCGAAGATCGTGTCGAAGATCACCTGCTCGAGGTGCTGCGCCTCATGCCCGTAGGCATCCAGCACCCGCTGCACGACCTCCACCAACACTCGCTCCCGGTCCTTGTGATCCACGCCTGTTCCCCTCGCGCCAACGGTGAAACGACGGCCGACCTCACCACGATGGGTGGGGGCCGTCAAGGCGACGGCGGAGCGGACCCCTCGCCAGCCCCCTGGGATCGCGACGATTTACGGCGACGGGGGGCTTGATATTGATTTGTCTAAGACATATACATGGAGCATGGCTGTTCCCAGTTCCCACGCGACCGATTCCGGCCCGGCCACTACCTACTCCATCCGCGTGGCCTCCCGCCTGAGCGGGATTTCCGCCGACACGCTTCGCATGTGGGAGCGACGGTACGACTTCCCGAAGCCCGTTCGAAACCCCAACGGCAACCGCGTCTACTCCTCGGAGGACGTCGACCGGTTGGTGCTGATCGCACGCGCCATGCAAGCCGGGTATCGACCGGGGGAGGTGGTGGGCAAGCAGCGCGTCGAGCTGGACACCCTGCTGGCGCAAAACGCCGCGGTGCCGACGGTCCTCGCACAGGACGACGGGAACGTGGCAGCGGTCCTGGACGCTATCGCGCGGGATGATCTGCGGAAGGCGAAGCGGACGCTGGGGGCCCTCGCGGCATCCCATGGTGCACGCGCTTTCGTGACGGACGTGGTCGGACCGCTTCTCGAGCACACCGGCCAAGCCTGGGCGAGCGGAAGGATCGAGGTGCGCCACGAGCACATGCTCAGCGAGCTTCTGGCCAATCAGATCCGCGCCCTTCTGGCGGCCTACGAAGACCACGCGGGAAGTCCCGTGGTCCTGCTCGCCACCCTTCCCCAGGAGTTCCACCGCTTAGGACTCGACATGACGGCTCTGTTCCTCTCGACCCTCGGGACGGACATTCGCCTCCTCGGACCGAACACGCCGGCGGACCAGATCGTCAGCGCTGCCAAGGCCCTGAAGGTCGATGCGGTTGCCCTATCCGTGTCGGTTCACGCCGACACTCTCGCCGCCAAAGGCTATCTGTCGTGGATCGCGTCGGAGCTGCCGGCCCCAATCGAGCTGTGGGTCGGCGGAAAGGGCGCCCGAAACCTGACCATGGACGCGCCCAGACTGCTGACCCCCATCTCCTGGCAAGCCCTGGAAGAGGCCACGCGACGCTTGCGATCGCGCACCCGCTGACCAACCTCCCGGTTCGGGACCCGGCTTCACCCGCGCTGACAACCTGCGTCCTCTGTGGTTTTCCGGACTCGGGACCAAGGATCTCTGCGTCCCGTCAGCGCGCGAACAGTTGGTCTCGCTCCGCCACGATGGATTCGCACGTCTTCGATGCATCAACCCGCGTCGAACGGAAGTAGCTCGCGTCCGGGTCCGGGTCCTTCACCACGCTGGTCTGCATGTTGAGGATCGGATTGTCCGACCCAAGCACCACCTGATCGGTACTCCAGTCCGCCATACCGTCCATGCGATCGCCAACGATGACCCCGTCGACCGAGTGAACGTCCCGCTGCACGACGTAGACCTCCCCGTCCGTGATCCCCGAGATCCGAACGGTCACGCCGGGGTGGCCGTCCTCGTCCTGGTCCCATATCTGCGGGTCGTCGATGTCGGTGGGCAAGGGGTCCGTTTCGGGTTGGGCGAGATGAACACCACGCAGCTGCAGGTTCGGGTCCTGGACGTACCGCCACTGCCCCTCCGTGAGCACCAACGAGCCCGTCCGCTCCGTCACGCCGAGGGACCGAACGAAAGCATCCGGAATGATCGTCGCCACCACGGGCGTGCCGTTGTCCACCTCGATCGTGCACGGCTCGACCTGCATCGTGAGCGAAGTGCCGGTGCGCTGGACGGTGACGCGCTGGAGCGTCGTGGTGCTCCCGTTGGTCTTGCCCACGGCCGGCACGTCGTTGATGGACGCATAGAACAGCATCTGCGCCCACGTCCCCTCGACGGCAGGAGGGTCGTCGGAGGCCGTCTCGCCCGCGGCATCCGTGCTCGTTCCGCCACTCCCGCCCGATGCCGCATCCACAGGCGCGGACCCCGCAGCGCCAGAATCATCGCCCCCCATCGTACAACCCGTCACGAACACACCCAGAATCCAAGCCCAACGAAGCTGCATTCGCTCTCCTCTGCCCGATGCTAGAACCGCGAAGACACGTTCATCCCCGCTCCGACCAACCAGCCCTCGCTCGAAAACCCAGGGTAGCCGGGGTTGTTCGTCTGAAGGCCCGCGGAATCCGCGATCGGATCCCCCGTCTGAATGTCCTCCGAATCAGGGAACTCGTCCACCACCGGATGGCTCGCGTCGCTCGACTTCGCGACGCTGCGGGGGAGCAAGCGGTGAACCTGCAGCTGGATTCCCGCCTCCATCGGCACCCCCGCCAGCTCCCAAGACAGCGCATAGCCGACCGCCCCCGCCACCCGATCATTGTCCACGTAGTTCGTCCGGCCCGTCTGGTCAGGAACGGGCGACGGCACATAGGTCGCGTCGAGCCCCACACGGTGGTCGTGCCAGCGCATCGTACCCCCGGCGGCAAACGAGAACGTGTCGAACCATGCGTCCAACGGCCGCTCGAAATGCCGGTCCCGGTACGCCGACCAGCGAGTCCAGACGGCCGTGGTGGACGCGGTCCACGACAGAGGACCGGAAGCCTTCGGTCGCCAGCCCACGCCCAGCGCAGCTCGGAGCGGCATGCTGTGCGACTGGTAGTCGAAACCCTGCATGAACGAGCTTTGCCCCGGGTCGTACGCGAAGTTCCACAGCTGTAGCTCGTTCGTGCCCGCTGTGTCATTGGCGTGCGGCAGGTGGAGGGTTCCGACCACGTGCAACGGCTCGATCGGACGCACGTCGATCCCGGCGTAGGGCCGGAAGCGCGTACGGACTTCGACCGACGTGTTTATCACGACGACCCCTTGATCAGAGGCGTCGGGCACGAACGCTTCGTTCTTCGCGACGCCTTCGTTGGCCATGGTGGCCCCCAGCCCGAGCGTCAACTCGTCCACGATCCTGCCCGCCACGCCAAAGGACACGACGTTGGTCTCGAGCCGATCGCCGTACAACTCGTGGTAGAGCGCGTTCGAGAAGTACTGCTCCCGCTCGTCCGAGAAGTGCGAGCGCTGGGTCTGAAACGACTTCGTGGGAACGAGCATGTGGAAGCCAACGGCAAGACGGTCGGGGATCACGTGCAGGTTGGCCCCCAGCGTGAGGAAGCCGCGGGTCCCCGCCCCTTCGTCCCCGCTTCTTCCGAAGCGCAGCGACGCCGTCGGCAACGGACGCCAGTCGAGACGCCTCGTCGAACCATCCGGATTCACGGCCCGGGCGTCGTAGATCGCCTCGGACACGTCCACCCCGGAGGGACGATCCCGGAGCCGGATGCGAAGGTCGTCGTGCAGCACCACGAACCCCACCTGAGCTCCCGGCGCCGTGTCCACGAGGAGCGCCGGGTTGAAGTAGGTGGCGTCCATACCCCCCGGCAGCACCCTCGCCTGGAACGGCGTGAGACTCCCCCACCCACCGTAGGTCTCGTGCATCGGCGAGGCGTCGACAGGTCCCGCGATCAGACCCGCCACGACGAAGGAAGCGACACCCACCGCGCGGCGTACCATGCACGAGGTGAATAGGACCCCGTGCCCTGCGAGCGGATCGGATGAGCGCATCATCGGACGTTTCGATGCAGCGTGGACTTCCGGCGTGGCTCGCGACAAACTCCCTTCGAGCGACCAAACCGAAACCGGATCCGCAGGCCGCAGCATCCAAGGTTTCGAGAGCAAGGAGACACCATGAGGCAGCTCACCACGGCCACTCTCTTTTTCGTGCTCGCGTTGGCCGCAGCGACAGCCATCGCTCTGCCCCGCCCAGGAACGGCGGCCCCCGCCGCCAGCGCACAGACCCTCGACGGCAAGGTGCTCGACGCCCGAGCGCAGCGCGGCAAGATCGCGCTCATCTTCTACGAGGACAAGGACTCGACCCAGCAGAACAAGGCCCTCAAGGACGCCATCACCCAGCAGGGCAAGGCGACCGGCCACAAGCTCAACGTCGTCATCTACGCGGTGGCCGATGTGAGCGGCTTCGACTGGTGGCCTGCGCGCGGGTTCGTTCAGGATGCGATCCGGGAAGAGGAGACGAAGTCCAAGACCTCGATCTTCCTGGACTGGACTGGCTCCTTCGGAAAGGCGTTCGACGTGAAGCCCGGCGTGAGCAACGTCGTGCTTCTGAACACGGACAACAAGGTCGTGCTCGCCCACAGCGGCGTGGTTCCGCAGGCGATGCGTCAACGGATCCTGGACGAGCTTCGGAAATAGACGTCCCGTAGCACCCATCATGCGCCCTTCGAGCGGCCGGTTCCGTTTCCCTTCTCAAGAAGACGGGCCAAACGATCGGGAAGAACCTTGCGAGGGTCACCGAGCCAGGGGACGCGGCCTTTTTCGAGGTCCGTGAGCATCGACTGCATCACCTCTTCGACCTGCCGGTAGCAAGCATCGACCACCTCCGGACGGTCCGCGTCGGACGGGTCGAGGGAAGGCCACTGGAGGGGCTCGCCGAACGAAATGGTCGTCTGCGCGGGAAGCGGCAGGTAGGGGACGTAGCCGCTGGTCAGTCCCCAAGGAAGCGCCCACACGATGGGAAAGGCGCGGGTACGTAGCCGCTCCTGGAGGCGAAAGCGGCTCGCGATCGATTCTCCCGGGGTGATCACGACGAACTGCTCGTGCGTTCCGACGGAGACCACGGGCACCAGAGGGACCCTCTCGCGCAGCGCGATCCGAAGAAAGCCCTTGCGTCCTGCCAGCTGCACCTTCCCTCGGTGGCGGAAGGGACGCCAGGAGTCGAGGTCGGATCCTGGATACACCATCACGAGGCGCCTTCGAGCGAGGGCGGCGGACGCAGACTCCGGCGTGGCGCGCAAGATGCCGAGCTTGGCGCAAAGGCGACGTCCGACCGGGTCGAACGCCAGCAGATCGTGCCCGAGCAGGTGGACGGCTCGATCGGGCCCGAAGTGGTCCCACAGGGCCGTCAGGGTCAGCAGCGTGTCCGAAGGCATCACGCCTCCGTTGTGGTTGCCCACGAGCAACGCGGGACCGGAAGATGGCAGGCGATCGATGCCCTTCACCTCGTACCGGAACCACGCCTTTCCGACGGCGCGAACGGCATCGACGACGACACGCACGAACTCGGGGTCTCGCGCGTCGAGGTCGACCGTCCAATCGTCCAAGCGGTTCTGGACCGTGGCAAAGCCGCGTATCGTTTCCCAGACGCCCATCGGTCCGAGGTGCTTGAGGTCCTCTTCCGAGACGTGCAGGCGGGCGCGTTGGGTCCAGTTGCGAAGCCTGCGGACGGTGGCGCTGAGGGATTCGGACTCGCCAGGCAGGGTTCGAACCCTCTCTCGTCGGCTCATAGTGAGATGGCGTTGTTCCACGGCGGAACAGGGCTGGCAAGTGCGACGGTGACGGAGTGGCGAGGGTCCCCCGATCGAGGGGGCTAGGCAGCCATGGCGGAGATGATCTGCTGCTCGAGCCAGGAACGCTTGCGACGGGGCGCAAGGGGCGAGACGCTGGCCGCACCGCGGTTGGTCTGGGTCAGGTGGGTCGCGAGGAAGTGGAAGGTGTCTTTCCAAAGTTGCTTGGAGGCGGCGCGCCAGGTCAGCATGTGGAACGCATGGGGTTCGCCGTCGTAGATCTCGTGGGCCTGGGGCACGCCCAGGGCCTCGAGCGCCCGAGCCAGACGAAGGGTGTCATCGACGAGAACGTCAGCGCCTCCCACGGGCAGGAAGAACGGAGGGAGCGGGCGGACAGGACGTTCCCCGCGCTCGAGGACCGTCAGAGGGTCGGCGAGCTCGATGTCGGGGTTCGTTTCACGAAAGGCACCCCCCAGGTAGCTGTCGCGCATCTCCAGAAGCCAGTCCTCGATCAGCCGAGGCACCGGAACTTGCTCCATCAACCTCTCCACCCCGCTCACTTGGAAAATCCCGCAGGCGGCCATCACGGCGCTTGGCTGGACGCCTCGGTCGAACACCTCGCTCGCCCAGGGCTCCGGGCGCTGGTACGAGGTCTCGACCGCGAGCGACGTGACCAGGTTGGCGCCGGCTGACTCCCCCGCCACGACGATACGTTCTAGATCGCCGCCGAGGCGCTCGGCATGGTCGATCAACCAGAGCCACGCACGATTCACGTCTTGCAGGGCTGCCGGAAACGGATGCTCGGGCGCGAGACGATAATTGATGTTGAGCACGAGGTACCCGCGCCGGGCGAATGCAACCGCCATCATCCAGTGCGTCTCCTTGGACAGGAGCCTGAACCCGCCCCCGTGCACGTAGAGCACCACCGGCATGGGTCCAGGGGGAGGGGCGTCCGGCATGTAGACGTCGAGGGTGTGCTCAGGCACGGACGGGTCGCCGTAGCGGACGTCGCGCATGACGCGCACGCCGTAGAGGGACGGGTCCGAACCCGGGTGTTTGTGACTCATCTTCGAAGCGAGCGTGACGATGGCGTCGAACGCGGCGGCTCCGAGGCGCCTCTTTTCAGGGGAAGAGGCCGCAGCTCGAACGGTTTCTGGCGAAGTGTGTGTGGAAGTAGTGGCGAGTCGGTCGAGCTGTGGGGACATGATGCCTCCGGAACTTGTTCGGTCTATGTCTAAGACAATAGCTCAGCTTTGCCCCGTGTCAAGGAGGGAGAGGTCGTTTTGTTCCGGGGCCGTGGGAAGAGGTGGGCGTGGCGATTCTGGGGATCGATTCCGCGGGGAGCCGGCCTCTCGTTCGGGTCGGGCGGGATACCAACTTGGGGGGACCTGTACTAAGGGGAACGCGGCCCAGTGGCCGAGGACATCCAGAAGACATGGACGCCATTCGAATCCGGGGCGGACGCCCCCTTCGCGGTCGAGTGCGGGTGAGCGGCGCGAAGAACGCTGCGCTTCCCATCCTGTGCACGACCCTGCTTTCGGCGGGGGAGAGCCTTCTGCGGAACGTGCCCAACCTGCGGGACATCAACACGCTGGCGGCGTTGCTTCGGTTTCTCGGAAGGGAGACGGAGGTGGGCGAGGGGACCGTGCGCGTGCACGCGGAGACGGAGCCGGTTCGCCCGGAGGCCCCCTATGAGTTGGTCAAGCAGATGCGCGCGAGCGTGCTGGTGCTTGGGCCGCTCCTCGCGCGTTTTGGCCGCGTCAAGGTCTCGCTGCCAGGCGGGTGCGCGATCGGGGCGCGACCCATCGATCAGCATCTCAAGGGACTCGAGGCGATGGGGGCGCACATCGAGCTGGATCGCGGCTACGTGATCGCCAAGGGGCCCGATGCCTCGGGGGGGCGTCTGCACGGTGCCGACTTCTGCTTCGACATCATCACGGTCACGGGTACGGAGAACCTGATGATGGCGGCGGCCCTGGCGAAGGGCCGCACCACGTTGTTGAATTGTGCGAGGGAGCCCGAGGTCGAGGAGCTGGCGCACGTGCTCAACAAGATGGGAGCACGGATTCAGGGGGCTGGGTCGAGCCAGATCCGCATCGAAGGGGTGGATGAGCTCGAACCCTTCGACCACGCGATCGTCGCGGACCGCATCGAGGCAGGCACCTTCATGGTCGCCGCGGCGGCGACGGCGGGCGACGTGCTCGTCGAGGGAGCGCCCATGGAGCACCTGGAAGGATTCGTCTCCAAGCTGCGCGCGGCCGGATGCGGTGTCGCACGAGAGGGCGATGGGGTGCGCGTGACGCGTGTCGGCCCACTGCGGCCGGTGGACGTGACGACGGCTCCTTATCCGGGCTTCCCGACCGACATGCAGGCGCAGTTCATGGTTCTGATGTGTCTTGCGGAAGGCAGAAGCGTCATCACCGAGACGATCTTCGAGAACCGGTTCATGCATGTCTCGGAGCTCGCGCGGATGGGCGCGGACATCGACGTGCGAGGCAACACGGCCATCGTGCATGGCGTCCCCACGCTGAGCGGGGCGAGTGTGATGGCGACGGACCTGCGGGCGAGCGCATCGCTCGTGATCGCAGGCCTCGTGGCCACGTCCCACGAAACGGACATCCTGCGCGTCTACCACCTGGACCGCGGCTACGAGCACATCGAGCAGAAGCTGGCGGGGCTGGGCGCGGATGTCGAGCGCGTGAAGGGAGCGCCGCTCTAGACCCAGTCTTGATTTGGGTCGAGTTGGGCCTAGCCGCGTCTTCTGCGGGGAGTGAGAAGCTCGGGCGGGTGCACGAGCCGCAACACGGGGTGCCTTCGCGCGCGTGATGGGCGTGGGCCGTGGGCCTCGATGACCTCTCGCACGGCGGGAGGCACGAAGACGGATTCGGTGTCCAGACAGGCCGCGGCTGCGGCGAGCACGGCGACGCGTTCGACCAGGGGAGCGCGCGCATCGACGAGGACCACGGTGCGATCGTGCAAGCGGCAGAGA
Organism: uncultured Polyangiaceae bacterium; assembly: GCA_964488865.1. Lineage (GTDB taxonomy): Bacteria > Myxococcota_A > Polyangia > Polyangiales > Polyangiaceae > MWCO01. The sequence goes on along the minus strand of CAZAWR010000004.1, from coordinate 153,582 downwards.
CCGCCCCGCGACGAGTTGTCACCGAAGACGCGGGGGTCGAAGGACTCGGAGCGCACCACGACGCCGAGTCTGGCGAGCAGCTCTTCGAGGTGTTGGTGCAATCGTTCCGGGGTCATGCCGGACAGGGCCGGTCCGCCGGCCGAGGGGCTTGGGGACGGCACGACCAGTCTAGACCCAAATCAAGCACTGTTCGAAGAACGTGCTTGGGTTTGGGGCAACTGGTGTCTCGGGTTCGTCGTGAGCAGCCTGCCGTGGTGGGACACAACGGTTCCGGGGGCTGATCTCTCCGTTCGACCAGGGATCCTCCTCGCACAGAAATGCGATTCATGGTTTGACCGGGGCGTGGGCTGATGGTATGCGCGTGCCGTTGGGCGGTATGGCCCGAGAGGGAGCGATGAGGCTTCCCGGGTTTTGCTGCAGGCGGTTGGGACGATGGCGCGGGTTCCGACCGTTCGAGTATTTGGACTCGTCCTTGGATTGCGCCTGCAAAAACATCTGGACAGGTTGTCATGACGTTCACCGAAGCCGCAGCAGAGGTGCTGCGCCAGGTTGGTCGGCCGCTGCACTACAAAGAGATCACGGCCTACGCGATCGAGAAGAGTCTCCTGAGTCACGTGGGCAAGAGCCCCGAGGTGACCATGGGAGCCAGGCTCGCGGCCTTGTTCAAGAAGCCGGGAGATGAAAACCCCATGGTGCGGGTCCGCCCTGGCGTTTTCGCTCTCAAGACGTGGGAAGAATCCGGCCAGCTCAAGGAAATGGTCGCCAAGACCAAGCCCACTGCGCGAACCGTGACCGCGCCGGAAGCCGTTCCGGAGCCCGTCGCGCCCGAGGTGGTTGCTGCCCCAGAGCCCGAACCCGAGCCCGTCGCCAAGGTCGAGGAGCCGGTAGAACCGCCCCCCGACTCCGCCCCTCGACGCCCCATCCGGCGTCGCGGGAGAATCGTCGAGGCGAAGCCCGATCCGGTAGCCGGCGAGCCCGCACTGGCCGTCGAACCCCCGCCCGCGCCGCAACCTCCGGCCGAGCCGGCTGAAGCAGCCCCTGCTGAGGAGCCCGCAGTCCCTGACTCCACCCCGCCACCGCAGGACGTGGAGGAAGACGTGGAGGAAGAGGTTCTCGCGGCCGACCAAGCTCCCGAGGCCGACGACGAAACCCCGGACAACGAAGAGGCGGAGCGCAGCGAGCTGGCCGCTAGGGCCTCTGACGTCTTCGAGGAAGAGGACGACGACGACCAGCCCATCCTCCAGAACCAGGAAACGGATCGGGATGGCTCACGCCGCCGTCGCCGCCGCCGCCGCCGCCCCAAGGGCTCGGAGTCGAACGGCATCGCGTACTCCGCCACTCCGATGGGTCCGGCTGACGGCGCCCGTACAGACGGCGCGGTGGCCGAACCCCGTCCCCTGCCCGCCACCACGAGCGGTCCTCACCCGGTGGTGCTGGAGGTCGGGTCGAGCTCGCTGGACCACGTCGCCATGGATGACTTCGGCGGTAAGGACATGGCGGACGCCATTGCCCTCGCGCTCGCCGCCGCGGACCGCGCTTCCGGCCCCGTTTCGCTCCGGCAGCTGGCCGAAACGGCCCAGCGTCGGGGTCGCCTCGCCGGGGACCTGCAGCAGCTCCAGTCCCAGATCGCAGCCTCGGTTCGTGCCGACAACCTCCGACGCATCGCCGCCGGTCAGCGCCCCCGCTTCCGCTTCGTCGCGGGACGCGTCGCGCTCACCGACTGGCTGCTCAACAGCGACCTCGCTCGCCTGGAGCAAGAAGCCATCGCGTCCGTCGAGCGGTACCGCGAGGCCGCCCGCAAGGCCTTCGTCCGCAAGCTGCAGGAGCTCCCAGGACACGCCTTCGTCGAGCTCACACTGCTCGTGTTCGAGCGGCTCGGCTTCCGCCATGTACGCGCGGTGCGACGCGCCGGTATCCCGGGCCAGGAGTCGCACTTCACCGCCGTGCATGACACCGGCGCAGGGCAGCTGCAGTCCGCCCTCATCATCCGTCGCGATGGCCGAGAGATCGGACGGGAGCGCGTGGCGGAGTTGCGCGGTGCTTTCCACCACTACGGCCCCGCGGCCGTAGGCTGGCTCGTCACCGCCGGGCCCGTGCTCTCCGGCGCCCGCGAAGAAGCCGCAGCTCCCAACGCTGCCGTCGTGGTCCTGTACGACGGCTTCGGCATCGCCCGCCTCTGCGAGCAGCACGACGTCGCTGTCGTGCGCGCCACGCTGCCCATCTGCATCCCGGACCTCGACGTTCTCGAGGCGCTCCGCTCATCGTGAAGTCCCCAGCCGTCGGTGTCGGCGGCTTGATCATCCGTCCCGACGGGCGTGTGCTGGTCGTGAGGCGAGCACACCCGCCGGGCGCGGGTTGCTGGTCGCTGCCCGGGGGGAAGGTGCGCTCGGGAGAGAGGCTCCATGAAGCCCTCCAGCGAGAAATTCTCGAAGAAACAGGCCTGTCCGTCCTCGTCGGCCCGCTGCTCGACGTCGTGGAGGTCTTGCGTGAAGGTTTTCACTACGTGGTCATCGACTACCTGTGCACGCCTTCGGGGGACGCGGACATGGCGCGCGCTTCGGACGACGCGTCGGAGCTTCGGTGGGTGACGGAACAAGCGGCTCGGTCGGAGGATCTCGGGTTGACGCCCGAGGTGCTGCGCGTGATCGACCGCGGGCTCACAGCGGGGTTGGGGACCCTGGACGAGCAGGAGTAAGGCGGTTTCGATGCGACCCTTGGTCACGTCGGTGCAGCTGTACTAGCCTGGTGATCTCATGGCGAGTTCGACGCGATGGCTACTTCTGTTGCTGCTTGGCTCGGCGGCTTGCTCCAAGGCACCCCCGCCCTCTCAATTCCCGACGGCGCACGCGGCGCTGGAGCGCATGAAGGCGACCTACGCGTGTGCGCGCGGTGTGCAGGGAGATGGCAAGCTCGATCACATGAACGAAGCGGGCCGCATCCGCGGGGATGTGATGCTGATGGCGGTCGATCCTGAGCGGGTGCGCTTCGACGTCGTATCCCAATTCGGAGTCACGCTCGCCACCCTCACGTCCGACGGGACGCGCTTTTCGTTCTTCGACATGAAGAACGGTGCCTTCCTCGAGGGGCCTCCCGACCCCTGCAACATCGCCCGGCTCACCCAGGTGCGAATGCCGGCCCACGCCCTCGTCCGGCTGATGCGAGGAGAGGCTCCGCTCCTGGTGCACGACTCGAACGCCGCCACGATCGAATGGAGCGGCTCGGGTTACTACGTGGTCAAGATTCCGAGCCGGCACGAGGCGAGGCAGGAGATCTACCTGGAGCCCAGCCCCTCCGACTTCGAGCTTCCCTACCCGCAGCAGCGGCTTCGCGTGCGGCGTGTGCTGGTGACGCAGCGGGACTACACCCACTTCGAGGCTTCGATGTCGGACCACGCGGATGCGGTTACCATGAAGCCCCGGGAAGACGAGTTGGGGATCGACCCCCCGATTCCCCCGAGCGGTCCCGCGTGCCGCGCCGAGATTCCACGGCGCATCCACGTGGAGGTGCCCTACACGCGTGACGACATGCGGTTCCGGTACGAGGACGTGGGCCTCAACCCACCCTTGCCGGAAGGCGTTTTCACGCAACCCGTACCTGGAGGCGTACGCCGGCAGCACGTACAATGCCGTTGAGCATTCGCTCGCCCCACCGCGCGCCGAAGGGTGACGATCACGGTTGGGTAGGATAACGTTGTCCCCAGGAGTTGCGATTGATGGCCCACGGCGGCTCGACCGACCCATCCCGTTTGCTCTGCATTCACTGCGGGGGAACCCATCCCCCCGGCATGCGGCGCTGCCCCTCCACCGGACGTGCGCTAGGCGGAGACCCCCGCCTGATCGGCCAACTCATTGGCCGTCGCTACCGCATCCTCCGCGTCCTCGGGGAAGGGCCCTTTGGTGCATCCTACAAGGCGGAGCACGTCACCGTGGGACGCCTCGTCTCCCTTCGCATCCTGCGCGCCGAGCTCGTCACGAACCCCGCCGTGCTCAACCGCTTCTTCCGCGAAGCACGCCTCGTCGGGTCCGTCACCCACGAGCGGCTGCAGCCCGTGGTCGACGCCGGATTGAGTGACGATGGGCTGGCGTACGTGGCGTACCAGTACGAGCGCGGGCGGAGTCTTGCGCGCGCGTTCGCGCACAACACCGAGTTCAGCGTCAAGCAGGCGGCGACCTTGACGAGCGAGATCCTGGAGGGGCTCGAGGCCATTCACAACTCCGGCTTCGTCCATCGCGCGCTGATGCCGGACTCCGTGATCCTCCTGCGCGGCGCTTCCGGGGTCGAGCACGCGATGCTCACGAACTTCGGCGCTGCGACCTTCGAGGACCGTGGAGACGATGGGCCCCTCGCCACGCCCGGGCGCATCTCCTCGTTCTCTCGCGGCCCCTACACCCTCCCTCCCCACGCCCATTCCCCCAAGCCGGACCGTCGGGAAGACCTGTTCGCCACTGGCGTCCTGCTCGCGGCCATGCTCTCCCCGGGCGGCATTCCCCGCTTCGGGGGTGATCTCATCGCGCTCGGTGTCCCGGCCGCGATCGAGGCGCTCGTCGCGCGAGCCACTCACCCGCACGTGGAAGCCCGTTGGGTCTCGGCGCAGGAGATGAGGGCCCAGCTCCGGCCCTATGCGGAGTACGTGCAAGACGACATCGCCTCGGTCACCGAAACAGTCGTCAACGATCTGCGCGTGCTGCGCAACCGTGAGCGCGTGCTCGACGTGATCCCTGCGCGTCTTCGCCTCGACGCGTCGAGCTCGACGATGGCATCGGGCCTTGGGGGTGCGCTGGTGCGCGCGTTGAAGCAGGAGTGTGGGGAGCGGTGGAACGAGATCGTGCATCGGGTGCCTGGCATCGATCGGATGCTGGACATCACGCCTGATACGGGGCCGATTCCTGCGACGCCGGTCATGGCGGCGCTGGAGGAGGCGGACTCGCTGTGCGGGGTCGACGATCGGCTCTTCTGTGTGATCGTGGGGGAGCGTGCCGGCAAGGACGAGCTGAACGCGTTGTTTCAGAAGATGCTGGGGGGGGCGCCCACACCGGAGTTCTTGTTCGACGGGCTTTCGCATCTCTGGCCGAAGGTTGTGGGGCAGGGGATCCCGCACGCACGGCAGGTGGGACGCGGCTATGGTCGGTTCGAGATCCGGGACCAGCTCGAGCCTTCCTTCGCGATGTGCTCCGCGCTCGCGGGCGTCATCAAAGCTGGGCTCGAGCACCTGGGCGCGCACGCGGTCGAGGTCTCCAAGACGGCCTGTGAAGCGGTCGGCGACCCAGCCTGCATGTTCAACGTGACCTGGATGAGCTGAGCGGAAGCTGGCGCGCGGGTTCGGCGGGAAGCAGAACGACCCGCGCGCGAGATCTGAGGCGCTAGACGTTGAAGCGGAAGTTGAGGATGTCCCCGTCCTCCACGACGTAGCCTTTGCCTTCCACACGCAGCTTGCCCTGCTCCTTGAGCTTCTGCTCGGTGCCGGCGACCATGAACTCTTCGTACTTCATGACCTCGGCACGGATGAACCCCCGCTCTATGTCCGAGTGGACGCGGCCTGCGGCCCGGGGCGCCCGGTCCCCCCGCCGGGTCGTCCAGGCTCGGACCTCGTCAGGGCCGACGGTGAAGAAGCTGATGTAGTCGAGCAGCGCGTAAGCGTGACGGACAAACCGAGCGGACGCCGGCTCGGCAAGGCCCAGGCTTTCGAGGAATTCGCCTTGCTCCTCGGGCGGCAAGGCGGCGATCTCGGCCTCGATCGCGCCGCACACGGACATCACCTCGACCCCGCGCGCGGCCCCTGCCTCCACGAGCGCGGGAGGAGGCGCGTCCGTGGCCTTGTCCTCCGGCACGTTGAGCACCGCGAGCATCGGCCGTCGTGAAACGAAGGCGTAGGAGGCGATCACGGGCTCCTGCTCCGGGCGCATCTCCATCGACCGCAAGGGGCGCCCTTCCGTCAGACACGCGAGACACTGCTCCAGGGTCTCGGTCTCTAGACCGGCCGTGTGCTCCTTGTGGAGCCGCTCGAGCCGCTTTTCGACCACGATCTGGTCGTTGATCAAAAGCTCGGCCTCGAAGTCATTCATCTCCCGCACCGGGTCCGCTTCGCCCCCATCCACACCCTCGAACCCGCGCAACACCAGGGTCAAGGCCTCCGCCTCCCGCAACGACTGAAGCGTCGGCCCGTCCAACCCGCCCCCCTTCGTCCGCGGACCGGGAACGTCCACGAAGCGTACCTCCGCAAAGATGGTCTTGCGTGGCTTGTAAATCGCCGACAGCTTGTCGATACGTGGGTCGGGCACCTTGATCACACCCAGGTTCGGCTTGTCACCGCGCCCCACTCCCGTCACCGCAGCTTGCCCCGTCAGCGCGTTGAACAGTGTCGTCTTGCCCGTCTGGGCGTACCCAACCAATGCAGCTCTCATGATCCCTGACTTCCTCGCGTCGAACGAACTCGTTGTCTCCTACTCCAGCCGACCGGTGATCGTCGAGGGCTCGATCCATCGCCCCGCGTTCTCACCCTCACCCTCGAGCCTCACGAAGTAGCCGTTGCCCGGCGCCTGCAGCACGACCGCCGGCACCGATCGGCCCCCCTCCTCCACCAGAATCCGGTCCCCGACCCGGAACGACCCCCCGTCGAACCCCCATCCCTGCGTCGACCCCTCGTCCCCCTTGCCTCCGTACGTGCCCAGGGGAGCCCCCGTCAACGGGTCCACGACCGTCAGGGTGCAGGTCGCCACCGCTCCCGTGCTGCGCGTCTCGAATCGGTGCGTGGCGCCCTTGGGTTCCTTGTAGTGACCGGACCAGAGGTACTGTCCTGGCTTCGAGCCGCGCTGCGGAAATCGATACTCCAGCAATTGGGGAGGGTCCCGTCGAACCGCCTGGAACACGATCGTCGTTCCGTCCAACCGACTGTTCGTGACCAGCAGCCAGGCGCCGGACCTCGCTCGCTCGACCAGGAACGGGACCCCATCCACACCCTGCACGTAGTCCACGAACGCCCCAAGGGCAGGGGTGTCGGTCTGCGTGCATGCCGAGCGCGCAAACGTCTTGACCAGCCGCCCGCGGGGCACGTCGCCCGGGTCCACGACCACGGCCCCGCGATACGTCGTCGAGCAACCGACCGTCAACGCAAGAAGCAGTGCCGAGACGCCTGCCGTTCCCACCAAGAACGAGGCCTTTCTGCACCGGCTCGGGTCACGCACGGAGCCACGCCTCGAGGTCGCGCTGCGCCCGCGCGGCCAGGGTGGCCTTCTTCTCGGACTTCTTCATGCGCCCCTCGAGCGGAGCGACGTGTGCCCAGGTGATGTTCGACGGCTGAAACGGGAGCTCGGTCCGCGCGAGGTGGTCGAGCAATCCCCCCATGGCCGTGGTCGACGGGGGACGTCGCGGTGGGCGACCCATGAGTCGATCAGCCAGCATGCGCCCGCACAGCAAGCCGCACGCGCAGGATTCGACGTATCCTTCCACGCCAGTGATCTGCCCGGCAAGGTACACACCATCAGCTGCGCGCAGCTGAAGCGCTTCGTCGAGCACCCGGGGGGCATCGACGAAGGTGTTGCGATGTATCGCCCCCCATCGGAGGAACTCGGCGTTCGCGAGGCCGGGAATCATGCGGAAGACGCGGTTTTGCTCCGGGCGGGTCAGGCGCGTCTGAAAGCCGACCATGTTGTACGCGGTCCCGGCACGGTCCTCGAGACGCAGCTGGACGGCGGCGTACGGTCGGCGCCCAGTGCGCGGGTCCTCGAGGCCGACCGGCTTCATCGGCCCGAAAGCCAACGTCATCAAACCTCGTTCGGCCATGACCTCGATCGGCAGGCAACCCTCGAAGTAAGGCACCTGCTCGAATTCCCTGGGGCGCACCCGATCCGATTCCAGCAAGGCGGCCACGAACGCTTCATACTGCAGCTTGTCGAAAGGGCAGTTCACGTACGCCTGGGCATCCGCTTCGTCGCCTTGGTCGGAGCGGTCGTACCGAGACTGCTTGAACACGACGTCCCATTCGATGGAGTCAGCGGACAGGATCGGGGCAATGGCATCGTAGTATTGGAGGCCGGCCGAGCCGATGACACGAGCCAGGTCGGCCGCAAGCTCGTCGCTCGTGAGCGGTCCGGTGGCGATCACACAAGGCCGCTCGGAGGGCACGACTTCGCAGTGCTCACGCACGACGGTGATGCACGGGTGAGACGAAATGGCTTCGGTCACGGATCGGGCGAAGCCGTCGCGGTCCACGGCGAGGGCTCCGCCGGCGGGCACACGGTTTTCGTGCGCGAGACGAAGAATGATCGAGCCGCACGTGACCAGTTCGTGCTTGAGGGTGCCCACCGCGTTGACGACGGCAGCGCCACGCAACGAGTTCGAGCAGACCATCTCCGCGAAGTGGCCGGTCTGGTGGGCGGGTGTGGTGCGATCCGGCCGCTGCTCGATCAGCTTGACGTGGATACCTTGTTCAGCGAGTTGCCAGGCACATTCCGAACCTGCGAGGCCTGCGCCGACGATCGTCACGGTGGTCATCTTGATGTGGCCGTTTCCTTCATTTCGTGGCGACTGTCGAGGTGATAGAGGCCGTCGGCGCTTTCTAGCAGCACGCGCTTGAGGGTCAAGGTGAGGGCGGCGGCGGAGGCTTGCGCGGCGCTGAGACCGGTTTGGTCGCAGATCGTGTCCAGGTGGGCGGGGCAGCGCATCACGGCTTCGACCACAGCGCGCTCTTGGGTCGACAGGTTCGGCAGCCCCACACGCGACCGAGGTCGGGGGAGGCCGAGGATCTGCTCCGAGTAGCAGAGGGCCCGCGCGCCCGCGGCGATCTCGAGTAGGCAGCCCTCTGCCGTGCGATCCCACGGGCTCGCAGGAACCGCCCAGGTCGTCTTGCCCATGCGGCGCCCCGCGGCCATGGTCGACCGGGCTCCGGATCGAGCGGGAGCTTGCACGACGACGACATGATCGACCAGGGAGGCCAGTAACTCGTTTCGAGCGAGGAAGGACCATCGAGTCCCAACCTGGTCGGGAGGGTAGGGGGAGAGCCAGGCCCCGCCTGCGTCAAGGACCTGACGAAAAAGGGGAGCGTTGCTAGCCGGGTAGAGGTGGTCGAACCCGGTTCCCATGACCACGACGGTTTTTCCCCCCGCGTGCAGGGCGCCCTCGTGAGCAGCCGAGTCGATGCCTGCGGCGCCCCCTGACCACACGGACCATCCGGCCTCGCAAAGTCGCTCCGCAAGGTCGTGAGCGAAGCGCAGCGCGGGCGCGGTGGCCCGTCGCGTCCCCACGATGGCAAGCTTGCGACCGTGGGGCAGCGTGCCGTTCAGAAAGATCCTGGACGGTGGCTTGCCCATGGCGCGGACCGCGATGGGGAAGTCGGGGTGCTCGGGTGTGAGGACGAGGGGATTCGCGCATGCCATGTCCTTCTTTCGGACAGGCAGAGAAAAGGTTGCGCGATAAATGTGCGAGCGGTTACTTCACGTAGAGCTGAGCGCCCACGGCGCCGGAGCCGGTCTTGGCGGTGACGATGATCTTCGCCTGAATCGGAAGGGGGGCGAAGTGCTTGTAGCAGTTCGGGGCGGGCGCCATCGTGGCCTGGGACCCGGTCTTGAGGTCCTGGGCCATGGGGAAATTGGGCGCTCCCGGAATCGGGATGACCGGCGCCAATACGATGTCCAGCTCCTGGACCATGGGCAAGCCGAGTCCCACCACGGTGTAGCACTTGCCCGACTGCAGCAGGACCATCTGCTCGAGCGACTGACCTTCCTGCAGCACGCCGCTGAGCATCTCGCCCTCCGACTTCATACCCTTGGCGTCCGTCTGGGCGATCGGGGCAAGCTGCGCGGCCAGCAATTGCTGAACGGCGGGATCGAAGACCGTCGCCGTGGGCTGTGTGGTCGCCGTCGCGGTGGGCTGCGCGGTCGCCGTCGCCGTGGGCGCGGGCTGCGTCGCAGTCGTCGTCGGCGTCGTGCCGTACGTCGTCGGGGCGAAGGGTTGGGGATTCTCAGGCTCCTTCTTTTTGCAAGCGAGAGGGATCGTGACGATGGCAAGGACAGCGACGATGGCCGAAGCGGTGCGCAATTTCATAAGGGCTCTCCGTTGTGATGGCCGAGACATCCCTCGGCGCTTGGTCCCCATTGGATCGGCAGAAGGTTTCCCCCGGATGGACGACTCCTGTCAAGTCGCCGAAGCGACAGGGTGACGGTCATGCCGAGGGCAATCCGCGTCGAACCTACTTGGAATACGCCTGGATGCCGATGGTGCCGGCCCCGCTCTTCATCGTCACCTCGAGCCGAACGGGCATCGCGATGGGCGACGGGCTGCGGTAGCAGTTTCCGCCCCCCCAAACGACGGGCATGGGGTTCATGCCGGCGGCGTTCTGTCCGAGCACTTGCGTGTTGAGCGGCGCGGGCATCGTGACCTTGATCTCCGTTTCCAGCACGCCGATGCTGGAGGCGCCAATGAGCGTGTAGCACTTGCCGGCCTGCAGTGTGACCTGCCCTTCGGAGGTCTGCCCCTGCTGAAGCGAGAGCTTGACCATCGAGCCGTCGGGGTTCATGCCGGGAGCATTCTGGCTCGCGTTGCTCTGGATCCCGATCGAGATCGGGTCGGCAGGGTTGGCTCCGCCGCCCGTTCCCGTCGTGGCGGTTCCGCCGAGGCCGCCCAGTACGGCGCCCACCATGCCCGTGAGCTGACCGAACGGATCGGTCGCCGCAGGCTGCGCTGTCGTGGCGCCGGGTTGAGTCGTGGGCTGGGTTCCTGGCTGCGTGCCTGGCTGGTTGGGGTCGGTATAGCCGGGCTGCCCGTACCCAGGCTGGGTGTAGCCGGGCTGGCCGTAGCCGGGCTGCTGCTGGCCGTAGCCTTGCTGCCCCCCACCGAAGTTGTTTGCGGTGGCCGGCTCGTCCTTCTTGCAGGACGACGCGACCAAAGGAAGGGTCGCGATCACGGAAACCGCGGCCAGAGAAAGAAGCACTCGCTTGCTCATATCCATGTCCTCCTGAGGAGCCCACGTGGCCGCTCAATTCATCGAACGTGAGAACGGTAGCGTATCTTACACCCGACACCCTTGCGATCGACAACAGCACTTTTTGCTCTCCCTTGGGAAAGCCGCTTGTTCTTGGACGGCATCCTGGGCGATTCCATGCACGCCATGGGGCGACACGACATTGCCGCGACCGTAGATCCCTGCTCTCCATTCGCTTCGGCTTCCTGTGGGCTCGCGCTCCGTCCGTGGCGTACACGCACAATGAGGGATGTTGGCGTGTCCGGACGACGTTTCATCGTGCTACACAAGCGCACATGAGCGGCGGTGCTGAAGCGTCCCCGAAGCGCGTCGTGGTGGCAACCCACGGCCATTGCTTCGATGGGGCCGCCTCCGCCGCGGTCTTTACCCGGCTGCTGCGTCAGCTGGACACCGATCCGCTGACCTTCATTTACCGCGCGTGCGGGTATGCCGCCACGTCACGGTTGCTCGATGCCACCACCCTGCACGGCGACGTGAACGCGGTCCTCGACTACCGCTACACCACGCACCCGAATCTGCACTGGTACTTCGATCACCACCCGACCGCTTTCGCGACAGAGGACGACCGCACGCACTTTCTCGAGAACCGCGGCCGACAGAGGTTTCACGACCCCTCCTACGGAAGCTGCGCGAGGCTGGTAGCGGACGTGGCCCGCGACCGCTTTGGGGTGTCGATGCCAGACCTCGAGCCGCTCGTTCACTGGGCCGAAGTCATCGACACGGCCGGGTTCGATAGCGCGGAGCAGGCGATCGCTCGTGACCACCCCGTGCTGCAGCTCATGACGGTCCTCGAACACGCGGGCAACACGGCCACCCTGGGCCGCCTCATCCCTCGCCTCGCCGAACGTCACGTCGAGCAGGTCGCCTCCGAAGGGGACATCCGCCGCGCCTCCAAACGCTTCGCTCGGTACCATCGGGAGTTCGTCAAGAAGGTTCGCACCGCCAGCCAACTCGTCGGCTCGGTCGTGTACGTCGACCTGTCCGCCGAAGTGCACGAGGTCGTCGGCAAGTTCGTTACCTACGCTCTCTTCCCGACCAGCTCCTACTCCGTGATTCTCACGCGCGGTCACCAGCAAATGAAGGTCTCGGTCGGGTTCAATCCCTGGTCGCCGCACCCGCGACGGCATCACATCGGCGCTATCTGTGCCCGACACGGGGGCGGGGGGCATGCGGTCGTCGGAGCCGTGGCGTTGCCCGTGACCCATGTCGACGACGCGCGGAACGTGGCCTTGAACATCGCACGCGAGCTCGATAGCTGACCGGACTAGACCCAAATCAAGCGCTCCGCGCTGCTTTGGGTCTAGGTTCTTCTAAGGGGGCTTTCGCAAAGCCCCCTCGCCGCGCTCACCGCGGCTCACCCCAAAACGCCTCGCCTTCGGCTCGGATAGCCCCAAACCCAAGCACGTTCTTCGAACAGTGCTTGATTCGGGCCTCGTCACATCGTGGTCGACGGAAGCGCGAGTTGCCCCATGCCTGGGGGCACGGGCACGCGCCCCTCGACCTTGCGAATGCGCTTCGCGAGGGCCTCGAGGACCCGGAGACTCTCCTCCACTCCGGCAGCGTGGAGCGCATCGCTCGCCTCGTAGAACAAGCCGTACCTCTCCGTGCGAACCGGCGGTCGAGGGGTCTCCGACACCAGGGCCACCACCAACCGCATCCGTCGTCCTCCCGCTTCCAGACCCACCTCCATCCCACCATCGGCTCGAGCCGCGCCGACCCACACCACCTTGTAGCCCTCCACGACGTCGCCGACCCGAAGTCCGTCCAGCAAGGCCACCTCCCCCGCCCCTGCCGGCACCTTCCGACCCGCAGTGCCGCTCGGTAGCGCCGACCCAGCCCCACCCGGACCGCCTTCGTCCGGCCTTCGATGGCAACCCGACATCCACGCCGTCGTCACCGCCACGATCCATGCACGCCGATCGATCATGTGGCACCCTGTCCGCTAGCCATCGCACTCTCCGTTGTAACGAGGGGAGCTGGCATGCTCCAATGAAACCACATGCCCGAAGCCACTGCTGACCCCACCGTCGAAACCGCCAAGCGACGCCTCGGTCAAGTCGTCGACAGCAAGTACAAGCTCCTGTCCGTGATCGGCATCGGGGGCATGGGAATCGTCTACGAGGCGGAGCATCAGTTCCTAGGGCGGCGCGTCGCGCTCAAGATCTTGCACCCCCGGTACGTGGACCGAATCGAAGAGTTCCAGCGGTTCCTCAGGGAAGCCAGGGCCGTCGGCGCCCTGGGGCACCGAACCATCGTCGAGGTGTTCGACGCGGGCTTCCTGGATGGTACCACCCCCTACCTGGTGATGGAGCGTCTCGTCGGAGAGAACCTGGAGCAGTACCTCCAGCGCAAGCAGACGCTGTCCCCCAAGCGAGCGTTTCGAATTGCCTACGAAGTCCTGCGAGGTCTCGAGATTGCCCATGCCAAGAGCATCCTGCACTGTGACATGAAGCCGGCCAACGTGTTCATCGTCCGCCGGAACGACCAGCGTCGAGACGTCAAGCTGCTGGACTTTGGCATCTCCAAGCTCGCTGTCGGAGGCCGGGCGAACTCCGTGGATGAGCCGACGGGTTTCGTCTTCGGGACGACGCACTACATGGCGCCGGAGCAGGTCACGGGGGGGGAGTTGGACCCGCGAACGGACATCTACGCGGTCGGGGCGATCCTGTACGAAACGCTGACGGGGTTTCCTCCCTTCGTGGCCCCGACGCGCCAGGAGGTCTTCCGGAAGATTCTGCGCGCGAAGCCCAAGCCTTTGGTTCCGCCGAGCGGGGAGCTGCCCCCTGTGCTCACCCAGTTGGTCTTGAGCATGATGGCGAAGACGCCATCGGACAGGCCTGCGTCCGCGGCCGCCGTGTCGCGTGTGCTCGTGGACGCGGGGGCGGTTCAGATGGCGGTCTACGTTCCGGACGGGGACTTGCCGAGTGATCTTCCAGGGGAAGGGGTGTCGGAGAAGGACGGCGAGTAGACCGGAGATTTCGGGGTGCCGGTGGTCGGCGATCCAGGAATCGGGGGGGGAGCGATTGAACCGCTTGACGTTCCGGTGAGCCGGCCCAAGGCGGCCGATCATGCGAGACACAAGAAGGGTAGTGGTGCTGGGCGCGAACGGAACCATGGGATCCGGCTCGGGCGCCTTGTTCGCAGCGAGGGGGTTCGACGTGGCCATGCTCGCTCGCACGGCAGACAAGGCGATGCAGGGCTTGGAACGAGCGCGCGCCGCGGTGCGGTCCGACGTCATCCAGAAAAGCATCCGATGCGGCAGCTACGACGATCTGGAGAAGGAAGTAGCCGAAGCCGACCTCGTCCTCGAAGCCGTGTCGGAAAACATGGATGTGAAGGCGCCGTTCTTCGATCGAATCGATCGCGCCCGCAAGCCGGGCACCGTCGTCGCCACGGTGTCGAGCGGTCTGTCCATCGCCGAGATGGCGCGCGGCCGCACGGACGACTTCCGTCGACACTTCCTCGGCATGCACTTGTTCAACCCACCGAACGTCATTGTCGGAACGGAGATCATCGCAGGACCGGAGACCGACCCCACGGTGTTCGAGTCGTGCGGCGCGTTGCTTCGCAAGCGCCTCGGGCGGGTCGTCGTGGCGTGCCGGGATCTCCCTGCCTTCGCGGGCAACCGGATCGGGTTCAAGGTCCTGAACGAGTGCGCCATCCTCGCTGAGCAGCATGGTGTCGCCTTCGTCGACTACTTGGTCGGCCCGTACACAGGCCGCGCCATGCCCCCGCTCGCCACCATCGACCTGGTGGGCTGGGACGTGCACGCCGCGATCGTGGACAACGTGTTCGCGAACACGTCGGACGAGGCTCACGAAGCGTTCCTCATGCCCGCGTACATGCGCTCCTTGATGGCGAAGGGGCACCTCGGCAACAAGACCCCCAAGCAAGGAGGCTTCTTCCTCCGGTCCAAGACCCCGGACGGCAAGCGGTTCAAGCTCCCCCTCGACCCGGCCGCCATGGCCTACGCCCAAACCCCCGCTTCCGTGACCAAGGTCCGATTCGTCGAGGAGATGAAAGCCATGCACGCGGTGGGGCGCTACCGGGATGCCATGGCGCTGTTTCTCCGTGCAGAGGGCCCAGAAGCCGAGCTCGCCCGCAAGGTGATCCTCGGCTACGTCTCCTACGCGCTGCATCGCGTCGGTCCCGAAGAGGTCGTCGACACCCCCGCAGGCGTCGACGGCATCATGGGGTTCGGCTTCAACTGGGCTCCTCCGAGCGTGCTGGTCGATCTGTTCGGCCCCAAGCCGACGATGGCGGCCATGCGTGAGGTCGGCCTTCCCGTTCCGCCCGTGCTTGCCTCGCTCCCGGACGGCGAGCGCATGTTCACGCTGCGCGGTGCAAACATTGGACGCTTCTTCGTCGGCAAGTAGGTGAGTGACATGGCGGACAACACCAAGGCTGTCTACGTGCTCGGTGGGTATCAGACCGACTTCGCACGCAACTGGTTCAAAGAAGGCAAGCACATCGTCGCGCTGATGCGTGAAGCCGTGCAAGGGACCCTGGACGCGACGCGCGTCGATCCGGCAGAGCTCCAGGTAGCCCACGTGGGCAATTTCGCTGCTGAGCTCTACGCCATGCAAGGCCACCTCGGCGCGTTCGTCGTGGAGGTGGACCCGGCCCTGCGCGGGCTGCCCACGTCGCGCCACGAGGCCGCATGCGCGTCGGGGTCCATCGCTGCCCTGTGCGCAGCCGCCGAGATCGAGGCTGGCCGCTACGACGTGGCCCTCGTGCTCGGTGTCGAGCAGATGAAGACCGTCGACTCGAAGACCGGGGGTGACTTCCTCGGCACCGCGGCTTGGTACGAGCGAGAAGCCAAAGGCATCGAGTTCCCGTTCCCCAAGCTCTTCGGCAAGCTCGGCGACGAGTACGACAAGCGCTACGGGTTGAAGGACGAGCACCTCGCGCGCATCTCCGCGATCAACTACGGCAACGCGAAGCTCAACCCCAACGCACAGACCCGCACCTGGTTCATGAGCTACGACCATGCGTGCTCCACGGGCCAGTTCAACGCGAACATTGGCGGACGCATCAAGCTCACCGATTGCTCCCAGGTCACGGACGGCGCGGCAGGGATCATTCTCGCCTCGGCTTCCTTCGCATCCGCTTGGGCGAAGCGAAAGGGAACCAACCTCGATCGGATCCCGAGGATCCTCGGGTGGGGACATCGCACGGCCCCCATCGAGTTTTCGGAGAAGGTCCTCGAGAGCAAGGGACAACCGTACGTTCTTCCCCACACGCGTCGGGCGATCCTGGACGCCTTCGAGCGGGCTCGCCTGCCGGGCGTGGAGAAGATCGACGCGATTGAGACCCACGACTGCTTCACCACGTCCGAGTACATGGCCATCGATCACTTCGGACTCACCCAGCCAGGCGAAAGCTGGAAGGCTATCGAGGGAGACGTCATCGCCCTCGGCGGCAAGTGCCCCATCAACCCCAGCGGTGGCCTCATCGGCGCCGGACACCCGGTGGGCGCCACGGGAACCCGTCAGCTTCTCGATGCCTTCCTGCAGGTGACCGACTCGGCGGGAGACTACCAGGTGCCCTCCGCAAGGCGCGTTGCCACCCTCAACATCGGAGGCTCCGGCACCACCAGCGTGGTCCACGTCCTGGGCTTCGAAGACTGACCCCGAAGCGGTCCCCAATCGGCGCTTCTCCTGCATCCGGCGGGTGCTTTTTTCACCAGATACACGTAAGGTCGGCGCGATGGTCGAGAAGCGTCGTCGAGCGTCGGAGGCGGAAGGTTCCGTGACGAAGTCGGCCTTGCGGGCCCCCCTCGATGCGGGTCTGGAGGCCGAACTGCGCGTGGCGGATCAGGTCGGCAGGCTGATGGAGTTCTGGGGGTTCAAGCGCGTGCATGGGCGCGTGTGGACGATCCTGTTTCTGTCGCCCGAGCCGCTTTCCTCGGCCGAGATACGCAAGCGTCTCGGCATCTCCATCGGCGCGGCCAGCATGGCCTTGGCAGAGCTGCGACGTTGGGGAGCGGTGCGCGAGGCGGTGACGCGCAGCCGTGCCGTTCACTACGAGCCAGAGACGAACATCTGGCGGCTCATCTCACGTGTGATGCAGGACCGAGAGCGACGCATCCTCGACGAGTCGCTCGAAGTCTTCGAGGCGGCGCTGGTGGTGCTGCGCAAGGGCGACGGGTCCGGACCGAGGCCTTCGCGGCATCGGGTGGAGCGGCTGGTCTGGCTGACGAAGCTCGCCCAGGGGATGCTAGGCATGCTCCTGAGCCGCGGTGAGCTGGCCGCGGAAGACACGAAGAAGATGCGGGTGTGACTTCGTTCGCTACGGTTCGCTGACCTGACAGTTGCTGGTCTCGCCGATCCAGATCTTGTGCGGGCCTTGCCACTCCCCCGTCGGGTTCCAGCGCACCGTGACGCCGTCCATCTCCTTGCGGAGGGTGAGCTTGCACTGCGCGGTGAAGCGCTCCAGCTTGTCGCGCGGCAGGCGGCGCGGCACCTCGTCGCGGAAGCGCTCGTCCACGGCGGGGTCCTCGAACATGCCAGGGATGAGAAACATCACGTTGTCCACGGTCATGTACGGAACCAGCATCTTCTTGCGATGCTCGGCGTTCGTGGGGTCCACGTCGGGCCAAGGCTCGTTGGGCTTCTTGAATGCGCAACGAAAGCCGTCGATCTCGTTCTCGGAAGCGCACGCGAGGTCCGTCTTGTCCGCCGTCACGAGCGTGATGGGGGCATCAATGACCGCGTCCTGGTGGAGCGTGGGCTTCGGGTGTTCGGGCGGCGTCGTGGGGTCTCCCGTGACCCACCAGATGTACACGCTCAAACCGACGGCGATCACCGCCACCCCGTAGTGGGTTGCCTTCCCTCCGAGGGTCGGACCTTCAGGCTTCTTCTGCGACATGGGGCGCGTAGCCTAGCAGCAAGGGAGAGAAAACGCAGCGTTCCAGCGACGCGGGGGTCGCAACGCGGAGGGATGCGGGATTCCGGGGCGGTCAGAACGGGGAGAAGCCGGAAGCGGTCCAGTAGTCGTCCTGCAGGGCCTGTTGCTGGTGGAGGAAGGCCTTGTAGTGAGAGCTCTCCCAGTTGGCGAGGTCCTCGAAGAAGCGTTTGACCTCGGGCCATGCCGCCTTGGCCGCCAACTCCCGGTACCGGTTGATCGCGTTGAGCTCGAGCTGGACCGCGATCGCGATGGCGCTCATCTCGAAGTGCGCATCCTTGATTCTCTCGCGCAGCTGGTCCGAAAAGATGGGGCTCTGCGGGTCGACCTGCGCGTGGCCCACGAGCTTGACGTCCTTGGCGAGGGTCTGGTTTGCCAGCATGGACTTGTAGTGGGCGGCGAGAAACTCGAAGTGTTCGAGCTCCTCCCTGGCGAGCTGCTCGAAGACTTCCTTGCCGCGAGGGTCCTGGGTGGTCATGGCAGCGGTCTTGTAGAAGGTGTGACCGTGACGCTCGGCCTGCATGGCTTCACGCAGTCCTTCCATCAATTGTCGGGTCGCATCGTCCATGGGTCTCTTCCTTTCGATGCCGATGCCGCATGGCGCGGACGCCGGTCGATCTACTACGACGCCCCGCAGGCGTCGCAGACATTTGGATGCCGTCGGACAGGAAACGTTGTGGGGGAAGCTCAGCTGGTGTGCTGGGGCAAAGCCTGGCGGGTGGGCGGCGCCGGGAGGGCCGGACAGACCTCTTCGACCGTACGCCCGATGTGAAGTGCGTAGGTCATTGCCGCGGTGCGGTAAAAGACGTGGGCGAACTTCGTGTAGGCGATGGTGCTGAGCAGGAAGGCCACCAGAGAGAGGTGGACGAAGTAGACGGGGTAGGCGAGGGCCGCGTTGTCCGAGAGGCGAACGAGGTAAGTCAGGGACCCGGTCAAGCCGGTGGCGAAGAGCACGCCGAGGAAAGCCCAGTCGAAGAAGCTGGAGTCGCCGACCTCGTCCTGGTTGGTCATGCGGCGGTTGATCAGCCAAGCCGACCCGCCGAGCAACCCCAGGGCGCCGAGGATGCCCAAGACCTTGAAGAACACGCCAGCCCAGTAGGCCCACGGGACGACGTCCGGGTTGGGCAGGGGCGGGGGGATGTGAAAGGCCTTCTCGAGAATGGCGGCGCCCCCCGCGGTGACCATCGCGGCGACGAAGCCGAAGATGGTGAGCATGTGAGCATACGCCCGCGCGTTGTTCTGGCCGCACGACTTGAAGCGGGAATGGACAGTGAGATCTTTGAGCGCCTGGACGAGGGCGGCTCCCACCGGAAGGGTCTTGGCGTCCGCCGATGGGGGGTACATGCGCTTCATGTGATTCCACTGACGGTAGACCCCGACGCCGCCTGCGATGACGCTCCATCCCATCAGGAGCATGAACATGCCCTCGAAGAAGACGGAGTGGGGCAGCAGGTTGCCCCAGACGATGGGACCGGGGTGAGCCTTCAGGGTTCCGGCTTCCCACATCGTGACGCCAAGCAGCAGCATCGGCATGAGCAGCAGGGCCGGGAAGAGCTTGGGCTTGTTCAGGGCCTCGGCGAGGACCTTGGGGAAAGACAGCTCGGAGATCACGGAGGCGCGAACGGCCTGCAGGGTCTCCCCGGGCTTGGCCCCTCGGGGACAATGCACGGTGCAATCACCGCAGTGGTGGCAGAGCCAGATGTCGGGGTCACCGATCAGCCGATCCTTCAGCCCCCACTGGGCCCAGAGCATTTCCTTGCGCGGAAAGGGCTTGTCCTTGGGCGACAGGGTGCACACCACGGAGCACGTGGCGCACTGGAAGCAACGCTTGACCGAGCTTCCACCGTTGTCGACGATCTTCTGAACGAACTTCAAATCGGGCTGAACCCGCTCGATCTTGGACATGACGCACTCCTCGATGCGCTAGCTACCTCGTCCCATGCGACGTGGCGGCGTCGCGGCTCAGAACCCCTTGTTGGGGTTCGGTCCGAGCTCGTTGGTCTTCTCGACGAACTCGTTGATCCAATCCGGCAGCGTTTCCCAATCACCCATGGAGAATTCCCTGACCGCAATGCGCTCGGGCTCGAGCGCCAGGCGTACGAGGGTCTCCTGGATCTTTGACATGCGCACACCGCACAGCTCGCTTCCCTTGATGAAGTGACACTGGTAGTCGTCGCCGGACTTGCATCCGATCAACATCACGCCGTCCATGCCTTTGATGAGCGAGTCGTTGACCCATTGCAGGTTCGTGGAGCCCAGGCAACGCAGGGAGACGAACCGGACCCAGGGAGAGACCTTCTTGCGGGCCGCTGCGGCGAGATCGAGGGCCGGGATGATGTCATTCTCGCAAACGAACGCCACGAACCTTGGCTTCTCTTCATCCTCTTCCGGGACCTCGATGGCCTTGATCATCGATCCGATCATGTCGACCGAGTAGTTCTTGAAGGAGATGATCCGTTCGGGGCACGCGCCCATGCACACGCCGCAGCGACGGCACCGGCCGGGGTTGGGCTTGGGGGTGCCCTTCTCGTCCTCGTCGAGCGTTCCGAAGGGACACTCCTCCGTGCAGCGCTTGCACTGGGTGCAGCGGTTGAGGAAGAACTCGGGGAAGGTGAGGTCCCCGGCGCGGGGGTGCACGGCAGCGCCTCGCGCGGTGCAGGCGATGCACTGGATAGCCTTGAGGGCGGCTCCGGCGGCGTCCTCGCAGCACGCGTCGGAGTCCATCGGCTCGCGGACGCACCCTGCGGTGTAGATGCCCGTGCGCTGTGTCTCGTAGGGGAAGCAGATGAAGTCGGAGTCGGGGAAGGCGTACTTGCCGACGGGCAGCTCGGGGCCGCGGCGGTAGGCCAGGTTCAGGATCGGTTCCTCCGACACGGGCGTCATTCCCACCGCAAGGACGACGAGGTCCGCTCCGATCTCCACGGCGCTGCCGAGCAGCGAGTCCTTCATGGAGACGGTCATGGCGCCATCTTCTGCGACGACCTCGGTGACTTCCCCTTTGGCGAGGAAGATCCCCGGGTCCTCTTGCATGCTCTTGTAGAACAGCTCGTACTGGCCCGGGGTGCGGATGTCCTTGTACAGGACGGTGACACCCGTATCGGGACAGAGATCGCGGATCACTTTCGCTTGCTTCAGGGAGGTCCTGCAGCAGACCGCGGAGCAGTACGGCAAGTGGTTCGGGTCACGAGAGCCGGCGCACTGCACGAAGACCACCGACCGAGGGACGGCACCGTCGGAGGGGCGCACCAGCTTTCCGGTCTCGGACAGCTGTTTTTCAAGCTCCACGTGCGTGATGACGTCCTTGCTGGCGCCGTAGCCCAGGTGGGCGAGCTTGGTGGCGTCGTAGGGTCGCCACCCCGTGGTCTGAACGATGGCTCCGATCGTCTCCTTCTTCTCCTCGCCTCCCACCAGCACGCGCAAGTCGAACTCACCTGGCTGTCCCGAAATGGACTTGATGGTGGCGGACTTGTACACGGTGATGAGCTCGTGCTTTTCGACGGCTTCGATCCTGGCGTCGATGTCATTGTCCACGAGGTCACGGTACGGGGGCCGCGTGGGGAACTTTCGTCCCCAGGAGGCGACCCACCCGCCGAGCTTGTCCTGCTTCTCGACGAGCACGACACGAACACCCGCGTTGGCCGTCTCGAGCGCCGCGGCCATGCCTGTGACGCCACCCCCGACGACGAGCACCGAGGCGGTCACTTCCGTGACGGCGGGGGCCATGGGCTCGGTCTTCATGATCTTGGTGACGCCCATGCGCACGTAGTCGTTGGCTGCCATCTGGGTGTCTTCGTCCCCTGGCGTCATGACGTAGGCGACGTGCTCACGCAGCGCGATGCGATCGATGATCGTGGGTGGGTCGAAGCGGAAGGTGTCCTGATGGACGCGCGCGGAGCATGCGGCGACGAGGACGGCGTTGACGCCGTCGGTGGCGATGTCCTTTTCGATCACCGCGCGACCCTCGGGGCTGCAGAGCATCTCGTGGGTCCGGGTGTCCGCGGTGTTCTTGCTCGTCTTCTTGGCGGTCTTCTCGAGGTCGGGAACGTCGACCGCGTCACCGATGCCGCACCCGGTGCAAAAGTAGATGCGAATCTTCTTGTCCATCACTGGTTCCTCCCGGCCTGGCACTGGATCGCCCGCAGGGCAGCTCCGGTGGCATCCTGAACGCTGTCCGACACACCGAAGGGCCGCTTGGCGCAGCCGGCCACGATGATGCCGGTGCCCTCGAGGTCCGTGATCCCGAAGCGGTCGTCGTCCAGGAGCAGATCGAAGGGCAAAGGCTGCTGGCGGATCGTCGGCTCCATGCCGGTGGCGAGCACGACGAGGTCCGCGGAAACATTTTGGATGTTGCCCGCGAGGGTGTCCTCCACGAGAAGGCGAAGCTCACCATCGACCTCGTCGATGCGGGCGACCTTGCCGCGCTCGAGGGAGACGTTCGGCTCTTCGCGAACCTTGACGTAGAAGTCCTCGAGCCGTCCCGGGGTCCGAATGTCGATGTAGAAGATCCGGATCTTGGCCTTGGGCAAGGCAGCACGAACGTAGGTGGCTTGCTTGAGGGAAGCCATGCAGCAGATGCCGGAACAGTACGGCAGGTGGTTCTCGTCGCGGGAGCCGGCGCACTGCACGAACACGACGGTCTCAGGCTCGCGACCGTCGGACGGGCAGACGATCTTTCCCTTGGTCGGGCCCTGGGGGTTGGCGTAACGCTCCATCATCATGTTGGTGATGACGTCGTCGTGCTTTCCGAAGCCGAGGTTGGTGAGCTTGGTGGCGTCGTAGGGCTGCCAGCCGGTGGCGACGACGACGGCGCCGACGCGCAGGACCTCGGTGGTTGCCTTCTGGGAGAGGTCGATCGCGCCGTACTTGCAGGCGTCGACGCACTTCGCGCAGGACGCGCCTTCGCATGCGTCCTCGTCGATGACAAAGCGCTGGGGGTAGGCCATGGCGTGGGGCAAGTAGATGGCCTTGGTGGAGGAGAGTCCGAAGTCGTGCGGGTTGTCGCGGCGCACGGGGCAGGGGTCGACGCAGGCGTTGCATGCGGTGCAGCGATCGTTGACGAAGCGGGGGCGGTGTTCGAGGGTGACCTTGAAGTTGCCCGGGGAGCCTTCGACCTTGGTGACGCGGCTGAGGGTGTGGATGTGGATACGTTCGTTGACGCGGAGGCGTCGGTAGTTGATCTCGAGGCCGCAGACGGGCGGGCAAAGCTTGGGGAAGTACTTGGTGAGTTGGGACACGCGTCCGCCGAGGGTGGGATTGGCCTCGACGACGTGGGCGTCGAGGCCGGCTTCGGCGGCCTCGATGGCGACGGACATGCCGGAGATGCCGCCTCCGACGACGAGGACGCTTCCATGGACGATGGTTCGGGCGAGTTGCTCGGTCATGCTCCTTGCTCCCCGGGGCGGTGCCCCGTCGAAGGATCCGCGGCTCTTGGGAAGCGCATCCGAACGAGGGAAAGGGTGTTGGATGGCGCGAACGGGAGCCGGCTGCAGGGCGGCGAGGTCGCGGGAAGCGACGGGATTCCCGTTGGGAGGAGCGCGGGGTTCATGCGTTGTGCCTGGGCCGTCCGGGAGGGGGCGGTGGGCGGCGTTCATGTAGATCGAAGCGGGGGGCAGGTAAAGTGTGGGAGGAGGGGAATGGGAGGGGACGGTGGTGGGTAGTCGAGTGATGGGAAGTTAGGCGTGCTTTACGATGGATTGGAGGTGTCAATCGAGAACGCGTCACGAGACAAGCTCGTGAAAAATGATAGTCGGATATCAGCTAAAGAATGCATCGAACACAGATTCAATGGGAAATGTTGGAGGGTAAATGGGTTAGAGTGATGGAGGCCAGTATCGTGAAGTTGAGTGATCGGGGCGCGGGTTGGTGTGGGCGCCGGAAGGATCGTTAGCAGGGGCTAAGAACGCGAGATAAGGCAATGAAATGCCCGCCAAAATCCGCGATCTCGTCTCCGAAATTTCTTGACGCCCTATACGGATTGGACCACATACCGCCGTGCGCGTCTCCGTGGGACGACGCGTCAGGGCAGAGGCAGAGTGGAATTTCAGGCTGCCGGGACCTGAGGGATCGAGACGGTCCCCGCGCGACTCACTTCCGCAGCAGCAACGCGGAAAGTTGGTCACTATGTAGGATTCCGGCTCGCCGAGACAGGCATTTTGCATGCTCTGTGTCGGTACGAACCACGTTGGTGTGCGGGTGAACTGCGAACGGTCGCGTTGACCCTGAGTTGAAATTGGGAAGCTATCCCGACGGTCCATCGACCGCACGGGTACGAACCTCTGACCAGCGAACGTTAGAGAAGGAGACGCAATATGCCGAGCTTCGTCATCAACGAAAAGTGCGATGGCTGCAAGGGCAAGGACAAGACCGCCTGCATGTACATCTGCCCCAACGACCTCATGGTTCTCGACAAGGAGAAGATGAAGGCGTTCAACCGGGCTCCTGATATGTGCTGGGAGTGCTATTCTTGCGTGAAAATCTGCCCCCAGCAGGCGATCGACGTGCGTGGCTACGCCGACTTCGTCCCGCTCGGCGCCTCTGTCGTTCCGCTGCGCGGTTCCGAAGACATCATGTGGACTGTCAAGTTCCGCAATGGAACCGTCAAGCGCTTCAAGTTCCCGATCCGGACCACCCCGGAAGGCTCTGCCGTGCCCGCTGGCGGCTTTGACGAGGGCAAGGGCGACCTCAACGATTACGCCCTCTTCACCGAGCCTGCTTCCCTCGGCATGGCCGCGGTACCCACGCTCAAGAAGTGAACCCCTTCGGGATAATCGGGAGAAAGCAACATGGCTAACTTCGAGACCGTTACTGTCGAAACCGACCTGCTCATCATCGGTGGCGGCATGGGCGCCTGTGGCGCCGCCGTCGAGGCCGCCTACTGGGCCAAGAAAAACAACGTCAAGGTAACCCTGGTCGACAAGGCCGCGATGGACCGCTCCGGCGCCGTCGCCATGGGCCTTTCCGCCCTCAACCAGTACGTCGGCGTCGGCGCTGGTGACAACACCATCGAAGACTACGTCAAGTACGTACGCCAAGACCTCATGGGCGTCACCCGCGAAGACCTCGTCTTCTCCATCGCCCGCCACGTCGACTCCACCGTCCACCTCTTCGAGAAGTGGGGCCTGCCGATCTGGAAAGACGAGAACGGCAAGTACGTCCACGAAGGCCGCTGGCAGGTCATGATCAACGGCGAGTCCTACAAGGTCCTCGTCGCGGAAGCCGCCAAGAACGCCCTCGGCGTCGAAAACATCATCGAGCGCGTCTTCATCACCGAGCCCGTCATGGACGGCGACCGCGTCGCCGGCGCTGTCGGCTTCTCCGTGCGCGACGAGAAGTTCTACGTCTTCAAGGCCAAGGCTGTCATGGTCGCCGCCGGTGGCGCCGTCAGCGTCTTCCGTCCCCGCTCCGTGGGCGAAGGCCTCGGCCGCTCCTGGTACCCGCCCTTCAACAGCGGCTCCTCCGCCTACATGACCATCAAGGCCGGCGCGGAAATGACCTGCCAGGAAGTGCGCTTCATCCCCGTCCGCTTCAAGGACGGCTACGGACCGGTCGGCGCCTGGTTCCTTCTCTTCAAGGCCGCTGCCACCAACGCCTTCGGCGAGAACTACATGCAGACCCATGCCGACGAGCTCAAGAAGTACGCTCCTTACGGCTTGGCGAAGCCCATCCCCGCTTGCCTCCGCAACCACCTCGGCATGATCGACCTGTTCGCCGGCAAGGGCCCGCTCTACATGCAGACCGCCGCCGCCATCCAGAAGATCGCCGCCGACGCGGGCGACGAGAAGGCTGCCAAGAAGAAGCTGAAGCACCTCGAGAACGAGGCGTGGGAAGACTTCCTCGACATGACGATCTCCCAGGCCATCCTCTGGGCTGCCATGAACATCGAGCCCGAGAAGGTCGCCTCCGAAATCGCCCCCTGCGAGCCTTACTTCATCGGCTCTCACTCCGGCGCTTCCGGTGCTTGGGTCTGCGGACCCGAAGACCTGCAGACCGCCGCCACCAAGAAGGATTACTTCTGGGGCTACACCAACATGACCACGGTCAAGGGCTTGTTCGCGGTGGGCGACGCCTCCGGCGCCTCCTCCCACAAGTTCTCCTCGGGCTCCTTCACCGAGGGCCGCATCGCCGCCAAGGCCGCCATCAAGTTCTGCGTCGAGAACAAGGATCGCCCCAAGTTCGACGACGCGACCGTCGAAGCGTTCAAGAAGCGCACCCTCGCGCCCCTCGACCTGTTCGCGGCCCACAAGGACTACGCCAACGACCCGAACATCAACCCGAACTTCATCAAGCCCCGGGACTACATGTTCCGCATGCAGAAGCTGATGGACGAGTACGCTGGCGGTGTTTCTTCCCAGTTCAAGACCAACAAGCACCTGCTCGAGCGCGGCATGGAGCTCATGGTCATGCTGAAGGAAGACGCCGAGAAGCTCGCCGCGGCCGACCTGCACGAGCTCATGAGGTGCTGGGAGAACGTCCATCGCACCTGGCAGGCGGAAGCCCACATCCGCACCCTGCTCTTCCGTGAAGAGACCCGTTGGCCCGGTTACTACTACCGTGCCGACCTGCCCGACATGGACGACAAAAACTGGAAGTGCTTCGCCAACTGCAAGTACGACCCGAAGACTGGCGAATGGGAAATGATTAAGCGCCCCATTCACCAGATCGTCGAGTAGTCGAGGCGTGACGTGATCGAAGAATCCTCCAGGCGCCCCCGGGCCCTGGGGGATTTTTTCGTATCCAATCCTCTGAACGGTCTCAATACTGTCGAACCATGACGATACCTACCTGTCCCCATTGCGGTGCTCCCCTCCAGAAGTGGAGGACCCCGCCCATGTCCAACTGGGAAACCCCCTTCAGCTGGGTCTGTTTCCAAGACGACTGCCCCTACTTCGTTCGCTCCGAAGCCTGGATGCAAGGCCAGTTCAACGTCCGCGCCAGCTACAGACATCGCCTCGACCCCTTGACTGGCGAAACGGGGCCCCTACCCGTGTGGTCGGCGGACGCCCTCAAGGATCAGATCGTCGACGACGACGAGGTGCTTCCGAACGATCAACCTTCCGACAAGGAGCCTTCACCGTGAGCAACGAAGACACCCAAGACATGAGGGACAAGATTCTGCGGGAGTACCCTCGCCTCACCGCCGACGACAAGTTCAAGTTCGCCTGCCACCCCAAGCTCGCGTGCTTCACTCACTGCTGCGCCGACGTCAACATCGCCCTCACGCCTTACGACGTCCTGCGGATCCGCAAGCGCATCGGCATGGGCAGCGAGGAGTTCATCGAAAAGCACACGTTCCTGGCTCCGATGGCGCCCGGCCAGAAGCTCCCCATGGTCTACCTGCGCATGAACGAGGAAGACAAGCGCTGCAAGTTCGTCGGCGAGAAGGGCTGCGGCGTGTACGAAGACCGCCCCTGGGCGTGTCGCATGTACCCTGTCGGCCACGCCACGGGCCGCACCGCCGCGAACCCCGAAGGCGAGGACTTCTACTTCATCTTGCGCGATCGTCGTTGCGATGGTCTCGACGAGGCCAACGAGATGACCATCCGCGAGTGGATGGAGAACCAGGGCACGGCGGACTACGACGCGGCGAACGACGAGTTCAAGGAGTTGTCGTTGCACCCGTTCCTCACCAAGGGCTACGCCCTGGAGCCGCAGCATCATCAGATGTTCTTCATGGCGTGCTACAACCTCGACAGGTTTCGCGAGTTCGTCTTCGAGAGCACGTTCTTGAAGAAGTTCGACATCGAGCCCGAAGCGATCGAGGCCATCCGCGAGGACGACGATGCCTTGTTGCTTTTCGCGTACCGCTGGCTTCGCTTTGCCATGTTCCACGAGCGTACCGTGAAGATGAATCCCAACTACGAAGAAGCCAAGAAGAAGGTCCTGCGCGTCGAGTGATGAGGACCTCGCGTTGAGTTTGACGACATCGACGACCCACAAGGAAGGACTCCCATGAGCGCAGACAATGACAAGTGCGTCCTGGTGGTCGGCGGCGGCATCGGCGGCATGAGTGCCGCCCTGGAAGCCGCCGAGGCCGGGCAGCGCGCGGTTATCGTGGAGGCGACCCCATCGCTGGGTGGACGCGTCGCCGGCATGCATCGCTACTTTCCCAAGCTGTGCCCACCCGTTTGCGGTCTGGAGATCAACTACCGCCGCATCAAGAACAACCCTCGCATCCAGGTCCTCACCGGCGCCCATGTCACCAAGGTCGACGGCAAGCCTGGCGACTTCCGCGCCACCGTCCACGTCGACCCTCGAAGGGTCAACGACCGCTGCACCGCCTGCGGTGATTGCGTCGAACCTTGCCCCATCGAGCGCGACGACGACTTCAACTACGGCCTCGCGAAGACCAAGGCCATCTACCTTCCGACCAAGCTTGCCTTCCCGATGCGTTTCGCGATCGACCCCAAGGTGTGCCCGGGCGCCGAGTGCGGCAAGTGTCTGCCCGCTTGCAAGTTCGACGCGATCGAGCTCGACATGCAGCCGCAAGATCTTTCCTTCGATGCCTCGTGTGTCGTGTGGGCGACCGGTTGGAAGCCCTACGATGCCGCGCGCATTCAGAACCTCGGCTTCGGCAAGTACAAGAATGTCGTGACCAACGTCATGTTCGAGCGCCTCGCCGCGCTCGACGGCCCAAACAAGGGCAAGCTGCTCCGACCTTCCGATGGCAAGGAAGCCAAGCGTGTGGTTTTCGTGCAGTGCGCCGGTTCGCGCGACGAGGATCACCTCCCTTACTGTTCGACGGTGTGCTGCACGGCTTCCCTCAAGCACGCGTGCTACGTGCGCGAGGCCTACCCCGACTCGAAGGTCGAGATCTTCTACATCGACCTGCGTGTCGCGGGCACTGCCGAGGACTTCCTCGCACGTGTGCAAGCCGACCAAGGCGTTGCCTTCAACAAGGGCAAGGTCGGCCAGATCCTCGAGAACCCCGACACCGGCGACCTCACCGTCATAGCCGAGGACATCGCGGGGACCAGCAAGAACAAGCGTGTCGAGGCCGACCTCGTCGTGCTCGCCACGGGTCTCGTACCTGAGCTCGTCGACGTGACCCTGCCCGGCGGGATCACCAAGGACGAGCACGGCTTCCTTGTGTCCAACCGCCCTGGTGGCTTGATGGCCGTAGGCTGCGCGCGCGCGCCCGCGGATGTCGTGAGAACGGTTCAAGACGCCACCGCTGCGGCGGCTCGCGCCATGCAGCTCGGAGGAGGGAGGTAGCCATGGACAAGTGCGGATTCTTCCTGTGTACCGGGTGCGGCATCGACGACGCCATCGACGCGGGCAAGCTCGCCGCCGTCGCCAAGAAGGACGGCAAGGCCGTGTTCACGGCGACCCACGCGAAGCTCTGCGCGGACGACGGCGTGCAGGCGATCAAGGACGCGATCGCGAAAGAGGGGCTCGACGCTGTGGTGCTCGGGGCCTGCTCCCAGCGCGAGATGACCTCGGTGTTCAAGTTCGACGGGACATTCGTGGAGCGCACGCCGCTTCGCGAGTTCGTGGCGTGGACCTGCGGCGGCGACGACGACGACGACAAGCAGATGTTGGCGGCGGACTACGTGCGCATGGGTTGCATCCGTGCGGCCAAGTCCAAGAAGAGCGAGCCGGTGCAGAGCGAAGTCACGCGTTCGATCCTCGTGGTCGGCGGTGGTGTGGCGGGCATGAGCGCGGCGCGCGAGGCCGCGGCGGCTGGCTACAAGGTCGTGCTCGTGGAGAAGGCAGACGCCCTCGGCGGCATGGTGGCCGGATGGCACAAGCTGATCCCCAGCGGAGGCGACTGGTCCAAGGCGAACCACAACGACGTCGCCGATCTGATTGCCTCGGTGACGGCTGACGCCGGCATCGAGGTGAAGACCTCGACGGAGGTGTCGTCGATCTCCGGAGCGCCTGGCGCGTACGAGGCGACGTTGCAGGGAGCGGGTGCGGGCACGATGAAAATCGGGGCCATCGTTCTCGCGGTCGGTGGCAAGTCGTACGATGCGGGCAAGCTCGAGGCCCTCGGGTTCGGCAAGAGTGCGAACGTGATCACGAGTGTGCAGCTCGAGCAGATGGCCAAGGATGGCAAGCTCGTTCGCCCCTCGGACGGCAAGCCGATCGAGTCGGTGGCGTTCATCCAGTGCGCCGGATCGAGGGACGCGGAACACCTCGGATACTGCTCGACGTTCTGCTGTCCGACGACGCTCAAGCAGGCGGGCTACTTGCGCGACGCGAACCCGAAGATGCGCAGCTACGTTCTGTACAAGGACATGCGGTGCCAGGGGTTGATGGAGAACTTCTACCGTCAGAGCCAGAAGGACGGCACGCTGTTCATCAAGACGGCGATCAAGAACGTCGACGCGTCGAACGGGATGGTGAAGGTTCAGGCGGACGACTTGTTGTCGGGCGACGATCTGGAGCTCGAGGTCGATGTCGTGGTTCTTGCGACAGGGCTGGAGCCATTGACGAAGGAGGCGGAGGTTCTGAATCTGACCTATCGTCTTGGCAAGGAGCTTCCGACGCGCAAGTACGGGTTCCCGAACTCGCACTTCATCTGCTTCCCGTACGAGACGCAGCGCACGGGCATCTACGCGGCGGGAGTGGTGCGTCAGCCGATGGACTCTCGCGCGGCGATCAACGACGGAGCGGGAGCGGCGTTGAAGGCGATGCAGTGTGTGGAGTCTGCGGCGGTGGGCGTGGCGGTCCATCCGCGCGCGGGGGACATCACGTACCCCGACTTCTTCTTGCAGCGGTGCACGCAGTGCAAGCGTTGCACGGAGGAGTGTCCGTTTGGCACGCTGGACGAAGACGAGAAGGGCACACCGAAGCCGAATGCGACGCGGTGTCGTCGTTGCGGCATCTGCATGGGAGCGTGTCCGGAGCGCATCATCTCGTTCGCGAATTACTCGGTCGACATGATCGGATCGATGATCAAGGCGATCGAGATCCCGGACGAGTTCGAGGAGAAGCCGAGGGTTCTGGCGCTCATCTGTGAGAACGACGCATTGCCGGGCGTCGACATGGCGGCGCAGTTGCGGTTGAAGGTGAGCCCCTGGGTGCGGTTCGTTCCGCTGCGGTGTCTTGGGTCGATGAACCTGCAGTGGGTGAACGACGCGCTCATCAAGGGGTTTGACGGGGTGATGCTGATTGGGTGCAAGTTCGGCGACGACTACCAGTGTCACTTCATCAAGGGTTCGGAGCTGTGCAACGTGCGGTTGGAGAAGGTCCAGGAGACGTTGACGCGATTGATGTTGGAGCCGGAGCGCATCAAGCTGGTGCAGTTCGAGATGGGAGACTTCGCGAAGCTACCGGAGGTGATCAACACCTTCGTGGACGCGACGGTGGCGTTGGGACCGAACCCGAACAAGGGGTTCTGACGCAAGGTACGAGTCGGGAGGCGGGGAAGCCTTTGGTTTCAGGGCATTTCGCGGTGCGGGGTGCCCTGGGGCCCGGGTCCCAGGGTGGTAGTCGTTTCCCGACGAACGAGGTTGGATAGAGACTTTTTGTGCGCATTTCACGAGTTCGTAGATTGAAGTGTTGATTGCGAATGAACGGATCGCGGAATGCAACTTGTTGCGGTATAAGGGCCTTGCCGCAACGCGACCGGAACGAAGCCGCCTCTGGTACGCGCGAGCGTGATTCCGCCAGGCAGGCGGCATGAATCCCTTGGACTCAAGGAGGAGATGTTCGATGGCGAAAGTACCCACACCGAAGCTGGATGAACTCGAGAAGGGTCCGTGGCCGAGCTTCGTCACAGAGATCAAGAAGCGCGCGGACAAGCACGCGTCTTGTGCAGACTTGCTCGGGATTCTCGAGCGCTCCTACGAGGAGAAGATTGGTCACTGGAAGCACGGCGGCATCGTCGGCGTGTTCGGCTACGGTGGCGGCGTCATCGGTCGCTATTGCGACCTGCCCGAGGAGTTCCCCGGCGTGGCGCATTTCCACACGATGCGCGTGAACATGCCTGCGGGGTGGTTCTACACGTCGGCGTCGCTCCGCACGCTGTGCGACATTTGGGACAAGCACGGCTCGGGCCTCACGAACATGCACGGATCGACCGGTGACATCATCTTCCTCGGCTGCCGTACGGAAGACCTCGAGCCTTGCTTCGCCGACTTGGCGGCCGCGGGCTTCGACCTGGGCGGGTCCGGCTCGGACCTGCGCACGCCGTCCTGCTGCTGCGGACAGGCGCGCTGCGAGTGGGCTTGTTACGACACGATGGGCTTCTGCTACGAGATGACCCAGCATTTCCAGGACGAGCTGCATCGCCCGGCCTTCCCCTACAAGTTCAAGATCAAGGCCGCCGGCTGCCCGAACGACTGTGTCGCTTCGATCGCCCGCGCGGACCTGTCGGTCATCGGCAACTGGCGCGACGAGATCCAGGTCGATGCGGCGGAAATCGCGAACTACGCCAAGGCGGGCATGGACATCGCGTCGGACGTGGTGGGCAACTGCCCCGGACAGTGCATCGCCTGGGATGGCAAGAAGTTCGCCATCAAGGACGAAGACTGCAAGCATTGCATGCACTGCATCAACGTGATGCCCAAGGCGTTGCGCCCGGGCAAGGTGAGAGGGGCCACGCTCCTTCTCGGTTCCAAGGCCCCGATCATGGAGGGTGCGCTCCTGTCCTCGGTGCTCGTTCCGTTCATCGAGATGGAAGAGCCTTTCGACGACGTCAAGGAGCTCATCGACGCGATCTGGGAAGTGTGGTGCGAGGACGGGAAGAACCGCGAGCGCGTGGGTGAGTTCATTCAGCGCGTGGGCATGGGCAACTTCCTCGAGGCGATCGGCCTGGAGCCGGACCCCAACATGGTCGCCCATCCGCGTGAGAATCCGTACGTCTTCTACGACCTGAGCGGCGGAGGCGAGGAGGAGACCGAGTAGCCCTGGGCTGCTCGTCCTTCTTGGTTGTAGGCCTTTTGAACTGAGGATGATGACCCGGGAGCCCGAGCTTCCGGTTGAGGAGAATGAATCATGGCTGAAGCACCTGCCAAGCGCGTAACGGACATCGGACCGCCCCACTACAAGAAGTTTCTGCCGCCGGTCATTCTGAACAACTACGGCAAGTGGAAGTATCACGAGAACACTCGCCCGGGCGTGCTGTTGCACGTCGGTGAGACCGGCGACAAGCTCTGGACCGTCCGCGCGGCCTCCCCGCGCCTCATCGCCATCGACACCATCCGCTGGTACGCGGACCTCGCCGACAAGTACGCCGGCGGACACCTGCGCTTCACCAGCCGCAACAACGTCGAGTTCCTCGTCACGGATGAGAAGAACGTCGACCCGCTCATCGCCGAGCTCACCGCGGGCGGATACCCGGTCGGCGGCACGGGCAATGCCATCTCCAACATCGTGCACACCCAGGGCTGGGTCCACTGCCACTCGGCGGCCACCGACGCCTCGGGCATCGTCAAGAGCGTGATGGACGAGCTGACCCCCTACTTCACCAGCATGAAGCTGCCGGGAAAGCTCCGCATCGCCCTGGCGTGCTGCCTCAACATGTGCGGCGCCGTGCACTGCTCGGACATCGCCATTCTCGGCATCCACCGCCATGCGCCGGCCACCAGGCACGACCAGGTCAAGAAGGTATGCGAGATCCCGTCGGTGGTCTCTTCGTGCCCCACGGCGGCCATTCGCCCCGCCACGGTCGATGGCAACGCGTCGGTCGAGGTCATCGAGGAAAACTGCATGTACTGCGCGAACTGCTACACGGTTTGCCCGGCCATGCCGTTGAACGACCCCGAGACCGACGGCGTGTCCATCTGGGTCGGTGGCAAGGTCTCGAACGCGCGCACGGAGCCCCGCTTCTCCAAGCTCGCGATCCCGTTCCTGCCCAACAATCCGCCCCGCTGGCCCGAAGTCACCGAGACGGTGAAGAAGCTCGTGGAGATCTGGGCCGCCGACGCGCGCAAGTACGAGCGCATGGGCGACTGGATCGAGCGCATTGGATGGCCGCGCTTCTTCAAGCTCTCAGGCATCGAGTTCCAGAAGCAGCATATCGACGACTTCAAGCACGCCGGCTTGACCTTCAAGCGGTCGACGCACATTCGCTTCGACAAGGCGTAGAGGAGACGAACCATGGCGGATCCCGTTAGCGTCGAAGAAGTGGCCGAGGCCATGTTCAAGTTGGTGGCTCAGGCGCAGGGTCAGAAGAAGCTCAAGCCGGGCGATCTGACCAAGGCTGCGGTGCAGCTCTATGGCGACCGCGCCGACAAGAAGACCTGCAAAGAGGCGATCAGGCACCTCATCGAGTCGGGAAAATGCGTCTACACGTACTTCGGTGGCAGCTTCATCGAGATCCCGCATGAGGAAGGGGCCGCCAACAAGTAGCCCCGCCCTTCTCTGCTCTTCCCAGGCCCTTTCGTGACACAAGCCGCGACCGACCTCCGACCGTCACCTCGTATCGTGGTGGCCGGAGCGTCGGGGGATGCCGGCAAGACCACGGTCGCTCTCGGCCTTCTACGGGTCTTGCGTTCCCGGGGCATCGTCGTTCAGCCCTTCAAAAAAGGTCCCGACTTCATCGATCCGGCGTGGCTCTCTCGGGCCGCGGGCCGTCCGACGCGCAACCTCGACGCACGGCTGTGTGGGGAGGAGGGGGTCGAGGCGGTGTTCGATCGTCACGCCCCGAGCGACGGGGTGTCGGTGATTGAGGGCAATCGAGGGCTGTTCGACGGGGGAGACGCCAAGGGGACGCACAGCACGGCGTCGTTGGCGAGGTTGTTGTCGGCGCCGGTGCTGCTGGTGGTGAACGCGGCGAAGGTGACGCGGACGGCGGCGGCGCTGGTGCTTGGTTGCCTGCATTTGGAGCCGGGGACGCCGCTGTCTGGGGTGATCTTGAACAGGGTGGCGGGGGAGAGGCATCGCCGTGTGGTGACGGCGGCGATCGAGGAGGCGACGGGGTTGCCGGTGGTGGGGGCGTTGCCGCGACTGGAGGCGGATGCGATATCGAGTCGGCACTTGGGGTTGTTGACGCCGCAGGAGCATGAGGCGGCGGACGAGGCGCTTGGGGTGGTGGAGCGGTTGGTGAGGGATTCCGTGGATGTGGATGCGGTGCTGGGGATGGCGCGGGGAGCGCCGCCGCGGGCCCGGTGGGGTGGAGAGGTGGTGGGGGTGCGTCATGGGGAGGGGGTGACGATCGGGGTGCTGCAGGACGCGGCGTTCACGTTCTACTATCCGGAGAACCTCGAGGCATTGGAGGCGATGGGGGCGAGGATCGTGGCGGTATCGCCCTTGCGGGACCAGCGATTGCCGCCGGTGGATGCGCTGTACGTGGGCGGGGGGTTCCCCGAGACGCATGCGGAGGCGTTGTCTTCGAACGTGTTTCTGCTGGGGGAGATTCGGCGGCGGGCGCAGGAGGGGCTTGCGGTGTACGCGGAGTGCGGGGGGTTGATGTACATGTCGAGCCGGTTCCGGGTGGGGGAGCGAGTGTTTGGGATGGTGGGGGCATTGCCGGTGGAGATGGTGATGGAGGCGAGGCCTGTGGGGCACGGGTATGTCGAGGCGGAGGTGGTGGGGGATACGCCGTACTATTCGAGCGGGACCAGGGTGGTGGGTCACGAGTTTCACTATTCGAGGATCGTCGGTGGCTTGGAGGGGATTCGTCGGGTGTTTCGGGTGAAGCGAGGGGCAGGGGTGGATGGTGCGGGGGGCGAGGGGTTGGTATCGGGGAGGGTGTTGGGAACATACGTGCATATTCACGCTCTAGGCACGAAAGAGTGGGCTGCGGGCATGGTTCGGGCGGCGCGGGAGGTGGCAGTCGGACTGCCACCCAAGGCTGCCGATGAGAGGCAGGGCTAACGCATCAGTCCTTGCAAGGATTCGCTTGGGAAATCAGCGAATCGGTGCGAAAACAATGTCGGAATCGTTCCGGCGAAGTCCTTGACAGTGCAGGACCGGTCCCCTACAACGTTGCGTGGGGGCCGGGGAGGAGACTCCGATGGCGCTCGTTCTAAAGCAGAAGAAGAAGTTGCAGACCAGGGCGGTGGGCTCGGGTGGTGGACGGGGAGGCGGGGAGACCTCCACGCTCCGCCCGAAGCACGTGCTCAAGACACCGCCGTGTACGGACGGATGTCCGATCCACAACGACATCCGCGGAGCGATCCGGCTGCTGGCGCAGACGGAGGACTTCGGTCGTACGCGCGAGGAGTCTCTCCAGCTGGCCTGGGAGCGCTTCACCGAGACCACGCCGTTTCCGGCGGTCTGCGGGCGTGTGTGTCCTCATCCGTGCGAGAAGGTCTGTAATCGTTCGGACATGGAGAGTGCCGTATCCATCAACGGACTGGAGCGCATCATTGGCGACTTCGGTCTGGAGAAGGGACTCGCTCTCAAGAAGCTCACGGACCAGGCCTACAGCGAAAAGGTCGCCGTGATCGGCGCTGGCCCTGCGGGACTCGCCTGTGCCTACCAGCTAGCCCGACGCGGATACAAGGTGACCGTGTTCGAGGCCTTCGACAAGGCCGGCGGCATGCTGCGCTACGGCATTCCCCGCTACCGGTTGCCGGCGGACGTGCTCGACGCGGAGATCGCTCGCATCGCGAAGCTCGGTGTCGAGATCAAGTACAACACCGCGGTGGGGCGTGACTTCCCCTACGAGGACCTCAAGAAGGACCACGCGGCCATCTTCGTCGGCATCGGCGCGCACAAGGGCAAGTCCCTGCGCATCCCGGGCGAGGACGCAAGCAACGTGTGGACGGCCACGGCGTTCCTCAACGCTGTGATGGCCGGCAAGAAGGTCGACGTTGGCAAGAAGGTGCTGGTCATTGGCGGCGGTGACGCGGCCATCGATGCGGCGCGTGTGTCCCGTCGTCTCGGCGCCGAGGTGTGGATCGTCTATCGCCGCACCATCAAGGAGATGCCGGCCATCGAGCCCGAGATCGAGGGTGCGAAGGAAGAGGACGTCCACTTCGAGTTCTTGGTGATGCCGCTCGAGGTGGTGAAGGAAGGTGATCGTGCGGTGTCGATGAAGTTCCAGCGCACGGAGCTCGGGGAGCCTGACGCGAGCGGGCGTCGGCGTCCGGTCCCGATCGAGGGGGCGGTGTTCTCTCTGGACTGCACGACGATCGTGTCGGCGATCAGCCAGGAGCCGGAGTTCACGGGCTTCGACGATCTGCACACGGGCCGGGACTGGGTGAAGGTCGACGAGTTCCACCGTACGAACAAGGACGGAGTGTACGCGGGTGGCGACGTTCTGGATCTGGCGCTCGTGACCACGGCCATTGCGCATGGCAACCGAGCGGCGGAGACGATCCACCAGAACCTGCGCGGCCAGCAGGTTTCGATCACGCCCCTGGCACCGATCATCCACAAGGACAAGATGAATCGGGAGTGGTTCGAGAAGAAGGAGCGGAACGCACCGCAGCCGTCGGCGGAGGTGTCCGTGCGGCTGGCCCAGCCCGAGCTCGAGGTGGACAAGGGTTACGCGCGCGATCAGGCGTTTGAGGAGTCCAAGCGCTGCATGAGTTGCGGTCGGTGTTTTGACTGCGGACATTGCTGGACGCTGTGCGGGGATGGTGCGATTATCCGACCGTTGGACAAAGGCGAGCCCTACGCTTTCAAGATGGAGTTCTGCCAGGGCTGCAAGAAGTGCGCGGAGCAGTGCCCTTGCGGGTACATCGAAATGGCGTAGCTGCGGAGCGCGTTCCGCAACAACGAAGCTGCTAGTGGAGGAGACAAGAAGACATGGCAACCTTTGAGCACGAGGGTGTGAGCATTCAAGTCGACGAAGACGGCTTCATGGAAGAGCCCGAGCAGTGGACCGAGGACGTGGCGCGGGCGCTCGCTTCGACCGAGGGCGTGGCCGAGTTGACGGAGGATCACTGGAAGGTCGTGAACTACCTTCGTGATTACTACCTCAAGTTCGGTGTCGCTCCCATGATCCGCAAGCTCTGCAAGGAGTCCAAGTACTCCCTCAAGCAGATCTACGAGCTCTTCCCCAGCGGCCCCGCCAAGGGTGCCTGCAAGGTAGCTGGGCTGCCCAAGCCGACCGGCTGCGTCTGATTCCTCCCGCAGGGTCTTTGGGACCCTGCCCACGCTCGCC
This sequence comes from uncultured Polyangiaceae bacterium, assembly GCA_964488865.1. Taxonomy (GTDB): domain Bacteria; phylum Myxococcota_A; class Polyangia; order Polyangiales; family Polyangiaceae; genus MWCO01. Next base: position 115,699 of record CAZAWR010000004.1, on the reverse strand, counting down.
CGTACGCGGTATTCCGCCGCGGCCGGGCGTTTGTTTGTCCATGCCTTCGAGTCAAGACACCTTCACCCAAGCCTCCTGTCGAACGAAGGGGCATGGGAGCGCAGACTCGCGAAGGTGGGGTCCCCTTTCCGTGGCTACTGCGGTTGCTTCGGAGGGCGGAAGGATCACAAATCCAACCGTACCGAGGTCGGCGCCGCGGCGCGAATCCCCTTCCCTTCCTAGGTCATAGTCCCAACTAACGACCAGAGCCCCCGTTAAAGCACCTAACCCGAGCACAACTCCTGAGCAGCAATCCTCCTGCCGACAACGACGCAGCGCGACACCTCGAAGGTTGACCTGCGATCCGCCCTTGCCTATACCTGCTTTCGACCCGTGTCGACGCCCCTTCCGGGCGCACACGCAGGCCCATCATGGAGGAGTCGTTGCTCGCGCAAAGGCGTGCTGCGCTGACCAAGCGCTGGATCGACGCCGTGCTCAACACCTATCCCGCGGACGCCGCAGGCTTCATGCGTCGTCAGCAGGATGCGTTTGCGAATCCCGCGGGGCATCTCGTCCGTCAGTGCATCGAGGCGCTCGTGGAAGCTCTCGACACGGGGGTGGACCGCGAGAAAGTCGTGCCTCCGCTCGAGGGCCTTCTCAAGCTTCGGGCGCTCCAGGACTTCACTCCCTCCCAGGCCCTTCAGTTCGTATTCACGGTCAAGACCACCTTGCGCGAGGAACTCTCCTTCGGGCCGCAAGCCCCCGAGTGGGACACCCTCGACACCCGCGTCGACGCGATCGCCCTCGTGGCGTTCGACGTCTACATGGGGTGTCGCGAGAAGGTCTACGAAGTTCGGTACAACCAGCTCAAGAAGCTGAACCATGTGATGCTGGAGCGGGCGAATCGCGGTCCGGCGCGCGCCCGGCCCAAGACGTCTTCCGAGACGGAACCCGACGACAGGGGTGACGAAGGATGAAAGCAATAACCGCCCTCGTGGCCGTGATCGTGCTGTTCGCCATCGCGTACATGGCGGGGCCGAGCGCGAAGTTCGTGTTCGGTGTCGCCATTCCGTACGCGGCGCTCGCGATCTTCATCGGCGGCATCATCTACCGTGTTGCGTTCAAGTGGGGCAAGGCGCCCGTGCCGTTCGCCATTGCGACGACCTGCGGACAGCAGAAGTCGCACCCGTGGATCAAACACTCCTCGATTGAGAACCCATCGACGACGGGCGGGGTCATCGTGCGGATGGCGCTCGAGGTGCTCACGTTCCGGTCGCTTTTCCGCAACACGCGGATGTCCGTCAAGGACGGTCCTCGCGTGACGTACGACGGCGAGTGGCTCTTGTGGGCTGCGGCGATGGCGTTCCACTGGTCGTTCCTCATCATCGTGTTGCGGCACATGCGCTTCTTCACGGAGCCGGTGCCGTTCTTCGTTCCGCTTCTGCAGACGGTCGACGGCTTCTTCGAGATTGGGGTGCCGGCGCTGTACCTCACCGGAGCTGGGCTGCTTGCAGCCGTCGGGGTTCTGTTCCTGCGCAGGCTGTTGGACCCCCAGGTTCGATACATCTCGCTGGCGGCGGACTACTTCCCGCTGTTCCTCATCATGGGCATTGCGATCACGGGCATCTTGATGCGCCACTTCATGAAGACGGACATCGTGGGTGTGAAGGAGATGGCGACGGGGCTCGCCACGTTCCAGCCGGTGGTGCCCGACGGCATTGCGCCGATCTTCTTCGCGCACATGTTCTTGGTCTGCGTGTTGCTCGCCTACTTCCCCTTCAGCAAGCTCACGCACATGGCGGGGGTTTTCATGAGCCCCACGCGCAACCTGCGGTGCAACAGCCGCGAGGTGCGTCACATCAACCCGTGGAACCACCCCGTGCGCGTGCACACGTACGCCGAGTACGAGGATGACTTCCGCGACAAGATGAAGGCCTGCGGCCTGCCCGTGGACAAGCAAGAGAGCGACGAGCCGGACAAGGGCAAAGCCAAGGCCAAGGCCAAGGGCGCGGACAAGAAGAAGAAGGACGACGACGACTAGGACGACGGCGATCCGGCCCGGCGCCTGACGCCGCGAGCGGGTCCTTGCAGAGAGGAAGAGCGATGTCTCACGACATTCCCAAGCCGGAGGAGATGGCCCGGATCAACTTCGAGCCGCCCGAGCGCGACTGGACGGAGACCCCCGTCATCTTCAAGCCCGGCACCTACAACTACCCGGCGGGCAAGAAGAACGTCGAGTACCTCAAGATGCCCAACCCCCACGCTTGGGCCGTCGACGACAAGGATTGGGGGCTGCCGGACAAGTGGAAGGAGAAGATCCTCGGCGGCATGTCGGACCGTCTCGAGAAGTATCGGTCCTTCTCCTTGTTCATGGACATCTGCGTGCGCTGCGGTGCGTGCGCGGACAAGTGTCACTTCTTCATGGGCTCGGGCGACCCGAAGAACATGCCGGTGTTGCGCGCCGAGTTGCTCCGCTCGATCTACCGGAAGAACTTCACGGTGGCCGGCAAGATCCTCGGTAGCCTCGCGGGCGGCCGCGAGCTCACGGAGGACGTGATCAAGGAGTGGTACTACTACTTCTACCAGTGCACGGAGTGTCGTCGCTGCTCGGTCTTCTGCCCCTACGGCATCGACACCGCCGAGATCACGATGATGGGACGCGAACTGCTCTACGAGCTCGGCCTTGGCATCAACTGGGCGCTCGAACCGGCGGCCAACTGCTTCCGAACGGGAAACCATCTCGGCCTGCAGCCGCACACGTTCAAGGACAACATCGAGTTCGTGGTCGACGAGCTCGAGACCGCGACGGGCATCAACGCGATGCCTTCCTTCAACCGCAAGGGCGCGGAGATCTTGTTCATCACGCCATCGGCGGACGTGTTCGCGGAGCCCGCGATCTACACGCTGATGGGCTACCTGTTGATGTTCAAGTACCTCGACCTGGACATCACGTTCAGCTCTTACGCGTCGGAGGGTGGCAACTTCGGTCTGTTCACCTCGCACGACACGATCAAGAGCCTGAACGCGAAGATGTACCACGAGGCGGAGCGGCTCGGGGTCAAGTGGATCCTCGGCGGAGAGTGCGGGCACATGTGGCGGGTGATCCATCAGTACATGGACACGCTCAACGGGCCGGCCAATCATCTCGAGGTTCCGAAGTCTCCGATCACGGGCACGGTCTTCGAGAACACGAGGTCGACCAAGATGGTTCACATCTGCGAGTTCACCTCGGACCTCATCAAGCACAACAAGCTCAAGCTCGACCCTCGGCGCAACCGCAAGGTCATCCCGACGTTTCACGACTCGTGCAACCCCGCCCGGGCCATGGGGATCCTCGAAGAGCCAAGGTACATCCTGCGCAACGTCTGCGAGCAGTTCTACGACATGCCCGAGAACACGATCCGCGAGCAGACGTTCTGCTGCGCGGGCGGCGCGGGCCTGGGCAACGACGAGAACATGGAGATGCGTCTTCGCGGTGGGTTGCCGCGGGGCAATGCGGTCGCGCACGTGCGGGACAAGCACGGCGTGAACATGCTCACGTGCATCTGCGCGATCGACAAGGCGACCCTGCCGCCGCTGGTGGAGTACTGGGCGCCCGGGGTCGATGTCTGCGGCGTGCACGAGCTGGTGGGCAACGCCCTCGTGATGCCTGGGGAGAGTGACGAGCGCAAGGCCGGCAAGATCAATCTGCGTGCACAGGAGCTCGACGACGAGTCGGAAGGAGGCGGCGATGCATGACGCGGGCAAGATCATCCTCGGCCTCGCGGTGTTCGTCGGGGTGAGTGCGTTCCCCATCTGGTACAACGTCGCGTTTGGCAAGGGCGCGTACACGGTGGAGCTCGAGCCGCCTCCGAACGGCGCGAAGCAGTGCGTGGCGGAGACGGCGAACGGTTACATGCGCGCCGAGCACATGCACATCCTCGACGAGTGGCGGACCATCGTGGTGCGTGAAGGCAAGCGTCCGAAGGTCACGGTGGCGGGCAAGGACTACGAGTACAGCCTGTCGAAGACCTGCATGGACTGCCACTCGAACAAGGAGAAGTTCTGCGACAGCTGTCACACCCCCGCGGGAGTGGCGCCTGCGTGCTGGGACTGTCACGTGGCACCGGAGGGCAAGTGATGCGACACGACAGGAGAAAGTTCTTCGGCAACGCCGCGGTGGGTGCGGTGGCCGTCACGGCCGGCCCCGCGCTGTCGTCTTGCGCCGAGACGGGGCACTACGAGCCCGGCAAGGGAGGCACCCGCTGGGCCATGGTCGTCGACCTGCGAAAGTGCGCCGAGTACGAGGACTGCCGCGCCTGCACGGACGCGTGCCACAAGAAGCACAACGTGCCGGACTTTGGCGACAACCTCCTGCACGAGATCAAGTGGATCTGGAAGGAGCACAAGTTCGACCACGTGTTCCCGTCCTATTTGAACCACCCGCTGCCTGCGCGCGTCGGCAAGAAGCCGGTGCTCGTGCTCTGCAACCACTGCGACAACCCGCCCTGCGTCCGCGTTTGCCCCACCAAGGCCACGTGGCGCAGGGAGGACGGCATCGTCATGATGGACTGGCATCGATGCATCGGCTGTCGCTACTGCGTGGTGGCCTGCCCCTACGGCTCCCGCAGCTTCAACTGGGTGAACCCTCGTCCCCACGTCAAGGAGATCACGAACGGGTTCCCCACGCGCATGAAGGGCGTGGTCGAGAAGTGCACGCTGTGCGAGGAGCGCATCCTGCACAATCGCCTGCCCGCGTGCGTGGAAGCCTGCCCCCACGGCGCTCTCGTCTTCGGCAACCTCGAAGACCCCAACTCCGAGGTGGCGAAGATCGTCGCCACGGAGTTCACCATTCGTCGCAAACCCGACCTCGGCACGGAGCCCGAGGTCTACTACGTGGTGTGAGGTAGCCCATGTTCGAGAAAGTCTTCCAGGGAAGTCCTCGGTACTTCGCATGGGTAGGGGCGTTGCTGGTGATGATGGCCCTCGCGGGCGTCTTCTACCTCCAGCAGCTCCAGACGGGGTTGGGCATCACGGGCCTGGGTCGCGACGTGACCTGGGGGTTCTACATCGCCCAGCTCACGTTCCTGGTGGGCGTCGCGGCCTCCGCCGTGATGGTCGTGCTGCCCCACTACCTGCACAACTACAAAGCGTTCGGCAAGATGACGGTGCTCGGCGAGTTCCTCGCCGTGGCGGCCTGCACCATGTGCTTGCTGTTCGTGGTGGTGGACATCGGCAGCCCCCAGCGGGCGCTGAACTTGTTCTTCCACCCCACGCCCAACTCGATCCTGTTCTGGGACGCCGTGGTGATCAACGGGTACCTGCTGATCAACGCCTTGGTCACCCGGGTGTCGCTCGTGGCAGAGCGCAAGGGGGAAGCCCCGCCCAAGTGGATCAAGCCGGTCATCTACCTGTCGATCCCCTGGGCCGTCAGCATCCACACCGTCACGGCGTTCCTGTATGCCGGCCTCGGCGCGCGCCCCTTCTGGCTCACCGCCATCCTCGCGCCCCGCTTCCTCGCCTCCGCCTTCGCCTCAGGTCCCTCGTTGCTCATCCTGCTGCTCTTCGCCCTCAAGAAGTTCGGCAACTACGACGTGGGCAAGGAACCCATCCTGAAGCTGGCGCAGATCGTCACCTACGGCATGCTGATCAACGTGTTCTTCGTCGCGATGGAGATGTTCACCGCCTTCTACAGCGGCAACCACCACCACACGATCCCGTTCCAGTATTTGTTCGTCGGCATCGGCGAGTACAACGCTCTGGTGCCCTGGATGTGGACCTCCACGATCATGGCGATCATCGCGCTGGTGCTGCTGCTCAACCCCAAGACCCGCAACGACCTCAAGATCCTGCCCTGGGCGTGCGTGCTCGTCTTTGCTGCCATCTGGATCGACAAAGGCATGGGCATGGTCGTCACCGGCTTCATCCCGAACCCCGTCGGCCACATCACCGAGTACATGCCCACCCTTCCAGAGCTCATGATCAGCCTGGGCATCTACGCCTTCGGCTTCCTGATGATCACGGTCTTCTACAAGATCTACCTGGGTGTTCGCGAGACCACTCACTGAGCCTGCTCGTCCCCTCCCGCCCGCCTCCATGAGGCGCACAACCCCCACGGTATCGCCATGAACTCGGCTCATGCAGATCTGCTCGTCCTTGGCGCATCGGCGGCCGGCCTCAAGTGTGCCGCACGCTACCGGCGTCTCCGCCCCGACGCGCTCATCGTCGTGATCGATTGCACGCGCGAGATCTCCGTCGGCGCCTGCGGGCTCCCGTACGTCGTCTCGGGGGACATCGACGACCCGGACGCGCTTCGGGAGACGGCATTCGACGCGCTGCGGGACGAAGACTTCTTCCGGGAGTACAAGGGAATCGAGGTACGCACGGGCGTGCGGGCCGACGCGGTCGACACGGGGGCGCGGACGGTTGCGGCGACTGTTCTGGCCGATGGGACGAAGGTAACCTTCTCGTACGAGCGATTGATGCTGGCCTTGGGCGCGGCGCCGAGGGTTCTGTCCGGCGTTGTGGTGGGCAGCGATCGGGTCCGTTTCGTGAAGACGATGGAGGATGCTCGGGTCATGCGCGGCCTTCTCGAGAAGGGGAAGGTCGACACGGTGGGGGTTGTGGGGGCGGGCTTCATCGGTTGCGAGATGGCCGAGGCATTCGGGTCGATGTGGGGATGCTCGGTGAAGCTGATCGAGGCAGCGGATCAAGTTTTGCCCGGCATGCTGGACGCGGACATGGCCTCGGTGGTGCAGAAGGAGCTCGAGTCCAAGTCCGTGCAGGTCTTGTTGCGATCGCCCATCACGAGGATCGACGAGGGCGGTGCCGTGACGATCCACGTGGCGGCCGGGCCGATCACGGTCGATCTCGCTGCGGTGGGCGTGGGCGTGACCCCCCGGTCAACGCTCGCGGTGGATGCGGGCATTGCCGTGGGCTCTCTCGGGGGAATCGTGGTGGACGAGCACATGCGCACGAGCGCGCCCGACGTGTACGCCGCGGGAGACTGTGTGGAGTGTCGTTCTGCGGTCACGGGCAAGCCCACGCTTGCGGCCCTCGGGTCCCTGGCCAACCGGCAGGGGCGTGTGGCTGCCGATCACATGGTGGGCAGGGCGAGCCGCTTCGGTCCGGTGGCGAAGAGCACGGTGGTCAAGGTCTTCGACGTGAACGCCGCTGCCACGGGTATGACCCATGCGGACGCGGTGCGTGCGGGGATCGACGCGAGGAGCGTGTGGGGAACGTTTGGCGATCGGGCGCACTACTACCCGGATGAGCGGCACATGTTCGCGCGCATGGTGACGGAGCGAGGCACGGGTCGGCTTGTCGGGTTGCAGGTGGTGAGCCGGGGCGACGTGACGCGCCTGGTGGACGTGTTCTGCTCGGTGTTGTTGCGTGGTGGATGTGTGGAGGACCTGCTCGACCTGGAGTTCGCGTACGCACCTCCCTTCGCGTCGGCGCTTGACCCGCTGCACCATCTGGCGGCGATGGCGATGGCGCGGGATCAGGACGGGGTCGATGCGGTGGGGCCTGGGGAGCAGGTCGCCGCGTTCTGCGTGGACATCCGCACGCCGGACGAAGCGGGAGCGGCCCCATGGGAGGAGGCCTCGGTGCACGTGCCGATGGGTGAACTGCGCGCGCGGGTGGGCGAGTTGCCGGAAGGGGATCTTGCGATCTTGTGCGAGAAGGGGCCTCGTTCCATGGACGTGGTGCGGTGGCTTGGCGCGAAGCGCGGGGGGGCAGTGCGCTATCTCGCGGGTGGACGGAGTTTCCGTGCAAAGGACTTGTGAGTTGACAGTCTCGCGCCGACGGTCCAGAGGTGGCGATCGAGCGCACACAGAGCCGATGCGATGAAGAAGCACGGAAGTGACGTCGCGGGTGACGAGTGACGAGATTGTACCCCCTGTTCTTGAGTCTTGGAGGAGCCCCCGTGCTGGTGGTCGGGGCGGGGACCATCGCGAGACACAAGGCGCAGTCGCTGCTTGGGTGCGGCGCAATGGTGACGGTGGTGGCCCCCTCGGTGTGCGAGGCCGTGCGTGCGATGGCGGAGCAGGGCCGGGTGCAGCTGCACGAGCGTCCGTTCCGTGGTGAGGATGTGGACGGCAAGCGGCTGGTGATCGCGGCGACGAGCGATGCGAACGTGAACGAGGCGGTGATGCAGCGGTGCCGGGCGCTGGGGGTTCTGGTGAACGTGGTAGACGACCCTTCGCGGTGCGACTTTCACGTGCCGGCGGTGGTGGAGCGAGGCGGCGTGCAGGTTGCGATCTCGACGGGGGGAGCGTCTCCCGCGTTGTCGCGGAGGCTCAAGGAGGAGATCGGGAGCGTGCTGGAGCCGACGCTGGGTGTGTACGCCGAGCTGGTGGCGGAGGCGCGCGATCGCATCAAGCAGCTGCTTTCGGACCGGGAGTACGAGGATCGTCGATTGGCGAACGAGGCGGTGTTGGCGAGCGATGCGCGGCGTCTACTCGCTGCGGGAGACGAGGAGGGGGCGCGGCGGGTGGTACGGGAACTGTTGGACACGATGCAAGGACGGAAGGCGGAAGGATGAGCGGACGCGAGGTCCCTGGAGTGGTTCATCTTGTCGGTGCCGGGCCTGGGGCAGCCGACTTGATCACGGTGCGAGGCTACCGGCTGGTGATGTCGTGCGATGCGCTGGTGTACGACCATCTCGTGGCCGCGGATCTCGTGGAGGCGAGCCCTGCGAAGACGAAGATCTACGTGGGCAAGGTGGCGGGTCAGCACGCGATGCCGCAGGCGAAGATCAACGCGTTGCTCGTCGATCTTGCCACGCGAGAGGGCGGGCCTTTGCACATCGTGCGTTTGAAGGGGGGCGATCCGTTCGTGTTTGGGCGTGGTGGGGAGGAGGCGTTTGCGTGCCTGGAGAAAGGGATTCCTTTCTCGGTGGTGCCGGGTGTGAGCTCGGGGATCGCAGCGCCTGCGGCGGTGGGGGTTCCTCTCACGCACAGGGACTTCACGCGCGGGGTGATGTTCATCACGGGCCATGCGCGAGGCGATGGTGACTTGGCGCTGCCGTGGGACGCGCTGGCAAGCTCGCGGTTCACGCTGGTGTTCTTCATGGGCGTGTCGACGATCGAGCGCATCGCGAAGGAGCTGATCGCGCACGGTCTCGAGCCCACCACGCCGGCGTTGGTGGTGCAGGAGGCGACGACGCCGTCGCAGCGGCACGTGACGGCGGAGCTGTCGGAGGTAGCGTCTGCGGTTCAGGCGGCGGGAATCAAGGCGCCTGCGTTGCTGGTGGTGGGCCAGGTGGCGGGACTGGCGACGCAGCTCGACGGCACGCGGCCTTCGGTGCCGCCGAAGGAGCCGCAGGGCAAGCGCATCGAGGTGTAGGCATTGGATTTTCGGACCACGCCAGACGACCCGAGCTTGCTCCCGCCACACGTCCGCCCACCAAGTCTTGGAGGCAAGGGCAAACTTCCAGTGTTTGCCCTCGACGTGGCGAACTTGGGAGACCAGATGACCCCGAGACGAGATCCGAAGAACCCACGACGCCACGCATTCATCGAACCGGCGGCGGTTATGGCGCTGGCAGCCCTGCAGCAGTTGCTCTGTGTTGGGCGCAGCAACTGGGAGCTTGTTTCATGAGTTCGACACCGTTGAACTGTTATCGGAAGCTGATGATTGAGCTTCTCATCCTCAGAGAGGCCGAAGGTGGGGAGTTGCCTGACGAGCTCGAGTCTTCCTACGTCGCACGCCTTGACGACTTGTGGTGGAGCCTTTCGGAGGCTGAGCAAGAGGAGTACGAGGCTGAGCTTGCTGGCTCTGTCTCTCTTGCCGGGCCGGAATACCTTCGTCTGGTGGACTGCGAGGTTGACGAGGGAGGCAGCACCGGTCCGAGAAAGGCGGCTTGACGTGTACCTCACCTCCCACCACGTAGTTTCTCCGTCCGGCGGGCACCAGGGGGTGAACACATTCCTGTACCTTCATGGCGCCCGCACTTGGACAGATCTCCCGGCTGGGATTCCCGATCAGAACCCGGGTACGCTGGCGGCACAAAGCATCTCGCTTCGTCCACCCGGAAACCGGGTTCGTAGTTACCTCGATATCGTCGCCCCTGACGAAACTCGTTGGGATGAAGTTCGAGTCGGATTGATGGACTTCGTCGGCATGTGTCAGCGGTCTCCGCTTCCCTGGACCGAGCAGTCCGGCAAATGCCTCTTCCGTCTTGGAATGGAACTCGATCTCGCGCAGCATTGGCAGAAGGAACTCGCGGTGCTCTACCGAGCTTCGCAGGCGCTCCGGCTAGCGAACCCGGTTTGATCGCCAAGCTCTGCGCGGAGGGCGTGTTCGCACAGCAGCGGTCAGGGACCGATAGACGCTGGGAGCCGGCCGGGTTACAGAGCGCTCGTGAAGTTCTCGACACGCGCGCGCTACGCATTGCGCATGATGCTGGCGGTGGCACGGTCCAGCGAGGGCGGGGGTCCCGTGAGCATGACGGTCGTCTCGCGGGATACGGGCATCTCCAAGTCCTACCTCGAGCAGTTGGCGATCCCGCTACGGTCTGCAGGGTTGCTGCACGGTCGGGCAGGCCGATCCGGGGGATACACCCTCGCGAAGCCTGCCTCGGAGATCCGGGCGAGGGAGGTCATCGAAGCGGCGATCGGCCCCATCGACCTCGTCGAATGTGTCGGCGACCCGGACCGGTGCGTTCGGGCCGAGGAGTGTCGCACGAGGCTGCTCTGGGCCACGGTCACGAGCCGCGTCCGATCCGCGCTCGAGGAGTTCTCGTTGGCAGATCTGAACGACGCGGGCTTCTTGCAGGACATGCGGCAGTCGCTGGGCACCGACCTCATCGTGCCGCGGCGCGCGAGTTCGAAGGCGGTCCGACCGGTTTGCGAGCCGAGCAAGTCACGCGGGCCGAAGAAGAAGTCCCCGCCTCGCCCTTAGAGGGGCTCGGCGCAAGGATCTGCCCTGCGAGGAACAGGGTTCGCAATGGGGGCCGTTCCCCCTTGAGATCGATGCGCTTCCATCGCATGGATGGGCCATGAGCACCGAGCCTGAGCGACCGGAGGATGAGCTTCGACTCATCGCTTGTGCCTTGCGGGAGCGGCTGCTGTGGCAGGACGCGTGCGGCGCGCATGGGCTACCGCACGCCCCCCCTTCCGAGAAGAAGCCCGAGCCGATCCACACCCCTCCGATGCGACAGCAGGCCGACCCACCACCACGCGCTGGACTCGACGCTCCACCACTGCCTCCACCGCAAGTCGCCCCCACCCCCGCTCAAGCCGTCTACCGTCCCGAGCGCCCCGTGGATCAAGCCCTCTCACCGCAAGCGCGGACCGAGCGCCTTGCGACCGTCGCACAGACAGCCAGCACATGCGAGCTTTGCCCCCTGCACCGTGGCAGGAAGAACGTGGTGTACGGCGTGGGTCCGGTGGACGCGGACTTCATGATCGTGGGCGAGGGACCCGGCGCGGAGGAAGACGTGCAGGGGATCCCGTTCGTGGGCAAGGCGGGTCAGCTTCTCGATCGGATGCTCGCGGCCATGGGATACGATCGGACCCAGGTCTACATCGGGAACGTGGTCAAGTGCCGGCCGCCGGACAACCGCACGCCGGACGAGGACGAGATGGCGGCGTGCCTGCCGTACCTTCGGGAGCAGATCGAGCTGGTTCGTCCCAAGGTGCTGCTGGCGATGGGCACCACGGCCGTGCGCGGGTTGCTCGGCGTGGGGGGCATCACGCGCATTCGCGGCCGGTGGAAGCTGTACGAGGGGAACATCCCGGTGATGCCTACCTTCCATCCCGCCTACCTGCTCCGCAACGAAGCCGCGAAACGCGACGTGTGGAACGACTTGAAGGAGGTGCTGCGGCACCTGAACCGCGAGGTTCCCAAGCGAGGCCAGTGAGCACGTCACGCGTGCGCCAGCGACGCTGGGGCGGACGCACGTTGCGCGTCGGCGTTGTGTTGGTGACGGCCTCGATGCTGGTGCTTCCGTGGTTGCGTGAGGCGACGGGGCTTTGGGTGCTCGACTTGCTCGACGGGGTTCTCGCGGTCCAGTGCCACCGTCTGGACGGGCGCGTGCTCGATCTGTGGGGCATGCCGATGGCCGTGTGCTCGCGCTGTGCGGGGATCTACGCGGGAGTGATGGTGGGGGCGTTACTGGCCTGGCCGCGGTGGTCCGTGCGCATGACGTTCGTGGTGGTGGGCGTAGCCCTCGTGGCCATGGCGATGGAGGCGGGGCTGGAGGCCGTCGGCGTGGTGCCGACGGTGCACGCGATTCGGTTCGCGACAGGAGCGATCCTTGCGTGGCCGGTCAGTGCGATCGCGGTGCGAAGGTGGGGCGGAATCGACCCGTGACGGGATGCGGAACCTACTCTGGGGCCACCGAGTCGTCGGTCTTGGCGTAGAGCTGATCGATCGTCGATGCGTACCGCTTGGCGACGACGCTGCGCTTGATCTTGCCGGTGGGGGTGAGCTCGCCCCCGGCGATGGAGAATTCGTCCGGAAGAAGTGCGAAGTCTTTGATGGTCTCGTATCGCGCGAGCCGGTGGTTGATGCTGTCGATGTCCAGCTGGATCATGGCGCGCACCTCCGGGTCCGTGGCGAGGCTGTCACGGTCACCCAGTCGGTCGTTCTCCGCGGCCCAGCGAGACAGGGCCCGGTGGTTGAGCGTGATCAAGGCTGTGAGGTACCGGCGTCCGTCGCCCACCACGACGCTGTGGGCGACCCAGGGGGACTGGCGCAGCAGGTTCTCGATGTTCTGGGGAGCGATGTTCTTGCCGGCAGCGGTAACGATAAGGTCCTTCTTGCGGTCCGTGATCTTGAGCATGCCATCGGCGTCGAGGTAGCCGATGTCCCCTGAGTGCAACCACCCCTCTGTGTCGATCATCTCCGTTGTGGCGTCCGGATCGTTCCAGTAGCCTTTCATCACGTTGTCGCCACGCAGAAGGATCTCTCCATCGTCAGCGATCCGGTTATCGACGCCGTTGACGGGTGGGCCGACGGTCCCGAATTTCAGACGGTACGGGCGATTGATGTTGGCAGAACCCGTGGTTTCGGTGAGGCCGTAGCCTTCGAGGATAGTGATGCCGATGGCATCGAACCACTCGGCGAGCTCGCCGGCGAGGGGGGCACCGCCGGAGATCGCGAAGCGAAGGTTGTTCCCGAAGCGGGACCGAAGCCGAGACAGGACGAGCTTGTCGGCGTACCGGTGCTCGACCACGAGCGGGAGGCTAGGGCTGAGTCCCTTTCGCTTGAGCTTCGCCATGCGCTGGCCGACGTCGAGGGCCCAGCGGTAGAGGCGCTCCTTGACCTTGCCTTCTTCCTTGGCCTTCTTTTCGGTGACGGCATAGAACTTCTCGAAGACGCGGGGTACGGAGCCGAAGAAGGTCGGGTTGACCTCGCTGGCGTTGTCGATCGCACGGAGCATGTTCTCCGCGAAGGAGATGACCCCGCCGATCTCGAAGTGCATCACGTACAGAACTTTGCCCATGATGTGGGCCAGGGGCAGGAACAGCAGCTGCTCGTCCCGGGATGAGACTTCGAGGGTCTCGCGCGCGGTGCGGATCTCGAAGGTGAAGTTCGCGTGCGTGAGCATCACGCCCTTGGGCCGCCCGACGGCTCCCGCCGTGTAGACGATGCTCGCGAGATCTTCACCTGTGATGCTTCCCATGCGCTCGTCGAGCACCTTGGCCTTGGCAGGGTCATCGAGCAGGGTCTCGCCCGTGGAAACGAAGTCGGCGAGCACGTGGGAGGGGACGTGGACGAGCTGAGCGACCTCGTAGCACGTCAAGGAACGCTGGTTTTCGTGGTGCGGGATGTCGCGTAGCGACTGGCAGTCGAAGACCACGATGGTCTTGAGCTGGGTGAGAACCGCAGAGGCGGGACGCGTGGTGAGCTTCTCGAAGTGTTGCGGGTTCTCCACGAACACGGCCGAGGCGCCACTGTTCTCGATGATGTACGCCGTCTCCTCTGCCGTGAGGGTGGGATACACCGGAACGCTGACCGCGCCGGCCATGAGGATCGCCACGTCCGCAACGACCCACTCCTCGCGCGTGTTGGACAGGATGGCGACCCTGTCCCCGCGTTGGATGCCCGCTTCGATCAGGGCAGCCGCGATCGCTCGACTGCGACGATTCCACTCGTCCCAGGTCGTCGTCGTCCAGCGCCCGTGACGCTTGGATCGCAGCGCAGGCCGATGGCCGCCCATGCGTAGCTGGGAGGCGAACAGCTGGGTGATGGTGGACGTCATGCTCCTCTCGCGGGCGTAGCACGCCAATGCCAGTGGTAGACAACGGTGCCGAGAAGGCCCCTCGTGAATTCACAATACTCAGTTGCAACGAGGACAGCCAGGGGGAATGGGGCCCTTGACGCAAGGCGCGGGGCGGTGCTGGCGCTCTGGGGGCTGTCCATGCGGGCAGGGGAAAGGACGAGCCGTGCCGATTGTGCTACGGGAGGAGCACGGGTTCTGGAGTTGTTGGAGGCACCATGATGGGCTCGCTGTGGCGTGAGGGTGGTCTTTGGGCGCTGGCGTTCTGCATGCTGGCCGCCTGTGGCGGGTCGACCGTGCAGGACGACGGACAAACGGGCGGAACGGCTGGCTCCGGCGGTCAGGCGGGCGCGGCCGGGCAGGCAGGGAACGGCGCGACTGGCGGGTCAGGGGGCTCGGGCGGACACACGGGGGGAACGGGCGCGGCTGCTGGGCAAGCGGGGACGGGAGGCTCGGGCGGGGTAGGGGGCTCCGGCGGGTCCGTGGGCCCCTCGGGCGACTGCAGTCCGACCGACCCGAACAAGATGTGTACCGGATACAGCGAGGTCTGCACGGAACTGCTTCCCGGGGGCTTCACGGTATGCGCGGTCCCCGTCGAGGAAGCCACTTTCTGCCCAGGCATGGGACCGGATGAGTGTTGCGATAGCTCGGAATGCGCCGAGGGCGCGTGCTTCCTGAACCCTGTCACTCCGGCCTGCGGCGGCGCCCAACCGATCGAGATGAACGTGTGCGCATCGGACTTCTGCGAGTCGGATGCCGATTGCCAAGGGCCGAACGCGTTCTGCGCCCCACGAGGTGTCAACGGCAACGCGGTCCGGTACTGCATGTCCAAGGCTTGCTCAGCGGACGTCGATTGCTCCGCCGAGCCCGGTGGCATCTGCGCCCCCGTCCGGAACCCGTGCTGCTCGAGCTGGGATGGCCTGTTCTGCGTGTACCCCAGCGGTTGCCGTACGGACGCGGACTGCAACGAGGGGAGCCACTGCGAGGTCAACTGGGCCGAGGGGATCGGCGAGTGCGTGTCCGGCCCCGTGGCCTGCCCTGCCTGACGGTGTTGCGGCGATGGCGCTCTTTCCCCCGATCGAAGAGTCTGCCGAAGAGGTCCGGGCGGCGCTCGCGCCCCTGCGCAACCCCTTGTCCGTGGCGCTGTTCGCCCACGAGAACGCGTTCTCCGTGGGCGGGATCATCCGCGTGGCACACAGCTTTCTGGTCCGCGAGATCCTGATCATCGGGACGGAACCCTTCTACGCCAAGGCGTCGATGGGCATGCATCGGTTCGAGAACATCCGCCTGCTTGCCGACGAAGAGGCGTTCTTCCGAGCCGTGGATGCACGACCCGTGTGGGCCGTGGAGAAGGAGCGGGCGACCCGCAATCTTTACGACCCCCAGCCCTTTCCCGCGGACGTGGTCTTCCTGTTCGGCAGCGAACGCCACGGGCTTCCCGCACACGTTCTGGACCGCGCGAACCAGGTGGTCGGTATCCCAATGTACGGGGTCAACAACTCGTTTCCCGTGAGCGTCGCGACAGGAATCGTGCTCGCCGAGTGGGGCCGTCGTCGCTATGCAGAAGGCGTGGTCCTCTGATCAGCGCGCTGGGCCGGCGTCCGGCTTGGGACCGAGGCCGAGGTCGTCGGCCTTGACCCAGAACGCCCGATCCGCGGTGGGCAGCACGTGAAGGCCCTTGGGCAGGACGGTGGCCCAGCCGACCACGGTCTCGAGCACGTAGATCTCGGCGTCCTGCTCGATCGCGCCGAGGGTCGGGTTGGCCTCTCCGCGCCCGTAGAACAATGTCAATGGCTTGGGCGCGCGCATGACGCGCAGGTACTCCTTCAAGCCAAGCTCCGGTGACGATTGAACGCGCGTGGGGGGAGCGAGCTGGTCCATCAGCTCACCACGGGGCAAAGAGCGAACCTCGCTCGTCTTGACCCAGCCATCGACGTACACGCTCGAGCGCATGGTCACGTGAACGAACCCCCCGCGAAGGGTGGTACCCCACAGCAGCAGCCCGCTTCCCTCTCCCGAGATGTGCAGCGTGTGGACCACGTCGCCGGCGGCCGAGCCGTACAGGTCGAGGGTGCCTTGCTTGGCCACGTACCCTCGCGCTTGTTTCGGGATCTCGTAGAGTGGAGCTGTCCCCTGGTTGAAGGAGATCGCATCGCACGGCACCCAGGCCCGGATGGGGCGGGAAAGGCCCGCCACCGCGGGGTGCTCGACCTGCACCTTGCCGGGAGCGGCGCCCACGATGCTCAAGGGGGCGGCCGCCGAGATCCAGAGGTGGCTCGAGACCGAGAGGTCGCGCACCCCGAACGCCGTGATCGCTCGAGGGTCCGTGAACCCTTCCACCCGGAAACCCGCTCCGGTGTTGACCAGAACCCGACCTGTGGTCGCATCCTTGGGAAAGCGCGTGGCTTTGAGCGGTGCTTTCGCTCCTGAGAATTTCGCCACGGTGTTGCCCCCGGTGGCCTCGTTGAAGATGGCCGTGTCCTTCGCCACGTAGGCATCCCCCGAGATCACACAGGCTGCGCCGCTGCCATCTGCGTTCACTTCCTGCTGCGCCGACGCAACCCCGACAGGACTCGCCAGGCTCGCCAAGCACGCCATCGCCACGATTGCGGTACGTCGTTGAAGCTCCATCATGCTAGACCTCCGAAAGCCTGCGCCCGGGTTGGACGGGCGAGCAGGCACACTCATGCAAGATCCCACGAAACTGTCGGATGTGAATCTGGTTTTTGCCACACCCCGCAAGCTTCCGCGAGGGCGCAACCTCCTTGGCCGGGTCGTCGTGCTCGATCTCGCCTTCGCTTCCGACGCCGTGGGCAACGGTTTCGAGCGAATCACCCTTCCGCTCATCCAGGAATTGGGGCCTCGCCTGGCCGCCTGGGTCGACCACCACGACCATGACGAGCACGCCCAGTTCCAGTCGGACCCGCGCTTCGTCCTTCGCACCAAGGCCCAACACGGCGCGTGCCCGGAGATCATCACTCCCGAACTCGTCCAGCGCATCGGGCCCGTCGACACCATCGTCTGCCACACGGACTTCGACGGTTTGGCCAGTGCGGCGAAGTGGATCCGCGGCGGCGTGGAACCGTACGAAGGGTGCGATGAGGACGCGCGAGCCATCGACACGCGGCTGGGAAAGCCCTCCCCCTCCGCCGAGACCATCGATCGCGCCCTGCGCGCCAGGCCCTATGACAACGCGCTGTTCGGCATGGTCGTGCGCCACCTCTCCCACGGACTGGGGGATGCCGCACTGTGGCTGCCCATTCGAGAGGCCGCGGAGGAGCTTCGTGTCATCGAAGCGGACACGAGGAAGCTCGCCCTCGCCTACGCACGACTGTCCCCCGGCGTCGCTTTCGTCGACATCTCCCATCGACGCAGCCGCATCGACAAGACGCTTCTGCTGCTCATCGGTCAGGAGCGGGAGCCCATTGCCATGGTGCTCGATCGGGACACGATCAATCTCGCGACCCGATTCGACGGGGGCGTGAACCTGCTCAAGCTGCTGGGCCTGTCCGGCGGAATGCCGACACGGGTCTCGGTTCCGCGCAAGCGTCTCGCGCATACGTGCGAGGCGCTCGGGGTCCAGGTGTCTGCGGTGGAAGCGTTGCTCGTTCCCTTCGAACCGTGAGGCTCAGCGACGGCCCAGCCGGAGCGAGTTGAGCACGACGGACACGCTCGAGAGGGCCATGGCTCCCGCGGCGATCATCGGCCCCCCGAGGTGCTCGAGCAACCCCGCTGCCGCCACCGGGACCGCCACCAGGTTGTACCCGAGCGCCCAGCCCAGGTTCTGCTTGATCGTCCTCACCGTGCCGCGCGCCACCCGCACCGCTTCCACCACCGCCCCCACGTCCCCGCGGGAAATTGTCATCGATGCAGCCTCGTTCGCCACGTCCGTGCCGCTGCCCATCGCCATGCCTACGTCCGCCGCCGCAAGCGCAGGCGCGTCGTTCACCCCGTCCCCCGCCATCGCCACCACCCCTGCAGCCTTCCGTTCGCGCACCAGCGCCACCTTGTCCTCGGGACGCTGCCTCGCATACACATCGCCCTCCTCGATGCCCACGGCTCTCGCTACAACCTTGCCCGCCGCCTCGTGATCCCCTGTCGCCAGCAACACCCGAATCCCCATCGCTCGAAGCTGTCGAACCGCCTCCGGCGCCCCTTCCCTCACCTGATCGTGGAACGCCACGATGCCGATCGCGTCTCCGTCGACTTCCACCACGGACACCGTTCCGCCGAGGGCACGCGCATCCGCCACGGGTCCAGGGAGGACCTTTGGCGGTTCCCCCGCCGCCACCACGCGTACGTGCGCGCCATCGACGGAGCCGACCACGCCCTGCCCTGGCACCGCTCTCACATCGCTGGCCTTGGGAATTGCCAGGCCATCCCGCTGCGCCGCTTCCACGACGGCTCTGCCCAGCGGATGCTCCGATTCCAACCCGAGTGCGGCCGCGAATCGCAGCACGTCACGCTGCTCGCGTCCGCCCACGCCGAGCACGGACGTCACCTCGGGCCTCCCG
This sequence comes from uncultured Polyangiaceae bacterium, assembly GCA_964488865.1. Lineage (GTDB taxonomy): Bacteria > Myxococcota_A > Polyangia > Polyangiales > Polyangiaceae > MWCO01. The sequence continues at coordinate 96,997 of CAZAWR010000004.1, read as the reverse complement.
CGCGTGAGCGTTCCCGTCTTGTCCATCACGATCGTGTCCACCGCCGCGCATCGCTCGAGGCTCGCCGCATCGCGTACGAGAACGCCCCCTCGCGCCGCCCGCGCCACGCCCACCATCACCGCCGTCGGGGTCGCCAACCCCAGCGCGCAAGGGCACGCGATCACGAGCACCGAGATCGAGGTCATGATCGCTTGTCCGACCGAGACATCCGCAAGGAGCCACCAACCGAGCCCCGTCAGGGCCGAGACGACGAGAATCGCGGGGACGAAGCGCCCTGACACGCGGTCCGCAAGACGCTGCAACGGAGCCTTGGAGCCTTGCGCGTCTGCCACCATGGTCGCGATCCTCGCGAGAGCGGACTCCGATGCGGCGGCGGACACTTCCACGACGATCGCCCCGGGGCCGTTGATGGTTCCTCCGTGCACAGCGTCCCCCGGTTCCTTGTCGATAGGCATGGCCTCCCCGGTCAGCAGGGACTCGTCCATCGACGAGGCCCCCTCTCGTACGACGCCATCGACGGGGACACGCTCTCCGGGCTTCACGCGCAAGCGGTCTCCGACGCGTACGACTTCGATGGGGACGATGGCTTCTCCCTCTCCGCGCAGCAGCGTGGCCTGGGTGGGCCGCATCGCGAACAACGAACGGAGAGAATCGGTCGCGCGTGCTTTCGAGCGGGCCTCGAGGTAGCGCCCGATCAGGATGAAGGTGACGATGCCGCCCGCGGTCTCGAAGTACACGTGAGGGAAGTCCGAGGACAGCCAGGCCACCATGCTGTAAGCGTAGGCCGCGGTTGCGCCCAAGCTCACGAGAGTGTCCATGGTGGTGTCCATGTGCCACGCACGACGCAAGGCGGTGGTGTGGATGTTCCAGCCGGCCACGTAGGTGACGAGAAATCCGAGGACGGCTTGCACCGCGAAGGACCACGAAGCTTGAATGTGCGCCATGCCGAGGACCATGAGCGGTGTGGCCAGAACGACGGCGAGCACGAGTCTTCGTAGCGCGGGTCCGTCATCCGGTCGCATGGCGAGCGCGGCGGCCGTGTCCTCGTGGCGCACGACCTCCACGCCATAGCCTGCTCCCTCCACGCACGCACGGATGCCCTCTTCCCCGACTTCGGGGCCCGCCATGACCGTGGCAAGGTGCGTTGCGAGATTGACGGAGGCGGAGTGAACCCCTTCGAGCTTGTCGAGCTTGCGTTGCACCCGGGACGAGCAGGCGGCGCAAGACATACCTTCCACGCGCAGCGTGTAGCGTGTGGACGCCTGGCCGGCTTGCAGGTCCTGACTCATGCCTCTCTATAGGATGCGTGGACGAGCTACCGGTTGCGAGAGGCTCAGCGTCGGCGCCACATGTTGCGGGTCTCGTCCTGGGAACGGGCGATGCGAACCTGCTCCTGGATGATCTCCCCGTAGCCCTTGGGGATGCGGTCTTGTTCCGCCATCTTGTACATCACGAGAAGCGCAGCCTCGGCGTCGGCGGTCGCTCGGTGTGCCTGCTGCAACTCGATGCCGAGAAGCTCTGCCATCGACGTCAGCTTGCGGCTCTTCTCCTCGGGGTAGAGGTGGCGCGCCCAGACGAGAGGGTCGAGCCAGACGACCCGATCGCGCGTGGCGGGCACGTCGAGCAGGCCGCCGCGCCCGATGCGGTTGATCTCCGCCAGCAGGAACCCGCGGTCGAATGCCGCGTTGTAGGCGGCGGGGACCGCCCTCGCCAAGCGCTCGAGGACTTCCCCGCAAACGTCCGCGAACGTCGGCTTGTCGCGGACGTCCTCGTCACGGATCCCGTGCACAGCGGACGAATCCTCGGGGATGGGACGCTGGGGGTTGATGAGCCAGGTGTCACGGGACAACACCTTGCCGTCGCGCCCGGTGACGATCGCGATCTCGACGATGCGGTCCTCCGCGGGTTCGCGCCCGGTGGTTTCCGTGTCGATCATGACGATGGGGTGAGCTGCCCAGGGCACGGAGGGCTCGAGTTCCTTCGCAACTCCGAGCAAAGTGGTTCGAATGAGATGCGCGATTCCCGGGTACTGGCGCCCGGTGGGAAAGCAACCGCAGACGTCGGCGACACCACGCATGGCTTACCTCTTGTATGGCTTGCCCGTAGCCATTTCGATCTCGAGCTCGATCCAGGACAGGAGGTCCTCGCCACCGAAGTCGAACAAGTCCAGGTCGAAGGGCCGACCGTTGATGAAGAAGGCGGGGGTTCCACGGACCTTCAGCGTGACCCCTTGGTTGTAGCTCGCCTGTACGCGGGCCGCGGTCTTCTCGGAATCCCAGTCCTCGAGGAACCGACGCATGTCGAGGTTGAGGCTCCGCGCGTATCGTTCCACGTCGGGTCGATCGAGCTGCTCTCGGTTGGCGAACATCAGGTGGTGCAGCTCCCAGAACTTGCCCTGGTTGTGGGCCGCCACCCCAGCTTGCGCCGTGGAATGCGCGTGGGGGTGGTACTTGATGGGGAAGTCCCGGAAGGCCACGCGCACGTGAGGGGTGTAGGACTCGACCAGCGCATCGAGCACCGGCACGGTCACCGCACAGAACGGACACTGGAAGTCCGCGAACTCGACGATGGTGACGGCGGCGGTGGTCGGTCCGAAGGTAGGAGCATCCTTGATGTCGACGACCTGCACGAGTGAGGGTTCGAAGCGTCCGAGGTAGCGAGCCTCGACCTCCTGCGCCACGTAGCCGGAGCGAATGGAACGAGCCACGAACCGAGCGGCTGGTGCACAGGAGGGACACGAGCTGGGCTTCTCGAGACACACCGCGAGAGACTGGTCGTTGCTACACGGTGAAGGGAAGCGTTCGAGGTAGGCGTCGTAGCTCCGGAGCTCACCGCCGGTGAGATCGAGGGGCCGCTCTGCGGGGGTGGAGCCGGGACCCGAACCGCCGGGGGCTGCGGGGGACGGGGGTCCTCCACAGGCGGTGGCGGCGAGCAAGCAAAGGAGCCAACGGGAGCGCATCGGGGGCAAGCCTAGTCCCAAATCAAGCGCTCCGCGCTGCTTTGGGCCTAGGTTTTTCTATGGGGGCTTTCGCAAAGCCCCCTCGCCGCGCTCACCGCGGCTCACCCCAAAACGCCTCGCCTTCGGCTCGGATAGCCCCAAACCCAAGCACGTTCTTCGAACAGTGCTTGATTTGGGCCTAGTGCTTCGTTTTCGCCGACGCGAGGGGGTTTGGCGAACGCAGGGGGATCATGCGGCGCGAAATGACGAACGCCGCGTCGGGCGGGCGCGGCGTGCTTGGCGGAGAGAGTGGGATTCGAACCCACGGTACGTTTCCGTACACACGATTTCCAGTCGTGCACCTTCGGCCACTCGGTCATCTCTCCGGGTCGAAACGGGCCGGAACACCAACCCTCGAGCACCTCTAACTCACACAGCGACGAAAGTCACCGGCGGAGAGAGCGGGATTCGAACCCGCGGTACCCTCACGAGTACACCTGATTTCGAATCAGGCACCTTCGGCCGCTCGGTCATCTCTCCGCGGCGCACCATGGCAAAAGGGTCCCTGTCGGTCAAGACCCGGATGCGAAGGTCGATGCGAGATTCCCAATCGGTCAGCCCGCTCAAGATCGCATCGGCCCTGGTCGAGCCTGTCCCGTCCCCCGTTGGCGTCAAGCGAGCGGCCGGCATCGAGTCGGCCGGGTCAGACGCCGATGTACAGACGATGGGCGAAGTTGCGCTCGAGGTCTGCGCGCAGGACCTTTTCCGCCGCGGTCTCGATGTCGTACTCGACACGCTTGAACTCGAACCGCCTCGTCTCGAGGTCGTACACGGTGTAGCTGGCCCGGTTGTCGTAATCGCGCGGCTGGCCCACCGAACCGACGCTGATGATGTACTTGCGCTTGGGGTCGAGGACGAGGTCCGTGGCGGGCAACTCCTCGACGGTGTCCTGCTCGAGCGCGAAGACCTTGCAGAGATGGGAGTGACCGATGACGGTCAGGTGCTGCAGGTCGTCCCAGATGGAGAGGCACTCGCGCGCCTGCTCGGGGGCGAAGATGTACTCGAACTCCTCGAGGCGGATCGGAGACCCGTGGCACAGCTGCAGGTCCTGGTCGACCAGACGCTCCTGGTACGGCAGGCTCTTGAGCCACTGCATGCTCTCGCCGCTGAGCATCGCCGCGTGCGTGTCCAGAGCGTTGCGTGCCGCCTCGTAGTAGTACGAGTAGTCCATCCGTCCCGCGACGGCAGCGTCGTGGTTGCCCAGGATGGTCTTCGACGCGAGCTTTCTCACCAACTCGGCGCAGTCGTTCGGCGAACCGCCGTAACCGACCGTGTCCCCGAGGCAGTAGTAGACGTCGATCTCCTCACGCTTGTAGGCCTCGATTACCGCGCTAAGGGCCTCGTAGTTCGCGTGGACGTCTGAAAAAATCGCGATGCGCATCGCCTACAAGGTCTGCCATCCTAGCACAGGCGCGAAGCCGTGCCCGAAAAGTGATGGTTGTGGATCAAGGTTGTCGTTTCTGAAGCTCGTCAAGCCCTTGCCCTCGCCCATTGCACCGGGTTCGAACCCGAAGCATGGTGACTCGTCATGGGAGATACCTCAAATTCGGTCCCGCCACGAGTCCAGGATCACACCCCCCCTCCAAATGAGGTCTCGGACGGCGCGCAAACGTGTATCCGCTACGTTCAGAAGAACCTCGGCATTGCTCTTGACTATCAACCCGAAACCCTTCCTGTCCTGGATCACTACCTTCGAGAGGCCCGCGCTTCGTCCACCCCTGAAACTACCGAGCTGATCGCGTCCGTCGCCGGCTGCTACCTCGGGGAAGTCCTTCGTTCTCGCCACCCTCTGGCCTGGAACACCCAGCACGACGACCCCTTGCAGTGGTCCCTCTCCGCCCCGTCCATCACCATCTTCCCCCTCGCCATCGCACGCGTCGCCCTCGACGGTCCGCAAGTGGAGCAGCAACTCGAGACCTTCCGGCTCGCCCCGAACCTCAAAAAAGCCCTCGCGCGCAGGTTGCAGGCCCTCCCCCCCGTCCCCGACGAGGAGTACATCGCCCCGTCCACGCGCGTCGAAGTGATCGACATTGCCTTCGACTTGCTGAAGGGAACCACGCAGCCCGACGAGCACCTCGAACACGAAGACCACGACCACGTCTGCGACGATCACTGCGACCACGACTGACGCGTCGCCGACTCTGTAAGGTCCCGCGCCCGCGGACCGTTGCCCCCCAAGGAAGGTGACGATCATGACCCGCAACCCCCACGCCCGCGCTGCGCTGGACTACCTCGACAACCTCTGCTGCCTTCTCGACCGCGGCCTTCGCCTGCGGCGCCCCGTCGGTCGATGGTGGAGAGCAGGTGCTTGCCTTCCCGTCGGCCTGTCCCTCTGCATCGCGGGCTGTTCGCCCCAGCCCCCCGCTCGTGCTCCCGTTCGCGCATCCTACGAGGTGTGCGACGACATGATCGACAACGATGGCAACGGGAGGGCCGACTGTGCCGACCAGGCTTGCGATTGCGAGACGCCCGATGCAGCAGGGCTCGTCCTGGGCCCGGAGCGGGATTGCCAAGACGGGCTCGACGACGACGGGGATGGCCGCGTGGACTGCTACGACGAGGATTGCATGAGCGCCTGCGCAGGCGCGGAGTACGCGGCGCCTGTGCCCACCCGAGCCAGGGAGACGCGCTGCCAAGACGGCGAGGATGACGACGGCGACGGGTGGGTCGACTGCCGGGACCCGGACTGCATCGACCACTGCGCGACGCCTCCGTACGCTGCCCCGAGGGCGAGGCGCGAGTACGGCTGCTTCGATGGGGTGGATGACGACGGGGACGGAGCGGTGGATTGCGATGACGTGGACTGCCTCGCCGCGTGCCGGGGTGCGGAGTACGCCGCACCCATCCCATCGTACGAGACGGATTGTGGCGACGGGTTCGACAACGACGCGGACGGCAGGGTCGATCGGGCCGACCCGGACTGTCAGCCCAGTGTTGCGCTGTACGCCGCTCCATCGTGGTAGGGCATGGCGCGCCGGGCGTGCATTTTCGGGGACGGCTAGCCCCAAATCGAGCGCTCCGCGCTGCTTTGGGTCTAGGTTTTTCTAAGGGGGCTTTCGCAAAGCCCCTCGCCGCGCTCGCCGCGGCTCACCCCAGAACGCCTTCGGCTCGGATAGCTCCAAACCCAACCACGTTCTTCGAAGAGTGCTTGATTTGGCCTAGCGGTTGTGGTCGAGGACGGCGACGGTGGACCCTTTCATGAAGCGGTAGGCTTCGATGGTTCCGTCGGGGTTTCGTCGGTAGTCCTCGACACCGCGAGCCACCATGGCGGAGAGGAAGGCCTCGTGTCGCGTGGCGGAGGCGACCAGCCAGGCGGAGCAGGGGGTCCGCTCGCACTCGGCGAGGACGTAGCGCTGCTTGGCGAGCGCGTCGGACGCCTGCCCCTCGTGCAGGAGGGCCCTGGCCCACAGGTGATGGATGGGGGGCTGCTGCCGAACGCTCTCGGGGGCGCGATGAATGGCGGCCAGCGCGAGTCCGGGGGCCTCTCGCTCGAGATAGGCGCTGCACAGGGACGAGAGTTTCTCGGGGTCGTTCGGGTTGAGCGCCACCGCGTTCTCCATGGCGGCGACCTCCGACGTCATCCCGCGGTGTTCGACCAGGGGTGCGTCCCGGTGGACTCCCGCCGACATCCAGAGCCCGAATGCGCCCGTCAGCATCACTGCGCTCACCACGAACTCTCGCATCCTCGGCTCCTTTTCGGCACGTCGTGCGCGCCGTATCGGGCCCTGACACCGGTCCGATCCGGGATGTTCCCGGGGGAGCGAGAATTATTTCGGGCGACCCGGGTGCCCGGTCAGCGAGGGGCCAGCGGCGGGAGGGGATGGGGCGGGACCGGGGCCATCACGTCGACGTCCGGCAGCAACACGGAGGGAGCCACGATGGTGGTTGGGATCTCGCCCCCGAAATTGCCGGCAGCGCGCACGGGACTGGCGGACGCCCAGTAGGAGTAGGCGCTCACCTCGCGCCCCGCTGCCAGAATGTGACGCAAGTCCCGTGGCCGCAACCCGTGCAGGGACACCCCGCGGACGAGCTCGACCTTGCCTCCTGCCCCAACGCGATACGCCTCGGTCGGACGGGGCAGCACGACGCCCCCACCTCCCCGCCCCTCCACCGGCATCGCATGGTCCGTCCAGGCAGGCTCGTCCAATCCCGTCACGACGATTCCGTGGTCCAACCCTTCTTTTCTTGCGAGCTCGAGCAGCTTGGCCCGCATCGCAGTCGCGGACAGGCCGGCGCGGCTCCTGACCCACAGGTTGGCGGCACGCCCACGCGCATCCCCCATGACTCCCGCACGCCCGTGCCCGTTGGACAGAGCCACCGACTTCGAAGGCGTTCTCGACGACAGCAACGCCTTCAACACACCGTCCTCGACCAGTCGGACGGACTGAGCTCGTACCCCCTGGTCGTCAAAGCCGTAGCTACCGAGCAGAGGGAGATCGGCCATGCGGTCCACGGTCGGGTCGTCCGTGACGTCGAAGCCCAGGGGCAGCACACGCCAGTCGATGCGTGTCGAAAGGAAGCTCGTTGCGCCTTCGGTGCCGGCGCTCGGCTCCGGCGGAGGCGTTGCGGAAAGCTCGTCCGCGAACAGATAGCGGAAGAGCTGCGGGGCGGCATGCCCTTCGAACAGCACGGGCCCCGCATAGTCCTGTACGACGGCTGCCTCGCGCATCCGATCCAGACGGGTGGCCAGCTCCTCCGCGCGACGGACGAGTACGTCTTCGGTAGGCAAGTCGTCCAGACGCCGAGTCGCGAAGGACACATGATCGGCCAGCACCATCCCATCCTCCGCCTGGGTGCGCGCGACGATCTCCACGCGAAGCAGGGCCGTGCCGTCTTCGATCGTGGTCCCCGCGGAGTCCACCAACGTTCGCGTGCGGGTCTGCGCGACGATACGAACGAGCGAGCGATGCACTCCCGGGTGCTTGGCGAAGACGGCGGACGCGGTGCGAGCCAGCGCAGCGTAGGTCGCGATCGGAGGGAGTCCGGACACGGGGGCTGCTCGAAATCGTTCCACCGGCGCTGTCGTGAAGTCGGCGAGGCGATCTTGCTCGCGAGCCATCGCCTCCTTGTGGGCGCGCTTGGCCTCGTACGTCTCGGTGGCGGACTTGTAAGCACTGTCCACGGCAAGCCACAGGGTGCGTCGAAGCGCGGTGGTGTCGTCTTCGATCGGTGCCGGAACCACGACGATGGGTTCCTCGGCGGTACCGAAGAAGTTGCTGCTGTCGAAGGTGGGGTCTCCGACGCGAACCTCGACCTTGAGGGCGCGGGCCCGGTCTTGGTCCTGCTTGACGATGGCGCCGAGGGTGGCCTCCACGAACGACTCGTCCTCCCCGAGCACGGTCACGACGATGTGGTGGGGGCGTGGCATGCCCGGGAGCTCGAGGGACTTGGCGCGCTCGATCTCCGCCTGGATTGACGCCACCCATGGGGAGGCCGGCGGCGCAGCCGTGTCCTGGGCAACGGCAGGAGCGGGAGCGAGAACGATACCGAGGGTGAGCCAGAAGGATCTGGACACGCTTGCTCTGGCCGGGGTCATCGTGACCTCCTCGTGGGGGACGTGGACAGGGAATCGCGAGGCGGGGGGAGCAAGGGGGGGCGTTGGCCGGTGGTCTGCTCCCTGGTCAGCTCGATCTGGCGCAGCAACAGGCTCGGGCTGACCGCCGACGCGGGCACCTCTCCGGACTCGGCCCCGCAGTACCCGTTGAACACGGCGAAGTCGTTGGCAGCGGCCAGGACGTTGCCAAGCACAGACAGGGGCGTTCCCTCGAGCGTCACCCCCCGAACCAGCTCCTGCCGCCCGTCGGGATAGACGCGATAGACCATCACCGGCTCCACGAGAAAGGCCTGAGGGTCCCCTCGCTGGGTCATGGTGTACCCCCCCGTCACCTCGCCGATGCGAAGACCGTACGGTTTGCGTTGTCTCCTCACCTCGTCGAGCAGCGCGCGATCCAGATCGGCACGGGTAGCAACCCGCGCAGGGTCGACGATCAGGTTTGCTTGTCGCGCGACCGCCCGATAGCCAGGCTCCCGACGCCCGTGCCCGTTGGACCGAGCCACCCCGCGGATGGGCATGCGAGACATCAGGAACCCGACGAACACGCCTCCTTCGATGAGGCTTGCGCGTTGCCCTCGAACCCCCTCCGAGTCGACGAGATAGAACCCGTTGAGGTCGATGCCGTTGACCGATCGCACCGTGGGATCGTCGTACACATCGAACACGGGATGCATGATGGACTGGCCGACCTGGTCGATGAAGGTCTGCCCTTCGGCATCTCCCTTTTGCCTGTGCCCCTCGACGCGGTGACCGAAGATCTCGTGGAAGAATACCGCGGCGGCCTTGCCGTCGAGGATGGCGGGACCCACGAAGGGCTCGGCCACGGGGGCGCGCACGAGTGCCGCCAGCTGATCGACGAGGGTTTCGATCCGAGCGCGAACGACTTCGTCTCCGGGGAGCCCCCCCACGTCGTGCGCATCGATCTCGTCGGAACGGGACAGCTCGCTCCCATCTTCCGTCATGGTCGACGCGCCGAAGGACAGGCGCGCGTGGGCTCGCGCGGTCTGGACGCGATGCCCCTCCGTGCTCGCATAGGAGCGGTTCGACACTGAGATTTCGAGCCGAACGAAGGAGCGGTGAACGTGTGCATGCCCGCGAAACACGCCGCTGAAGGCGCGTACCCGTCGCTCCCAGGCGGGGCGGTCGACGGTGAGTGCGATGGGAGCCTCGAGGTGAACGATGGGGTGCTCCAGGGTGAAGTCACCCACGTCCGCGTCCTTGGCGACGCCTACGTAGCGCTGTGCGCGGACTTCGATCAGCTCTTTGCTCGCCTTCTTGTAGGCCTGGTCCGTTTCCCACCACAGGGCGTTGCGCAAGGCGTCGGGCTCGTGGTCCAGGGCCAGCTCGGCGGAGCCTTGGAAGTAGGCGGAGTCGACACGGGGGTGCGTGTTGTCCAGCTCGGGGGCCCCCACGCGAAGGTCGACGTCCAGCAAGCGGCGCCGCGTCTCGGAGCTGGAGACGATTGCACCGTGGCTCGCCAGCACCTCCGTGTTCGTGATGTCCGTGACCTCGTAGGTGAGGTGGTGCAAGGGCGCGTCGTCTCGCTGGGAAAGGGCATCTCCCATGCGGCGGGCTTCCGTCGCGAGAAGATCGATTAAGGGGGCTTGGGCGACGCCGGAGGGAGGCTGCGCGCGATCGATTCGCAGGGTCTTGGACGCCTCCGGCAACAACAGGGGGGCATCGTTGGCGGGGAGCGTCGGAGGCGCGGGGGCTGCACATCCCAGGACGAGGGCGCATAGAAGGGGCAGCGGCCGGCGGGTCGCGGTCAGCATGGCGGGCTCTTTCGAAACGGGGAGATCATTTCAGGCCACCGGGATCCGTGGCCGTAACCACGCCACCCCAGCCCCGGTTTCATACCATGGCGGGCGAAGGTTGCGCCTTCTGGCCTTCTCACGGCTTGACGCCGGGGGGCGGCCGAAGGCATGCGTGGGAGTGAGGGTCGAACGATGAACTGGAGACCGCGGCCTGGGACAGCTCACGAACGGCTCTACGCCTTGGTGGGGAGGTGGGAGGGGGTGGAGTTGCTGCACCCGTCGCCCTGGGGGCCGGGAGGGCCGGCGGTCGGGCGCTTCACGAACTACGCGGCGGTGGATGGGTTCTTCGTGGTGTCCGATTACGTGGAGGAGAAGGACGGAGGGGTCACGTTCCGCGGGCACGGGGTGTACGGCTGGGACGACATCGAGAAGGTCTACGTTCTGTACTGGTTCGACTCGATGGGGCTGGCGCCGAGCCAGCCCGCGCGGGGGGCCTGGAAGGGGGACGAGCTTGTCTTCCTGCTTGACCAACCCGGTTCGAAGGTCCGCTACACGCACACGTTCCCCAAGGAAGGCGCCTACGTTTTCCGGCTGGAGAGCCAGCGCGACGGGGCGGACTGGGAGACCGTGATGGAGGCTGAGTACCGGAGGGTGGGCTGAGCCTCGCTCACGGATCCCTCAATGTCTTGAAGCAGGCGGGCCATCCTGAGAAAGAGGGCGAGAATCCTCATCGTGGGGGCGTCACGCGGCGTTTCTTGGTCCTTTTCCTGGCGCCGTGGCATAGGGGAGCCAGGCAACTCTTGAGAACGGCGCGGATGCCATGAACGAATACGCTCGCTCGCTGATCAAGCGGGTCCGGGACACGATCTCGGATCACCGTCAGCGAACGCTGGCGTCCGACGTGCTGCAGATGTCGATCATCGCGATGGAACAGCTCGCGGAGCTGGACCAGACCATCTACGACTACTTCGCGGACGACAACATCTCGCTCACGGGCCACGACGAGTTGCGGGCGGGGTTGACCGAAGCGGTGTTCATGGAAGTGCACGCGAAGACATTTCGCGCGGTTCGCAGGCTCTGCTCGTACCTTCGCGCCAAGCACCTACTCCGGGATTCGGAGAGACCTTCTGCGTCGTCGGGCGACGACTTCGATTTCGGGGACGACTTCGATCTCTGCTTCGAGGACACCTCGGTGCGAACCGAGCCCAAGCTTCAGGACCTCGGGTTCGACGAGATCGACAAGGCGTTCGAGGCGCTCGCGGAGGAAGCGCCGGACTCCACGACGATGTACGGGGCGTTCCACGAGCAGGTGGCCACGCTCGGCGGCTTGATGGTGCAGGAGGCGGACACGTTCGACCTGCGCATCACGATGGCGATCGACCGGCGCAACTTCGAGCTTGCGCTCCGGGAGCTTGACGCGAGTCGTCAGTCCCTGGGGGAGGGGTTGTTCGCGTTGACGTCGACGGTGTTCGAGGTGTTTGGGGTGCACGTGGAGAGGTCGGACATCCTGCCGTCGTACAAGAACGCGCTGGAGCAGTCGCTCGTGCTTCGCAAGGGGCTGGCCGAGTTGAGTCAGGTGGTCACGAGCGAGAACGAGTGGGTGATCAAGGACGCTTCGATGTCCGAGACGGACGTCCAGGAAGCGATCGCGCGGGTGGGGGACGTGGTGCAGGACTTCGTCGGCAGCGATGTGTGCCGTGGGATGCGCGCGCCGGACCGGCTGGAGCTCGAGTCGTTTTTGCGCAAGATCCGCAAGGGGCCAGTAGAGGCGGCGGCCTTGGCGTGTGAGGGCCTTGCGAAGTACCTCGAGTCTTTGGGCATCATCAACCAGCGAGAGGTGCTCGTGGAGCACGACAAGCAGGTGATGAACGAGATTCGCCAGTCCCTCGAAGCTGCGCGTTCGTTGCTCGCCGTGAGCCCTGCTACGGCCCTGCAGCTCGCCAAGGAGAGCCTGCAGGAGGCCGACAAGCTGCGCGGACGCAATCCCAAGGTCGACGAGCAACTCGACCAATGGTCCGAGGATGGCTCCTTGCTCGACCACCCCAGGAACGTCGAGCGGGTGATCGACGTACTGGACGCGCTGCTGCGGTGAGGCGGAGACCCCAGGGGCCCTTGGAGTCCCGCATTTCTTGACACCTACACGCTCCTGCGTGTCCAATTCCGGGATTCGCCGGACCTCGCAGCCGCGCGCTGCGGCGTACGAGGAAACGTATTTCACTTCCGTCAGGAAATCCCCATGGACGACTCTTCCGAACGGCCTGCAGCACCTTCCCGCATCGGTGGCCTGGAGCAGCTAGGTCGGTACGAGCTGGTCTGCGTTCTTTCACGGGCAGAGTACGGCTCCACCTGGGCCTGCATCGCCACCGCCCCACCCAACCTGGGACGCGTCTTCTCCCTGCGACGGATCGTGGTCGGCGCCGGCGACGAGGACGTCGTCGCCAAACCCATCCTGAAGACCGCGGCCCTCTGGGAAGGCATCACGCGGCCGGGAATCCTCCCTGTCGTCGATTCGGTCGAGTCCTCGGGACGCGTGGGAATCGTCGGCGAGTACGCGGAAGGCGAGCCCCTGCGCACCGTGCTTCACCTCGCACGATTGCGGAAGATGCCGATGCCCCAACCCATCGCCTTCCGCGTGGCGACTGATCTGATCCAGGCCCTCGTCAATCTCATCGGCACCGCACTGCGAAAGCCCGAGCTGTCTGCGAGCATGCACGGCGGATTGCTCCCCGATGTCGTCCTTCTCACTTCCTCGGGCGAGACCCGTGTCACGGAGCCGGGAGTCACCACGGAGATCACACGCATCCCCTCCCTCATTCGGCACGAGAAGCTGATTGCCTACCAGAGCCCTGAGCAGCTGTCGGACGGAAAGACCGACGCACGCACCGACGTGTTCGTCGTGGGCACGATGCTCTGGGAGATGGTCGCGGGCAAGCCGCTGTTCCTGCCCGAGGACGGCAAGGCCGACGAGCGCACGCACGAGGCGACGCGGCAGCGCGTGCTCAACGCGGAAGTCCCGCGCCTCGACGACGCGTCGCTTGGCGTGCAGCCGGCGGTCGACAAGGCGCTGGCGGACCTCGTGGAGCGATGCCTCCAGAAGAAGGCCGCTTCGCGGTTCCCTTCGTTGCAGGACCTGGCGACCACCCTGCGTAAGACGGTGGGGCCCAAGGCGGGAACCCGCAAGGAAGTTGCGACCTATCTCACCGAGCTCGTCGGATCGACCCTGGAGACCCGTCGCGCCGCGATCGATCGCGCGTCCCTGTCCGCGCCCCAGGAGATTCCCTCCGAGAACGAACACGTGCCCACCAGCGCTCGCGAAGTCGTTCCGGCTGGTATCGAAGTCGACGTCGATGTTGGAGACGGCGACGACATCGATGGGGACTTGGATGAGGACCTCCTGCTCGACGACGCTTCAGGAGAGATTCGGCGCCCTCCGGTTCCGCCGCGCGTCGAGATCAAGTCCGCCCCCGCCCGCCAGAAGTGGCCGGCCGCTCCGCAAATTTTCGGGGACTCGAGCAAGCCTGGCATCCCCAGGCCCGTGTCTCCGCAGCCGCCCGCCGTCGCCGCCGGACCTGCAAGCACACCGTCGCCTTCCAAGGCCAAGACGTCGGACGAAGCCCCTGCCGACAGCGTCAAGCCTGCTGTGGAGGCGGTTTCCGCGAAGGACGCCGAAGCGCAGGAGGCCGCCCCGAAGCAAGAGCCGGCAGGGACCGCGGACGAGGGGATGGCTGCCCCACCTGTCCCCAATCCGTTCGAGCAACCGTTCGCGGATGCCGCCATTCCAATGCCCGTGCTGCCGATCGAGGAGCCGGCGCCGGACGAACCAGCGCCTGCCCCAGCCGAGGAGCCAGCCGAAAGGGTCGAAGAGGCTCTGCCCTTCGCGTCCTATCCCGATACCCCGGAGGTCGAAAACGCGTCCCCCGAGCGAAAGCGCAAGCTGATGTTCATCGTCGGTGGCGTGGTCGGCGTCGCCGCCCTGTTGCTCGTGGTCGGCATCATCGCCTCGAGTGGCAACGACGACGCAGGCTCGGGAACCGATCTGACGCCGAGCGCGACGGCCCCTGTCGAGGTAACGCCAGAAGCAGCACCCGTCGTCGCGGAGGCTGCGCCAGACCCGACGCCCGAAGCCGCGGCGCCCGACGCTGCGCCCCAGCAGGACGCTGCGCCCGAGGCTGCACCGCCTGAGCCCACGACCGAGCCTGTGGCCGCGAAGCCTCCCCCCAAGCCCGCGGGTGGGAAGCCGGCAGCGCCAAGGCCCAAACCCAAGCCCAAGCCCTACGTGCCTTCCGGCATCTAGACCCAAATCAAGCGCTCCGCGCTGCTTTGGGTCTAGGTTTTTCTAAGGGGGCTTTCGCAAAGCCCCCTCGCCGCGCTCACCGCGGCTCACCCCAAAACGCCTCGCTTTCGGCTCGGATAGCCCCAAGCCCAAGCACGTTCTTCGAACAGCGCTTGGTTTGGGTCTAGAGCCCGAGCCGGGAGAGAAACCCCAGAGGTCGAGGAGAGCACGGAAGGCAGAAGGTCGTTTGGTGTTTTCTGGCTGCTTGCGAGGATAGTCTCAGCCCCATCCGCCCTCGCCTTCGTCAGAACCGTCTCGATCCATCTCAGCCCGACCTAGGACCGCTCCACGTCAACTGAGCCACCTTGGGCCCGCGAGCCAACGTGTCCTCGTTGTGCTGATCACGAGCACACGACCCGGGTGCGAGCACGCGCTCAGAACCAGGCTGTCGGCTATTGCTTCGTGACCCGCGCTCGGAGCAGGTGGAAGTACCGCCTCCCCACCCCGGACGCTGCCGCGGCCTTAGTCACGTTGCCCCCATGGGTCGAGAGCGCAGCGTCGATGTATCGCCGCTCGAATTCGTCCATGACCTGCTGCCGGGCCTCGGGCAGAGGCATGTGCCTCGCCACGATCTCGTCGATGAAGTCCGTGCCGTCTTGATGCTCGACGGTCTCACCGGAGTAGGCCGGCCCATCGGACAGGCGTCCCCCGTCCCCGATCATCTCGCCCGCCAGCTCACCCAGCGCGAGGTTCCGTGCGATGGTGTTGTACAGCTCTCGCACGTTGCCCGGCCACGAGTACGCCTCCAGTCGCTCCATCAACGCCTGCGGGATCGGACGCCCCTTGCCTCCCAGCATCTCCCAGAAGTGCCGCGCGAGCAGGCTCACGTCACCCCGTCGCTGCCGCAAGGGAGGCAGCTCGATGCGTGCCACGTTCAACCGGAAGAACAGGTCGTCCCGAAACCTCCCGGCTTGCACCTCTTCGTCGAGGTTGCGGCGTGTGGCCGACATCACGCGCACGTCGACCTTGATGGGTTTCGAGCCTCCCACGCGCTGCACCTCCATGCGTTGCACGGCGCGCAGAAGCTTGGGCTGCAGGCTGATGTCCAGATCGCCGATCTCGTCGATGAGCAAGGTCCCTCGGTGCGCTTGCTCGAAAACCCCCGAACGGCTGTTGGTGGCTCCGGTGAAGGACCCCTTCTCGTGCCCGAAGAGCGCCGACTCGAGCAGCGTGGGAGGCGCGGACATGCAGTCGAACACAATGAAGGGTCCGCTCGCGCGCGGCCCCATCTCGTGCAGCGACTCTGCCAGCACTTCCTTGCCACACCCTGTCTCCCCCTCGATCAGTACCGGCACGTCCGAGCCCGCAAGGCGCTCACACAAGGGATACAGACGGCGCATCTCCTCGCTCGCCCCCACCACCCGTCCGAACGTGCGACGCTGGGACAGGGTCACCTCCTTGCCCTTGTCCTCCTGCTGCACATGGAACACGGTCTGGCCCATGCGCACGAACTCGCCCCCGTCGAGATATGCCTCCACGATGGCGATTCCATTGACGAACGTACCGTTGCTCGAACCCAGATCGGTCAGGCGCAGGCGTCGTTCCACTACGTCGAACGCGGCGTGACGTCTCGAGACGGAGGGGTCCGTGAGGCACAGTTGGCAGCTGGCGCTCTTGCCCGTGAGCAGGCGCGAGGGGCTCGACGAGTCCAGAACGAACTTTCGCCCCTTGTCGGGGCCCTCTGCGACGAGCAGCAAGAAGCTGACCGAGGTAGCGAGCTTCGGGCGAGCGATCAGGTGAGTACCAGTATCGACATTTTCGGTCGGACGACGACCCATGGGTCGCAACCTAGCATGGACGGCGGCGACTTCGCATCCGCCCGTTGAACGTATGGGGGTTTTCTCAGGCGGGGTTGCTTCCTCGTGCTCGAACGTTGGAGGGCCCCGAACGCTGCTCTAGGAGCGGCCGAACGGTGGGTGGGCTCACGGCCTCTCCAGCCTGAACGCCAGCTTGGCTTCCACGGCGACCGTTTCTTGCTTGGGCTCCGGAAACCGCCAGGCTGCCGCGCTGCGCTTCACGCATTCCACCGCTTCGACGTCCACCAAGGCCAGGTCCTCTTCCCGAACGTTCCAGGGCTGTCCGAGACCATCGACGGTGAAGCGCAGTGTGAGGGTTCCCGCAAGGTTCGGGTTCCGCCGCAGCGCCGCCGCATAGCAGGCCTCCAGCGCCTTGGTTCCTTCGTCCACGACCTGCCTCACCTGCTCGGCGTTCGGACGCTCGGGACGGGAGGGCTCGAGGGCCAGCGAGCGAAGAATGACGCGCGCGCCGGGACGATCGGAGATCGACGGCTCGGCTGAGGGCAGCTTTCTGGCAAGCGCAAGCTCCTCGTACACCTTCACGCACGCATCGGCGTTGCCGCCCACGTCGAGACGCCTGCGTTTGCACTCGCGGGCATAGGCATCCCGCGCACGCAGGCGGTCCGCGTGAACGATGGCGTTGCCCAAGGCGAGGCAGCCACCCGGTCGACCGCTGTCGCAACCCGTGGCGCCCTCCTGCGCCCTCAGGGCCAGCGCCACCCGCTCCGCCTCGCACATTTCCCGCTTCACGCGGTCCGCAAACTCCAACGCACACCCCTTCTTCCCCAGCTGCTCCGACTTCTCTCGGTCCTCCCCCAGGAACGCGTCGGACGCCTCCATGCAGAACCGGCGGTCCTCGAGAGCACAGCCCTTGGCCAGCAGCAAACGACGTCGCGCGGGACCTCGGTCCACGCGGGAAGGGGGCGGCAGTTCCGGGTTGCCCTCGGACGGTCCGAGGAGGATGCCCCGGGAGGCGCCGAAACAGGCCTCGATGGCCCCTGCTTCGCAAGCCTTCTCGTACAGAGCGACCGCCCGCTCGGCGTCGGAGGCGGCTGCCTCTTTCACGAACCGCTGGTCGAACGTGCGAGCTGCCGCCACGCACGACGGTACATCGTTCTGCTCGCAGGCCTGCTCGCAAGCGGAGAGGTTGCCCACGCGGTCATCCGCGCACTTCTTCGCGGGCGGGGCACAGCAAGGCAGCCAGACGACGATCATTCCGAGCACGAGTCCACGCAGCAGGCTCATGCGGGCATTGGACATCGGTGTCGTGCGAGGGTCAACGCACCTCACAGCAGCGCCGCGCCGGCCACGGCCATGCCCGCCACCACGAGCCACGGCGGGACCTTCCAGTAGGTCAGCAGACCAAAGGCCGCCAGGGCGAAGCCGAAGTCCCTGCCGGACTTGACCGACGTGGTCCAGACCGGGTCGTACAAGGCCGCCAGCAGGAGCCCGACGACCGCAGCGTTGACTCCCCTCACTGCCGCACGCGCCCAGCGGGCCGCCACCAGCATGCGCCAGTAGGGCAGAACGCCCATCACCAGCAGGTACGACGGGAGAAAGATGGCGACGAGGGCGAGCGCTCCTCCGACGATACCGGTGGGTGCCGATTCCATGACCGTTCCGAGATACGCGGCGAAGGTGAACAAGGGGCCGGGCACCGCCTGCGCCATCCCGTAGCCCGCGAGAAATAGCTCTTGCGAAACCTGGCCCGGACCGACCACCTCGCGCTGGATGAGGGGGAGCACCACGTGACCGCCTCCGAACACCAGCGAGCCCGCTCGGTAGAAGCTGTCCACCATGCGCAAGGAAGGGCTCTCGACCGCGGCCGCCAGGACAGGCAAACCTCCAAGCAGGAGGAAGAACACGGCGAGGTGCCCCACCGCGGACAGCTTGTCGCGCCCGCTCACCCTTGCGACCACGGACGGCTGCGCCTCGGCCTTCAACAACAGCCACCCAGCCAGCGCCCCCACCACGATCGCCCCGACCTGCCCCAGGGTTCCGGGAACGAGCACCACGAGCAGCGCCGCGAGCAGCGCCATCGTCGCCGTCGCGCGGTCAGGGCACAGGCTCTTCGCCATGCCCCACACCGCCTGCGCCACCACGGCCACCGCGACCAGCTTGAACCCGTGCAGCCATCCTGCGTTGCCCGTGGCCGCCCCGAGCGCCACGGCACCGAACCCAAACGCGATCATCACGACCGCCGACGGCAAGGTGAAGCCTACCCACGCGGCCAGGGCGCCGAGGACCCCCGCCCTCGACGAGCCGATCGCCATGCCCACCTGGCTGCTCGCAGGACCAGGTAGGAACTGACACAGCGCAACGACGTCGGCGTACTCTTGGTCGGTCATCCATTGGCGTCGGCCCACGAACTCGTCGCGGAAGTAGCCTAGGTGGGCGACGGGGCCGCCGAAGGACGTGAAGCCGAGACGGAGGAAAGCTGCGAGTACGCCAAGGGCCGAAGTGGATCTGTCGTTCATGGCTGATCCAGCAGTTCCCGTGAGAGCTCACGGACCTTGTGACGAAGCTTCTTCAAGAGTGCGTCCCCCGCGGGGGTGATGCGGTAGTACTTGCGCTGGCGATGACCGATCACGCGGGCTTCTTGGCGAAGCAACCCGTGCTGGCAGAGCTTGCTCAGCAGGGGGTAGAGGGTGGCGGGCGAGAGGCGGTAGCCATGGGAGGCAAGCTCCTCGATGAGGCCGAGACCGAACACGTCTTCGTGCGACGCGTGGTGAAGGACGTGCAGCTTGATGAAGGCCAGCTCGATGTCGCGTTCCATGGTGAACCGATGTTATCGGTTCATGATATCGCACATCGATACTGTCAATCCCGCGCGGAGATTGGGGGGGCGATTCCCCGATCGCTCATAGCCCAGGCTTCATGGTGCTGGGCAACCGCGCGAGGGCGCGGTGCATTCCCGCCACGGGGTTGTTCGGGTGGCGACGGCTGTCCCAGGGGTCTGGGGTGGGACGGCCTTGGTGGATCGAGCGAAGGGGAGACTTGGACATGGTGCCACCTCGGGGGGTCGAGGACGAACGCGTGCGCGAGGCGCGTCGCGAGACGGAAGGGTCATCGCGATGCGTCTTCGAGCCGTGGCGAGGTTCAGCAAGAACCGAACCAAGCAATGCGGCGCATAGGTCACGCGAGAATCGCGAGGGACCTCGGCCACGAAGCCGACGCATGTCAGGAAGCGAACGTTCGTCTCCTAACGACGACGCGGGGATCTCACGGGGCCCGATCTGATAGGCTCGTGGTCATGACCTTGTCAGATTCCGAGCTTCTTGCGTTCTGCGGTCTGGTTCGCATGCTGGTGCGCCTGGACGGCCAGGTTTCGCCGGAGGAGCGTCAGGCGGTGGAGGAGATCGGGCCGACCTTGGCCAGACGGGACGTGGACCCTGGGGAACCGTACCGGGAAACGGCCAAGGACGAGGACGATGGGGTCGAGCGGTTTTGGGCGACGATGGATCTGGCTGCCCGCGCCATGACGACGGAGCAGGACGCACGCGACGCGGCGGTCGGGGTGACCCGACAGGAAGCGCGCGAGCAGATTCACGCCGCGCTCTATGCCCTGGCTGCATCGGACGTCATCAGCGAACCCGAGTGGTCGATGTTGACGTGGCTGGCATCGAAGTGGGGCATCCCCGCCTGAGCTCGTCAGGACAGGAAGCGTTCCCTGACGGTTCGGTTGGGTAACAGGCAAGTGCCATCGCCTCTCGGCCATCGGTTCCGTCGCCTCGCAACCCATGTGTACGCGAGGTCGCGGACGAAGCGGGGGACGAGCATCAACCCCCAGGCGAGGTTCCACGGCCAGCGAAGGCGTCGGGCGATGCGCAGCGCAGCCGTCGACCGGTCGTAGACGCGTTCGTCCTCCAAGAGCAGCACGGAGTCGCCGAGGGGCCCGGGGTCAACGCCCGCGAGAAGGTCGCGCGCCACCGCGGAGTCCAGCGCCGCGAACCGAAACAGCGCCCGTTCGTCGCGCTCGACGACGAACCGCACGGACGCGTGACATAAGCCGCAGTCGCCGTCGAACAGGACGACGGGGTGTGGGGTCTGGGCGTGCACGACGGGAATCTAGGGCACGCGGCCCGACCCGGTAGGGGTCTTGTTCATCAGGGGCAGGTATAGGTCTTGGGCATGCACTGGCGGCCGACGAACTGAGCGCCCTCGGCAACGTCGAAGCATCCGTAGCCCTCGGGGCAGCCGTCCGGCGCGGTGCACTCGGCGGTGCACGCCTTTCCCCAAGCGAAGGCGATGCATCGGTTGCCCACGCCCGGACACGCCGCGTCCGCGAGCAGGTCCGACACAGGGAAGAAGTATCCGTATAGGGATTGATGTGCGGGTTGTCGTCCAACCCGTGCACCGGCTCAGCTTCGGCTCAGCGTGACCCTGATCAGAGCACTTCGAAAATCTCTTCGATCGGCTTCTTGGGAGACTGAATCGCCTCCTCGGCGGGTCTTCCCACGGAGACGACCGCGCCAAGCTTCCAGGGAGACTTGATACCGACTTCCCGCTCGATGCTGGAGGACGCGATCTGCGGGACCGTGAGCCAGCACGCCCCGTACCCGAGGTTCGTGGCAGCGAGCAGCAGGTTCTCGATGCTCGCACCGAGGCTCATCGCGTACGGGTGCCCGCGCACGGCGTCCGCGGCATCCCGGGCGAGACCGGTCGTCATCAGGGCGTCGTCAAGAAACCCCGGATAGGTTCGGGTGGCCGCGATCACCAGGGCCGGGGCTTTGCCGAACAGGTCGACGTAGTCGTACAACCGGGACGTGGCCTTCTGCTGGGCATCGGTCTTGGGCTCGGGGAGGATCGTGCCCAGCTTCTCGCGCACCAGGGAGGCGATGCGCTCGCACTTCGCCTTGTCGACGACCGCCACGAATCGCCAGGGCTGCGCGTTGTTCAGGCTGGGGGCACGGCCGGCAAGGCGCACCATCTCGCGCAAGTCGTCGACCGACACGGGGTCCGGAAGGTAGGATCGAACGCTGGTCCGAGCTTCCATCGCAGCTTTGAGTTCCATCGGTTGCCTCCAGGGCGCCCCCCGCCATGCGGCGAGGGAAGGCCATTGTTCTGTCCAACACGCCCGGGCGTCAATGGCTTGCCCACCGGCCCTGATCCGGCGCGAAGCGACGGGCTGAACCGCAGCGAAGGATTACTCGTACGGGTCGTCGATGAACCGAGGGCCCCGAACCCCGGGCGGCTTTGCCGTCGGCTTCCCGCCTGGCACCCCAGGGACGGCGGGTTTGGCGGAGGGAGCCACCGCCGACGCGCTCCGCACCCTGATCACGGCGTTGGCCGTCGGCACCACGGACTCCTGAAGCTCGCTGCCGTCATCGAACTTGACGACCAGCACCACCGGTTGCTCGGCGCGCGGCGCGGTAAAAGTCGCCGTTCGACCGGCGATCTCGACGTCGTTGCCTTCGGGAATCCGGATCTCGATGATCTCGCGGTCCGCCTCGATGCGGACGTTCACGTGCGAGGCAAGGGAAGTGCCGGTCGAGACCGGCGGCGGAACGGATGCCGAAGCCGCTGCGCTCGGTGGCTCCTGCGACGGCAAGGCGAGGGAGAGGACCGCGACGGCTACGATGGCTGCGGTCAACCCGCCCCCGATCCAGACAGCGAGGCGAACCGGGGAAGGCCGCGACCGGAAGTCGATCGGTGTGTCGAGCACCTCGACGAGCGGACCGTGGTGGGTGCTTACGGACCCGGAAGGGAACGCTACGTAGCCTTGGGAACCGGTCCCCCCGCCATGGGACACGGGGGAGGGAGGGGCCGCGCCCCAGGGAACGTTCGGCCGACGTCCACCGATCACCTCGTGAACGTGATGACGTCGCTTGTTCACCCGCTCCCCGCACGCGGCCATGACGAGCTTACCGATCTCATCGGCAGGGGCGAGGCCCCCGATCTCGGGCGCGAAGGCTTCGATCGCGTCCGCGTACGCCAAGGCGGTCGCGTACCTCTCGTCGGGGTTGGTGCGCAGGGCCCCCATCACAACCCCGTCGAGCCGCTTGGGGATGCCGGGGCGGGCCTCCATGGGCCGAGTGTAGTTGCCTGAGGTGATCTGGCTGATG
Source organism: uncultured Polyangiaceae bacterium (assembly GCA_964488865.1). Classification (GTDB taxonomy): domain Bacteria; phylum Myxococcota_A; class Polyangia; order Polyangiales; family Polyangiaceae; genus MWCO01. The sequence continues at coordinate 74,497 of CAZAWR010000004.1, read as the reverse complement.
ATCACGGCGTCGTTGTCGGCATGAAACAGCGGACGACCGACGAGCAGCTCCCACAGGACGATGCCCATGGCGAAGACGTCGACCCTCCGGTCCATGGCGCCGCCGGCGCACTGTTCCGGGGCCATGTACGCGAACTTGCCCTTGGCTTGACCCGCGGAGGTGACGGCGCTGCGCTCGGCGGCCCGCGCGATCCCGAAGTCCGTGACCTTCACGGAGCCATCGACGCCGAGCAAGATGTTGTGGGGTGTGGCGTCCCGGTGGACGACCTGCAGGGGGACGCCGTCCATGTCTTTCTGCTCATGGGCGGCATGCAGACCGCGCAAGGCTTCGACGACGATCCTTAGGGCGACAGCGGGAGGGAATGGGACGCCTCGTCCGCGTAGCTCCTTGCGTAGCTGGCCGAGGCTGACCCCATCGACGAAGTCCATCACGAGCAACTGCTCGCCGGAGGCCTCGAACACGTCGATGATGGCCACTACGTTGGGGTGGTGGATGAGCGAGGCGATGCGGGCCTCGTCGCGGAACATCGCGGTGAGCTCCGAACTCTCGGCGATGTGCGGGTGCATGCGCTTGATCGCGACGATGCGCTGAAAGCCGCCGGCCCCGAACTGGCGGCCGACGTAGACGGTGGCCATGCCGCCGGAGGCGATGGGGGCGAGCAGCTCGTAGCGCGCCCCGGGCCCGGGGTTCGCAACACGTGTGGCCTCGTCCTCCTCGAGCATTCAGAACCTCAGGCGAACCGACGCCGCGTGAGGGGACAGGGCCACTTCGGCTCGCTGGTCCCACTGCACGCCGAAGAGACCAAGCGCCGCGGTCGTGACACCCGCCGCCGCGGTGATCCCGAGCAAGACGTTCGTCCTCTTCTGTGCCGCCACGCCCTCGTCATAGCCCTCTGCCGTGGGGTTGGCGTCGAAGTCTTCTCGTTGCGACCGGGTGTCCATTCCGGACCAGGCGGTCGCGCCTGCCAGCACCGCGGTCACTCCGAGCCCCACGTAGAAGACTGTGGGGGACATGCCCTTGTCGGAGCGCTCCTCCTCGAGGGAAGGCGCCTCGTCCTCACTCGTCGCGACGGGTTCAGGGGGCGGGGGCGGTTCGAGCAGCACGCGCAGCAGCGCGCCTGCTTCCACGGTCACACGCTTCTCGATGGAATGGTCGCCCACGGTGGCGGTCACCACGTGCTCTCCGGGCGCCACGAGCAGCTCTCCGAGCGTGGCGGAAGCGCCGTCGACGGCCACGTCCCGCGCGTCTTCCCCGGCAAGCTCGAGGCGTCCGACCTTCGCGATCAGTGCCTCGAGCCGTGTCTGGGCGTCGTCCCTCGCCTTGTCCGACTCGGGCGCGACCTCGAGGAACTGCCGGAAGCGCATGGCTGCCGTGACCAGCTCGCCTCCCTTCTCCCAGGCGTCAGCCGCGTTGAAAAGCGCCTTGTGGCTGGGAACCACGTCGTTGGCCTTCTCGAACAGCTCTGCGGCCTCGACGTACTTGTGCTGAACGAAGGCCCGAACCCCGGCCTTGAAATGCACAGAGGCTTCCTGCTTCTGTTTCCAGGTGGGTGGAGGCTTGTCCGTCTGCGCCACGGCCTGCATCGGCCACGACGCTGCGAGCGCAAAGACAAGAAGCCCGGGAGCAAATCGCATCGCGGCGATTGTAGCACGACGAGAACTTGGCCCAGGGCGAGGGAATTGGGAACCGTCCTTGCCATGGCCGCTTCCAGAGCCGCGTTGCCCGCTTGTGGCGAATCAAATCCCAACGTCGTGCGCAGGCTCGTCGTACGGGGACGAGCGATCTACCTGTGCCTGACCCACGCCGCGGTCGAGCGCGGCGAGCAACCCCCGACGACCGAGGAAAGCGCTGCGGAGCGTCGCGGGCAGGCCGACCGCCGCGGGCAGGCCGACCGCCGCGTGTTCCCCAGGCCCGAGGGGCGACGCAGGAGCCCTGGCCGTCGAACGACGGATCCGACGGAGTGACGGACCGGGTCTCGCGTTTGGGGGCAGGAGGCGGTAAGGGAAGGACGACGTGAGGACCACGGCGCGCCATGCGATGATCTTCCTCGGGGTGGGGGCGCTCCTTGCGGGTGGGGTCGTGCTCGCGTTGCACAGGAGAGAAAGTCCCACGCGGTCGGACCCTCTCGGCGCGGTTCCTTCCGACGCACAGGTGGTGATGGTGGCCAACCTGTCGGTGATTCGAGGCTCTCCGTACCGCGGGATGTTCGGCGCGAGCACGGTGCCGTCGCTGGTTCCCGGGGCGGAGGACGGGTGCGGGAGAAACCTGTCGGAGCGTGTCGAGACGCTGGTGGTGTGGGAGCCTTCGGAGCCGGGGGCGAGCTTCGGGATCGCGGCGCGGGCGCCGGTCCACGCGCAGTCCGTGTGGGAGTGCGCGCGAGGCACGATGGCATCGCGCGGGGCTGCACCTACGTATGCGGAAGTGGAAGGATTCCGGGTCATCACGGACGAGCGGTTGGGGCCCGGGGCTGCCCAGATCGCGGTGGAGGACTCCGGGTTGCTGCTGCTTGCGCGGCCGGGGACCCGTTCGCGCATGATGGACGCTCTCGCGGGCCGAACCGCTTCGGCGTTGGGAGCAGGTCCGCATGCTCGGATGCGAGGCGAGGTGGGCCCCGGGGACATGACCGTCACGGTGGTGGTCAGTCCGGCCTTGCGTGAGGGGGTCGCACGCTGGTTGGACGAGCCGGTCGCGCTGGAACGCGTGGAGGGCGTGGCGTGTGCCGCCGACCTTCGGTCGAACACGGAGGTTCGGGCGATCGTGTGGTGCGAGTCGGAGAGCGTCTGCGGGTCCCTGGCGGATCGGATGGGATCGATGCGATCCAGGGCCATGGGGTCCTTGGCGATGCGCGCCGCGGGTGTGGCAGCTTTGCTCGAAGCCACGAGCGTGGAGAGGGAAGGTCCCCGCCTGCGGGTCCGAGCCAAGCTCCCCGCCGAGCAGGTTCTCGACATCGCGCAACGCCTCGATCGACTGCAAGAGGAGTGGTCCAAACCGTCCCCGCGCGTCCCCGCGCCCGTCGGCTCGGGAGCGGACGAGACGCTCCGCCCGACCGATTCATCAGGTCGCTGACGCGTGTTCCGCCGGCCTGGTCCCGTGACGTCAGCAACGTGATAGGATGCCCTCTCCCTTTCGGGGGAGCGAACACCTGCGAGCGAGGGATGAAGGCATGTGCGGAATCGTTGGGTACGTCGGGCTGAGCCAGGCTGCCCCTCTGTTGCTGGAGGGACTGCGGAAGCTCGAGTATCGGGGTTATGATTCCGCCGGTGTGGCGGTGCACGATGGCAAGAAGATCTGCATCGTACGAACGGTCGGCAAGCTCTCGAAGCTCGGGCAGGCGTTGCACGACAACCCCGTGCAAGGCACGACGGGCATCGGGCACACGCGATGGGCCACCCATGGGCGTCCGAACGAGGTGAACGCGCACCCGCACGTGGCGGGGGGCATCGCGATCGTGCACAACGGCATCATCGAGAACCACCTGGCGCTTCGCGCCAAGCTCGAGGCCAAGGGCGTCAAGCTATCCTCGGACACGGACACGGAGATCGTGGCCCACCTGGTGAACGAGGCTTTCCGCGGCGGCGCCTCGTTGTTCGAGGCGGTCCGCACGTCGCTGGCGCTGGTCGAGGGAGCTTATGCCATTGCCGTCCTGAGCGAGTCGGACCCGGGGGGCATCGTGGTGGCGAAGAAAGCGTCGCCGCTGGTGCTGGGGATCGGGGATGGGGCGATGCTGTGCGGGAGCGACGTGCCGGCGCTGCTGGACCACACCCGAGACATGCTCTTCCTCGAGGACGGGGAGATCGCGGAGCTTCGTGCGGACAGCATCCGGGTGCAAACGCTCGACGGCAAGGTGGTGGACCGGGCGCCGAAGCGGATCGATTGGAGCCCCGTGATGGCGGAGAAGGGGGGCTTCAAGCACTTCATGCTCAAGGAGATCTATGAGCAGCCCCGCGCGGTGGAGGACACCTTGCGCGGGCGCGTGGACTTGCCCTCGGCGGACATCCACGGGGGAGAGATCGGCCTCACGGACGAGGTGGCGAAGGGGATCAGCCGCGTCTACTTCATCGCGTGCGGGACGAGCCATCACGCGACGATCGCGGGTCGGTACTGGGTGGAGCAGCTCGCGCGGATCCCGGCGGTGGTGGAAATGGCGAGCGAGGTGCGGTACCGAAACCCGGTGTTCACGAAGTCGGACCTCGTGGTCGCGGTCTCCCAGTCGGGTGAGACGGCGGACACGCTGGCCGCGGTGAAGGAAGCGAAGGCGCAAGGGGCGCGGGTGCTCGCGGTGGCGAACGTGCTGGACAGCGCCATTCCTCGGGCATCGGACGCGTCGCTGTACACGCACGCGGGACCGGAGATCGGAGTGGCGTCCACGAAGTGCTTCACGACGCAGCTCGCGGCGCTCCTCATGCTGGCAGTGTACCTGGGGCGTCGGCGCGGGACGCTGGACGAGGATCGTGCGCGCAAGGTGTTGCAGGCGCTCATCGAGGTGCCCAACCAGATGCGGGAGCTACTCGGGCAAGCGCCTTACCTGATGGGCATCGCCAAGAAGTTCGTGAACGTGAACGACGTGCTGTACCTGGGGCGTGGGCTGGGGTTTCCGGTGGCTCTCGAGGGGGCGCTCAAGCTCAAGGAGATCTCGTACATCCATGCGGAGGGTTACCCCGCAGGGGAGATGAAGCACGGGCCCATCGCCTTGATCGACGAGACGGTGCCGACGGTGGTGATCTGTCCGAAGGACTCGCTGTACGAAAAGGTGCTGAGCAACGTGCAGGAGGTTCGGGCGCGCGAGGGCACTGTGTTTGCGGTGGCCACGGCGGGGGACAGGGAGATCGCGGAGATCGCCGATCACCTGTTCCTTCTGCCCGCGGTGCGGGAGGAAGTGCTGCCCCTGCTCACGGTGCTGCCGTTGCAGCTGCTCGCCTACCACGTGGCGGACTACAAGGGCACGGACGTGGACCAGCCGCGGAACCTCGCGAAGACGGTGACGGTCGAGTAGGCGGACGTGACGGGCGGGCTGCAGCACGTGGGCGACGACGCCCCTCCGCGGTGCGTGCACTGTGGGAAGGAGGCGGCGGGCCCGTGCGCGTCGTGCCACCAGATGGTGTGCGGGGACTGCTCTACGCTGACGGAGTCGAGCGCGAAGGTGTGGGCGATTTGTCTGGAGTGCGACCGGAAGAAGGGGCGGTCGCTGGGGCCGGCCTGGCGGGGTCTGCTGCTGTGGCTGCTGCTGCCGATCGGTGCTCTCGCGGCAGCGACGGCGGTGTTGGGGTGGTTGGCGGGACGGTGAGTCCCTACGGCTCCGACACGACGGTGGCCACGGGGTCGGACGCATCGCCGGTCTGGTGCACGTAGCTTGCCGCTTCCGTGTCCCCCAGCACATGCGCTCGCAGGAACAGCGCGCTCCACCGTGCCGCGGTCTCCACTGCCGCGGCCTGGTCGGTCGTGGCCGCGCCGGTGTCGGCATCGGCCCCCGGCGGGTTGTTCGTGTCACAGATGCCGTAGTGGTTGACGCCCGCGAGGGTCACGAGCGCTTTTGGGGGCGCCTTGATTTTCTCGTACGTCTCGACCGTGTCGGCGAGCTTGGCCTTCTGGTCTTGGTCACCCTGCACCAGCGCGATCGCCCAGCCCGTGTTGTCGGTCTCCGGAATCGCGCCGAACGGCGGCTTCATGTTCGTGGCGAAGAGAGCCCCCGCCTTCAGCTCCGCCGGTCGGTTGAAGCCTCCGATGCAGAACGGGAACTGACACACGCCCTGAAGCGCCTGCATCGCCACCACACCCCCGTAGGAGTGGCCGAGCAGCACGAGCGTGCTCAGGTCGAGCTTGCCGCCGAGCGCAGGATGGCTCTGCTGCTCCGCTTGCATGTGCCCGAGCACGTCGTTCACCACCGAAGGCTGCATGTACAAGCCTTGGCCGGTCACGCTCATGCTCTCGTGGTTCGGGACCACCACGACGAACCCGTAGCTGGCAACGGTGCGCGCGAACGAGGCGTAGTGCTGCTTGTCCACCTTGGCGCCCTGCATCATCAAGGCGATGGGGAAGGCGTAGCTTCCGGTGCCCAAGTCCGCGGGGTTGGGGTGGTAAACGTCCGTGGGGTCGCCCGACGCCGTGATGGTGGTCGAGTAGGACGCGACCTGATCGAACCGCGGTTCTTCGGGCTTCGCCACGCTGGCGTCCGCGTCCTGCCCGCCGTCCTCGTTCACCGTCGCGTCTTCCGGCGTCCCCGCGTCCTCCCCCGTTCCTCCTACACCCCCGGTGGCCCCTGTAGCATCCGGTTGTGCTGACTCCGCGGCGGCATCCGTCGCGCCTCCTCCCGTTCCTGCTGAGGGCACGTCCCCCGACGCTTGCTCGTCCGAACCACAGGCCACCAGCCCCAGCGTTCCCACCAAGGTTGTCACCCAGAATAGGCGGCAATTGAGCATTAATCCCTCCCGGCGACGCGCAGGTCGCTTGAAGCAGGCAGTCAAACTCTCAAGGTCCCTGTCCTACCAGGTTACACGTCGCACTGAAAGTGCCCAGCAGAGCCTGGAATCGGCTCACGTCAGGGAATTGGCTACGGCACTGCGCAGAAGCAAACCTGTGCCATTCCCCGGACAGAGGAAACCTTCAGCGAGCCAGCATCTCCCGAGCCGCGCTGATTTCTTTCTCCGCGTCGTCCGGGCCGGCGAACTCGTAGAGGATCTCGTCCTTGCGCAGGTACGACCACGGCTGCTTCTTGTTGGCGAGGATGCGGAAGATCTTGTCCGCTTCCTCGCTGCTTGTCGGCACGATCGTGTGCAGCCGAACCAAGTGCCCACCCACGTCGTACAGGGTGATGCGCAAGGCCTTGATGCGCCCCTTGAGCCGGCCTTCGACTTCGAGGAACTCGCGCTGGTTGTGGGTGTAGGTTTCGTCGGCCTTGACGGTCCATGTCGCGGGCATGGCGGGCGCCGGGGGGGCGACGTAGGCCTCGGACGACGGGCACGCTGTCAGGCCAAGCACGAGCGACAGGAGCAGGGCGAAGAGGAATCCGTGGCGGGTCATGGCGGGTCATCGTACCACTGTCCCTACGGTTCGGCCGACGGCTTAGGGGATTCGAGCCCTACGGACCTGTGGGCGAGCCGTGCCCGTTGCATCCCGGGCCAAAACTTGCTGGATTGGTTCCTCCCATGCGCCATCGTCGACACCCCTGGTCTGGCATTGCCCTGTGCGGCTTGGCGTGCGCCGCCATCCTGACGATTCATCCGTCGCGGCTGGGGGCGCAGCCGAAACCGGCAGGGCCCCCGTCGTCCGGGAGCGTCCCAGGCGATGTCGTTCAACCCGCGTTGGCGCGGGCGATCCGCGCAGCCCTGGTGCCTGTTGCGGGGCGAGGGGCGGGCGGGGTGGTGGCGGGCGCGCCTTTGGAGTCCGACGCCCCAGCGCCCCGGGCTGCGGCGCTGGTGAACCGGGTAGTGACGCTCGTAGCGGGCGCCCTGGGCCCGGCGGCCCGCGGCGCGCGAAGCCCCATGTCGCTAGAGGAAGCCCGGGCAGAGGCTTCCACCTCCTCTTCCCTTGCCTATGTGCAGACCCAGGTCACCGGCGGCGAGCTGCGGGTCACCATCGATCTGTACCCGATCCCTCGCAACATCTGGGACCGCTCCCGCAGCGGCGCTCCCGGCCCTGTCGCCCACGGGTTTGGCAGCGCCCGCATCGACGCGGAAGTCCGGTCCTACCTCGCCCCGACGCCGCTCATCGCGCGCAACCCACACAAGGTTCCCTTGCCCGTGCCCGAAGTCCTGGCCCTCGCGTGCAGTGACGTGGACGATGACGGTTCGATCGAGCTCCTGGTGTTGTCCCGCCGCACCGTCACGAAGGGCCGAATTCGACAGGGCAAGCTCCTTCCTCTACGGGAAGTCAGCTGGAACGATCTTTCCTCCATTGCGCCCTCTCCTTGGCGGGAACCGCTGGGAACGGTCGCGGTGACCGCCGGGAGGGTCGACCTCGGGTTGACGGATCGGGAGCTGTCGGTTCGCCTGGACGGCGAGCTCGGGCTGGTCGCTACCTACGGCGGGATGCCCGTGCCCGCTGCCGGGGGCGTGGCCTGCTCCCCACGACGCGTGGGCTCCCTGGCCGCTGAGCTTGGCCCGTGCCTGCCCGGCGACCCTTCTCCCCCATCCCCCGCCCCGTTCCCTTTCGACGCTGCCGCTTGGGACCTTACGTTCGACACGCAAGGGCGCCCCCGCAACGTGTGGGCCGTTCGCAACCCCACCGATGGAAGCGTTGCCCTGCGCGACGACCGAGGGGGACAGCACGTGCTCCAGAACGTCGGGGCCCAGATCGCTCTCGCAGACGTGGACTTGGACGGGGACCCGGACCTCGTCGCCAGCAAGAACGTGCTCAACGCTCGCAACGACGCGCTGGTGGTGCGTTCCTGGCGTGCGGCCGGGACGCTAGACAAGCGCTTGGAAGTCGCCGTACCTGACGGCATCTCGGCTCTTGCCGTGTGCCCGCCGGACGGACCTGGGTTGCGGACGATGGTGGTCGCTACCTCCCGGGAGTTGTGGGTCCTGCCATGACCGCACGGGTGCAGCGTCGCGCGCTGCTGCAGGGAGCGGTCGGGTGCGCCGTAGGGTCCTGGGCGGCCCCGTCGCTGGCGCTCGGGCGGATTCCCGTGGGAGGGGAGCTCGCCTTCCAGATCCCGCACGACACGTCGACGATGAACCCGTACGATCTGTTCGACCCTTTGACGGCGCTGATCGGGGGGGCGGTGTTCGAGCCTGTGTTTCGGCAGGACCGGGCAGGCAACGTCTACGCTTCGCTGGCGGAAGGCTTGCCGACGCGTCAAGGTGTCGGCACGCGGGTGCGCGTGCGTGGGGGGCTCGTCTCGGCGCGGGGCAGGGCGTTGGCTGCGCGGGACCTGATCGAGTCGGTAGAGCGGGCGCGACGCGGGGGAGCGAGCGCCGTGCTGCTGGGCATCCCCGAGGGGAAGGTGGACCGGAGCGACGGGCGTGTGGCGGTGTTTCGGGACGTAGACCCTGTGGAGCTGGCGCAAGCGCTTGCTTGTCCGTTGGTGGCGCTGGTGTCGACCCAATCGACTTCCGTGCAGCCGGACGGCACGGGCGCATTCCGGGCCGACCTCGGTCGTGAGGGGCTTTTGCTGGAGCGCAATCTCCACGCGGCTCGCGGGTCGGCGTTCCTGCGACGGATTCGCATCGCGTCCGCCCCCGATCTGAAGGCGCCGCTGCGGGCGTTCGAGGCGCAGAAGGCCGATGTGGGCTGGCTGGGCGCCGGACTGCACCAGGCCCGGGCTGACGCGGTGCCCTTCGATCTGGGCAGCGTGGGGTGGATCGTGCTGCGCACTGGGCGAGAAGCGGGGTCGTGGAACGCCCCGGGGGTCGCCCAACGGCTGCTCGACGCGATCCAGCCCGCGCGTCTCGGGCATCTCGGGCTGGGACCGCTCCCCGCTTCGACGACGCCGGTTCCGTGGGGGGGACCTGCGTGCAAGCTCATCGCCCCCGCTCGGTCGGCCCACCTGGTGGAGGTGGCTGCCACGCTGGCGTCGATCCTGTCGCGCCCGGGCCACGAGGTGGAGCTGTCCGCCCTGGGTCCCACGGACTTCGCGAGCCGTCGCGCCTCGCGTGGCTTCGCGCTCATGGTGGACGTGGTTCGCCCGGTGGGGCCCGCCGGCATGGCGTCGCTCGTCGCCCTCGCGACGGCGGACGACGGGGTGCGCGCGCGTTCGATCGTCCAGTATCCGCCTCGTCTCGGCTCCTTCGATCCCCGTGTGCTCACGCGCACGCTGCACCTTGGGGTCGTGGGCGGGTTGCGGGTGGCCGGAGCGCTGGCCCCGTCGGTGGTGATGGCGGCGGCGGAAGAGGCAGAGGGTTGGGATCTAGGGGCGGCTTATCGGAGGCGGTAGGGTCAGACCCGAGTACAGTTCGAGTACGAGTCGAGCGTTGTGCGCGGCACCGCCGCGCCATCACGCGGATGGCCGCGGGGAACCTGGCACCGCCGCGCGATTGCGCGAAGGGAGAGCGAAACCCACCGATTCGCCAACTTTTCGCATCGCGACATTGACACGTTGCGTTACCCGACCTAGGTTGGGCCGGACTGAATCGCCATTCAGCGCCCGGCCTATTCCGGGTTGCCGAAGGAGGGTCCATGGCAAGCAAGGGCAAGAGCAACGGGGCGGACCGCGTGGCCGTCGTCTCCGGTCTTCGAACACCTTTTTTGAAGCAGGGGTCGGGCTTCAAGTCGATGACGACGCTGGAGTTGTCGGCGACGGTGGTCAACGAGTTGATCCATCGGACGGGGGTGGACCCGAAGGAGTACACGGGTTGCGTGTTCGGGCAGGTGATGCCTTCGCTCGACTACATCAACCTGGCGCGGGAGGTGGTCATCCGGACGGTGTTGGACGACAGCGTGACGGTAGCCCACTCGGTGTCGCAGGCGTGTGTGACGAGCGTGCAGGCGCTGACGACGGCGATCAACGCTATCGAGAACGGTGAGCACGACGCGATGATCACGGGTGGTGCGGACAGCATGGATGACCTGCCGCTGGGCGTGGGCCGCAAGCTGACGAAGGCGTTGATGGGGCTGCAGAAGGCGAAGACGGCGATGGACCGGGTGCGTCTTCTGTCGACGGTATCGCCGGGGGATCTGATCCCGCCGATGCCTGGCTACTCTCTAGAGCCGAGCACGGGCATGTCGATGGGCCAGCACTGCGAGATGATGGTGAAGGACTGGGGGATCTCGCGGCAGTGGCAGGACGAGATCGCGCATCAGTCCCACACCAAGGCAGCGAAGGCGTGGGCCGAGGGGTTCTACGACGACCTGGTGATGCCGGTGGCGGCGCCTCCCTACAAGGAGGCGTTCCGGGAGGACAACATCGTGCGCAAGGACTCCAAGCTGGAGGACTACGCGAAGCTTCGCCCGGTGTACGACAAGAAGCATGGGACGGTGACGGCGGCGAACGCGTCGCCGCTGACGGACGGGGCGGCGGCCATCGTGGTGATGCGCGAGTCCAAGGCCCGCGCCCTCGGGCTCGAGCCCCTGGGTTATCTTCGTTCCTGGGCGTACACGGCGGTGGACCCGACGTGGCAGCTGCTGATCGGCCCGGTCTTCGGCATCCCGAAGGCGCTGGCGAAGGCGGGCTTGACCATGAAGGACATCGACCTAGTGGAGATGCACGAGGCGTTCGCGGCGCAGGTGGCGTGCACCCTCGAGGCGCTTCGTTCCCGCAAGTTCTGCGAGGAGCACCTGGGTCTGAGCGAGCCCATTGGGGAGCTCGACCCCGAGCGCTTCAACGTCAATGGCGGCTCCGTGGCCATCGGCCACCCCTTCGGGGCGACGGGCGCCCGCATGGTGATGCAGGGGCTCAAGGAGCTCAAGCGCAGGCAGAAGCAGTTCGCCTTGATGACCATCTGCGCCGGCGGCGCCATGGGCGTGGCGGCGGTCCTGGAGGTGGCGTGATGAACGACAACATGAAGACCCTTTCCTTCGAGCTGCGTCCCGACGGCGTGGCGGTGATCACGTTCGACGTCCCGGGTGAATCGGTCAACACCCTGCAAGCCTCCTTCGCCGAGGAGTTCGAGTCGCTCATCGCCAAGCTCGACGGGGACCCGTCGGTCAAGGCGGCGATCATCGTGTCCGGCAAAGCGGACACCTGGATCGCGGGGGCGAACATCGACATGCTCAAGGCGTGCAAGACGGCGGCAGATGCGGAGGCACTGTCCCGGATCGGACAGCGCGGCTTCCTGCGTCTGGAGCAGCTCGAGAAGCCCATCGTGGCGGCGATCAACGGCTCGGCTCTCGGCGGCGGGTTCGAGCTCGCCCTTGCCTGTCATGCCCGCGTGCTGTCCGACGACAAGAAGACCGTCCTTGCGTTCCCCGAGGTGCAGCTTGGCCTATTGCCTGGCAGCAACGGCTTGCAGCGCCTCGCGCGTCTGGTCGGGTTGCAGGCGGCCCTGGACTTCGGTCTGACGGGCAAGAACATGCGTCCTAGCAAGGCGAAGAAGCTGGGCGTGGCGGCCGAGGTGGTGCGCAAGAGTGCCTTGGTGGAGGTCGCGAGCAAGCTCGCGCTGGAGCTCGCGAAGAAGGGGCCGCGCAAGGCCAAGCCGGGCAAGCTCACCTTCGACGCCAAGGGGCTGACCACCCTCGCACTCGAGCGCAACCCCGTGGGCCGCAAGGTGCTGTTCGGCAAGGTACGGGAGATGACCCAAAAGAAGACCTACGGTCACTACCCTGCCACGGAACGCATCATCGACGTGCTCGAGACCTACGCGGACAAGGGCTTCGAGGCCTCCTCCGAGCTCGAGGCCCGCTACTTCGGCGAGCTCGTCATGAGCGAGACCTCTCGCCAGCTCATCGGCATCTTCAACGCCGTCACGGCCCTCAAGAAGGACGCCGGCGTGGACGATGCGGAGGTCAAACCCCGAGAAATCCACCGTGTCGGCATGCTCGGTGGCGGTCTGATGGGCGGCGGCATCTGCTACGTCACGACGCAGAACGCCAACCTGCCGATCCGCCTCAAGGAGATCAACCTCGATGGCCTCGCCAGGGGCTACAAGTACGTCAACGACATCTTCGCCGAGCGCCTGAAGAGGCGCCAGATCACCAAGTTCGAGCGGCTCCGCAAGTCCGCCTTGTTCTCCGGCACCGTCGACTACATCGGCTTCGGCGACACCGACGTCATGATCGAGGCCGTGTTCGAGAACCTCGAGCTCAAGCACAAGGTCCTCGCCCAGGTCGAAGAGGCCTGCGGCCCCAACACCATCTTCGCCTCCAACACGTCGTCGCTCCCGATCACCAAGATCGCCGCTGGCGCCAAGCGTCCCGAGCTCGTGGTGGGGATGCACTACTTCAGCCCCGTCCACAAGATGCCCTTGCTCGAGGTCATCACCACCGCCCAGACCGCCCCCTGGGTAACGGCCACTGCCGTCGCTCTCGGCAAGAAGCAGGGAAAGACCGTCATCGTGGTGAACGACGGCGTGGGCTTTTACACGAGCCGCATCCTCGGCCCGCTGATGAACGAGGCCGCGTTCCTCCTCGCCGAGGGGGTCGCCATCGAGCAGATCGACGGCGCCATGAAGCGGTGGGGCTGGCCTGTGGGGCCGATCACGTTGCTCGACGAGGTCGGTATCGACATCGCCGCGCACGTGGGGCCGATCATGGTGGAAGCCTTCGGCGAGCGGATGAACCCGCCGGACACGATGGCCAAGCTCGTCGCGGACGACCGCAAGGGACGCAAGAACGAGAAGGGCTTCTACCTGTACGGCGAGGCGGCGAAGAAGAAGGGCAAGGGCAAGCACGTCGACAAGAGCGTGTACGAGGTGCTGGGCATCGACCCGAGCAAGACCTTGCCGGCGGAGGAGATTCAGATGCGCTGCTCGCTGCAGTTTGTCAACGAGGCGCTCCGGTGCTTCGGCGACGGCATCCTGCGCAGCGCGCGGGACGGGGACATCGGGGCGATCTTCGGCCTCGGGTTCCCGCCCTTCCGCGGCGGCCCCTTCCGCTACGTCGACTCCGTGGGTGCGTCCGAGGTCCTGCGTCGCATCGAGGGGTATCACGAGCGGTTCGGCGCTCGCTGGGAGCCCGCCCCCGTCCTCGTCGAGATGGCGAAGGACAACAAGAAGTTCCACGGATAGCCCTTCATTCTTCGCGTTCCTGGCGGCCGTTGCCGTCTTTGCGATCGTGCGTGCGGTGAAGGCCAGGGCCTCGAAGCCCAATGGCCCGTGCTATCGACTCTCGACTGCAGCCAGAGACCTTGCCGAGCGGTCACGCGACGGGCGCGGAGGCACGTACGGCGTAGTTGTGCTGTCTGTCTCATCCGCCATGGGCGCACGAACCGAGGCGGCATGAGACTTGCGTCGTTCGTGAACATCGGAGCAGAACGATGAAGCGATACAAAGACGAAACCGAGCGCCCCAATGAATGGTTGACCCGCCTCCGTGAGGAACCAAAGCTGTACGGCTTGCTCCTCGACGAGGCTGGAAGCCTTGCCCTCGCCGCTCACCGCATTGCAAAGGCTCGATGTCGCATCCACCCCTCCGCCGGCGCCGTCCCCACCGACATCGAGGTGCATGCGGCAGCGCGTGAGATTCAGTTGTTCGTGCCTTCCGTCGGGCGAGTCCCCCTCGCCGATGATCTGGCAAGCGACTGTGACGCCGCGGGCGTCCCCGTCCTCGCCCGTTTCCGCGCTGCCTGAAAACCCTGGCCGTTTGCAGAACCTCCCGCGAATCCCCGCGGGCAACGCCTCTGTCCCCCACTGCCTCACGTCGAAGTCCGCCTATCGTGCCGCGACCCCCGGACCGAAATGGGACCGATGGCGCTCTCCCGAAGCACGTTCCATGCGCGCGGCCGGACCGATGTCCGTCCGTGCTCTTGGTCCTACGTGGACTCCGGCCAGCGATGCTAGCCATGCTAGCCGCCGTCCACTGGTTCAAATTGATGGTTGTCGCTTGTCACATTGAATGAGCGCGTGGGGTTTTCGAGAACATCCTTGGCGGAGCCACTAGACCCAAATCAAGCGCTCCGCGCTGCTTTGGGTCTAGGTCATTCTTAGGGGGCTTTCGAAAAGCCCCCTCGCCGCGCTCACCGCGGCTCACCCCAAAACGCCTCGCCTTCGGCTCGGATAGTCCCCACTCGAGCACTGTTCTTCGAACAGCGCTTGATTGGGGACCAGCGCCAATGCCCCCCGCGCCCGTGGCCCGAATGCTGCACAGTTCCCTTAGGGAGCAGAGCCAAGTCCTGGAGGGTCTGAGCGCGTGAGCGCGAGACGTCGGAGAACTCTGCGAGCCGGGCGCTCGAGGCACCGAGTCACTTCCTCCATCGACGGTGTATCGGCGCGTCCTTGGCGACCATGCAATCGCGAAAGGTTAGAATCATGACCCCTCGACTCTTCACGCTACTCGTGGCGGCCGCTCTGTTGGGAGCGCCGTCGGGTGCCGCATTCGCGCAGCCAGAAGCTGCGGGGCACGCCAGTTCTGTGCGCGCCTCCGCTCCCGCGCCCACAACCGCGTCGTCCGCCTCCCGCCTGGAATCGGACTTCGAGCAATACGCTGATCGAGAAGCCAAAGACAAGGCTGCGGCTGAGTTCAAGGGCGGTAGTGTCCTCGTCATCGGTGGTGGTACCGTCGCGGTGGTCCTGTTGATCGTGCTTCTGGTGGTCCTGCTGTGAACGGGCGCCCCACCTGCGCGGCGTTGGCGCTCGTGGGCCTCACCGGGTGCGCGGCCTACAGCGGAGGCGCGCGGTCGGTCGATCCAGCCACGCTCACGAGCGGTCCCGGCTGGGTTTCCGCCGCGCCGACCCCGGTGCTGCGTCAGCAAGGCGAGTATGACTGCGGGGCGGCCTCACTCGCCATGGTCGCAGGCCGTTGGCACCTACCGCTCTCTGTCGATGCCGCCCACTCAGCATTGCCCGAGTCGACACCGCAGGGCACCCGTCTCGGAGATCTCCGAGACGCCGCGCGCGCTCACGGCCTCGCTGCGTTCGCCATCGCGGGCGACCGCGACACCGTCGTCTACGAGTTGCGTGCGGGCCGACCGGTGATCCTCGGGCTCTTGTTGCCGTACGGTCCGAACGAAGTGAAGAGTCATTACGAGGTTGTCGTCGGGGCGCATCCGGACGACGGGCTATTCTTGACGATTGATCCTGCGAGTGGGGCGAAGGTTCGCAGCTGGGCGGCCCTCGATGCCGAGTGGCGCCCGGCGGGCCGCCCGACCCTGGTCGTGCTCGGGCCCTCACAGCTCAGCGTCAGCCGGCAGCGATCCGAAGGGCGGGCGCTTCCTGAGCATCGAGGGCCGCCGCGAGATTAGCGCGGTCTCCACGAAAATCGGATCGATCCGACGTCAACTCGTCGCGATCAGAATGCCTGGTGCCAAGTGACCCACACGCCGTGGCTGTCGGGCATGACGCTGACGGTCGCGTTGGGCACCGGTTGTTCGGGCCTGGTGAAGAACAGGTAGGAAGCGACGCCGGTTCCGACGATGCCAAGCCCGAGCGAAGCCATCGCCAGGTTGCGCGGCGTTTTGGCCTCATCGATTTGTGACTGTGGACAATCAGGGTCGCACTTCTCCAGTTCGTTGACTTTCCCCTGAAAAGTGAGGCCGAAGTACGTGAGACCGGCCCAGCCTACGAGCCCGGCACCCCCTGCGGCGAATACGGTCCAGGGGACCGGCCGTTCGGTAGGCGCGCTCGAAGGTTCGACCGGTTTGACATCGCCCGGCGCCTCGGACTCGCCGAACACCACGGCAACCTCGCGGTTCTTCTGCCCGGTTCGAATCACCACGCGCTGCTCCACGGCCGGATGGCCGCTGGTCTCGAAGCGGACGACATGAACGCCCGGGTCGATCGGTTGGGACTTGCCGTCGAGCTTGTCCGTGAACAGTTCGCCGTCCACGAGAACCCTGACATCGACGAGATCCCCGTCGCCCACGCTGCTCGCTCCGAACACCACCGTCGGCAGAGCAGCCTCGACCTCGTCGAGCCACGGAACGCAATCGGACTTGATCACGGAGGGACAGACCACGCGCGAGCACGTCATCAACGCGCGCTTCGCGCCGATCAACTTTTCGTCCCGGCGCAGACGCTGGGCCAGGCTGTACGCTTCGACACAATCGGCTTTCTCGTCTGCGAAGGTGGTCCCCGGAACGGTGGCGAAGGCGAGGACCGAGGAAACGACCATTCCGCATCTGCAGCGCTTGAAGATGCCGAGCGTTCCGCGCGAAGAGCGGCTAGAGGCAATCGGGTTTGGGTACACGGAATCCTTCGGCATCGATGGTGTAGGGAGGGTTGCAGTTGGCCTTGGTCTGCGGCGGCTTCACGGCAGGAGTCGTGGGCTCCGGCGGTCGACCCGTTCTCGGAGGACGCCGCGTTGGGGGGACTGGGTCGCTTGTCGCGGACGGCGTGGGAAGGGAGCTCGAGTCCGGGTCGGAAACCACCGGTAACTCCTTGCTGGCCGACGGGACGGCACCCTCGCGCGGGGGGCCGGGAGATGGGGCCGACACGGCTGCCCCGGGCTCGACCCCGCCTTCCGAACCGGTCCCTGCTGCAACCACGGCAGCAGCTCCCAGGGCACCCAGCAGCAGCGCGGCACCGATGGCGATCCAGAGCCCACGGCGGGATCGTGGGGGCGGCAACGCGTCCGACTCGACCACGGGGGCCGGACGGGAGACCAACTCGATGCTTGCGTCCGAGATCAACTCCCCGGGTTCACTGGACATACGTGGGAAGAAGTCCCGGATGTTCGTCGACACACTCTCGATCTCCGCCACCTCGCTCGACCGCTTGGCAAGCGTCTTCGACGCCAAGGTTTGAACCCACTGCCCGACTTCGCGTGCGGACGCGAGCGACACGGAACGTTCGATCGCGATGGCCATCTCCTGCGCGCTCTGAAAGCGATCGTCCGGGCTGAGTACCAACCCCCGCTCGACGATCCTCTCGATCGTTTCCGGAATGGAAGCGTCGATGCTCCGAAGACGAGGCGCTTCGCCTCCGAGCACCTTGCACATGATGGCTGCCTCATTCTCCGCGTCGAACAACTGTCTGCCGGCCAACGCCTCCCACAGCACGACACTCACCGCGTAAATGTCGGCGCGGCGGTCCACGGGGCCGCTGCGGATCTGCTCGGGCGCCATGTACTGCAGCTTGCCCTTGAGCCTCCCATCCTTGGTCGAGTGAAGTCGGACCGAGGCCTTCGCGATGCCGAAGTCCAGGACGCGCGAGATGCCGTCGACCCCGACCATGATGTTCTGAGGAGAGACGTCGCGGTGGACGATGCCCAGCGGAGCTCCGGCTTCGCTGACGGCCTCGTGGGCGGCGTGCAGTCCCTCGAGTACCCCGACGATGATCGACCCGACGACGCTGACCGGAATCGGCTTTTCGAGTTTCCGGGCCCTCCGAAACAGCCAAGACAACGTTTCCCCTTGAATGTAGTCCATCACGAGCGACAGCTCCCCGCCGGTCGTGACGACATCCAGGATCGGAACCACGTTGGGGTGCCGGATGGGCGCGGCGAGCCTGGCCTCATCGATGAACATCGAAGCGAAATCGGGATCCGCGGCGCAATGGGGGTGCATGCGCTTGATCGCCACGGTTCGCGAGAACCCGACCTCCCCGACCAGTCGGCCATAGTGCACGGTCGCCATGCCGCCCGATGCGATCTGCCCATAGAGCACATACCGACCGATCACCGCGTGCGGCATCTTCAGGGAATGGCTTTGGGTCATGGCGGACGCAGTTGGGGGATGTCCGCACGTGTCGAACGCGCGGCATCACGTTCCATGGGTTGACAGCGTACGGCAATCGTGTCGGACCGACAACCCGGGCTCCATGGCAACCGTCACGGTGTCTGGAAGATGCGCAGGTAGTCGAACGTGGCGGCCCGACCGCGGGTGTAGATGCCGACCGTGCCCGGATTCGACGTGAGGGTAACGAACCCTGGCGGCAAGTTGGCATCGACCAGGGCGCTGAGACCCGACCCGCTCAACAGACGACACCGATGGGTCTCGAGCGTCCCGAATGTCTGAAGAATGTACGTCTTGCCCTCACTGACATCGATCTGGAAGGTGTTGTCGTAAAACCCGTCTTCCTTACCGTTTCCCTTCACGACGCTGCGTAGATGGCCGACGATCTGGGTACCGGACGCAATCCAGATCTCACACGAGCGCTCCTGAGAGGTTCCGACGGCGGCGGCTCGAACACCGACCCCCCAAACCGTGCCCGAAGGGAGCGGACCGAGCGTCACCCTCGTCTCCGTAAGGTAGCTCGGCGAGGTGAGTGCAGCGGGGAGCGCGGCGAGCATCCATGCGCTGTCGGCCTCCAACAACACCTTGCCGCAGGACGATGACGAGCTGCCGGTCAGCAACCACTTCGGCGGAGCCGGCGCGATGGCGAACCGATCCGTGAATACCAGAGGGTTGCAGAGTCCCGGCCATGAGTCCTGGGATCCTTGCCCGACCAACCCGTCGCAGTCCGCATCGTTGACGGTGCTCAAGCACTGCTGATCGCATGCGACGCCCTCGTTGATGTCGGGGGGCTCGTCGTCATCCACGCCGTTGCAGTCGTTGTCCACCCCATCGCACGATTCGGTCGTGGGCAGGATCTGGTCGAGGCACGCCCCCCACTGTCCCGCCTCGCACACACGTTGTCCGGCTTCACAGAGGCCGACCCCCACCGTGCCTGCAGGTCCTTCGTAACAAGGTTGCGTCGACGAGAACTCGTCGACGTCTCCATCACAGTCATCGTCGCTGCCGTTGCACTCTTCGACGACAGGCAACACCTCGTCGACGCAGGCGGACCAGGTCCCCGCGACACAGGTCTGTGTCCCGGCCCTACACAAACCGGTGCCGGCTGTTCCGGCGGGCCCCGCGTAGCAGGGCGTCGTCAACGCATCGTCGGCCAGGCCGTTGCAGTCGTTGTCCTTGAGATCGCACGACTCCGGTTCGGGCGTGATTTCTCCTTCGCAAGCTCCCCACACGCCGCCTTCACAGCGGCGGGTCCCCGCACGGCAGAGCCCAGTGTTCGCCGTGCCCGGGGCTCCCGTGTAGCAGCCCTCTGACGAGCCTGTCGTACACGCTTGCGTCTCCTCGACGTCTGCATCCTGGTCCGCCGGCGCATCAGGCGCATCCGGCGCATCCGTGGAAGCCTCCTGGCTTGCGTCAACGCCTGCCTCTCGAGCATCACTACCTTGACCGAAGTCGTCCAGAGGTACCCAGAGATTGCAGCCGGTCGTGCAGCCGACGATCATCGAGAGCGAGAGTGCGAAGCCGCTCGACATCGACTTCATTCGGGTCTCCGTCCAGATCGGTTCATGGCCCTGCTCAACTTTGATGGAGTGCAAGAAGGTGTCAAGCCGCTCCTCGTCACGGATCGTGGTCGAACACGCGCAGATAGTGGAAGGAGGCCCCACGCCCACTCGTCGCGACGCGCGGGTTCCCCTCGGTGTTGGGCAAGGTGTACCCGGCCAGCGTGCCGATCTCTCCAAGGACTACCGAGCCGGTGTTGTCGAGCACCCGGCAGAAGTGCTGGTTGGCGGAGCCGAAGCTTTGCAGGATGTACGTCGCCCCTTCGGACGTGTCGAGCGCCGCCCCCTGGATGAAGAAGCCCGTAGCTCCGTTCTTGATGGATACTTGCGGCGTTGCGTTCCCGCTGTTGATGGCGCTGTTGCGCCAGATGGCGCACCTTCGTCCGCCGCTCCCCTCATGCGCCGATTCGACGCCCACCCACCAGTTCGTTGCCTCCGGCGCACCGAGGGTGACACGGGTCTCTGACAGGTACTCGACGCCCGGCAACGCCGGAGCTTCTTCGAGACGAAGCGAAGCGGCCGCGTCCAACGTTACCTGACCGCACGACCAATCCACCGTGCCCGACATGCTCCACGCGGGCGCCTGCGGCTCCGCGGCGAAGTCATCCGAAACCAACAACGGGTTGCACACCGCCGGCCACTTGTCCTGCGAGCCGTCGCCCTGCAGCCCATCGCAGTCCTCATCGTTGCTCGGGTCCTGGCATTGTGCGCCACAGGCTCCACCGAAGTTGAGCGCCGGAGGCACGTCGTCGTCGACGCCATTGCAGTCGTTGTCGATGCCGTCGCACGTCTCCACCGAGGGCACGACCTCCCCAGCGCAGATCCCCCAACTGCCCGCGGTGCAGGTCTTCGCACCGCCGACGCAAGGGCCGACGCCGAGGGTGCCGGCGTTACCGGTGTAACAAGATTCGTCAGGAATCCCGTCGTCCGCCGTGCCGTCGCAGTCGTTGTCCGCTCCGTCACACCCCTCGACGGTCGGGAGCACCTCTCCCACGCACGCTCCCCACGTTCCCGCGTCGCATGTCTGCTGACCCGCCTGGCACGCACCCACGTCCAAGGTGTTCGACGCCCCGGAGTAGCAGGGTTGGGAGAGATTTTCGTCCTTGCTGCCGTCGCAGTTGTCATCCTCGCCGTTGCAGGATTCGACGGTCGCGGTGACTCCTCCCTCGCACATTCCCCAGGTCCCGTTCGCATCGCACGTCTGACTTCCAAAACTGCAGGCGCCGACGTCGGAACCGCAAGGCTGTTTGGCTCCCGGGGAACACGCGCACGATTCGTCGGTCTCGCCATCACAGTCGTCGTCTTGGCCGTTGCAGCTCTCTTCCTGCGCCAGAGACTCGCCGAGGCAAGCGCCCCACAGTCCGGCCGTGCAGGTCTGCGTGCCAGCATGGCACACACCCTTGTTCAGCGTATCGGGAGCACCGGTGTAACAGGACCGGGACTCCTCCTCGCATGCCGACCCGCCGTCCGGCGCTGCCTCAAGGCCGTCCGTCGCCGCGTCGCTCACGTGCGAATCCGCACCGGCGTCACCCGCGCCTCCTCCGAAGCTATCCAGGTCGGAACCGAAGCCGCATCCGGTCAGCGAAAGAAGCAAGACCGCTAGGTTCGCCGCGCTGAGACGAGACTTCCACATGATGCAAGCGTCGGACGAAGCCGGCCCTGCGTCAAGCAGGCACCCAGATCCGGAGGCACGCCCCCATCCCAGCCTTCCCCCGCCAGACGGCCAGACGGGGGAAGGAGCCCCCTCGTGCGCCGCCCACCTCATGGGTGGCAGGTCGCCTTGCCATTCGCAGAGCAAGATCCAGAGCTTCTAGACACATCGAGCACCGCGTCGGCAAGCTCGCCGTTGTGGTAGACCGTCGGAACTCCGGAGGCATCCATGGACATGCGAGGTTGGGAGAACGGGAGCACCCTCGAGTTGGTCAAGGCGGACGGCAAAGGGAAGCGTCGCTTCTGGGCCGCCCGGCGCGACGGCATCGCCTTCGAAACACGCACATGGGCGGAGGGCAAAGCCCCCAAGGTGGTGAGCAAGGAGCAAGAGGACGAGTCGGCCGCGATGCGTGCCTTTGACAAAGCCGTACGTGCCAAGCTGCGTGACGGCTTCGCGTTTCTTCGCGATCCTCGCGGGGCGGAGAGCGGGGCCGTCGTGTTCGCCGCGTTCGCGTCCGGTGGCGGTGGCGGGCCGGTGCTCGACCTGTCCTTCGACGGTACCCTCGCGGTCACGGCGGGGATGCGTGGGGCCCCGACCTCGGTCTGGCTGGAGACCGTGGACACCCGCACCGGGACGCGCGAACGGGTCTTCGAGAAGACCGTGCCGGGCCAGGTCTTCCTGCACACGGCCTGCTTCGACCGGTCCGGCGGGAACATCGTGGTGTCCGTCGACGAACAGACCCTCGGTCTGGACCTTCGTACAGGCAAGACCCGCCGAATCGCTGGCTACAACGAGGGAGGCGGCGCGGACTTCAATCCCTTCGTCGTGCAACCCCACTTCGACCGAGCCCGCAAGCGGCTGGTGGTGTTTGACAAGGGAACGATCGTTCGTGTGCTGGGCGCGGCAGGCGAGACCTTGCTGGAGGTGCCGATGAAGCACCGCACGACGGAGTGCCGGGCGGCAGGAATATCTCCGTCGGGCAAGCTGCTCGCGCTCCACCGCGTGAGTCGCGGCATCGTGTACGGCCACGACGACGCCAGCAAGGACACGACCAACGTAATCGACGTGTGGGACGTGGACCGAGGGAAGCTGCGGACCACCCTGGAGATGCCGTGCAAGATCGACAAGGTGGGCTTGGACGCGCGGGACGAGGTGCTGGTGGTCTCGTGGGAGTACGCCCAGGGTCCCGTGCTCTACGATCTCGGAACGGGCAAGGAGCGCCATCGGTTCGCGGACCCCTTGCGAGACGATCGGCTCGCGACGGCGTACGCATGGGACTGGTCCTTCGACGGGACGCGGCTCGCGGTGGGGCGGGAGAACCTGGCGGTTTACGCGGCGAACGACGGCATGAGGGAAGTAGCTGTCGAGCGTTCGGGCGGGTACCGGGTGAATCGGGTCGTGCATTCGGGGGACGGGTCGCGGCTCGCGACGTTCGAAGACGGGACGCTCGTGGTCCGGGCGATGGGCTGAGGCCGGGATGATGCGGGCAGAAGAAGAGCGGTACGTCATCGGCGTGATCTCGGACACGCACGGGTTGATGCGCGCCTCGGTGCTCGACGCGCTTCGCGGGGTGGACCTCATCGTTCACGCGGGGGACATCGGCGGCAAGGAGGTGGTGGTGGGCCTCGAGGAGATCGCGCCGGTGCGGCTGGTGAGGGGCAACACGGACGTCGAGGATTGGTCACGGACGTTGCCGGCGACGGACGTGGTGGAGGTGGGGGAGCACCGGATCTGCGTGGTGCATGACCTGGGGACGCTCGGGCTCGACCCGGAGGCGGCGGGGGTCTCGGTGGTGGTGAGCGGGCACTCGCACAAGCCGCGTCAGGTCGTGCAGCGAGGGGTGCTGTACTTCAACCCTGGGAGCGCGGGACCGCGGAGATTTCAGTTGCCCATCGGAGTGGGCCGTCTCGTGCTTCAGGGCAGACAGGTGCGAGGGGAGCTGGTGCGGCTCGAGGCGTGATCGCTACTTCGTGAGCAGCAGCGCCCACGAGTCGAGCGTGCCCGTGTCCTTGTCCGCCGTGTCCACGACCTTCAAGGTCCAGGGGCCCGAAGCGTCCAGGCCAGCAAAAGCCGTCGTCTGGAACGTCTGTCGGATGTTCTCGGTGCCGCCACCGGTCATGTTCCAGAGCGTGGCGGTGGCGCCGCCGTGCTCGAGCGTGACCACGAGGTCGCCCACCCACGAGTGCGACACGTTGAGTTCCACCGCGACGGTCGTGGGAACGAAGCTGTCCGCAACCTCCACGGAGCTTGTCGTGCCGGAGGTGTCGTTGTCCGGGATCGGGGCGGCGGTTGACGCGTCGTAGCGGGTCGTGGTGGTGGGGTCAGGCTCTTCGGTGCACAGCGAGCCGGTGGGGGTGAAGCAGTTGTCGCGCACGCCGCTGGCGCCGAAGGTGGAGTCCCCGACGCTCTGTCGCACGGCGCCGAGCATGTCGCGCCAGGATGCGGCGTAGCCGTTCTCGAGGGCCCAGGCGAGCTTGGCGAGGAAGGGGCCTGCGAAGCGGTTGGCGTCGGCGGTCACCTCGATCACGCTGGACATGATGTCGAGGTTCTCCCACCCTCCCTTGCCGCCCAGGATCGGCTGCACGTAGTACTCGTAGCCCAGGCACCCGCCGTAGAGGAACACCTGATAGAAGTCGGGGTACTCGGGCCGCGACCAGAAGTCGCTCGCACCGAGCATGCTGTGCCCGTCGTAGGCCACGATTTCGTGCTCGGACAGCGCCTTCTGGAAGTTGGAGAAGTGAGCACTGTCGCTCAGTCCTGCGAAGTCGTAGGGCGAATACAGGTCGATTTCGAAGTCCACCTCGCCCGTGCGTTTGGTGAACCGTTTGCCCACGGGCGCGGGCGTGACCTCCGTGAAGCCTGCTTGACCGAGCCATCGGACCATGCGCTTGAGGCCCGACACCCCGGGGTCACTATCGGTCAAGGGATCATCCCCGATCTGGCCGAACAGCACCACCGCCGTGACCTTCTTGTCCGCCACGAGCTTGTCATATTCGAGATAGGTGACCGGACCCGGCGCGAACATCTTGGACACCGTCAGCTTCATGTCCTGCTTGGGAATCTCGCAACCGCTGCGGTCCGGGTTCCACAGATACCAGTACACGGACTGGCTCAGGTCCATGTGTCCATCCGGGTCGGCGCACTTGTCCCCGGCGGCGCTCATGAGGTCGTAGGGGTTCATCGGCACCACGGCTTTGAACTCCGTCCCTTCCTTCACGCCCTGGGCGGCGCTGTGAAGCAACACCGCATTGATGCCACGGATCCGGAAGTGCGTGAGCTTGTCCGAGGAAACCGACCCGGTCTCGGCCGCCGTGAGCCATGCTCCATCGACCAGCCATTCCACGCGCTGGTCGGAGGACGCAGCCTCCGCGAGCGACTCGATGTAGAACTCACCGCGTTTTCGCAGGTAGGTCAGCGCGAACTGCCCCAGATCCGCGGGCGCGTCCTTCAAGCGCCAGGAAGAGCTCACCGCGACGTCGGCCTCGAGATCGACCTCGACCTCGATCCCGTCGGGGTTCATGTAGGCGGAGTCTTCTTTCCCGCGGTTGCTCTGGTCCTCGAGGAACGGGTTGGCGCCATCGTCCGCTCCGCCGCCGTTGTCGGAGGGCTCGGTGTCGGACGAGCAGGCGAGGGGGACCAGGGACAGGGCGAGCACGGAAGCGAAGGCGAAGTGGCGCATGGGTAAGCTCCTTGGATGATGACTGGGAACGGTAGATCCGCGCAGGCTCCGGCTCAAGGGGCAAAGCCGATCATCGCCGGAGCGGCAAGCTCTTCGGCCGGGGACAGACCGCGGAACCATCCTGTGGCGAAAAACGAACGGTTCGTCTCACAGCAGGTCGCCGCGGGTCGACTCCTGAATGGCGCGCTTGATGTCTCGCTGGTCGAAGCCCACGAGGATCCGGCCGCGGATGTCGATGACAGGGATGGTCCCGCGTTTGGGAAACCCGGCCTTGTGAAGCTTCTGGTCCATCTCGGCCTGGGCGCCGGGGTCCTTCTCGATGTCCTTCACGATCACGGTGACCCCCTGCGACCGCAGGTACGTCTCCGCGCTCCGGCACGCACTACACCACGAAGCCGCGTACACAATGGCCGACAAGCGAGCCGAGGCAGGCGCCGCAGGGGCCGTGGGGGACGCTCCCGCCGACGCGGAGGCCGTGGGCGACAACGCCGCCATCGACTTGGCGCGACGCTGCTGCGCGACGAGCTCCCATCCGCTGCGCGCCATCGTCTTGACCGGGTACGTTCCGTCCGCGTTCTTGGTGCGAAGGTCCGCCACGTACAGCACGTCCCCATGGCCGTGCTGGAGGGTGACCACGCGCACCATGTCTCGCGATCCTTCGGGCACGTCAGCGGGGCGTTGCACGACGTGGTGGTCCCCTTTTTCGTCGACCCAGGTGATGAGCAGATCGGCAGTGTCGTCACGCAGCTCGAACGCGGGCAGGTCCTGGCTGGCGGGCTGGGTGCCATCGTCGGGTTCCTGCCCGCAGCTGGAGCAACCCATGCCTGCGACGACGGAGCCGGCTAGCAGGGCCGCCAGGAGAAGCAATCCCATCAATCTTCCCTGCAAGTTTCTCCTCCTTGCTCCTTCGATTGCTCTTGCTCTTGGGCTTGCTCCTGCGAGGCCAGCTCGTCGCCGAGGTCGGACCATTCTTGCATGAAGTACGAGAGGTCGGTCTCGAGCTTCTGTTGCTGGCCGGTCCACTTCGCAAGCTCTTCCCAGCTGTCCCCGGCGCGACTCATGGACTCGGTGACGCGGGCAAGGTCCTGCTCGGCCTTGGCGATCAGGTCCTCGAGCTCGCGGAAGCGTCGCTCTTTGCGTTGCTGCAGGCGGGAGGCGGCCTTGCTGGCTTCGAACTGCGCGCGACGGCTGGCTCGGTCGTCGGTTGCGGCGCTGGTCGGCGGCTCGGAGGCGGTCTCCGTGCGCCGGGAGAGCTGTCCGTACCCACCGGGAAAGATCTCGATGCCCTCGGGCCGGAAGGCCACCACGCGCGTGCTGACGTTTTCGAGGAAGCGACGGTCATGGGACACGAGCACGACGGTTCCGTCGAAGTGGATGAGGGCTTCTTCGAGGATCTCGGCGGCGGGGATGTCGAGATGGTTGGTGGGCTCGTCGAGGAACAGGACGTTGCGGGGTTCGAGAAGGAGCTTGGCGAGGGCGAGGCGGCTGCACTCGCCGCCGGACATGCTGGCGACCTTCTGGAAGGGCTGATCTCCCCAGAAGCGGAATCGTGCGAGGTAGCCGCGCGTGGTGTCCTCGTTCATGTCCCCGCGAACCGACCGGATCTCGTCGACGGCGCTCCTGGACTGCTCGAGGGATCCAAGATGCTGGTCGAAGTAGCCTGGCAGAACGTTGGACCCGACGCGCACGTTGCCTTCGTCGTTCGGGTCACCGGAGCCAGAGAGCAGCTTGAGCAAGGTGGTCTTGCCACATCCGTTGGGCCCGACCACGGCCAGGCGTTCGCCTCGCCGCACGAGCAGGTCGAGTTTTTCGAACAAGCGGACGCCGCCGCGGCTCGCCCCGAGGCCGGTTGCCTCGAAGACGATGTCGCCGGTACGCGGGGCGGGTACGAAGCGGAAGCTCACGCGCTGGGCGACCTCCCAGGTGTCCTCGGGCCTCTCGAGCTTATCGAGCTTCTCGAGCATCTTGCGGCGGCTCTGGGCTTGCTTGGTCTTCTGTCCGGCGATGTTCTTGCGGATGAAGTCCTCGGTCTTCGAGATCATCGCCTGCTGGCGTTCCTGCACCGCGCGCTCGCGTTCGAGGTCCTCCTGGCGGGCCACCGCGTAGGCTGTATACGAAAGCGGATAGCTGCGAAACGTCTTCTGACCCAGCTCGAGGGTGTGCGGGCACACGTTGTCGAGGAACGCACGGTCGTGGGAGACGACGAGGACGGCGCCGGGGTAGTCCGCGAGATGGGACTCGAGCCAGGCGATCGTCTCGAGGTCCAGATGGTTGGTGGGCTCGTCGAGCATCAGCAGGTCGGGGCGCTGGGCGAGCACGACGCCGAGGTGCAGACGACCGCGCTCTCCGCCGGACAGGGACGCCACCGGCCGGTGAAGGGACGTGTTTCCGAAGCCGAGGTGCTGGGCAATCATCTGGACGCGTCGCTCGAGCTCGTCGCCATGGGCGACCTGGTACTGCTCTTCTACGCGGGCCAGGTGGGCGAGTTGGGCCTCGCCGCCGGAGGCTGCCTGCTCGCGTGCGCGGTCGAGCTCGTGCCGGATCTCGAGCACCTGCTGGAAGCTGGACAGCAGGGCGTCGAGGACGGTGCCGTCGGTGCCGAGCTCGTGAGATTGCCGGTAGAAGCCTACGCTGGCCTCTTTGCGGATCACGACGGACCCTTCGTCCGGGGACAGCTCGCTGGCGAGCAGGCGCAGCAAGGTGGTCTTGCCTGCGCCGTTGGGGGCGACGAGGGCGGCGCGCTCCCCGGCGTTGAGGCGCAAGGTCACGCCCCGGAACAACCGGTCGGCGCCATACCCGAAGGCGATGTCAGAGACTTGGAGCAGAGACATGGTGCAACGGCACGTCCATAGCCGCAGCGGACGGGGAGTGCCAGGCCTTGGGCTCCTACGAGGGACTGTTTGCGACCGCTCTAGCCCAACCCGAGGGACCAGGGCTCGCCAACCCGGAAGTACACCGGTCTGGCTTCGCGGGCCCATGACACGAAGCGGCGAATGCCCTCCTCGAGGTCGATGGCAGCGGTCCAGCCGAGCTCTTCGCGCGCCTTGTCGACCGAAGCGTAGGTGATGGGGACGTCGCCCTTCTGCTCGCAGGTGTGATTGATCTTCGCGCGGGTCCCCATGACGCGCTCGATGGTGGCCACCAGGTCGTTAACCGAGGAGGGCTTGCCCGCGCCGAGGTTGTAGATGCGGAAGCCGGAAGGGGCCTGCACGGCGGCGAGCAGTCCGTTCACGGTGTCCTGCACGTACGTGAAGTCGCGTGCGAAGGTCCCGTCGCCGAAGATGGTGATGGGCTTGTCGGCGAGGATGGCGCGGACGAATCGGTTGATGGCGAGGTCCGGGCGCTGGCGCGGGCCGTAGACGGTGAAGAGCCTGCAGACGGTGACGGTGGTCCCGTGAACGGAAGCGTGGGCGGCGGCGAGCAGCTCCATGGCGCGCTTGGTGGCGGCGTAGGGACTCTGTGGCTCACCGGACGCGTGGTCTTCGCGGAACGGGGCGGGCTGATCCTTGCCGTACACGCTGGAGGAGCCAGCGAGCACCACGCGCTCGACTGCGTGCTTCTGGCATGCCGAAAGGACGGCTTGGGTAGCGTCCACGTTGAGCTTCACGTACGTCATGGGGCGCTCGATGGAGGGGCGGACCCCCGCGGTCGCGGCCATGTGAAACAGCACCTTGGGGCGGAACTGCCCCATGACTTCCTCGACGGCGTGCACGTCGCACAGGTCGATACCCGACATGGCCAAGCGCGGGTGCTCCGCCACGGCCGAGAGGTTCGCGAGCTTCACCGTGGCCGGGTAGAAGGGGTCCAGGTTGTCGATGCAAAGCACCTCGTGCCCGTCGCCAAGGAGGCGCTCGACGAGGTGGGATCCGATGAAGCCGGCGCCGCCGGTGACCGCCATACGCATGGGAGCAGGCATACTCCGGCGAGCGGCGAAGGCAAACCGGAGAACGACGGGGGAAGCGGTTCGCGGACCGGTGACCTGGAGACCGGGGTGGGGTAGGGTGTTCCGGTTCTGTGAAGGGCACCGCATGAAAGGATCCTCCACGCCACCATCCAAGCCGTCGGACCCGTCGCTGGAGTTCGATCTCGCGGAGGCCGACTCCGAGGAAGACATCTCCATCGCCATCGACCCTGACGAGCTGGCGGCGTTCGCCAAGGACGTGGGGTTGAGCACGAGGGTCGACGACGAGATCGATTCACGGGCCAAGCGGTCCATCCTCATCCCGAGTGAACGTCCCCCTGGCTCCAAGTCGATCCCGCCCGATGACCCGCGGTCTGCCAAGAATCGGCCGTCGCGCTACGCAGGACGATACGAGCTGGTCGGCTTGCTCGGCGTGGGTGGCATGGGGTCCGTGTATCGCGTGCGGGACCAGATCCTCGAAGAAGAGGTCGCCCTCAAGATCCTGCGCAAGGACCTCGCGGACAACCCCTCCGCCGTCTCCCGCTTCCGAAGCGAAGTCCGTCTCACACGTCGCATCACCCATCCCAACGTCGTTCGCATCCACGACATCGGGGAGCGGCGCGGCGAGCACTACTACACGATGGAGTGCATCTTGGGCGACCCTCTCTCGGCCGCCATCGTGAAGGACAGAGCGGTCGATCTCGACCGCGCCTATAGCTATTCCCTGCAGATCGCAGAGGGACTGGCAGCGGCCCACAAGGCCAACGTCGTGCACCGGGACCTCAAGCCCGACAACCTGATGGTGGCGCGCGACGGGCGCGTGGTGATCACCGACTTCGGCGTTGCGGTGTTGCGCGACGGGCCAGAGGTCGAGGTACTTCCGCTGCGGGGCGCAGGCACACCGCGTTACATGGCGCCCGAGCAGATCGAGGGGCGGCACCTATCGGAGCAGACGGACCTGTATGCCCTCGGGTTGATCCTGTTCGAGCTGCTCACGGGTCGCAACCCATGGCCGAACGAGGACGTGAGTGGTCCGAACGTCGCGCGTCTGTCCGTGCCTGCGCCATCGCCCCGCACGGTGCAGCCCGACGTACCGGAGCCCCTCGCTCGGGTGGTTCTCGCGCTGCTCGAGCGGGAGCCTTCGGGGAGGCCTGAGAGTGCGCGAAAGGTCGTCGAGATGCTCCGCTCGGCGCGCGACGGCATCCGACCTTCCCTGCGACGGGCTTCGGATGCGGGCCTGGAGGAGGTTCGCAAGGACTGGCCGGCGATCGCCACCACCAACACGCCCCATATGCGGTCGGTAGGGGTGCTGGCGTTCCGGAATCTCGGAGACCCGCAGGACAACTACATCGCCGACGCCCTGACCGTGGCCATCGTCGAGAAGCTCGTCATCTGTCCTTCGGTCCGCGTGGCGAAGCGATTCGCGCTGCAGGGAACCGAGAGCGAGGACGCGCAGCTCATCGGGCGGCAGGCTGGGGTCGAAGTGGTCGTGGAAGGCACGTTGTCGAAGCGCGCGTCGGGCATGATGGCCGTGACGGTGCGGGTGGTGGAGGTCGAGCGCGGCTTCGTGCTGTGGGCGCAGCGATTTCAGCGCAAGGCGTCGGACCTGTTCGACCTGCAGGCCGAGATCTCCGCCGCCCTCGCCGAGGTGCTGGCACTCGAGTACGACGACCAGCGCCCTGGGCATGGGCCTGCCAACCGGGAAAACGTCGACGGGTTCTTGCGCGCGCAGTACGCGCTCGGCGAGTGGACGGCGGAAGGGTGCCGGACGGCGGTGGGCTTGCTGGAGAGCGCCCGGGAGATCAGCCCCAAGGACCCGTTGGTGCTGGCATGGCTGGCGCACGCCATGTTGCGGACGTGGTACGTGGTTCCGCGCGCGTCCTCCGGGCTAGCCGCGGAAGGCTTGCAACTGGCGCGTTCGGCCCTGGGGCTCAACGCGAACCTTGGGGAAGCGCACCTGGCGCTCGCCATCCACGCCTTGTACGGCGCCAACTGGATGTCTGCGGCGAGGCGCGCGGAAGAAGCCGTGCGTTGCAACCCGGCGCTCTCCGACGCCCACTGGGCGCTCGGGTTCTTGCACTGCGCCGCCAGCCGGACCGAAGAGGGGCTCGGTATGCTCGAGCTCGCGCTTCGCGTGGAGCCTCGCAACCTGATGGCGTTGTGGGATGCCGCCTACGTGGTGGCCTTCGGCAGGCACGCGGCTCGCGCCGCGGAGTACCTGGACAAGGCAGACCAGATCCACCCCAACCACCCCGAAACCTTGCTCGCCCGCGTTCGCATCGGCCTCTGGCTAGGGGACCGCATCATGCTGGCGTGGGCACGAGAAAACGTCGCCTCGGTCGAAGGCACGGCAACGGCTCTACAAATGTCGGCCCTTCGCATGTTCATTGATCCGGAGCCCGACGAGGAGGTCGGCACGCTCACCGCGCTTGCCGCCCACGAGGACACGCCGCCCGCGGCACGCGCGCGCATCATGCAACTCGTCGCCGAACGCATGGCCATCGGCGGACAGGTCGATGACGCCTGGAGCGCCCTTCGCGCGGCTTCCGCTCACGCCATCGACGCCATCTGGTTCCTGCAGTGTCCCGCGCTCGATCGCATGACCCGCATGCCCGCCTTCCTGTCCTTGCGATCCCACGTGGCCGCCCGCGCAGCGCAAATCTTCGAGGCCCCCCTGGGTTCCCCCGAGCGACGGTAGAAGCTGCTCGCCAATCCCCTACTCCACCTCGTCCGCGCCGATGTCCGGGCTGTCGTCCCGCGCCTCACCGTCGATGTCGTCTTCGCACTGGCCCGCCGGCAAGGAAATCCCCTGGTCGATCGCCGCGCTCGCTCCCGGAGCCAGGTGCAATTCACCCCCAGGACCATCGAGAAACAGCGACAGCGGCGCGCTCTCGAGGTTGCCTTCGAGCAACCCCGAGGCACCGTCACGCTCGCGAAGCGAATGCGTGGCGATGTTGTTCCTGACCTCGACCCCCAGGCTCGTCGAGAACCTCCACTCGATCGACGAGAAGTTGCTCCCGGTCGAGACGATCGTGTTGTGCACGGCCCGCGCACCGCACGCGGACGAGAAGCAGATCCCGCAGTCGAACCCCGACGACGACGCGAGCAAGCCAGGGTCGCTCGCGAAAATGAAGTTGTTTCGCACGATCCCGTCGTAATGACACACGTACGCGCCTCCGGCCTTAGGACAAGGGTCGTCGTCGTACGTCCTGGCGCTCCCGCTGGTGGACAAGCCGAATCCGACACCGCGGGCGTTGTCGATCAAGCGGTTGCGTTCCACCACCGTGTCCCGGCACCCACGCCAGCAATGCACCGCATGCTCGGACAGCCCGTTGTCGCACCAGAACCCCTGGATCGTGTTGTCCCGAAGCACCCAGCCTCGAGCCTGGTGCCCGTCGAACCCGCCCGTGTAGCAGCCTCCCGGGTTGGGCTGCACGTGAGGCCGACCTGCGTCCGTCAACTCGATGTGCGAGCAGGCGACCTCCCCTTCGTCCACGTAGACGCCTTCGCTGCTCGGGTTGACCTTGATCGCCTGCTCGCGCGGGTCGACGACGTGAACGTTGTAGATCCGGGTGCCCACCGTGTCCGATCCGGCCGTCACCACGTGGATGGGGTGCGTGTAGGCTTGCCGGAGGGTGAGGTCGGCGACCGTGACGTTCGACGCCGCAATCGTGATGATCTCGGTCGTCTGGTAGTTGCCGTCGAGGACCACGTCGTCTCGGTTGCCGGTTGCGGAGCGCAAGGTGACGCCGGGCGTCGAGACCCAGAGGTACTCGCCACCGAGGTCGTAGGTTCCTGACGCGAAACGAATGGTGTCCCCGGAGGCAGCGTTCGACACGATGCTCGTGAGGTTGCCGAGGTCGGCGGGGGTCACGTCCACGACGTTCGAGCCTGGGGCAGGCAGAGCAGGGCAAGTCTCCGCGCTGCCGCCACCACTCCCGGCGGTGCCACCACTCCCGGCGGTGCCACCGCTGCCCCCCGTTTCCGTGGTTCCGCCCGTTCCGCCGGATCCGCCGGATCCGCCGCTGCCGCCATCGACCCCGGCTCCCCCCGTGCCTCCCTGCCCGGCGTCTCCCGCAACGCCTGTCCCCCCCGTGCCGCTCGATCCACCGCTTCCCCCCCCGGCGCCGCCCGGGGACGAGGTCGAGTCGTCATCGTCACCACACCCCGCGACTGCTATCGAGAACGCAGCAAGCCACACAAGGCAACGCATCATCGGCCTCCTTCGCCTTCAAGACCGGCTGCCATTCTACCGGTTCGCCGGGAGCGCAGTCGAGCCGGGGGCGGTGAAATCCGAGGCCGTCCGCGAGGCAAGCGCGAATCGGGCGTCGCCATGACCCACCACCTTCTCCCCCAAGCTCCGTACCCGTGGCGTCTCCCGCGCCCTTCTGGCAAGGTTGCAGCTCATGCGATCGCGCGCGGACAAGCCGGTCCCGGTCCCGACCAACATCGGGCCAGGCACGGTCCTGTCCAAGCGGTTCAGGCTCGTCAAGCCCATCGGCTCCGGCGGCATGGCGATCGTTTGGCGCGCCGATCACCTCGTGCTCGGCATCCCCGTCGCCCTCAAGATGCTTCGGCCGGTCGACGCCCACTCCCAGGTCGCGCGCGCCCGCTTCGAGAAGGAAGCTCGCACGGTCGCCGCCCTGACCCACCCGAACGTGGTTCACATCCTCGAGTACGGCATGCACGGCGACGTGCCGTTCTTCGCGATGGAGCTGCTCGAGGGCGAGACCCTGGCCAAGCGACTGCAGCGTTTGAAGACCCTCGACGCGACCACGGTGGTCTGGCTGGTGGAGCAAATCGCACGACCGGTGGACAAGGCGCACGCCAAGGGCATCATCCACAGGGACATCAAGCCCGACAACATCTTCCTGCACGCCACGGAGGAGGGCGAGGTCCCGAAGCTCGTGGACTTCGGTATCGCGAAGCTGATCGACGGCGACGCGAAGGACTCGCTGACCCGCACGGACGCGGTGATCGGGACCACGCACTACCTGAGCCCGGAGCGCGCGCGCGGCAAGAAGCCGATCGATGCGAAGGTGGACCTGTGGGCGCTGGCCGTCGTGGTGTACGAATGCATGGTCGGCCAGCGGCCCTTCGACGAGCACGCGGAGGACTTGCTCGGGCTGCTCAAGGCGATCGCCGAGGTGGACTACCCGCCCCCTTCGGTCCTGCGGTCGATCCCTCCTGAGTTCGACGCGTGGACGGACCAGGCGTTGAACCCGAACCCGAACCGGCGCTTCGGCAGCGCCGCGGAGATGGCAGCGGCCCTGCGTGAGGCGCTTCTGCCGGGAACCGTCTCCTCGCTCACAGGCATGGCGTTCGAAGCGCTCGAGTCCGAGATGCGTCCCTCCCGTGTGGACCTCGAGCCGGAGGCGATCACCCACGAGGACGAGCGACCAGAGGACCCTCCGCTCCCGAGCGTGGACGACCTGCCGCGGTTGCTCGAACCTTCGGATGAAACCTCGTGGCGTCGCGGCGGCGAGGCGTTCTCGTCTCAGCCGCAGCTGCGACGCTTCGATCTGTGGGTGGAGCCGCGCTCCGTGGAGGTCGAGCCCGGCATGAATCCCACGGCCTGCGCAGAGCTCGAGGCCGCCCCCCCGACCTTCCACGACGTCTACCTCGAGCCCACCCGCACCAACCGGGTCTCCGTCGACACGGACGATCCCACCCGGGTCATGGAGGACGTGGTCATCCCCGCAGGGATAGCGGACTCCGTCGAGACCGCCACGGCGCCGATGCCTTCCCAGTCCGCGACGCCCGAGATGCCCGTCTCCCGGCCGGTGGAGAACGTGCGTCCCCCTGTGCCATCCCTACCCCAGGCGAAGACCCGAGATTGGCGGCTCTACGCCTTGGCAGCTGTGACGATGATCGTGGCGGCAGGGTTCGGCGGCTCCGCCGTGTGGTTGGTCGGGCCCAGGTTTCAGGGCTCCCCCCTCTCCCCCCTCTCCGCGCCGAGGCCCGACGCGTCGGAGGTTTCCGTGGAGCCACCTGCGTCCGTTCAAGCTCCGATCGCGGCTTCCGCCCTCCCGTCCGCGATCTCGGTTGCGCCGCCGGTGTGGGATGTGGAACGCTTACCGGTGCCAGACTCCGATAGCTCGTCCCCGGCGCCCACGCAGACGCTCCCTCCCGGTCGTCGCAACGCAAGGCCGGTGGGGACGGGCCGCAAGCCGCACGAGGTGTTCGGGCTTTGACCGAGCTCATCGGAAGCCATCCATCCCGGGGTATCCCCTGGACCTTCTTGCCCACCACGACGCTGATCGCGCTGGTGCTCGTGTGCGCCTCGACCCTGGCCCAGAAGCCCCCGCGGTCCCATCGGGATGCGGCCATCGCGCTCGGCGAAGAAGGCCTGGCCTTGCTCGAGCAGGGCGAGCACGCTGCCGCCTTGCGCAAGTTCGATGCGGCCGACGAACTCATTCCCGCGCCCACCTTCGGCGTGCGTGCGGCCCTGTGTCTCGAACGCATGGGGCGCCTCGTCGACGCGCTCGAGCGCTATGAGCGGGTGGCCGCCATCCGCGTGGACGCGTCCTGGCCCGAGATCCACACCAAGGCGCAGCAAGAAGCTCGCACCCGGGCCGAGACGCTGCGCATGCGTGTGGCCCGGCTTCGCATCGTCCTGCAAGGCGAGTCCGCAGAGCCTCCCACCCTCAAGCTTGACGGCAACCCCCTGTCCGAGGAGGCCAGCGCCGCCATCGTGCTGCTGGACCCCGGCGAACACGTCCTCGAGTTCGCGCACGGCACAGCGGTCGAGCTACGTCGCTTCCGTGTCTCCGAGGGAGAGCAGCGCACTGAGGGATTCCTGCTCGGTGTGCGCACCGAGGACAGCAAGTCGACCGCATCGCCGCACCGCACCCTTGGCTGGGTCGGAGTGGCCGTCGGCGCAGCGGGCATGGTGGTCGGGTCCACCGCAGGGCTGGTGGCCTGGGGAAAGAAGTCCGATCTCGAGAGCCGTTGTCCTTCCGGGGTCTGCCCGCCCGTCGCGTGGGCCGACAACGAGTCCTATGACCGGTGGCGGAACGCGTCGACCGCAGGATTTGCCGTGGGAACGGTCGCCCTCGGGCTGGGCACGCTCCTGCTTCTCACCGACCCAGGGCCTCGAGAAGTCACCCCCCAGCCCACGAGCGGCCTTCGGGTCCAGCCCTGGATCGGTGCGGCCTCCGCTGGCGTCGGAGGGGCGTTCTGATGGATGCGCGAAGCTCCTTCCTTGCGATCGCCCTGCCCTTGCTCGGCGTGACCGGATGCTTGCTCCCCGACTTCGAGAACGGCGTGGGCACCACGACCGTGCCCGATGGCGGTGGGCCCCACGACGCCCTCGTCGAGTGGCCGATCGTCGAGGACGCGGATGCCGAGGTGGACGTCGACGTGGAGGATGCGACCGAGGAGCCCGCTCCCGATGTCGCACCGGACGTGGACTTTTGTGCTGTCAACCCGGAGGGAACGCCCTGCGGCGAACCGGGCGCGTGCCACGAGATGCTGTGCGTGCAAGGGGCCTGCGAATCCGTTGCGATCCCTGATGGGGTGGATTGCGACGACGGTCCCAACGAGTGCTGGAAGCCCGGCCAGTGCCAGGGTGGCGTGTGCGGGCAAGCCACGGCACATCCCGACGGCCACAACTGGAAGCCTGGGGATGCGCTCGCGCGGTGCTGTGGCGGCGAGCCTCGCACCGTCAACACGAACGACGACTGCGGTGTCTGCGGGATCAAGTGTGACACGTCGGACGGCCAGAGCTGCAAGCGCAACACAGCGAACAACCGGTACTATTGCGAGGGGTGTCACGCGAGCGCCAAGTGCTGGTCCGGTTGCTGCTCTCAGTCGTACGGTGAGCCTTACCGGTGTGCCGCGAGCGACTGTTCCTCCGGGGCGTGTACAGCGTGCCCGAGCGGGGCCGCGTGCATCAAGTCCGAAGTCGCTTCCAACGTGTGCGCCTATGACTAGCCAGTCGCGACGACTCACCCGGTTCGCGTGCTGCATGGCGCTCGTCGTTTCGTGGGCAGGAACCGCGCAATCGCAGAGTCCCGCCAGCATTCCCGAGGGCACGGCTGCGCAACCAGCAGGGCCTCCTGCCCCTCCTCCTCGAACAGGGCCCGTGCAGGCTTGGCGACGCACCTTCCACGAGTCCTTTTCGTACATCACCTTCGCGAGCGTCCACGTGAGCCCGAAAGGCGTGACCACGGGGAAGGCAGAGGACGCGTGGGTGCTGTTCGTGGGTGGAGCCAAGACATGGCGCCCGCGGGATTGGAAGGTGTACCCGTGGATGGAGGCTGGCATCGACTTGGGAACGTCGGCGTACCGAAGCGATCCGCCCGAGGGGGGTGAGCCACTTCTGTTCGCAGGCGTTGGAGGTTCCCTTGGCGCGGACGTGAGGATCGCTCCTTGGAACGGCCACAAACTGAATCTTGCGGCCGGACCCCTGATCGGCGGTCACGCCCATGCGATCCCGGAAGGCTACGGGTGGGATCTTGGCGGACGCGTACGTGGCCTTTGGGAGAAGAAGGCGGGCGAAGCGCCGCTGCTGATCGGTGAGCTCCGTGTGTACCAGCGCACGGACGTGGCGTCGGAGGCCACCTACGCCCAGCTCATGGCAGGCGTCGGACTGGGCAGTGTCGTCCTGCATGGCCTGTACTCGGGTCGCGTGGCCGCAAGCGACTGCCCACGAGACGCCGGCTGGGGGGAATGCTCCCTGGTCTCGTCCACCTGGGGCATCGGGTTGCGGACCTACTCCGACCGCGAGTGACCCGCCGCTACAACGACGTCTTCTTCCACGCCTCCAGCGCTTGGACTCGGTCGAACCACCGCTTCACGTTCTCGAACCCCTCGAGCGACAGCTTCGCAGGCACCGCGTACATGAGTGGAGCCGCGATCGCGACGTCCGCGAGCGTGAGGTTCTCGCCGGTCACGTAGGCGCGAGAGGCGAGGTGTGCGTCGAGGATTTTTGCGAACCGCGAAAGCATCTGCTCGCCCTTCTGTACTTGCGCAGGGTCCGCCTCGCCGAGACCCAACATCTTCTTGATCATGTTTTCGAAGCTCAGGATGCCGATGGCCGGGTTCCAGTGACTCGATGACCAGTACAGCCAGCGGTCCACGTCCGCCCGGGCCCGTCGCTCCGACGGGTACAGCGTGTTGCCGGGCTTGCTGTCGGCAAGGTAGGTCATGATGGCGTTGGACTCCCAGAGCACGAAGTCCCCGTCGACGAGCACGGGAACCATGCCGTTGGGGTTGATCGTCAGGTAGTCGGGGCGGCGGTGAGCTCCGGTGGCGAGGTCGACCGTCTCGAGGTCGACGTCGATATCGAGCAGCAACGCGGTCATCCTGGTCTTGCGCGCGTTCGAGGACATGGGGGAGGTGTAGAGCTTCATGGCCTGGCTCCTAAGACGGGGACGGGTCGAGCGGAAGGGGGACGGCGCATCGGTCCCTGGGAACCCCGAGATCCGAGAGTGGGAAGTTTCAGATCTCACTTGAAGAGGACCCCTCCCCAGGAAGGGCGATTCTTCCCTGGTAATCACAGGTAAGATACGTGGCACAACCTCTGCAAAGGAGGGATGTAGAACCCTCGCTACCCACAACAGGATAGAACGATGAAACTCCAGTGGAACGCCCTTCTCCTCGCATGCGCCGGTGCTTGCCTCGCCCAGGGCTGCGCCCTCGGTACCGACGCCTTCGACCCGGAGGAGCGTGAACAGCAGTCCAGCGCCCTGGTGTCCCTGCGCTGCGACGTCGTCGTTGCCGGTGGCACGACCGCTGCCCTGGCCGCCGCTCTGACCTCCGCGCGGGAAGGCGTGAAGACCTGCCTGCTCGAGCCCACCGATTGGCCCGGCGGTCAGCTCACGGCCGGCGGTGTTCCCGCCGTCGACTTCGCCTGGCACAAGGTCAACGGCTACGACGTCGGTGCGGTCGCCAAGGACTCGCGCAACCTGCCCAAGGAGTTCGTGCAGTGGATGGACGCCACCGGCAACCCCGGCGGATGCTGGGTCTCCAAGAACTGCTTCGAGCCCAAGAGCTTGCTGTCCAATCACATCCTCCCCGCCCTCAGCCGCGAGTCCGGCAACCTGACCGTCCTGCTCAGCACCGTCGTCAAGCGCGTCGAGACCGAGCAGGTCAACGGCCGCACCCGTATCACCTCCGTGACGGCCATTCAGCGCAAGGCCAAGCAGGGTGTCGCATGGGGCGGGTATGACCGTCGCCTCTCCGAGGACATGCAGGATTGGTATTCCACGTCGGACTCCTCGCGCTACACGAAGACGCTGATGCGCATCACGAGCAACCGCACGGGCGGGCCGATCGTGGTCGACGCGACCGAGCTTGGCGACGTGCTGGTGCTCTCGGGGGCTCCCTACCTGCAGGGGGTGGAGTCGAGCGATGGGAGCACGGAGATCGCGAGCGACACGTGCGGGCAGGCGACGGTGTTCCCCTTCGTGATGCGGTATCACAGTGAGGCCGTGGCGGACAACGCGCTCGCGGTGGAGGCGGACCACCCGGACTTTTACGGTGTTGGCAATTCGAGCTGGGACAAGATTTGGACGTACCGTCGGGTGAAGGGCAGTGGCGGTGTGGGGGCGGGACAGCTGTCGAACCAGAACTGGAACCCGGGCAACGACTACGCGTACGGATACCTGTTCAAGTCGAAGTCCTCGGCGGCCAACGAGGTGTCGGACTGGCGTGGCGGCGTGAACTACGACGTGCTCGAGCGGGCGGAGCGCCACGCGATCGGTTGGTATCGGTGGCTTCGCGAGCGGGAGCCCCGGGGCCAGGGCAACCGGCTGTCCATCGCCGCCGACGTGTTCGGTACGGCCCATGGGCTGTCGAAGTTCCCGTACCTGCGGGATACGCGAAGGAGCGTTGGCATTGGCAACTTCGTGCTCAAGGGCAGTGACCTGGACTCCGGCGCAACGGGCAAGACGGGCAAGGTCTTCGCGGATCGGATCGCCATCGGGGCCTACAACGGAGACATCCACCCGCTGCGAACCTGCGCACTACCTTCTTATCTGTCGTCGGAGCTGCACGCGCTGCCGTTCTTCATTCCGCTGCGCGCCCTGACCAACGACCGCGTGGAGAACCTCTTGGTAGCGGGCAAGACCATGGCGCAGTCGTTCAAGGCCAACGCGGCTATCCGATTGCACCCGATCGAGTACTCGTCGGGCATCGGGGCGGGCGCCGCGGCGGCCACGATGGTGCTGCAGAACGTGGCCGACACACGCACGCTGGTGGGCCGCTACGCCGATGTGCAGTCCAGGGTGGTGAAGTACGCCCCGATCGACTGGACGGTGAGCGGCACCAAGTACCCGCGGCCCGGCGACCCGATGAATTCTCCCGGAAGCACGACGCCGAGTGGCGACCTGTTCTGCCCGCCCGGGACGCAGGCGAACCTGACGCTTCGGTTGTGCGTGGACGCGAGCAACGCGTACGGGCCGTTCACCAAGCAGATGGTGGAAGGGTGCAAGGCGGGCGGAGGCGGCGCCCCGTGCACGGCCACCAAGGAGTTCGTCATCGACGGTCGCAAGGTGTACGTGCCCCGGTGGAACCGCGACTTCGCCATCAGCCTTCGCGGTAACGCCTACTGTATGGCCGGATCACAGCCCGACTCGGCCCATCCGAGCTACTGCGTGGAGGAGTCCTACCAGTCCTACTCGGGGAACCGAGAGGTGTACGGCCCCTTCCCGACTCACCTCGTCCAGAAGTGCTTCCAGGCGGGCGGTGGAGATGCCTGCTACGCGAACCGGTGGGGCTACAACTTCTTCGCGTCGCTCATGAGCCACTGAGCTCGCTCACGAAACCAATCGCATCTTCCTTGCTCCCCTCTTCTTCTCTTCCTTGGCCGGCATGCCGAACAGGCGTCCCAGCGCCCCGATCATCATCGCATGGTCCTCCACGGCGGCCATCTCTCGGATCGAGTGCATGCTGAGCATCGGATTGCCGACGTCGACGGTCTTGATGCCCGTGAGAGCGGCCGTGATCGGTCCGATGGTGGAGCCGCAGGGCATGTCCGAGCGGACCACGAAGCGCTGCGGGGAGAACCCGGCGCCGCGGCAAGCGCGCGCGAATCGGGCAGCAGACATGGCATCGCTCGCGTAGGACTGGTTCGCGTTGTGCTTGATCACGGGGCCCTTGCCGAGCAGGGGCATGTGTTCGGG
This sequence comes from uncultured Polyangiaceae bacterium, assembly GCA_964488865.1. GTDB lineage: Bacteria > Myxococcota_A > Polyangia > Polyangiales > Polyangiaceae > MWCO01. The sequence goes on along the minus strand of CAZAWR010000004.1, from coordinate 33,381 downwards.
CTCGTGCTTGTCCGCATAGTTGGGGTGGACGGCGTGGGCCATGTCCGCCGACACGAGGAACGAGCCTGCGAAGGCGCGATCGAGGTCTTCACGCGCTTTGCCGCCGCGCGCTTCCACCACGCGACCGAGGACCTGCCGCAAGAACGGTCCCTGGGCTCCCTGCATGCTTCGACTGCCACACTCCTCGTTGTCCCACAGCGCGACGCACCGGGTGGGCGCGGCGAGAGGCAAGCTGGCGACCGCTTCCACGAGTGCGCACAGCGCGGCGTGGCAGGATGCGAGGTTGTCGATGCGCGGGGCGAAGATCAGCTCCTCTTCCTGCCCCCCGAGGCTCGAGGGCTGCACGTCCACCAGGGCAAGGTCGTAGTCCGCGATCTCCGACAGCTTCACGCGTGTGCCTTGCCGTTCCAGCTCCGTGGCGAGGAGCTTGCGCAGCGCGCCCTCGTCCGCGCCGCCGCCGGCCAGGCCCAGCACGGGGGGCAAGTGCTTCTGCTGGTCGAGGATGAGCCCCTTGGTATTGACCTCACGGTTCAGGTGAATGGCGACGTTCGGAATGCGCAGGATCGGGCGCTGGATGTGAACGAGCTTTCCTTCGATCTCCGCGCCGGCGCGATCGAGCACCACCCTGCCTGCAAGGCCGAGGTCCCGGTCGAGCCAGGTCGAGAGAAGAAGTCCCCCGTAGGTCTCGACCCCGAGCTGCCGGTAGCCATGCCGATGCACGACCGCGTTGGGCTTGAGCTTGAGAACCGGGGAGTCCGTGTGCGCGCCGACGAGGTCGAACCCGGCCTCGGACGGAGGCGCGCTGCCCACCACGAAAGCCACGATGGAGCTGCCATTGCGAACCACGTAGCGGCGGTCCCCCGGGGAGAGCTTCCAGGCGTCTCGCTCGAGCAAGGGCTCGAAGCCATGGGAGGTGAGCCACGCCGCGGCCTCGGCGGTGGCGTGAAAGGCGGTCGGGGAGCGGTCGATGAAACCGAGCAAGTGCTGGGCGTGTTCGCGAGGCGTCGTCATGCAAGGCAGCATAAGGCTCGGGGTCCACGGTGACCAGTCGCCTCACAGTCCGTACCGGGAACGGTCGATCAAGTCGGCCCCGAAGTCCCCCAACGTCGGCCGGACTCTCCCCCGCGCGATCGCGTCCTCGTACGCGCCGAGCACCTCGTCCACGTCCGCCTCGGTGCGCAACACCTGCAAGCGCTCGCGCACCATCGCGCTTCCGGGCAACCCCCGCAGGTACCACCCCAGCTGCTTGCGCATCTCCCGGACCCCGAGAAACTCCCCTGCATACGCCACCTGCAACGCCACGTGCTGGCGGATCACCCCGAATCGCTCCGCCACCGACGGCACCTCGTCCCTGCCCTGCAACACGCTCCGAAACACCCACGGGTTGCCAAGCGACGCGCGCCCGATCATGACCGCGTCGCAACCGGTCTGGTCCACCATGGCCTTGGCGTCCGAGGCCGAACGCACGCCGCCGTTGCCGATCACGGGGACGTGAACAGTCTGCTTCACCGACGCGATGACATCCCAGCGCGTCTCCCCCTTGTGGTACTGCTCACGCGTCCTGCCGTGCACCGCGAGGCCCTGGGCCCCGGCCTGCACCACGCCCACGGCGACTTGCACCGCGTTGACCTCGTTGTCCCACCCGGCCCGCATCTTCACTGTGACCGGTACTGGGCCGATGGCTCGCACCACGTGCTCGACGATCGTGGCGGCGTGCTCGGGGTCGCGCATCAGGGCCACGCCTGCCCCCGTTCCCAGGACCTTGCGGACCGGACACCCCATGTTGATGTCCACCACGTCCGCCTTCACTTGCTCGACTGCAAGCTCCGCCGCGCGCGCCATGACCGACGGGTTCCCTCCGAACAACTGCACGATCAGCACGCGCTCCCCGGGCGCTCGCGTCATGCGTCGCGCGATCTTCTGCACGTCGCGCACGAGGGCTTCGCTCGAGACCATCTCCGTGACGGCCTGTCCGCACCCCAGTTCGAGGCAGATCTGACGGAAGGGGGCGCTGCTCACGGCGGCCAGGGGGGCGAGCCAGGGAGCGCCGTCGAAGGACAAGGGGCCGATGCGAAATGCCATGGGAGCTTGCCATTTGCTTCACGAAGGGGCGGTTGGCAAGCGCGGGGGACGCTTTCTACCGGCTCGTCACCACGACCGTGGACCCCGACGCAGCCACCGTCCCCTCCTGGGGCCAGTCGAAGACCCAGCGCACCGCGCCGGTCTGCGTGTCCAGCGCGTGCAGCTTGCCCGTCGCGTCGCGCACAAACGCCATCGCCTCCGACACGGTCGGACGGCTGCCCAGATCGTCGTCGAGCTCGCGGGTCCACAGAACCTTGCCCGACGCCCCATCCACACCTTGCAGGGTGTCGTCGCCGCGCTGCAGGAGCAGCACGCCGGGCGCCACCGCCACCGGCTGGCTCTCCTGCGTCCACCGCACCTTGCGGGTGTCGATCGCGATGGCGCGCGTCTCGCCGTCGAAGCAAGCGAAGACCTGACCGGCTTGCACGAACACGCGCGGCCCGTAGCGGTAACAGGCGCGAGCGCAGTGGAAGATGGTTTCATGTCACACCTTTTCGTAAACCCCTGCCCCATGGTTGATCGGTTCGCAAACGATTCGTCGCACCGGTTCGAGTTCTTGGACACGACCCCATCCGGCAAGGTGGGGCCCAAGAAGCCTCCGCCCTGGACGGCGTTTATTTGGCGTCCGGCGAGTCAAATCGACACGAACGGATCGCCCAATCTGCCCGCGCAACCTGTGGAGATCACGTCGAGCTGGGGAAGCTTCTCGGAGATGGACGGCGAGTGTACGATGAATGTCGACGGCAAGGCCGTCGTGATGAATCACTAGAGGTGGAGGCACATGCGGACCTTTCTGTGGGATACCCGCTTCAGAACCGGGCTCCGGACCGTCGACGAGCAGCATCATCGCCTGGTCGACCTCATCAACGAGCTGGGTGAATTCCTCGTCGCCGGGAGCGACGCTGGTGACTCGTTGCAGGCGGTGTACGAAGAGCTCGCCGACTACGCCAAGTACCACTTCGCGGAAGAGGAGCGGCTGATGGAGGTGGGGCGCATCGACAAGCGTTACCTCACGGTACATCGCGCTTTGCACAAAGGGTTCATCAGGCAGATCACCAGCATGTGGGGAGCGCGCAACACCGCAAGTGCGCCGGTCACGGTCCTGCATGACTTTCTGACGGCGTGGCTCACCTTCCACATCCTCGACGAGGATCACAGAATGGCGCGCCAGCTCGCGCGCATCGCCGACGGCGTTTCGCCGGCGGAGGCGTTCACCGGCGACGCGGAGCCGGCTGATTCCGCCACGCACGCGTTGTTGCGTGCGGTCAGCAGTCTGTTCGAGGTGCTTTCGCAGCAGAACCGCGAGCTGGTGCGGGCCAACCAGATCCTCGAGCAGCGCGTGGCGGAACGCACGGAGGAGCTGGTTCGGGCCAACGTGTCGCTCGAGCAGGTCGCGCGCACCGACGGTCTGCTGGGCATCGGCAATCGCATGTGGTTCGACATGAGCCTCGACCGCGAGTGGCGCCGCGCCATTCGCGAGCAGATCCCGATCGCCCTGTGTATGATCGATGTCGATTTCTTCAAGCCCTACAACGATCGCTATGGCCACCAGGCCGGCGACGAGTGCTTGCGCGCGGCCGTACGCGCTGGCGAGACTGCGTTGCGCCGTCCCGCCGACCTGTTGGCGCGCTACGGCGGTGACGAGCTCGTGGCGCTGCTACCGCGCACGGACCTGGAGGGAGCGCGCTTCGTGGCTCGCGCCGTCCACGACGCTGTCAAGCGTCTGGGACTGCCGCATGCAGAGTCGCCGATCGCCGACCACGTGACCGTCAGCATCGGTGTTGCCGCCACCACCCCGCAGCGCGGATCCGACCGGGCAGCCCTGATCGTTGCGGCGGACCAGGCGCTGTATCAGGCGAAGGAAGGCGGGCGGAACCGCGTGGCCGGGTGACGTGCTGCCAGTGCCCTTCAGTTTCTCACAAGCATCCAGCGTTTGCCCGACACCTGGCTCTGCTGGTCGACCCCCCAGCACACGACGGTCCCATCCTCCCGCCTGGCGCACGCGTGGCTGTCCCCCAGGCCGAGCTCCACGAACGGGCCCTTCGGCGGCGCAAAGGTCTTGTGCATCCACGTGATCGGGCGTCCCCAGCACGACACTTCACCCGCCCGCGTCAACGCACACGTCCGGTCCGGCGCTGTGACTACGGACCGATAGGCCCCCGGCGGCACCGCAGTCTGACCCGTCGCGCTTTCGCCCCAGCAGGTCAGCGCGCCGGACTTGAGCACCGCGCACGCGTGCGAACGACTGACCGACACCTGCACGGCGAAGCCCTGGACCGAATCCGGGGGGGCCAACGACACTGGATGCGGCGCCACACCGGGCACCATCGGCGTGAACCTCAGAAGGCCCCAGCACACGACCCGGTCGTCGACGGTCACGCCGCACACCACATCTCGTCCCGCGTCGACTTGGCGAAACAATTCGCTCGGACTCTTGGTGCCGTGCCCCCAACACGTCACCGCACCTGACGGCTGCAGCGCGCACGCGTGTCCGTCGACGGTCACGGAAGTGAAGGCACCGGAAGGAGCGGAACAAGAACCGGACGTGCAGAGGCCCCAGCATTCGATTCTTCCATCGATCCGCACCGCGCAGGCGTTGTAGGGTCCTGAAGAGACCTGCGTGAATCGTCCGGAAGGTGGCTGCATTTCGGCGAGCCTGCCGTACTTCCAGCAACCGAGCTTGCCGGACGTGTCGAGCGTGCACGTGTGCGTGTCAGCGAGAGCGAGCTGAGCGTAGGGGCCCTTGTGTTCGTAGGGGTTTGGCTCGGGACTGTCGCAGCAGCTCGTCAGCGTGAGGCCGGTGCAAAGGAGCGAGAAGTGCATGCGGCGGCGAATCAGCATGGCGACGTGTGTGGTACGCCGCCGCGCGCGAGAGCTTCCCGGCGGCAGGCGTCATCGCTCAGCCCGCTCCGGCCACAGCCCAGGGGGGGCGACACTCCAGCGCTTCGTGGCACATGCGGCGGAACGCGCTCTCGGTGTCGAGTTGTCGACGCAGCGGGTTGCGGCCTCGGCCCGCCATTACCTCATCGGAATCCTGCAAGCGTTGCTCGACCTCGACCCACGATTGTCGCTACCCCAAAGCCTTCGAGATGCCTTCGCTTTCATGCGTGACAATGCGCGCCGGGCACATCCAGCGCGCGACCGCAGCAAGGGGCGACTGTCGAGCGGCTTGCGCCTTGCCGGTGTGCGATGAGGCCCCTTGAATCGATGGAATTGGGGAGCGAGCCGCCGCCGGGGCGGGTGGGCACGCGCCGAACATCGGTCCAACTTGGGGGAGGTGGCGGCGAGCGCGCGCCACGCGAAGGCCCCGTCGGATTCGGGCCTTGTGCTAGATCGCTGTGCTAAGTACCAACCTATGAGGCCACCATAGCGAAAACGAGCTAGCTCTGGATGCTAGCTAGATGTGCCTCGATTCAATTGAATTGGGGGGTTCGTGCTCAGCGAAGCGGTGCTCGTGCTCGTGCTCGTGCTCACACCTGATGGGTGGCAGACTGCGTTGACGCCTCCCCGCAACCATGGTCGAACACACCTTCCAGGGAATTCGGGCCTGACCCCGAATCGATGCTGCCGTCGACCATGCCCAACGCCACGCCTGACCCGCCCCGAACCCATCGCGAGCCCATCCCGGTTTCCGACCTCGACCGCCTCCTCACTGCACAGATCCTCGTTGCTTGGGCCGGGGAGGGAGGCGAGGAGAAGCGGCTCGCGTGGTGGCGCTCGGACATGACCTCGGAGTACGGTGGCGAGGACCTGTTCCAGCGCTTGCTCCCCAACACGTGGCGGTGGGCTGTGTTGCAGGCCGCCCGGGAAGCGGCGCGACGCGTCGACGCAGAACTGCGTGGCAGGGACCACGATCCGGATCGCATCGTGTCGCTCTTCCGGTTGGGGTTCGATCTGGACGAGCGGGTGGAGGAGCGGTTCCAGGACTTGAAGCGTGCGGGAGCGGAGCCGAAGGTTGCCTTGCCCGGGCTCGGTCAGGTGATGGGCGAGCCGTGGAGCTGCGAAGGGTTCCTGAATTGGGTGCAGGGACACGGCGGGAGCGAGTGGGTGGCCACGACCGCGGGACGGAACATCCAGGGCAGCGTGCCGTCGGGAGTGGATCGGCTCGTGGACCGCCTGGTGGGGGGGCTCGCGCCCCTCTCGGATGCGTACCCGTTGCCGCACTTCCGGAGGTCCAAGTGACCGGCGCGGTCGCGGAGGAGACGCGCGTTCACACACGGCTGCTCAAGTGCGCGCTCGAAGTGGAGGATGCGCGCGCCTACTGGCACCACACGAACGGCGACCCCACCGCGGGCGCGAAGCAGGCGTTCGACCAGTACTGGTTCGGGGCCAGGAGCCTGTCGCGCGTCGAGGTGCTGCTCAGCAACATGCGGGCGCGGTTCGACGCGTTTCCGTCGGCGCTTCGCACCTTGCGACGCTGGAGGGAGATGTCTCCCGCCACGCGGCAAGTCGTCTGCCACTGGCATCTGCAGCTGGCCGATCCGCTCTACCGGGCGTTCTCTGGTGACTACCTCGTGCGCCGTCGCGAGGGAACGCGGGCCGAGGTCACGCGCGACCTCGTGGTGGGGTGGGTGGGGGCGCAGGGGCCGGATCGGTGGACGATGCCGACGAAGATTCAGTTCGCGAGCAAGCTGTTGTCGGCGGCGTTGTCGGCTGGGTTGGTGGGTTCGGTCCGGGACCCGCGCCCGCTTCTTCTGCCGCGCGTGCCGGACGACGCGCTCTCGTACCTGATGTACCTCCTGCGCGAGGTCCGGATCGAAGGCTCGCTCCTCGACAACCCGTACGTTGCTTCGGTCGGGCTGGAGGGGGCGGTGCTGGTGGAGCGGCTGCGGGGGTTGTCGTCGCTGGCGTTCGAGCGGCAGGGGGACCTGGTGGATTTCGGATGGGTCTACCCCACGCTCGATGGGTGGGCGGACGGAATGCTCGGGAGCGAGCCGCGGAACGAAGGAGCTGACCCATGAGCGAGTCTCTGTTTCAGCCAACGCCGTTGCAGGAAGCATTCGCTGCCCTGCGTCGCGATCTCGTCCACGAGGACGGTCCGCGCATCAGCACGATGCGTAACTACCGGTTCGCGATCCTCGTGTACCACCCCAAGGAGGAGTTCAAGCTGCGCGCGGGTGTGCAGCGGCTCAGTCGGGACCTCGAGGGGCACGGTTGGGTGGTGGTGACCCTGGACCTGCAGCAGCTCCTTCTCGATCGTGTTCGAGCGCAGCAGGGGGATTGGGACGAGCGCGTCATGGAGATGGAACGCCGGATGGCGAGGATCGATCCGTCCCGAGGACTCGGGTACGTGAAGTCGAAGCTGACTCCGCTCATCGAGGGGGTCGACGGGATCGCGGCAGATTGCAGTCGCATCCTTGGCGAGCACGTGAAGCGGCACCCCGACAAGGCAGACCGCATGCTCGTTGTGATCGGACGCGCCGGTGCCCTCTATCCCTTCTTCCGCTCCTCGGCGCTGCTGCGCCACCTCGACGGCAAGACGGGCAACGTGCCGGTCGTGCTGCTGTACCCTGGTGAGCGCAGGGGCCAGACCTCGCTCTCCTTCATGGGAATGCTCGAGCCGGACAGCGACTACCGGCCCAGAATCTACGGTTAGGGACTGCCCGAGGGGACGTGATGCTCATTCGAGACCTTTTTCTGTGGGACGTGACACGTGACATCCCGCCGGTCGTCTACTTCCACGAGCAGAGCCCGGCGAAGCTCATGGACGAAGTCGGTGAGTACATCATCACCGGAGGGTGGCCCGAGGGGCATCCGAACCACCGTCGCGTGCCGAACGGCATCCACGAACAGTACGTGCGGCTCCTGACGGGCATCGCATCGGAGCTCGACAAGGCTGGCGGACCGGAGCTGCCCAACGCATGGATCTCCGGGTTCTACGGCTCCGGCAAGTCGAGCTTTGCCAAGCTGCTGGGTCTCGCGCTCGACGGGGTCGCGCTTCAGGACGGCACGTCGTTGACTGAGGCGTGGCTGCGCAGGGACACGTCACCCCGGGCCGGGGAGCTTCGGGAGGCGTGGACCGCGCTGCGCACGAAGGTCGATCCGCTCGCGGTGGTGTTCGACGTCGGCAGTAGTGCGAGGGACAACGAGCACGTGCATGCCACGGCGGTGCGGCAGGTGCAGCGCAGGCTCGGGTACTGCAGCACGGAGCCCCTGGTCGCCGACTTCGAGCTGCGGCTGGAGCGGGACAAGGAGTGGCAGAGGTTCGAGCCGATGGCGAGGAAGGTACTCGGCCGGCCGTGGGCCGAGGTGAAGGACAGGGCGCTCGCGGAGGAAGACTTCTCCCTGGTGATGTCGGCTCTCTACCCGGAACGTTACACGGACCCGATGAGTTGGTTCACGAGCCGAGGAGGGACCCACACCCGGTCCGAGTCGCCCGAAGAAGCCGTCACCGCCATCAAGGACATGCTCCGGTTTCGCCGTCCCACGGCCACGCTCTTCCTGGTCATCGACGAGGTGTCGCAGTACGTGTTCTCGAGCCAGGACCGGGTCGATCGGTTGCGCGCGTTCGCCACGGCGCTCGGGTCGACGATGAAGGGCAAGGCGTGGCTGATCGCGTTGGGGCAGCAGCGGCTCGACGAGCAGGCGGGCGACTCGTTCCTCGTGTGGGCGAAGGATCGGTTCCCGGCCAAGCTGCGGGTGCACCTGGCGGCCACGAACATCCGGGACGTGGTGCACAAGCGGTTGTTGCAGAAGAAAGACGAGATGGAGCCGGTGTTGCGGGGCTTGTTCGAGCAACACAGGCCGGACCTGAAGCTGTACGCGTACGGTTGTGAGTCGGTGACGCCGGAGGAGTTCTGCGAGGTGTACCCGATGCTGCCCGGGCACATCGACCTGTTGTTGCAGATCACGAGCGCGTTGCGAACGCGGTCGGCGCGGGCGCAGGGCGACGATCAGGCCATTCGCGGTTTGCTTCAGCTGCTGGGAGAGCTGTTCCGCGACCAGAAGCTGGCGGACCAACCCGTCGGGACGTTGGTCACGCTGGACCGGATCTACGAGGTGCAGCACACCGCCTTGGACGCGGACACCCAAGCGTCGATGGCGAGGGTTCTCGCCCAATGTGCCGACGATGCGAGCGAGCTCATGGTGCGGGCGGCCAAGGCGGTGGCGTTGCTCGAGCAGATTCAGGAGACGCTGCCGACGGATGCCAAGCTCGTGGCGCAATGTTTGTACGACCGAGTGGACCGTGGCAACCAGGTCGCGGAGGTGACGGAAGCGCTCGAGTCGCTGCGGCGGATGAACCTGCTCGGGTATTCGGAGAAGAGCGGGTACAAGATCCAGTCGTCGGCGGGGGAGGAGTGGGAACGGGAACGCCGGGACCTTCGTGCGCCCTTCGAAGTGCGCAGCGAGATCGTGCAAGAGGCGCTCAAGTGGCTGCTCGCGGGGCCGGAGCGTCCACGGATGCAGGGGCGCCCGTTCCCGTGGGCCGGCGCGTATTCCGACGGGCGGCGCGCCGAGGACATGATTCTCGCGGACCCTCGGGACGACGCCGCGGTGAAGGTGGACTTCCGCTTCTTGACCCGGGAGGAGCGGAGCGACAGCGCGTGGGTGAAGCGCAGCGCGGAGACGGCGTTGCACCACAGGCTCGTGTGGCTGGCGGGGGATTCCGACCACGCCGACGAGCTCGTGCGAGAGCTGCACCGTTCCCGGGGGATGGTGAAGAAGTACAAGCCGCGACGGGAATCGCTCAACCCCGCGCGCAAGCTCCTGATGCAGCAGGAGGAGAACCGGAGCGAGGAGCTCGAAGCGCTGGTGAGGGAGGCGGTGGCCGCGGCGTGGATGGCGGGCAGGATGTACTTTCGGGGCCGGAGTTTCGCGCCGCAGGACCATGGGACATCCTTCGCTGGCGCGCTTCAGGCCGCCGCCACGCGGGTGCTGCCGGAGCTGTTCCCCCACTTCGTGGCGACCCAGGTGCAGCCGTCGGAGCTCTTGCAGCTCATCGAGCCCGAGCTGTCGGGGCCGTCGCCGAAGTTTCTCACCGGCGAGCTCGGGATACTGGAGCTCGATTCGGGGCGCTACGTGCCCGCGTGCAGCGGCGTGGTCCCGCGACGAGTTCAGGAGCACATCGAAGCCGAAGGCGGACTCGGCGGCACGACCCTGCTGGCTCACTTCGGCGGTCCGCCCTACGGCTACACGGCGAACGTGGTGAAGGCGTGCGTGGCGGGGCTCCTGCGTGCCAGCAAGGTGCGGCTCCAGCCCGAGAGCGGCCACGAGATCACCGCCGTGCGCGACGCCGGGGTGCGAGACCTCTTCGACAAGGATCGAGCGTTCCGCAGGACCAACGTGTTTCCCGCGGGGGACGACGACATCGGGGTGCCGGCGCGCAACCGCATCTGCAAGTTCTTCGAAAAGCAGCTCGGTCACAAGATGGACCGTGAGGACCATCTCATCGCAGACGCCGTGGCCCAGCAGTTCCCCACGATCGCGAAGAACCTGCAGGGGGTGAACGACAAGCTCAATCGTCTCCCCGGTTCACCCGAGGGGCCGGCGGTGTTCGGCAAGCTCGGCGACGCCCTCGAGCATTGCATCCGCACCTGCCGCCAGACCAAGCCGACGGTCAAGCTGGTCAAGAAGTACCTGGACGTCCTGAGCGACGGGGTTCAGCTGCTTCAGATGTACGAGGCGGAGCTGACCGACGAGGCGATCGAGGCGGTTCGGGAGGCGGACCGGGTGCTGTCGTTCCAGGTGAACCAGCTTCGGGAGGCCGAGGTGCTGGCGACGAACGTGGAGGCCGCGGGAACACGGATCGCGTCGCAGCTCGGGAGCGAGCGTCCCTGGCGTGATGTCGGGTCGTTGGCGAGCGATCTCGAGGACGTGCGCCAGGCGTATGCGGCGGAGCGCCGACGGCTGCTCGAAGGACAAGAGGTGCTGGCGGAGCAGGCCCGCGGCCGGGTGAAGGCCCGGGAAGGGTTCAGCACGCTGACCGGGGAGCAGTCCCACCACGTGCTGCGTCCTCTTGCGAAGGTGGCGACGGACACCACGGCCGAGGCGGTGGCGCCGTCGCTGGTGGCGTTGAAGGACCCGTTCCTGCTGGCGCTGCGAAGGGCGGAAGACAGGGCGAACGACGCGCTGGATGAGATCCTGAGCGAGGGGGAGAAGCCGATGATCCAGAGGGTGGACTTGCGGTTGCGGAACCGGGAGGTGGTGACGGAAGGCGATGTGGAGGCGCTGGTGGACGAAGTGAAGGCGAAGCTGTTGGAGCACGTGCGGGCGGGAGCCCGTGTAAGGCTGGTGTGAAATTGGTCCCTCTCGACTCCCCATGTCTATGACCCCCGACGCCAAGAAGTCCCTCTCCGCCACCATCCGGGCCCTTCGCTCCAGGCTTCTCGACGACCTGCACGCTGCGACCGAGTCCGCCTATCGTCTCTCGGTCCGCCCCCAGGAGGCCGGCCTCGACGAGGCCAACCGTGTGCGTCGCGCCCGGCTCGACGCCTGGATCGCCGAGCAGCTACGCACCCAGGGGGCGCAGAGGCGAACGCAAGAGGACTTTCGTCGGGAGGCGGAGAAGCAAGCGGCCTACACGCTCCTGAACCGGCTCGTGATCCTGCGCCTCATGGAATCGGGCGAGCCCCCGATGCGATCGCCCGCGGTCGTGTCGGGAGGTTGGGAGAGCCGCGGCTACAAGGACTTCCGGTCCCTCGCGCCCGGCCTGGTCCGCGGCGACGACACCGAGGGCTATGCGTTTCTTCTCCGGCTGGTGTTCGAGGATCTGAGCCACGAGCTGCCTGGCCTCTTTGGTCCCGCGGGGGTGGCCGAGCTGGTGCCCGTTCCCACGGCCACCTTGCGGCATGCCGTCGAAGAGCTGAACAAGAGCGAGCTCGACGGCTGCTGGACCGACGACATGACCCTCGGCTGGGTCTACCAATACTGGAACGACCCGGAGCGCGAGGCCCTGGACGCCAAGCTCAACGGCGGGGGCAAGGTCGAGCCGCACGAGATCGCGAGCAAGACCCAGATGTTCACCGAACGCTACATGGTGGACTGGCTGCTGCAGAACAGCCTGGGACCGATGTGGCTGGCCATGTGCAAGAAGCACGGGTGGACGCCCGAGGTGGTGGCCGACGGTACGCTGGAGCGGTTGGAGCAGCGTCGGGTCGCGTGGCGTGTGAGGCGGGATTCGGGCGAGGTGTCGCTGACCGAGCTGATGCCGCTGCACACGGAGGCGGAGCGGCATTGGGCCTACTACGTGCCGCAGCCGATCCCCGAGGGCGCGGTGGACAAGGCGCCGGAGAGTGTGCGCGAGCTGAAGATCCTCGACCCGGCGGTGGGGTCGGGGCACTTTCTGGTGGTGGCGATGGGGCTGCTGGTGGCGCTGTACCGGGAGGAGGCGCGGCATCGGGGGGAGTCGTGGACGGACCGGGCCATCGTGGAGCGGATCGTGGAGGAGAACCTGCACGGTATCGACTTGGACCCCCGGGCGGTGCAGATCGCGGCGGCGACGCTGTGGCTCGAGGCGAGGGGCCTCGCGCCCGACGCGCGCCCCGGGCGGATGAACCTGGTGGCGTCGAACCTACGGCTGGCGAGCCTGCCGAACGACGATCCGGCCTTGGGGGAGCTACGTCGTGAGGTGGAGCGGGAGACGGGGATTCCTGGGGAGCTCACGGACACGGTGGTGCAGGCGCTTCGCGGGGCGGACCATCTCGGGAGCTTGTTGAAGGTGGACCGGGCGGTGGAGGAGGCGCTGCGCTACCACGAGCAGGACGTCGGGAAGACGGGAGACCTGTTTCAGCGGGTGGCGCAGCCCGTGGGTCGCGACGGTGCGAAGGCGACGCTGTTGGGTCGTCTGGAGGCGTTTCTGTCGAAGCACACGGCGGGGGAGGACCTGGGGTTGCGGCTTCGGGGGGAGCAGTTGGCCGCGGGGGTGCGGTTCGTGCGGATGGTGCGGGAGGGGACGTACGATCTGGTGGTGGCGAACCCGCCGTACCAGGGGACGTCGAAGATGGCGGAGTCGAGGTTTTTCGAGAAGGAGTATCCGCTGGGGAAGGCGGATCTCTATGCGTGTTTCTTGTTGCGGGGGTTGGAGTTGGTTCGGGAGGGCGGGGTGTCGTCGATGCTGACGATGCGCAATTGGATGTTTATCAAGCAGTATGCCGGGTTGAGGGAGTGGTTGTTGGGGGAGTTCGACTTGCGGGGGTTGGGGGATTTCGCGATCGGAGCGTTTGACGAGGTGCCGAACGACGTGCTCAGTGTTGCGGTGAGCGTGTTTCACAATGTGGGGCCACGGGAGACCGCAAGTGTCGCGCAGCAGCCGACCCCGCCGGATGACCGGTCGTACGACAGAGTGAGAACGTCGCGGAAGCGGGCTGCCACGCTTTGTCAGGTGGGTCGGGTTGAGTTTGATCCGGCGGCGTTGAAGGTGGTTCCACTCTGCCCCGTCCTTTACTGGTGGACAGCCGAGGAGAGGTGTCGCTATTCGGCGTGCCACCTCCTCGTTGAGTGCGCACCGCCGAAGAAAGGAATGACGACCTCCAGCAATGCCAGGTACATTCGCTGCTCCTGGGAGGTCCCGACCCGCTCGGAGAGCTGGCAGCCGTATGTGTTGGGAGCGAAAGGGCGAGCATGGATTGAGCCTGTTCTCACGTACGTTGAATGGGCATCCAACGGCTTGAATGTGAAAGTCATGAATGAGGTGCTATACGGATCATTCTCGAGAAGCATACAGAACGAGGCTGTGTACTTCGTGAGGGGCATTGCTTTCACAACAACCGGCAATGACTTTTCGGCTAGGATACATCGAGTGCCAAGTATCATTGATAGCAAGGGTTCTTCTATCTATCCTTCGGACCTGGCAGGCGTAGTCTGCCTGCTGAACTCGTCCAGCACGCGTCGAGTCCTCCAAGACATGAATCCGACAATAGACTTCAAGAATTGTGATATTGAGCGGATCCCCGTTACAACGATTCCGGAGGCAGACCATATCTTCGCCACAATCGAAGCCGCCTTCACCCAACACGAATCCCACCGAGAGCCCTCCGTAGAATACAAGCGCCCCGGCCCCTCCCCCTGGCGCCTAGCCCAAGCTTGGGCCCAAACCGCCGTAGACCGACCCGAGGGAGCCCCCCTCCCCGACTACACCCCCGAATACGACCCCGAGCCCCCGACCGATCACCTCTCCTTCGCCCTCGGCGTCGCCCTCGGACGGTTCGGCGCCGGTCACGGCGCCGACAAACAGCAGAGCGGAGCCGACGGCGAGGGCATCCTGCAAGACGCCCCAGCCACCGCCCTGCCCGCCGGCCTCCTCTTCCTCGACGGCACCCTCGACAGCGAAGACCACCGCGACAGCCTCGGACACCCCGCCGTCGCCCTCCTGCTCCAAGCCTGGCGAGACCACGGCAACGCTATCGACACCAAACGCAAGCACCTCCGCGACTACCTGCGCCTCGACTTCTTCGCCTCGGTTCACCGCACCATGTACGAGAACCGGCCCATCCACTGGCCGCTGTCGTCCCCTAACAAGACCTTCGTGGCCTGGGCCAGCATCCACCGGTTCACCGACCGAACCCTGCACATCCTGCTCGCCGACCACCTGCACCCCGCGCTCACCCGCATCGAAGGGGAGCTGAACGACCTGCGGGAGGCCCGCGACGGCGCGGACAAGAAGGCGGCCCGCGCCGCGGAGAAGCAGCTCGACAAGCTCATCAAGGCCAAGGACGAGCTGGCCACCTTCGTCGCCGACGTCGAGCAATGCGCGGACCGGGGCCCCCTGCCCACGGACCCGAAGTGCCCGGCCCGGGAGAAGGACGCCCGCTACGCCCCGGACCTCGACGACGGGGTCATGATCAACGCGTCCGCCCTGTGGAAGCTGCTCGAGCCCCAGTGGAAGGACCCGAAGAAGTGGTGGAAAGAGCTTGCCACCGCCGACGGCAAGAAGGACTACGACTGGGCCCACCTCGCCATGCGCTACTTCCCCGCGCGGGTGGATGCCAAGTGCCAGGGAGACCCGTCCCTCGGTGTGGCCCACGGCTGCTTCTGGCGCTACCACCCCGGGCGCGCCTGGGCCTGGGAGCTTCGCCTGCAGGACGAGATCGGACCGGAGTTCCGTATCACCGAGGGCGACGACGCCCCGCAGCGCGAGGCCTGGATCCGAGACCATGCGCAGGAAGCGCTGGCCGCGGTGGAGAAGGAGGCGCTGCGACGGGTGAAGAAGCACAAGGTGGTCCCGGAGATGCGAATTCTGGAGCGGGGGCTCTGGTCGGCCCTGCCGGAGGCGGTGTGGGAGATGGAGCTGAGGGTGTCGGAGAAGCAGGGGGCGGAGTTTCGGCTGGTGTCGCCGGACGAGGCGGAGGCGCGGGCGGGGTTGGGGCCCGAGCGGGCGGAGGCGCGGCGCAAGCGATTGTTGGAGCTGGTTCCGGTGGCGGGATGGTTCGAGGAGGGAGACGAGAGGGACGACTTCGGGGATGATGCGAGAGCGAGCGAGGAGGACGAGGCGTGAGGATCCAGCAGCTGAAGGTCGAGAACTTCCGGGTGTTCAAGGACGTGACGGTCGACGACATCCCTCCGCTGGCCCTGTTCGTGGGAGCCAACGGGACGGGCAAGTCCACCCTCTTCGACGTCTTTGCGTTTCTGCGCGATGCTCTGCTGGACAACGTGCACGTGGCGGTGACGCGTCGCGGGGGGGGCCGCGAGGTGCGGAGCCGCGACACCGAGGGGCCGATCGTGTTCGAGGTGAAGTTCCGGGAAGACGGCGGCCCTCTGGTGACCTACCACCTGGAGATCGCGGAGCGCGAGGGTCGCGCGATCGTGGCGCGTGAGCTGCTGAAGTATCGGAGGGGCCGCTACGGGCAGCCGTGGCACTTCCTGGACTTCAACCACGGTGAGGGGTCGGCCGTGACGAACGAGGTCGAGTACGGGACCCCGGATGCCGAGATGAAGCGAGAGTCGCAACGTCTGGAGTCCCCCGACATCCTTGCGATCAAGGGGCTCGGACAGTTCCAGCGGTTCAAGGTGGTCAGCTCGTTTCGGCGTCTGATCGAGCGCTGGCATCTCTCGGACTTCCACATCCAGGCGGCGCGCCCGAGCCAGGAGGCGGGCTACGCGGAGCACCTCTCGCCCGAGGGGGACAACCTCTCGCTGGTGACGCAGTACCTATACGAGCGACACCGTCCGGTGTTCGACGCGATTCTCGAGCGGATGAAGCAGAGGGTGCCGGGCGTGGCCCACGTGGAAGCGACCGAGACGGTGGACGGCCGGCTCGTGCTGCGTTTTCAAGACGGTTCCTTCCGCGACCCGTTCGTGGCCCGGTATGTGTCGGACGGCACGATCAAGATGTTTGCGTACCTCGTGCTCTTGCACGACCCGGCGCCCCACCCGCTGCTGTGCATCGAGGAGCCCGAGAATCAGCTCTATCCGACGCTGCTTTCGGAGCTGGCGGAGGAGTTCCGGGACTACGCGAGGCGAGGAGGGCAAGTGATGGCGAGCACCCACTCGCCGGACTTGCTGAATGCGGCCTCGACGGAGGAGGTGTACTGGCTCGAGAAGCGAGACGGGTTCACGCAGGTGCACCGGGCGTGCGACGACGAGCAGGTGCGAGCGTTGGTGGAGGCGGGGGACCCGCTGGGAGCGTTGTGGAAGCAGGGGTTGCTGGGCGGGGTCAATCCGTGACGTTGACAGGCGAATAGGGGACCTACGGTCGCAAGATGGCGCCCACGGTACATGTGTAGGCAGGGGCAGTCTTGTTGGCGTACCAGAGGAGGGGGAAGCCGAAGCAGAGCTGGACGAGGAGGTCGACGTTCACGCCCATGGCCTCGAGGCTGAAGATGCGCCGGTTGGGTCGCTTGCACTTCCTCTCGCCGGACTTGGCAGCACAGGGACGGCAGGCTCGGCAAGACCCGCTTCCGGCCACCCGTAATCCCGCTTGCCTTGCTTCGAGCAGCTCGCGGTCCATGAGGGACTTGAGGATGGCATTGGCCGCACGGACGCGATTGTAAGGGGTGAGGTCTGCGTAGATGTCGAGATCGATGCGGAAGCAGAGGACGTCGAGGCGGGAGCGGCCGCGGGCGAAGGATGTGAAGGGGGGAGCGAAGGGCGGGCAGCTGAGCTTCTTGCCGTAGTTGACGCAGCCTTCGTGGCAGAGGTCGGAGAAAGTTTGGGGGGTGCAGACAACTGCGTCGCGGTAGCAACTACCTCGATACTCTGCAACTGTTACATTTCGCGATGGCGTTGCATGCTGCCTGGTCTGTCTCATCACCGCGCATCTTCGTAGAGATCGAAAGGATCCTGGTGGAGACCATCCTTGCTTGGCGCCTTTGCTTTGACGATCTCGAATACTCTTTGCTGCGAATCGATAGTAAGCATCCAGGGCTTCGTGTCGGGACCGAACGAGATCTTCCACACCAGCTTCATCTTCCGATCACAGTCATCGAGGGCCGGCCGGAGGCGTTCATGCCACACTTTGAACACATGCCTAGCGTGACGCTTCTGAGCGTCGAGGTCCCAGTCCTCATTGTGTACGATCTTGCACTCGATCTCGCTCTTCTCTCCCTCGATCACAATCTTCAACGTAACTTGCTTCGCGCTCCCCGTCAGGTCTCCGGCCTTTATGTCCGCCATGGTTGGGCGCCCCCATTCCTGCAGGTCGTCGCACAACACCAGCAGAAAGGGGAGCGTATTCGCGCGCAAATGATACACTTTGGGTGCGGTATGCGCCGCAATCGCGTGCAGAATCTCGCTTCGCACTACGAACTGTCGCGCGTCTTCGCCATCGAGGGGCTTTCTGGTGTCCTGAGTGATGTCGGTTTCAAGAAAGAAGGTCAGAGCGCGCAGCAGGATCAGACTACTCACGATTCCGTGATCGAAGTCTTCCCAGGACCGTGCGAACTTAGAGTGATACTTCGAACGCAGCCGAGTCTGCCACCGTCCTTTGCCAACGTACTCCGCGGTTGAGCCAATGATCTTTAGCAGAGCCTGAACCAAGTGATCGTGTTGCGAGGTGAACTGGAACGTTGAGCGCGCAAACGCGATGTTCCCAAACTCGTTGAGCATTTCCTCAAGCTTGTCGTTGATCCGTTCCACCTTCTCGAGAGGGTACCCAAGGTCGTGTGTCAGCGCGACAATGGTCCACATCGCGCCCAGCTCCGCCGTGGAAATGAGAAGGTTCTGGCACCCTGAGTTCTCCGAACAGTCCTCGCAGTCCTCGACCTTGCACCGCTTCTTCTGTTGGACGAAGCAGTCCCACGCTGGATCGGCGGCTTCCGAATCCATGACCTTGACCGCTGCGCTGGAACGAAAAGAGAACTCGGAGCCGTACCGATCCAGAACGTGCATCCCGAGGAGCCATACATGAACGGGGTGCTCAATATGATCTCGGTAGTGCCTGTCGACGCCATAAAGAGTTGACTCAAAGTCGTTGAAGCGCTCGAAGTACTTTGAGAGTGCCTCGATACCGTAAGCGTTGAGTCGAGCAGCGTCAGCTGCGCCCTCATCTCCCATGTGTGTTTTGTTGGCTTGTGACCAAGGCTGATCGCGGTCCCGCAGAAAAGCGCGTTCGCGACAGTCATTGATTCTCAGAAAGTGGATCGCTTCGATCAGGAGCGTCTTCCACATCCAACGAAGCTTCGTAGGCGACAGGGGAGCGGCTGGGTCTGTAGAGTCTCCTTTGAGGACTTGCTTGACCGTCTCCAGGGTTTCCGGCGAGAGGAATGCCGTGAGATTCTTCGACGACAGCTTCTCTAGACTCAACTGCTCGCGAGGTTTGGAACTGTCGACCGTTATCGTGAGTGGATCCATCCCCGTCACCCCTCGCAGCCAACCTGGGCAGGACAAGTCTCGCCACCAGACAGGCGAGACCGAAGCCGCGACAACGGGACCAACGCCGGCCCGTTGCCCAGCATGCTCATCAGACTGTCACGACGCACATCGCCCAGGGCAAACTCGCCATCCGGCCGATCCTTGAACGCCTCGCAGGGAAACACCCGGCCGTCATACCGGATGATGAGCTTCGTCAGCCCGGCGTTGCACTGCGCGCGGGGACCGACCATGCCGGAAAACGGTATCCCGAGCCGCAGGCCACCCTCCGGCGCGTTCGTCTGCAAGCGCACGGCTGCCTCACGCAGGCTCGCGAGATCGGAAGGCGTCGGCTCGAGCCGCCGCGCGTTGTCGCGCGCGTACCCTTGTCGCACGAGGCGCAGGAGCGAAACCTGCCTGACACCCTTCGCCCACAGCGCGCGAACCGTGCGTTCGATGGACGCGATGTTGATGCGGTTCGGCACGATGTGCACCTCGACCTTGCACCCCGCCTCGAGGGCCGCCTGCATCGACGCCGTCGTCAACGCCAGTGCCCCCGCCCGTCCGACCAGCTCGTCGTGCACGATGGGGTCCACGGACTGGACGTTGAACACGAGCGCGTGCACAGCCCCCGCGATGCCCCGCCACCCGCGAAACGCGGTCGCAACACCGTCGCGACGGACGATCCCGGTCGTGTACAGATGAACCGCGAGCCCGAACTCTCGCAGGTCCGCGACCACCCCCTCGAGTTCGGGGTGCTCCAAAGGCTCGCCTCCCGACAGGGAGATGTGGCGCAGGCCAAGGACCACCGCCTGTCGTGCGATGCTCCGGACGGTGGCTCGATCGACAAGGTGCACGGACTCCGGCCTCGCCAGCGACGAGCAAAATAGGCACCGGTTCGGGCACGCTTGGCTGAGCTCAACTGTCAAGTCCGTGAGCATGGGTGACCCCTAGTGTAGTGGCACGTGGTGCTCGAGAGGCTACCACACGCGATCCGTCGGCTCAACGCCCTCCTCACCCCCACCGTCTCATCAGAGTTCATTCTATCCCCGCCCCCACCCCTTGCAAGCCGGCGTTGCCCCTTCCACCCCCACAACCCCCTCCCCCAACCTCGCCAGGCCCCCTGCTCGACGCCTCCTACGCGGTCTCTCGGCATGGCTCGGCCCCTCGAATCACGTCGATCCGGGGGCGCCGTCGGGTCGATCAGGAGATGGCTCGGGGTCGATCAGGGGGTCTGTCGGGGTCGATCAGGGCTGCTAACGATACGTCATCTTCGCGCGTTCACTCGGTGGGCCCGGTCGGCTCCGAGGGGTCCGCCGGGGACTCCGGCCCATCGGTCGGCCGACGACCGCCCTTCGGCCTCGTCACCCCGAGCCGCACCGCCTGATGATACGTGAGACGCCCACGAACCGCGTCCGCCCAGTCGATGTACCACGCGTTGACCCGCTCGTACGCCTCGCGACGCTCCTGGGCGAGCTGGCGGATCTTCTCGTCCTCGCTCCCCTGGGTGGAGGTCGGATCAAACTCCTTGCGGGCGGCTTCGACCAAGTCGCGTGTGCTCTGGAGCAGCGCGTCCGTCAGGCCCTTCTTGCGAAGCGCTTCAAAGGTCTCTTTGGCGCCCGGGACCGGACTCTTGCGGATGGACTCGAGGCGATCCAGCAGGATGCCTACCGACTTGACCAATCCCGGGCCCTTCGGCTGCCGGGTAAGGTCCTGGAACATCGCCCCCTCGAACGCCGCGCGCTGGTCCTTCACCACGAAGCGACGGATGGCGTTGCGCGTCCGCACCTGCCACGCGTTGTCGAACTCGTCGAGCACGGTGAGGCGAGCGTCTTGCGCCGCGGACAGCCCTACCAGCTCCCCGCGCTGATGAGAAACCAAGTGGATTTCGAACGGGATCTTCCTGCCGACCGCGATGTCCCAGTCCTGCCAACCGTCCTCGAGCTCGGCAGCATCGAACCCGGCCTGCGCCAGAACCGGCGCGATGTCCGGGTCACCCGCGCGTACCAAGAAACGCTGGATCAGGTCGAGCCTGTCCTGCTCGTAACTCGTGAAAATGGCGGACGTGGCGGTGGTCACGCGAATCAGATCGTTGGGCATGTCAGTCCCCCGTAGCTAGAGTGCGGTCATTCCGGTTATGTGATATTCGGGGGGATAAGGTAGGCAAGCGAACGCGTCAAGCAAATTGAGAATCCCATGCCACGGCGCCGCGAATCGTGGCTGCCTCGGCCAGCACCCCCCGCTCGCGACGCAAGTCCAGTGGACACCGTCACGGCCTTCACGCGATAGTCAACAGCATCTCCAGGAATGCCATGCCAGGGCTCAGCAACCCCTTCGGTCCCGTATCCTCCACCCTCGCCGAGGACCTCCACTCCTTCGTCCGACGCAACGGTATCGTGGTCTGGCTCGATGCCGACGACCATTACTCGGGCTTCGTCGACCGGTTGATCGAGACCCGTGAAGCCGGCGCTCTGAAGTACGAAGTCCGGGCCTTCCGCGGGAGCTTCCTCGCGCTGATGCGCGAGCTCGAGCACGTGGCCGGCGGGCCGGAAAAGGTCCCGTTGGTCGTACACCTGCCCGGCTTCAACGAGGAGTCGGTCCGCCAGACCCCCCTGCTCGAGCTCTACCTGGCCGGTAGCCGGTACCGCAAAGCGCTGGACACCCTCGTGGACGAAGCCGCCTCCACCCGGGTGCCTGCCGGTCAGCTTGCCGCGTTCAAGGAGCAAGGCCTCACCCTCGACGGCGCCGACGCCTGGCTCGCGGCCCTGCTCGACGCGCCCGAAGGCGGCTTCGCCGCGCAGCTTCGCGGCATGCAGTCGCCCGCCGTGCTCGACGACCTTCTGGGACACGGCTTCCTCGCCAAGACAGCCAAGGACCCGGTCCACCTCGACGCCCTCTGGACCCAACTGTCCACGTGGACCGGCATGCCTTCGTCCTGGCCCGATACGATGCTGTCCAAGCACACAACCGCGGACGCCCGCGGCACCCAGACCGTCACGGCGGAAGACGTCGCCTTCGCCACGGCAAGCTGGGCCCTGTGCGTCGAGTTCGTGGACGACCTGAAGCGCCTTCCCATCCTCGCGCTACTCCAAGGCATGCGCGTGCTTCCCCGTCCGGTCATCGACGCTTGTCGCGGGCTGTCGGAGCATCTTCGGGACCGGCACCCGGACTTCTACCAGCGCACGGCCGACGAGACCGAGGCGCTCATCCAGGAGGAGATCGACGCCGCGAGCGCGGCGGACCTGGGCAAGATCGACACCTTCCGGTTCGAAGAGGACAAGGTGCTCAAGGCCGCCATCGCCTTGATCGCCGAGGGCACGTGGGACACGGCCACGGAGTGGGCCGCGCTACGCGCCGACGCGAAGGACGGCAGCGGCACGTTCTGGTTGCGCCGGGACCCGGCTCGCAGGTCCGCGTGGCTGCTGGTCAAGGACGCCGCACGTCTCGGGCTGGCGATCGCGAAGGCGGGAAACAGGCTACCGGACAAGGCGGGCCTCGATGGCGCGATCGAGCGCTACACCGCGCAGGGGACGGCCGTGGACCAGGCCCACCGCCAGCTCGAGCAGCGGCGCGTCGCCCTGCTGTATCCCCAGCTCCCCGAGTTCGAAGCCCTGCGCGCTTGTCTCGACGCGATGCGCACCGTGTGGCGCGCCTGGGCCGATGCCTGGGCGCGGGACTTCAGCGCCCTGTGCCGCAGCGAAGGCTTCGTTCCCTCGGCCTCGCTCCAGCAGCGCACGCTCTTCGACGAAGTCGTTCGTCCCATGACGCTCGACTCCGGCACCACGGCGCTGTTCTTGATCGACGCCTTCCGCTACGAGATGGGCGACGAGCTCTACCGCGCGCTCGCGGACACCCCGGCGACCACCGTGCATATCAAGGCGCGTCTGGCCGAGTTGCCGACCGTGACCGCGGTGGGCATGAACGCGCTGGCTCCTGTCGCTTCCGGTGGCCGGCTCACGGTGGTCACCCAGTCCGGCGGCGGCATCGCCGGCTTCTCGACGGGAGAGATGCGCGTGACCGACCCCGAGTCACGCAAGCGCGCCATGCACGACCGCGTGGGCGGACGCTCCTGCCCTCTGCTCACGCTCGAGGAGGTGGTGTGCCGGGACCAGGCGTCGCTCAAGGGCGCGGTGGCCCAGGCGCGCCTCGTGGTGGTGCACTGCCAGGAGATCGACAACGCGGGGGAGAAGGGCGTGGGGCCCGCGGTCTTCGACCATGTGATGCAGAAGCTGCGAGCTGCCTGGCGATTGCTCCGTGATGCGGGGGTTCGACGGTTCGTCTTCACGGCCGACCATGGCTTTCTCTTGTTGGACGACGGTGTCCGTGCGGTCCAGGGACACGGGCGAAAGGTCGATCCGAAGCGCCGGCATGTGATTTCACCGGTGGCCGCGGACCACGACGGCGAGGTTCGTGTGCCCCTGGCAGACCTCGGGTACGCGGGAATCGAGGGGCACCTGATGTTCCCCGAGACGACTGCGGTTTTCGACACGGGGCGCCGGGCCATGAGCTTCGTGCATGGTGGCAACAGCGTGCAGGAGAGGGTGATTCCGGTGGTCACGGTGGTGCATCGCGCGGCCGCGGGCGCGAGCACCCTGCGGTTCGGGATGGTGGCCGAAGAGAGAGAGGGCGTGGGTGGGATGCATTGCCTTGCGGTCACCGTGCAAGTGATCGCACAACAGGGGCTCCACTTCGGCAGCCCGAGGGAGGTGGAGTTGGGCATGCGGGTGCGGGAGGTGCCCGGCGTGCAAGTCGAGCTTTGCCAGACGCGTGGCAAGGCCCGTCTCGTCGGCGGGACCGTGCACGCCTCGGTCGGGGAAGGGTTCGAGCTGTTCTTCCGCCTCACGGGGAGGTCCGACGCGCGCGTGTTGGTCGAGCTGTATCACCCGATGGCGTCGCTCGATCTCGACCCGTGTGTGCCCGACGCGCGGTTCGCGGTCACCGCGCTGCGCGCACCGACGCAACCGCCGCCCCCGCCGGCCCCGGGCGAACCGCCGCCCGCTCCGACCGCCACGGCAACGGTGTGGCTCCAGCAGATTCCCGAAGGGGGGATGCGGCAGATCTTCGAGCACCTCGCCGCCCACGGGAGCATCACCGAGGCGGAAGCCACCAAGATGATGGGCAGCGCGCGCGCTTACCGCAAGTTCGCGAACGCGATCGATGACCTGAAGAAGAAGGCACCCTTCGACGTGCGCACCGAGGTTCTCGGCGCCATCAAACGCCACGTGCGTGAGGGAAGCGGCTCATGAGCACACTGACGCAACGAGACGTGGAGCACGTGTTCGAGGCTCTTCGCAAGGGCCTGGTCCCCGAGCGGGGCATCGATGCGTTTGCCGTGGGAATCGACAAGCAACGCGCCGAGATGCATCGCCAGCTCGATCTGGCGCAGGGCGGCGACGGGACCATCAAGTTTCTGCGCGGCGGGTACGGGTGCGGAAAGACGTTCATGGCGCGTCTCGCCTTGCTGGACGCCCAGGAGAAGGGATTCGCGACCAGCTTCGTGGTGGTTTCGGACAACGACCTTCGGTTCCACCGGTTCGACGATGTGTACCGCAAGGTGATGACGGAGCTGGGCACGGCCGCCTGCCCCCGTGGAGCCCTCAGCGACATTCTCGACAGGTGGATCGGCGAGGTGGAAGACGCGCTCGTGGCTGCCGGCGAAGACGACGGAGCGCACGACTTCGGCGAGAAGGTCCGTCTGCGTCTGGCCGAAGAGCTTGCCTCCATGACCGGAGGGCGCGCACCGCAGGACTTCGTGCGCGTGGTGCAGACCATCCTGGAGCTCAAAAACCAGGGGGACGTGGCCGAGGCAGGGGCCCTGGTCTCGTGGCTGTGTGGCAGCGGCAATGTCGGTGCGTCAGCGAAGAAAGCGGCGGGCATCAAGGGCGACGTCGGGAGCCGGGACGCCCTGGACTACTTGCGTGGCGTCCTGGAGATCGTCAAAGCAGCCGGCTACAAGGGCCTGCTCGTCCTCATCGACGAGGCCGAGACCATCCTGCGCATGCGCTCGGACTCGCGCCACAAGTCGCTGAACGGCATTCGCCAGATCGCCGACGCCGCGGGCTCCTATCCCGGCATGCTGTGGGTGTTCACCGGCACGCCGGACTTCTTCGACAGCCGGCAGGGGGTGGCGGGGCTCACGCCGCTCCACGACCGCGTGCGCTTTCTGAAGCAGGGCCGATTCGCCAGCCTTCGCCAAGCCCAGCTCGAGCTCACCCCCTTCGACGCCGAGCGCCTCCGATCCGTGGCCCTGCGGCTCCGCGAGCTCTTCCCCACCAGCGACCGAAGCCGGCTCGACACCAAGATCAGCACCCCATTCATCGACCGGCTCGTCGCCGAGGTCACCGCTGGATTCAAAGGCGACGTGGGGGTGGTTCCCCGGCAGTTCCTCCGCGAGTTCGTCACGCAGATGGATCTCGTCGAAGAGCACGAAGACTACGACCCCATGACCGAGTACGGCTTCCGGCCCAACGAGCTGAACCCCCAGGAACAGCACGTGCTGAGCGGCGCACCGGTCGGCCCGGGAGACGAAGACCACGAGCCGGTGCCCGTCGAGGACGCCTGGTGAGCGTGTTCTCACGCTTCGCACCGCGACTGCAGGAAGCCATCGTGGCACGGCTCGGTTGGTCGAGCCTGCGCCCGGTGCAGGAGCAAGCCGGTGAGGCAATTCTCGACGGATGCAACGCCGTCGTCCTCGCGCCGACAGCGGGCGGAAAGACCGAAGCGGCGATCTTTCCCACCCTGTCGCAGCTCGTCCATGACGAGCCCGACGGCTTGGGCGCCATCTATGTGGCCCCGATCAAGGCGCTGCTCAACAACCAGGCCGAGCGCCTCGGGCGATACACCGAGATGGTCGCCCTCGATCGGTTCGTCTGGCACGGAGACACGACCGATGCGCTCCGCCGCACGTTCCTGAAGGCTCCGACCGATCTCCTCATGACCACCCCCGAGTCCCTCGAGGTCATGCTCGTCTCCCAGCGGGTCGATGAGACGAAGCTGTTCGGGGACCTACGCACGGTCGTCGTCGACGAGGTCCACGCCATCGCGGGCACCGACCGTGGAGCCCATCTCATGAGCGTCATCGAGCGGCTCGCCAGGGTATCCAGCCACGACGTGCAGCGCATCGGACTCAGCGCCACCGTGGGCAATCCCGAAGCGATTCTCGCGTGGCTCCAAGGGACGTCGAGCCGTCCCGGCCGGGTGATCGAGCCGCCCAAGCAACCATCGAAGCGCGAGCTGTTGGTGCTTCACCACCCCGAGCTGCCCCAGCTCTCTCGCGACGCGGCGCGCCTCGCCAAGGGCCATAAGAGCCTGTTCTTTTGCCAGTCCCGCGCCACCACGGAAGCCGTCGCAGAGTTCATGCGCCGTGCGGGCACCGACGTGTTCGTTCACCACAGCGCCGTCTCCAAAGAAGAGCGCGCCTTCGCCGAAGATCGGTTCCACCACGGCTCGGACGCTTGCATCGTCTGCACCTCCACCCTGGAGCTGGGAATCGACGTCGGCGACTTGGACCGGGTTCTCCAGGCCGAGGCGCCCGACACCGTCAGCTCATTCTTGCAGCGCATGGGTCGCACCGGTCGCCGCGACGGGCAAGCCGCCAACACCACGTTCTTCGTCACCCACGCCCACGCGGTTCTGCAAGCCATCGCTCTCGTCGAGCTCGCGAGGGCGGGGTGGGTCGAATCGATCGAGGTGAACGCCCGCTGTTGGCCGGTGCTGATTCACCAGCTGCTCGCGATGTCCCTGGCTGGCGACGGTGTCCCCGTCGACGAAGCATGGTCGCATGTTGCGAGGGTGCCGGACTTCCGCGGCATCGAGCGTGCTGAGCTGGATCGCCTGCTGGCGTGGATGATCCGTGATCGGGCCTTCGTGCTGGCCTCGGGGCGCCTGGTGCTCGGGCCGAAAGCTGAACGTCAGTTCGGGCGCCGCAACTTCATGGAGCTGTACGCGGTGTTCTCCAGTCCGCAGACGTACGCGGTGAGCACCACCAGCGGTCACCCGGTGGGTTCGCTGCAGCAGGACTTCGTGGACCGTCTGGTGGACGGCATCAGCAGCTTCCTGCTTGGCGGACGCGCCTGGACCGTGCTGCGCGTGCAGCACGGCGACCGGCGTGTGGTGGTCCAGCCCGCCCCCCGTGGACGCAAGCCCACCTGGGGTGGGTTCCTTCCCCAGTTCCTGGGTCGCGAGGTGGCGCAGAAGATCCTGCAGATCGTCACGAGCGACGAATCCTACCGCTACCTCGACGAGTCGGCCGCGGTCGTTCTGCTGGCGTTCCGAGAGTCGATGGCGGGCATCCTCGACCCCGAGCGAGGTGGACTCGAGGTCGACGTGGACGAGATTCGGTGGTGGACCTTCGCGGGCGGGCGGATCAACACCACGCTGCGCTACGCGCTCGAAGCCATTGGTCACGACTGGAAGATCGTGTCCGACAACTTCGTCCTCAGGGTTCGCGGCGAACACGTGCAGGAACACGACTTTTGCGAGGCGATCGAGAGAATCAGCGAGCCCGAGTTCTGGGAGAACGAGAAGCTCTGGTCCGACGTGGCGGCGTCATTGCCTAACTACCGGCTCTCGAAGTTCCAGCCCCTCATGCCCCCTTGGGTGGAGCGGGAAGTGGTCGCGAGCTACTTGCTGGATGTCGCGGGGGCGGGTGCTTGGTTGGCTGCCCGGCGGGCGTGAGCGCTTACTCCTTCGCCCTCCAGATTCGCACCAGGAGCCCCACCCCGTCTCCCTCGCCCAGCAACACCTTGCGCATCTTCAGCGCAGCGGATCGCGATGCGGGCGTGGCTCCGTGGGCAGCTTCATTTCTTTGCTTCGCGATGCCCTGCACGACCGATGGGGCCGTCCGTTGCAGCCAGGCACGGTCCTTGGCGCGGCTCCCTGTGGTCCAGAACAGCTCCGCCGACTCGCGCCATGCCGGACCTTCCGCGGAGGACAGAGACAGAGGTAACTCTCCCGCCAGCAGGATGGCGGCCTCGCCCAGCCCGAGCTTGCCAGCCTGGCTTGCCTGCACGGGCACGCCTCGCCCCTGCGCGAGCGACAACAACGGACGGCACACAGCCCGAACGAGCACCGATTCGAGGGCCCGCGCAAGCTGCACCAGGACCGGCCCGAAGTCCGCGTCGTTGTCGAGGTGCTGCCACGTCGCTTCGGCCGTGGACAACACCGCGACGATATCCGACGGCAGCTCGGCGCGTACCGGCTCGGGGAGACGCTCTCGCTGCCTGCCGTCGTCCGTGTTCGAAGGGAGCCGAGACCGGCTCCGGTCCTCTTCGAGCCGCCGGACCTCGGACACGAGGCGGAGATTCTTGCCTTTGACCTCCGACAATTCGCGACGCGCCCACTGCTGTTCGGCCTCCAAGGCTTGCTCTCGGTCCTTGGTGAGCTGTTCGAGCGCCTCGATCCTTGCTGTGACCCGCTCGAAGGCGAACGTTCGCAGCCCAGCAAGCTCGGGGTTCGCCAAGACCTCCTCGAGGTGCGTCTCGCACGCTCGCAAAGCGTCAAGAGGCCGGCCGGTCAAGAGCAAGGCCCGAAGACGAAGGCTGTGCGCCTGGTCGCCGACATCGTTCGTTCGCATCCACTCTTCGGCGTTGGTCAGGGCCTCGAGAACCTCGCCCCATCGTTGGAGCCGGAAGAGCACGATGGCGTGGAGGTAGCTCAGCGCGGGGGACGTCTCGAGCAGGGCGCTGTCGGACAGGACGTCACTTGCGTCCTGGAAGCGTTCCAGGGGAAGCAACGCGACCACGAGGAGATAGACCCTCTGCCAGGTCGGCCGGCGCGCAACCGCCTCGCGCAGATAGGGGACCGCTAGCTCGTGGCGTTCGGCGGCCAAGAGCGCCGCGCCGTAGGATTCGCACAGCTTGGCTCGAAAGCCTTCGGTCGGCAACTCGGCGACACGGGATGGGTCCTGGAACCAGCCCAGAACATCGAGGGATTCCTCGACACGTTGGGCCCGAAGGAGCAGCGTGCCGAGCAGCACACGAGCCTGAACGGAGGCACGCGCGGATTCGTCCTCCAGGCACGCGCGGTAGTGCTCTTCCGCTTGGTCCAGGCGGCCGGCGGTGTCGTGAAGCTGTGCGACCTGAAGGAGGTAGTCGAGGTTGTCGGGCTCCTGGGCCGCCAGGCGTTCCCAAGCGGAAAGCGCTTCGTCATCCCGCCCCAAGAGCGTCAGCGCGCGTGCGTACAGATCCTCCCACGTCTTGTCGTGGGCCTTCACGGCCGATAGCAACTCGAGCGCCATGTTGGGGTCCCCGAGCCGGAGCCATGCGAAGGCTGCGCCCTTCCTGGACTCGTCGCCCACTTGGTCCGTCTTGAACGACAACCGGAAGTGGTTGCGCGCGGACTCCTGCTTGTCCGCCGCCACGTAGATGCACCCGAGCCAGTGATGGGGCATGTACCAGGCGGGATGCGCGGCCAGCAAGCGGCGGCAAAGACCGGTCACTCCCGTGTCCAAGCCGAGGGCAAGGAAGACACCGCACACCTCACTCATGCTGCTCTCGGAGATGTCCCCCTTCTCCCACGGGAACTTGAGGACCCCCTGGGCCGCATCGATGGCCTCTCGTTGGCGTCCGGCCCGCATGTGCGTATCGATGACGCACGTGACCGCGTGGGCCATCGTTTGGGTCCAGCGGGGGACGTACTGCGGGTCGCCCTTCCAGGCGCTCGGCCGGATTGCCTCCGAGAACCGCTCGAACACCTCCTCGCACCAACGGCCTTCGCGGCACATCAGCTCGTACCCGAGAATCAACTTCGGCACCGGGCAGTCCAGACGCCGGCAGACGTCTCGAAGGTCGTCGAGGACATTCGCTCCTTCAGGACGAAGGGAGATGAGGAGGTCTTGCACGGACCGGCCGACCTGCGTCCAACGAGCACCGTCACCGTGACGAATGAGGTGACCGTACACCATCGGGTCGGAGAACGGTTCCACGCCGAGAACGTGCAGGGCCATCCTCCGCATGTCAGTCAAGCACCAGGCGCGTTCGTATTCGAACTCCGTGACCGGCTCGAGAAGGTCGAGAAGGGCCCTCGCGGCCTCGGTGGACCGGTGGTCGCACAGTTCGAGGAACAACGGGACCACGGCCGGGTTGGTGCGTTGCACGAGGTCGACACAAGATTGCTGGGTCAGGTTGCGGCGTAAGCCTGACGGCGAGATGGGGTTCCACGTGATCGTGGTGGCGGACGCGACGACGCCGCGTGGCGTGCGGGTGGGACTCGGGGGGCACTCGGCGGTAACGGAGATCAGGGAGTCAGCGGCGCGTGCGGGGGCTCCGCAGCAGCGCTTGAACTTCTTGCCGCTTCCGCAGGGGCAGGGCTCATTCGGGCTCGACTTCACGGAGGAGCAGCATAACGGAGGCAGAGAGCCGCGAAACGCAAAAGGTCATCCACACAACACCGTACTCGACCGCGGCATGTTGGGGGTGTTGGCGAAGCGATGACCCTAACGAGTCACCACGACCGTGGACCCCGAGGCCGCAACCATCCCCTCCCGAGGCCAGTCGAAAACCCAGCGCACCGCGCCGGTCTGCGTGTCCAGCGCGTGCAGCTTGCCCGTCGCGTCGCGCACAAACGCCATCGCCTCCGAGACGGTCGGGCGGCTGCCGAGATCGTCCTCGAGCTGGCGGGACCAGAGGACCTTGCCCGACGATGCATCCACTCCTTGCAGGGTGACGTCGGTGTGCTGCAGGAGGAGCACGCCGGGAGCCATCGCCACCGGCTGGCTCTCCTGCGCCCACCGCACCTTGCGGGTGTCGATCGCGATGGCACGCGTCTCGCCGTCGAAGCAGGCGAAGACCTGACCGGCTTGCACAAACACGCGGGGCCCGTGGCGGTAGCAGGCGGAAGCGCCACCTTCGTAACGCCATACCTCGCGGCCACTGCCCAGGTCGAGCCCGTGCACGACCCCGTCGAGGCTCGCCACGTACAGGCGATTGCCGTGAACTTCGCCTGCTCCCACCGTGTCTTGCGCACGGTATTCCCAGACGGTTTGACCTGTCCGCACGTTGACCGCACGCACGCGGTCCTGGTCCGAGACCAGGAGGCTGTCCTCGACGAAGGTCAACTCCTCGAGCAGCGTGGTGTCGATGGGCAAGGACCACGCGACGGCGCCGAACACGCGATCGATCGCGTACAGGTGGTTGTCGCCCCCTGCGACGAAGAGGCGGTGGGCGTCGACGTGAAGGATGCGGACCCAGGTTTCGGGGTTGGGGTGCTTCCAGACCGTGAAGGGTGTCTGGGGGTTGTCGACGTGGATTCCGGTGATCCTGCCATCGGATCGGACCTGGTAGAGGATGCGGTCGTGGATGGCGGGGGGGGCCTCGTTGGTGCCGGTGGCGCGCAGGCTGCGGACGAGCGAACCGGACCGCGCGTCCAGGACGAAGACCACGCCGTCATGGTGTTCGACGAGCACGCGGTCTTGGGCGACGGTGGGGCGAGCGACAGGCCAGGGGGAAGAGGCGAGGCATGCGATGGCGCCGAGGAGCGTAGCGAAGCGTGGCAGCCATGCAGGGCGGGAGGCGACCGCGCGGGCCTTGGTGAACGTGACATACGCGACGGCCAGGGCGGGCAAGGCGAGCAGGTCCGTGGGGTCCGCCCACACGCGGAAAGGCACGCCCACGGAGGCGAAGGCCTCGCTCCAGGCGTGCGCTGCCTGGGGCAGGAGGTTGAGGATGGCGAACACCGCGCCCACGGCAACGTGAGCGAGCACCCAGGTGAAGCGGCTTCGCAGCCCCAGCAGCGCGCACAGCACCACGGGGGCGACCATCATGCCCGCCACGTCGCTGAGCTTTCCCGTCACGAAGGGGTGGAGGATACCGGAGCCCTTGAGCAGGTGATCGTTGGCGACGAGCACCAAGAGCGCGCCCCACCACAGCGGATGGGACAGGGCGCGTGTCGGTTCGAGGGCAGGCCGTGCGCTTGGGGGCCGACGGTTCATGGTTGGCTCGTTAGCATGGGGGCGGAGCGTCGTCGACGCGGCGGGCCGGCGAGGGCGGCTCCATGACCTGTTGCCCTACCGCGCAGGTCTGGCATGATGGGAGCGATTCGAATCGGCATATGCGATGCCGGGAGCCAACGAGGAGGTCCCGTGTCCCAGGGCGACCGCTTGACGAAACAGGAGCTTAGCTGGCTGCTCACGCAGGAGGCGAGGGCGGCGGCCAAGACGCTTCGGAAGGGCGTGGCGCGTCTTTCGCACACTCCCGAGGTCACCATCGAAGAAGTGGCGCCCGCCGAGATCGAGACGTCGCTGGCGGCGCTGGACGACGCGATGCGCATGCTCGATTCGCTCAACGTGAGCATGAGCAAGCGCGGGGCGCGCGGGCGAGTCGACTTGGCGGCCTTGGTGGTCGAGGTCATGCCCCAGGCCAGGCTTCGCCTGGAGCCGGGTAGCGGAACGGAAGTCAACGGCGACGAAGGCGACCTGCGTCGCATGATCCAGATCCTGGTGGGCCAGACCGGGTTGATGGTCGGCGGACCGGAAGTGCCGGAGGTCAACATCGGCCGCGAGGGCGACGAGGTTCGCGTGTCCGTGGCGCTTGGGCCCGAGACGCTGTCCGGAGACCGCACGGAACGAGCTTGGCTCGGCCGGATGGCAACCCGCTACGGCGGACGTTTGGAGCTCGAGGGCGGACAAGAATCCCTCGTGCTACCCGCGGAAGACCTGCACGACCGCAAGGAAATGGAAGCCCTCCGCAAGGAGCTCGAGGCCGCCCAGCAGCAGGGTGAAGCCTATGCTCGCGAGCTCGCCGCCGTCTTCGCCGCAGGAGACTCCGCCGAGCACGCTTCCGTCGCTCCCTCCACCATCCCCCCTCCCGCCGACGCCTTGACCCCCGTCGCGGCCTTCGCCTCCGCCGTGGCCGGACACGTCAAGACCGCCCTCACCGGCCTCTCTCGCGAGGTGGACAACGCGTCGCTCAAGGGTCGATCCGCCGACACGCCACGTCTGCTCGAGGCCGCCCAGGTCTGCCAATCCCAGCTGCAAGAGCTGCTGTCGGACGTGTCCCGCGTGCTGCACGTCAAGCCCGACGAGCTGCCCGCCCTCGTGGATGCCAGCACGACGCTACAAAGCCTGGTCGAGCGAGCTTCCGTGCGGGCGGACCGATATGGCGTCGAGATCTCGACCAGCCTGCCCGACAAGCTCGAAGTCGTCGTCCCCAGCTCCGCGGCCGAGATGGTCACGAGACTGCTGCTGGACCACGGCATCGCAGCCACTCCCCGCGGGGGCAAGGTGCACCTCACCGCCTCCTACGATCGTCGCTATCTCGTGCTGCAGGTCGACGATGGCGGCGCTTCGGTCCCTTCCGGTACCCGCGACGCCCTCATCTGGTTGCGCATCGACCCGTCCACCGTCGGTCGGCCTCGCGGGGTTCACCTGCTCAGCGCGTCGGCCATCCTGTCCTCCGTGCACGGGTCACTGGAAATCTTGGATGCCCCAGGGGGCGGTACGAGGGTGATTGCGCGCGTGCCAGCCCCCTGAGCGCGCGGGCCGATTCGCGCCCCTACGCGTGCCGCGAGAACCACCTCCTCGAAAAGGGGTGCATTGCGCCGGCCCGGGTTCTGGTCCCCTGCCCCTACCCTTGCCCTTTC
>CAZAWR010000003.1:222971-228654 GCA_964488865.1 uncultured Polyangiaceae bacterium | reverse complement strand
CGGCGGCGGCGGGACCGGCGGCGGCGGGACCGGCGGCGGCGGGACCGGCGGCGTCGGAGGGACCGGCGGCCTGGGCGGAACAGGCGGCTTGGGTGGAACCGGCGGCACGGGTGGAACCGGCGGCGGTGGGACCGGCGGCGGCGGTGGGACCGGCGGCACGGGCGGGACCGGCGTGGGCGGGACCGGCGGCGTCGGCGGAACCGGCGGAACCGGCGGAACCGGCGGAACCGGCCCGACCGACTGCTCGGGGCCCTGCGCTTCCGCATGCGACGGGACCGGTACCTGGACCACGGCTTGTTCCTCGTGCGAAAGCACGGTTTGCAAGCCCATGCGGGACAAGATGTACGCGGCGCCCGGGTTCCAGGACCTGCAGGCCTGCTATGAGGAGTGCGGGTCCGACTCGTCGTGCTGGGGCGAATGCTGCCAGAACTACGCGCAGGCCTGCGACGCGTTCTCGGTCTACTGGGACTGCATCTGCGGGTACACCAATGCCGCGTGCAAGTCGTCCTGCACCGACGCCTGCGGCGGCGGCGCGATGACCCTGACCTGCCAGCAATGCTTGGCGTCTTCGCCCTGCGCCACGGAACTGTACGACTACGAGTGGGCCCCAGACGCCGATGACTATTGGTCGTGCTGGCAGAACTGCAGCTCGTCGACGTGCCGGCAAAACTGCTGCAATCAATACCCCGTGGCCTGTGACGAGAGACAGGAAACGGTGGCTTGCGCCTGCGAATGAAGACTCGAAAGAATGCCAATGTGCGCCGCTGGAATTCTTGCCCACTGGTGGGGGGAGATGTGGTAGGAGCGCCTCATGACCAAGACCGCTTGCCCCGTCCATTTCCTTCTTCTTGCCACGCTCGCTTTCGCCGGTGCCTGCAGTGACGACGCGGAGGACGAGAAGAACAACCAACCCGGTTCGGATGCCGGCTCCGACGTGACCGTGGAAGCGCAAGCCGAAGCGCAGGCGGAGGCACAAGCAGAAGCGCAAGGGGACGTGGCGTTGGAAGCCTGTCCGGACGACGTCGACCTCACGACCGTGACGTTGCCCTGCGACTGCTACGGCCACGTCGCGACCGACCCCGCCGCCCAGGTCCCCGGTTGCCAGAGCGAGGTGGTGTGCAGCCCATCCCTCGGCGACCTTCGATGCGAAGACAACGAGCAGGACGCGGCCCCCGACGCGGCCGAAGATGCCGCCGAAGAGGCCAGCATCAAGGCCTGCCCGATCGAAAAGGATCTCTCGACCGTGACGTTGCCGTGCGACTGCTACGGCACCCTCGTCGAAGACACGGCGACCGCGATGCCCGAGTGCGACCTCAAGGTCGTGTGCTGCCCCGGCTCGAAGGGCCTCGTCTGCGAGTAGAACGCGACCTCGAGCCTACACTTGTTCCCTGGAGGCCCGCACCTCCTCGAGAGATTCATCGACCAGCGCACGTAGCTCGTCGGCCTTGGGGTCCTTTGCCTTCGGCGTGTCGCCGCCTGCCTTGCGCCCCTTCATCTCGGCCTCGAACTGAGAGAAACCATCCTCGTCAAAGACCTCGAGGCTCCGCTTCTTCTTTCCTCCGATGCCAAGCACGCGGGCGAGCCAAGGCTTCGCCTCCTGCACCTCGAGCGTCTCGTCGCGCGCTACCTCCGCCGGGTCACGACGAAGGCGACGGATCAGCTTCTGGTTCGAATCAGCCCACAGCTTGGCTTCGCCCCACGCGGACCGCTGGGTCGGGTCCAGCGCACTCGTGAACGATGGCGTTTGATCCCTCTGCGCCGCAAACAGCGCCAAGGCCAAGGCCACCTCCGTGACCTGCAGCGCCGTCGCTCGATCCACGTGAACGCCCCCACAGCCTTTGGAGAACATGTACGAAGCGTTCGCGAGAAGCACACCGAACCCCAGGGAGATGGCGGATAGCTCACAGGTCGCCCTCCACTCGTCCTCCGGCCATTCGCCCAACCCGCCCGTCTCCTCGATGTGAACACGCGCCAGCGCCGTCGCAAGGTAGGCCGTCATCGTCACGGGCGTGCGCGCCTGGCTCAACAGGACATCCACGCGATAGGCGTCCGGCAAGCGTGCGATCGGGGGAACCGGGGCGGGAACCTTGGCTCCCCCATGCGCACCACAAGACCCCCCCGAACAACCACCCCCCGTGGGTGCAGCACCCCCGTCATCGACGAACCGCAACTCCACGTCCACGTCCGTCAGACCGCTGTGTTCCTGCAACCGCCAGAACAGCAGGTTCACGCTCCCTGCGTCGCCGTCGAAATCGTCCGGAAAGAAGTCTCCGGTAGGCAAGACAATCGGCCGCTTGACCTCGGGGTCCTGCTCGCGAGCGAGCAGCGCGGCGTAACGACGAACGAGCCAGCGAACGGTGGTGTCGGGGGGCAGCTCCATGGGCGCATTCTGGCACCACAAGGCCCCAATGCAATGGGGTGCCGTCAGATGAGGCGTCGAAGAAAGAGCCCTCTCCGATAGACGTACGCGTACACGACGGCGAATACGACGTTGACGGAGGCGAGAACCCACCAGAGGCGGTCGGGGGAATCCGCGCTGTGAATGGCCCAAAGGCTGAGGGGAAGCTGCAAAGCGATCACGACGAGGGCGTCGATGGTGAGGGTGAGCCGCGTGGCGCCAGCGCCTGCGATGGCGCTGCCGAGCACGATCCCTACGCCGAGGGCGAGGTAGGAGGGGGAGACCACGGTGAGATAGTGGACGGCGGTGGACACGACGGAGGGGTCATTGTCGAAGAAGCGGACGACGGGGTCACCGAGGACGTAAAAGGCGAGGGCGAGCAGGGACATGGCGATGACGTTGTAGGCTGCGGCGAACCACCCGCTGTGCAGTGCGCGACGGTGCTGGCCTGCGCCCTCATTCTGTCCAAGGAACGTCTGGGCGGCACTCCCCCACCCCATGCCGATGAACAGGGCCAAGGTCTCGAGGCGGAAGACGATGCCCAGGGCGGTGGAAGCCCCCTGATCGGCGGCGGTGGTGAACGCACGGGCAACCAGCGAGTGGGTAAGGAGCATGGCCATGATGCGCACGACGAACTGGGCGCTCGCGGGCCAGGCGATGCGCGTGATGGATCGCAGCGTGAGCAGGTCGCGGGGCACGGAGAGGTTGCCTCGAAACAGGTGGAAGCGCCTCTCCATGACGATGACGAGGGGCACGAGGAAGGCGACGCGAGCACCGAGGGTGGCCCATGCAGCGCCGACGAGCTCCATGCGCGGGATGTGCAAGGCCTCGGCGATGGGGGGACCCCAGAAAAAAATTGGGGGAGCTTCGCCAGGCCCGTAACAGAGCAGGACGGCGAGCACGAGATTCAACGCGTTGGAGCCGAGGAGGATCACCACGGGGGTCTTGCTGGACCCCAGCGCTCTCTGCATGCTGGTGAGCTGCAGCAGCAGGAAAATCGAGAAGCTTCCGCCCACGATCACGCGCAGGTACTGGACACTCAGGTCGGCGACGGCTCCCTTGGCCCCGACCACATCGCGGATCACGGGACCGGCCAACAGCACCCCGGCCAACCCGAACACCACGGAGAGCGCGAGCACTAGCCACAAGGACTGCGAGGCGATCCTGCGCACCGCGTCCCGGTCTCCCCGGCCCTGGTATTGCGAGAGCAGCGCCGCGGTAGCGATCGACACCCCGTAGGAAATGATGGTGCCGAGTGCGGCGATCTGGTCGCAAATCCCGATGGCACCAAGCGCGGGTCCGGCCACGTCCGGGCTCAACCTCGCGATCAGATACGCGTCGACCAGGTTGAACGTGACCTGCAAGCCCATGGCAAGAGCCAGCGGCGTACCGAACCGCGCCATCTCCCAGCCCAGAGGCCCGTCCAGGATGCGACACGTCGCCTTGTCGGCTCTCCCCGCTCCCGCCATCAACGCTTCCGTCCCTCGCGCAAGAAGCAACCGTCCAGAATCCCAAGTCGATCTCGTATTCCCTTCGACCCGAGCACGAACCGGTCCGTCACCGGATCGTTGTACCCACTCGCGTCCGGCAACCCCTCGTCTTGTCTTCGATGGAACCCCACGATGCGCCCCATCAGCGTCTCGCGTACCCACTTGCCCACCAGCGATGCCAGTGACACCAGCGGGTCCCTCTCCTCCGCGTCGCGAAGAAACCGAACCTCGCCAAGCCCCGCAAGCCGGTACGCGCTCTCGGACGCCTGCTCGTCGATCACCGTGACCAGGTAGCCGGAAAGCTGCGTGAACTTGCCCGCGTAGCGCATCAAGCCGCCCACCTTCCCGCATCGCGCATCGATCTCTTCGCCCGCGTGCTCGCGCGCCGCGACGAGCAACGCTTCCATGGATCGAAGGTCCAGATCGAGCCGACCCACACACGCATGGCGCGCCTCGTTCATGCGCAGAACGCACGTGATGGAGCAACGCACCCAGACCACGTCGACCCCCAGCTCCCGCAGATGCTCGAGGTCCTCGCACGCCTGCGTGAGGGCCACGTCGCTGGCACGGAAACGCTCGCCGTCGGTGGACCAACATTGCGGCAAGGCGGCAGGGGGGCACCGCGCCTGCAGTGCCTCCATCGGCTCCAGCGTGAGCCGCCGTACTAGATGATCGGGGTCCCGTGCGTCGCCACCGAGCGTGCGCGCCCAGGCCTCCCCAAGCACCACGTGCTGATGGCTCACGAGCCTCTTCGAGTCCGCCAGACGCTCATGCAGAAACGATCGCGGGTCCTGCGTCATGCGTCGCGCCGCATCCTGCGTCGCACGCGCCGCCACGGCAGTGACGATCAGGGGTCCGAGTTGCGGGCCGAGCCCGTTCTCGTCGATGCCGACACAAAAGGGCATGAGGACGCCGAGCCTAGCCGAAAATCAGCGGCGCTGCGGGGGTTCCGAACGCGCCGGCGGGGCACGGGAGCCGCGAACTTTACCCACGCGACGAACAACGGTTAGAAGGGGTCGTGATGGGGAATCTCCGAAACTCACGAGCCGGTCGACACGTCCTTTCCAGCATCGTTTCCGCGGGGTTGTTGCTCGCAACCGTCGGTTGCATGGGGCAGACCAAGGTGGCGAAACTGCAGGAGGCGGCGTCGGACCTCAACATGGCGACGCGCTTCGGGCGCATGGACGTGGCGACAGAGATGGTCGCGCCCAAGGACTTGGAAGAGTTCGCGAAACGCCACGCGGCGTGGGGCGGGTCTCTTCGCATCGTGGACGTGGAGTATCGCGGGATTCAGTTCGTGGACGACAACACGGCGATGGTGTTCGTGGCGGTGGGCTGGCAAAGGCCGGACGACCCGAACCTGCGCGTCACGCAGCTCGCCCAGGAGTGGGTGTACGGACAGGGTGGATGGAAGCTCAAGGACGAGACGCGCAGCGCTGGCGACGTAGGACTCATCGGGGAGCCCACGGACTACCTTCGACCGCAGAGTCGGCCTGACGTGCACTACCCCAGCATCACGATTCGCTAGGGGGGCAGGAACAACCTAGGCTTCGGGAGCGACTTCTTCGGGCGCTGCTTCAGGGGCCGGAGCGGCTTCAGCAACGGGCTCGACGACCACGGGCTTGGGCGGCGCGGGCGGTGTGCCTGCTGAGCCTGGCGCTGAAGAACGTGTTCCACCGGCCGCGCCCGGACCTCGTGCCGCACCTGTCGTACAGCCTCACGTCGAGCTTCCCGAGCGGCCACTCGACCGGCGCGGCGCTGGCGACCGCGGCATCGACGACCTCTGAGCCCGACG
>CAZAWR010000003.1:196949-222961 GCA_964488865.1 uncultured Polyangiaceae bacterium | reverse complement strand
CGGCGCGGGGGCTGGCTTGAGCTTCTTGACCTTGGTGCCGGCCTTGCGAGCCTCGGTGGCTTGGGCCTTGCGGCGGGCTTCCGTGCGGCGCTTGCTAGCTTCCCCACGGCGGTTCTTCATCTTGTTGGAGTTACGACGATCGTTTCTGGCCATGAGGCATTCCTCTCGAGCGTAGACGTCTTCGGGCATCGCTTGGTGGTGCGACCGCGAAGAGCGCTTCTTGTGGTCCACAACGCTGCGGAAATCAAGCTCTTCGTGCGAGGGACCCTCAGCCCGAGGAAGCACCTTCGAGATTCTGCTCGCGACCGCAGATCTCCAGCCTGTAACGGCTGTTGGCGGTCTCGATGAAAAAGATGTCGTGTCCCACCACGCGAAGGACGCGACGCACGGGGGTCGTCACATACTCGTGGAGGCCGTCGGAGAACTCGATCACGATCACGGATCCCTTCCTCGGCGCTCGCACAAGGCGACCGGTCACAGCTCGCGAGCCACGTCCCAGCTTGCGTAGAACGACCAGCACAAAGCTATGGTAGCATCGAGACCGCTGACGTCCATAGGCTCGGTGGGAAATCAGAGCGGGCCCCGGGGGGCTCGCGGCCGTCCATGCGCCTACCTCGGGGGTGCGTAAGCAGAATCTGCGGCGTCCACGACGCCCCATGGCGAGGCGGTCCGCCACCTATTGGGTGGGTGGTGCGTGCGAGGGCTCCTTCCCCCGAGGCGGCTCAGCCTCGGTCTCAACGCGAAATCGCCCTACGATTTGGCTCTAGTCCCAAATCAAGCACTGCTCGAAGGACAGTGCTTGATTGGGGGCTTTCCGAGCCGAAGGCGAGGCGTTTTGGGGTGAGCCGCGGTGAGCGCGGCGAGGGGGCTTTGCGAAAGCCCCCTCAGAAGAACGGCGTCGGTCACGGCGTCGGTCACGGAAACGGAACTCGGAGCACGAGGGGGCGGCTCGATCGTCGAGGCGTAGGCTTCAATCCCTTGCCCATCCTCGTCGGCGGGAAGGAGTGCTTTCAGCGACGGGAGCTGTCTCGATCGTCCTGAGCGGTAAGGTCGACGCTCGCCGGAAGAAGATTGCAGGAATCTTGACCGATCCGGTTGCGTTCGATAAGCGCGAAGGACAAACATGGCGTTACCTGCCCTTACCCCCCTGCCTCGCGTGCAACGACCTCGACGTGCCACACCAGCGGATGCGGTTCGCCCTACCCGGGCCGAGGTCAACCTTGGCCACCTGCGGCACAACCTGCGTGTGCTTCGGCGCTACGCGGGGGACACGCGGCTGTGGGGTGTGCTCAAGGCCGACGGCTACGGTCACGGGGCACCCGCCGTAGCGCGGACGCTCGAGCGAGCCGGCATTGACGGCATCTGCGTGGCCCTGCTGGAAGAAGCGGTGGAGCTTCGCAACGCCGGCATCCATGCGCCGATTCTCGTGATGGGAGGCAACTACGGGCACGGCTGGGGCGAGTTGCTGGCTCACGACCTCACGCCGGTGGTGTACGACCCGGGACAACTGGAAGCCCTGGCGCGTGAGGTGCGTCTGTACGGCCATGCGCCGGTCGGGGTGCATCTCAAGGTGGACACAGGCATGTCCCGCCTCGGGGTGCGCCATGACGCCATCGGGACCATGCTCGAACGAATCCGGTCCCTCCCCGAAGTCCGACTCACAGGCATGATGACGCACTTCGCGGACGCGGATGGCGACAACCTGGACGTCACCAACCACCAGTGCGCCCTGTTCGATCGAGCCGTACACGAGACCCGGACCGCGGGGTTCCACCCTGACGTCATTCACGCTGCAAACAGCGCAGCTCTCATCCGGGTTCCTCACGCCCGCTACGACCTGGCTCGCCCCGGGATCGCATTGTTCGGAGTGTCCCCCCGCGCTGACCTGGTGACCGACCTGCGCCCCGTCATGCGCGTGCGCAGCGAGATCGTGGCCCTGCGCGAGGTGCTGACCGGGGAAGGAGCAGGATACGGGTCTACCTGGAAGGCACTGCGCACCTCTCAGCTCGCGACCGTGCCCATGGGTTACGCCGACGGCCTGCCGCGAAGCCTCTCCAACAAGGGGCGCGCGCTCGTTCGAGGCGCCTCCGCTCCCATCGTCGGCAACGTGTCCATGGACATGATCATGATCGACGTCACCAACCTGCCGGGCGTTTCCCTGCGCGATGAGGTGGTGGTGCTCGGACCGCAGCAGGGTCCGCTAGGGTCCGACGTGATTGGCGCCGACGAGATCGCACGGCACGCGGACACCATCTCGTGGGAGATCCTCACGGGCATCTCGCGACGTGTCCCTCGCTTTTTCCGCGAACCGTAAGCTCAAATCCCCGGCGCAGGACGGCCACGCACGGCTTGAATCGCGTCGGTGACCGCGTTCGTGCCTCGCAAGCAGGGGTAGCAGTCCTGGCCGCCGAGCCGACCGCAACCATAGCGCGAGGTCAGCTTGCCCAGCATCGGCAGCGATCGCTGGTCTCCCTTCTGCTGCGCGCGAGGCAGGATCTCGGCAACCTGCTCGCACGTGTTGGCGGCGCGAAGGTCCAGCACCACGGCGAGCGCGTCCGACGCAGATTCTCGGACCTCCGGCGCATACAGCAAGCTCTTCGCAAGCTCTGCCGCATCCGTCCGATCCCGGCGTCGACCCCACACGTCG
This sequence comes from uncultured Polyangiaceae bacterium, assembly GCA_964488865.1. GTDB lineage: Bacteria > Myxococcota_A > Polyangia > Polyangiales > Polyangiaceae > MWCO01. The sequence continues at coordinate 220,314 of CAZAWR010000003.1, read as the reverse complement.
TAGAGCATGTCCGCAGACATGGGGGTGCGCAGGGACGCCAGGATCGCGAGCGCTTCGGTCGCGGTCTCGGGGTCCTCCGTGTAGGGCTTGAGCTTGGTCAAGGTATCGCGATCCGCAGACAGGGGGAGGTCGGCTCGAAGGTCCTTGGCAATCGACGCAAGCAACTGTCGCTTGCGAACGGACTTCCCGCGAGCCCAAGCCAAGGCCTCGGTCATGGTGCGGTCGGTGGCAGGGCGCCTCTCGATCTGGTCGATCGCCACAGGGTCCCCCTGCTCAGCGCGCTCGACCAGAGAGGGCAGGGACAGCGCGGAGGCGGTCGACTCCGCTTCCTTGACCGGTGCAGACGCCACGGCTGAGGCGCTCACGGCCGCGACAGAAGCGCGCGGAAGCCCAGCGGAAACCTGCTTCTCGTCGGGCAGCAGCCACCACGCACCCAACACACTGACCAACAACCCGACAACTGCGGCGCCGCCAATCCACATACCGAGCGCCTTGGCACCGATGGGGGGAGGAACCTGCTGAGCGTTCTGCGTCGACAAAGGGTCGGCCGGTGGGATCGAACGGAAGGCAGGTCCGCTGGAAGGGGGCACGGACCCCATGGGAGCCCCATCATTGGGCAACTCCCACGGCGCAGGGGTCTGGCTCCTACCTGGCGCGCCCGTGGGCGGCGACGACAGGGGGGTCACCGTAGACGGCGCAGGCGTGTGCAGCGCTTGGGGCGGCGCAGAGCGCAAAGGCGGGGGTGGTGCGGCGGTGCGTACCGGCGGCGGTGGGGACGTTCGCACAGGCGGTGGCGGCGCGGATCGCACAGGCGGTGGCGGCGCGGAGCGGTGCACCGCCTCCAGCAACTGCTTGGGTGGACCCACCAACGTCGACTCGTCGTCCCTCACCGCCTTCACGGGCGGCGGACGCAAGGGAGGTAGACGGTTGGGGGGCACCATGAACCCGAAAGGGTACCTGGGGAACGCGCGATGGGAAATGGGGATCCTGGCAGAGAATCTCCACGGATTGAACCCTGGCAATCCGGACCGGGTCCGAACGAAGCGCCTCCCGCCGCGATTCACCACCCCCCCTCGGTCGGCACCAAGGTTCCTCGACATTCTCGGCGCCCCACGCGAGCCCCGCATCGGCCCTGCCCAGCCCATGGCGCTCCGTCCCCGCGACTGTGCCATACTAGCGAGATCCCTTCGAACGAGGCCCCGCATGCATGCCCCAGCCCGTCGACTCGCACTCTCCGGCGCCCTGCTGCTCGCGTTGCTCGGTTGCGGTTCCGACGACGAATCTTCGTCCTGGTCCTGGGGCGGTCCTGCCGACGCCGGACCGGATGGGTTTCTTCCGGATGCTGGCGATGAAGCAGCCGCAACCGATGGGGCGGCCGAAGGTGCGGACAGCGACGCCCCGACGGTCGTGGACTCCGACGGCGATTCGATCCCGGACGACGAAGACAACTGCGTGAGCGTGCCCAACCCTTGGCAGACAGACACCGACGGGGACGGCGAAGGGGACGCGTGCCAATTTCAGGACGGCACGTTCGAGCATCCCTTCTTCATTCACGGCAACCCGTTGCTCCCGGACTACCGCGACGCGCGCGACACGAACGACGCGACATCATCGGTGGTGGACAGCTACCCCGGGCACGAGACCCTCGACGAGTCCGGGCCCGAGTACGTGTACATGTTCGCGATCGAGGCCAGGACGCACGTCAAGGCGTGGCTCGGACCCGCGCCTGCAGGGACGGACGTCGATCTGCATCTGCTGTCGTCAGCGAACCCGATCACGCTCGTGGATCGGGCCGATCGGGCGGTCGAGACGCTGCTCGAAGCGGGGCGTTACTACCTCGTGGCGGACACGTACGTGGGCAGCGGCGGTGAGATGGCCGGCCCCTACGACCTCACGGTGGGCTTCACGGCGTGGCACGCGGGGACGCTCGACGATCCGTTGTTGCCCGGCAAGGACCCGGACGGAGCGCTGACCTTGCCCTTCGTCTACCACGACGCACGGGATACCCAAGACGCGACGTCCGACGCGCTCGACGTCTACCCAGGGTACGAGACCCTCGACGAGTCGGGGCCCGAGTACGTGTACCGTTTCACGCTCGACGAACCCGCAAGGCTCGCGGCCACGATCGCCTTCACCGAGCCCGACGGCACGGACGTCGACCTGCACCTGTTGTCGTCCGTGTCCCCACCCGTGCTGGTCACGCGCGGCAACACGGCGCTGTACGCGGTGCTCGAGCCGGGCACGTACTACCTGACGACGGATACGTACGTGGCATCGGGCGTGGAGCAGGCAGGCCCCTACGCGCTACGGTTGAGCATCCGTCCGCGCGACCTGCCGTCGAGCGACTACTTCCACGACTACGTGCTGGCGGCGGTCGACTATCTGGACGCCGCGTACCGGTTGCTGGGCTACGACTCGGCGGTGCTGACGCACGACATCCCCTACGGAAGCTACGGCACGATCCTGCGCTCGGGGGGTGCGAAGACGATGTGCGTGGCGGCGGCGATGGAGGTGATTCTCACAGCGATGACACTGTGGGCCGAGGACACGGGGGACACCGCGGTCTTCGACTTCCTGCCCATCGAGAGCTGGCAAACGCTCCACTCGGACCACATCAAGGCGCACATCTGGGTCAACCATTCCCTGGACTCCTACGGGACGGCAGACGCGCTCGTGCACTTCGGCATGGGCGAGAGCGTACCCTTCGAGCAGCTTCGCCCCGGGTCGTTCATCAACCTGAACCGCACCAACGGGACGGGTCACGCGGTCGTGTTCCTGTCCTTCATCGACATCGAGGGTACCGAGTTCGAGACGTGGAGCGACAGCGTGGTGGGTTTCAAGTACTTCTCGTCGCAAGGCGGGCTCGACGAAGGGGCGGGCGGGCTGGACTACCGGTACGCAGTGTTCGACGAGCACGGACAGCCCACGATGCCCTACAAGCGCGACTCGGGCGTGATCTACAGCAAGGACCGCAAGTACCTCAACACGGGGGAGATGTTCTCGCCAATGCGATGGACGACCACGACGTTCCAGGCTCCCATGCACGCGTTGCCGACGGTGTTCGATGCGACGTACTTCACGGGGAGGACCCTTGACGATTGAAGACGCGAGAGAGCGCGTGGTCGGCGTGTTGGGGAGCGTTCGAGACGATGCCCGAGACTGGGCCGAAGGACGTCACGCTCTGCTTCGCCTGCCCTTGCTGGCGTATCTGATGTACGCGGGCGTACGGCACGTGATCGACCCGATGTACCGGAGCTGGTTTGGGGGCATCACGCTGGTGTTCCACGAGATGGGGCACATCGTGTTCGCGGGATTCGGCCGGACGCTGATGTTGCTCGGTGGGACGATCTTCCAGCTGGCGATCCCGTTGATCGCAGGCCTGTACCTGTGGCTGCGGCAGCGGGACTACTTCGGCGGAGCCGTGGGTGCGGCCTGGCTCGCGTTCTCCGCCTGGGAGATGGCCACCTACGTGGGCGACGCGAACAAGGAGCAGCTCGCGCTCGTGGGATTCAGCGACAACCCCGATCACGACTGGTCCTCGCTGCTGACGGGATGGCGCTTGCTCAACCACTGCGACACGATCGCGTCCGTGGTGCGCGTGGGGGCGCTGTTGACGTGGGGCGCCGCCATGGCGCTTGGCCTGTGGCTGTGCTGGCAGATGTACCGGAGCCGCGCGTCGTCCTCGGTCGGGTAGGCCACGGTCGGGTAGTCCAAGGCGACCGCTACATCTCGTGGGGCATGAGGTCCCTCGGGCTTCGGAAGTGCTGGACGGGAGAGTAGGAAAGCAAGTTGGACACCTGGGAGGTGTACACGCAGGCGTACGCTTGCACCTGGTCCCCGTAGCACGACAGCTCGGTGCCTTCCTTCAGGAGTGCACCCCAGTACGGGTGAAATCGCTGGTCAACGCGCGCTTCGATGTCGTGCGTCTCGCCGTCGACCTGCTTCAGCAACCCTCGCACCCGGTCGACGGTTCGCTTCACGCGTTGGCGATGGACCTCGATGGCAAGGGCCAGGGCGTCGTCCCGGGTCGCACGGGTGGAGTCGATCTGACGTGATTGGTCCTTGAACAGCGTCTGGTTGGCCCGAAGCTCGTCCTCGAGTTCACCCCTCCGCACGCCCAACTCCGCGAGACGCTGGATGTCCTCCAAGGACGACTCGTGAGCCGCGATCTCGGCGTCGAGCTCCTGCAGCACGAGAGCCGTCCGCCAGGAAGCCTCCTTCTTCGACCGCAAGATGTCACCGTAGATGTGATCGCCCACGTACAGGATCTGGTCGCCCGTGACCCCGAGCATCCGCTCGAGATCGAACAGGTTCCCGCCCTCGTACGCCTTGCCCCGCTCGAGCTGCATCGACGCGCGCAAACCGACCGATCGCCGCGACTCGCCGTCTCGCTCGAGCAAGGGTCGACGTTCCTGAAAGAACTCCGGCTTGGAGGCAGACGTGATCACGACGTCGAAGTAGTGCCGCCAGGTAGGGTACTCGGGCATGACGTCGCCCAGCAGATGCCCCATGACGGCGTCGGTGTAGTCCCACGGGGAGTTGGTGAGCAGGAAGAGCTTCTTGCCCGCGGATCGCAGCTTGTGGAGGGTGGGAGCGAGCAGAGGGTCCCGGCGCACGAAGCGTGGAAGGCTCGCAAGGATGTGGCGCGGCACCGTGCCGTCGCAGTAGGCGCCGTCGGCGCAATCCCGCACCTGCTGGAATAGGTGTGCGTAATCGACGGGGGAGGCTTGCCGGTCGAACTCGTGGACCAGGGCGGCGAGCAGGGCGGTCTCGCTCAAGCCGAAGAGCGTATCGACCCCGTGGTACCGCGGGGTGCCGAGGCGGATTCGACGAGCCTCGTAGGTCTTGCGAAGGTGGTCCTGAGAGAGGGCGTGCAGGCCGTGGTACCCCTTCTGGACCAGCCGGTATCGGTCGAGCTTGAGCACGTGGCCGAGGCGCTTGTCGACGACGAGACCGCGGATGGGAAAGCTCGGGTCGACGTCGACGTGGGAGATGAAAGCGGGGAGGCCTCGCGCTCGAAGGCGGTCGATCAGGAGCCCGACGCACAGCGGGTCCATGGCGGCTCGCTCGTAGATGGCGAGGGTGTAGTCCATGTCGAAGCCGATCCAGTCGATGCCGGCCATCTTGAGGCTTCGGTTGACGAACACGCGATGGGCGCGAGGAATGCCTGCGCGGGAGGCAGCGACCCGGATCTCCGGGATGGGCAGCGCGAGCTGTTCGGACTTGACCATGAGCCGAGGGGGGTTCCGAGTGAAGCGTAGCTTAGTGGAGGTGGCTGCAAGTTGGTACTCGCTCGCGGACTCGACCCTGGCCTGGGTGGCGAAACGAGCAGCGGACAAGAGGAATGCGATCACAGATTGAAATGGCCATGCGGTGTTCGCCAAGCGGTAGGTCGACGGAATCCAGGGCCCGATTCGTGGTAGGGAGGAGACCGTGAGCGACGCGAGCGAGCAGCCATCCCGCAAGGGTCCCCCGTGGTCGACGGCGGATCGAGTTCTCCTCGGGACGCTCGCGCTCGTGGCGGGGTACTGTCTGCTGCAGATCCTGCTGATGAAGTTCGGGCGGGACCAGGGCATCTACGCCGTGGTGGCGGACACGGTGCTCCGCGGCGGCATGCCCTACCGCGACGCGTGGGACTTCAAACCGCCGGGCATCTTCGTCGTCTACACGCTGGCGCATGGTCTGTTCGGCTCGAACGAGTGGTCGATCCGGCTGATCGAGGTGGCCGCGTTCGTGTCGCTCGTGCCGGTCATGGGCACGCTGGCGCGACGGTTCTTCGGGGACGCGCGCATCGGATGGGTGGCGGCGGTGCTGGCGATTTGGATGCAGGCGCAGCTGGAGTTCTGGCATACGGCACAGCCCGAGTCCTTCGGTGGGGTGCTCGCGCTCGCGGGTCTGGCGGTCAGCACCCACCCCGCCCGGTTCGACACCGCGAGTGCACGCTGGAAGCCGTGGCTACGCTGGTTCGCCGCAGGGTTGCTGTTCGGCGCCTCGGGACTGATGAAGCCTCACCTGCTCGGGGTTCCCATCGTGGCCGCTCTGCATGCGGCCTGGCACCTGCGGGTGCTGGAAGAATCGTGGCGCAGGCAACTGGGGGCGTTCGTTTCCATCGGCGCTGGCAGCGTGGCCACGGTGCTCGCATGCGTGGGGTGGTTCGCTGCGCGCGGCGCACTGGGAGACCTTCACCACACCCTGTTCGTCTTCGCTCCTGGCTACGCGTCGACCACGTGGAATGCGCAGCTCCTCTTGCACTACAGCTACGCGGCCGTGTACCGGGCCACGGGGGGCTACTCCGCGATCGTGGGCATCGGGCTCGTGCTGTCGCTCACCGTGGGAGGGCGCATGCCACGCGAGCGGGAAGGGCTGTGGCTGATCGCGGCGGCAGCGCTCCCCCAAACGCTGGGCATTGCGGTGCAGTCGAAGTTCTTCGCCTACCACTTCGGCGCGACCCTTCCCTTCTGCGCCCTGCTCGCGGCCCCCGGGCTCTGGAAGGCGTGGCGATGGGCCCAGCGGTTTCAGTGGGTAGGCGCCCCGCTGTTCGGCATCGGCTTGCTCGCCGCCGCGGACGCGCGCACCGCCACCGTGGACCTGTCCGAGACCTTCCTGCAGCGAAGCTGGAAGCGAACCCACGCCCTGCTCACGGGCACCACGGAAGACCGCGCCCGAATCGACGGCGAGCTCTACACCGTGGCGGACGTCAACTACGGAGCCAACATCCTTGTGGCCGCGTGGCTGGAGCAGAACACGGGACCGGGCGACACCGTGTTCATCTGGGGGTTCGAGCCCCACGTCCACGTCGTGTCGGGCCGGCGCCCCGCCTCGCGGTTCATCTACAACGTGCCCCAGCGCGTGGCCTGGGAAAACCAGTGGGCAAGAGACAAGCTGCTGGAGGACCTTCGGCACAACCCGCCGAAGGCCATCGTGGTCGAGCATGGGGACGTCTTCCCGCTGGTCACGGGCAACCACGACGACTCGGCGCGCGCCCTGACGGACTTTCCCGAGCTGCAAGAGTGGATGGGGGACTACAGCTTGCGGGACAGGATCCAGGACTTCGATCTGTACGTGAGGCGTTGAGCGCGGCCTCAGGGCCGGTGAACGACCATGGACTCCAGAGCCTGAATTCGCCGCTCTAGAGTGGCAATCTTCTGCAGGGATCGGACGTACAGAAGTGCGGGATACCCCATGGACATCAATACGGCCGTCGACAGGACCAAGGTGACTTTTCTGTCGGAATCGTCCGTTGCCCAGGCCAGGAAGGCCGCGGCCAGCCCGAGGAAGAAGAGTAGTCCCCCCGCAAACGCAATGATTCTTGGGTTGTCGGCCAGTCCCCCCACGACCATGTTCGAATCGTTCGACATCTTCTCCCCTTCACTGCACCCGGCAGCGGCGAGAGTATTGGGTCCCGGCAGGCAGAAGTCAATTGACCCCAAGAAGAGGGGCTCCAGCGATCACCGATGGGGATCGGACGCGACGATCAGCCCGACGATCAGCCCGACGCTGAGAACGAGCACGGATGCGCGCATGGTCAGCGGCCCACGAGAAGGCGCTGGTTCAAGGCGCGATCGACCTCCTCGCAGAACTTCACGAACGCGGCGTACTCGCCGGGGGCGATGCGACGCTTGTCCAGTCCGACGCGTGTCGTCACCGACACGGTGTTTCCAGTGTGGTTGACCTCGAGCCGAAGCGTACCGAAGGGGGTCGAGAGAACGTGAGCCTTCGGGAGTTCCCGGATCTTCGCGCCCGTGGGCAGCTCGATGGTCCAAGCTTCGTCGATGGTGGACCGGTACGACAGCAGGATGTCGAGCTTGCGCTGGGACAGAGACGCGAAGCGGGGGACGAAGCGGTCGGGAGGGGTCACGGGAACGGATAGCTCGTCACCTTGCCTTCGCGCGAAGCTCTGGGTCTTGCCCGAGACGCGCAGGCGAACGGGTTGCTCGATCTGCTCGAGGTCGTCGGACTCGACCCCGGCGTTGCCCGGGTCCAGGACGAAGCCAGGCAAGCTCTGGACGGTGTCGGCGCCGATACGGTCGCGCAGGGAGCTCTCGCCGTGATACCGCAGCCGCCACTGGGCCGCGATGGCCCCCGACGCCTCGTGCTGGATCGACACGCTGGCGGAGCCGTCCATGCGAAGGGTCGCACGCACGCGTTTCTTGCGCTCCGTCTCCGAGGCGGGCGGGTCGGGGAGCGTGACGAGGCGGGATTGCTCGGGATGAACCACCAAGGCCATGCTGCCACGGTCGAACGGGGGCAGCTCGGTGGACCCGGTGAACTCGGCCGTTCCGTCAAGGTACAGGTCGAGAGACGGGACGTAGGCGATGGCGTGGTCGAAGGGCGCGAGGCTCGCAGGCTCGGTCGGGAAGGCACCACGAAGGGCGGTGCGCACGATCACGAGATTGGCCGGGATGCCGACCACCTGCAGCATGCTCACGATGAGCGTTGCCTTGTCCTTGCAGTCCCCCCACCCGCGGGCGAGCGTCTGCGAGGCGCGCCGCGGCTTGTAGCCGTAGATGCCGAACTCGAGGGCCACGTAACGGGTTCGCTTGACGACCCACCCGTAGATGGCTCGCACCTTTTCCTCGTCAGTCTTGAGACCTTTCGTGAGCTCGAGCGCCTTGCGACGCACCTCGTCGTCCGGGTTGATCTGCTCCTTGGCCAAGCCCCAGTACCAGGCGCCGACGTCCTTCCAGGTGGCGTAGGTGGAGACGTGCACGTGGCCGAGGACCTCGGACCAGGGGGGCATGTTCGGCTCGGTTAGGATGGGACGAACGGACGGTGCGAAGAAGCGGTAAACGCGCGAGTCGCCCTGCTGTCGTTCCTCTCGCTCGAGGCCTGGCAGCGGAGTCACGCCGAACAGGAGCTTGCGCGAGGTGGGCGCGATGACGACGTACTCGGCGTTGCGCACGGGCTCGGAGGATTGCAGGTGCTGGACCTCGCCGAAGTAGTCGGCGAACACGTTGTCGGCAGACACCTCCTCGATGCGATAGCGCAGCTCGACCACGTCCCCCACGTCGAGGCGGGGCAGCTGGACGTAGAAGATGCGCGCGGAGGTGTACATCGCGATGGCGGGGTTGTCCGCAGGCCCCTCGCTCGTCTCGATGGTCTCGTCGATACGCCCGTCAGCCCGGTAGACGCGGCCGGCGCGCAGCTGAACGACCTGTCTGTCGGCCTGGTAGGCGAAGGCGAAGTCGCGGGCTGCGGTAGCAGCTTCCTCGGTGAGGGGCTGGAAGACGACCTGGCGGAACGAGCTCGACAGGCCGCTGGGGTACACGGTGGTGACCTGCAGGTCGCGCAGGGTGCGCTGGTTGAAGCCCTCGGCGGGGGCGGAGCGCAGCGGTAGGAATCGGTCGGGAGACCACGCGTACGCCTCGTCGGCGCGAGGTTGCTTGGGTTCGATGTGCTCCACGTACTCGCGCACGTCCTTGAACTGGGGGCGCAAGGTCAGGATCTGTCGCAGCAAGCGAAGCTGGGGGTCGCGCTGGCCCAGACGGCCGTGGAGGTCGGCGAGCTCCCGAAGGGTGTCGGTGTCCTCGGGGGCGAGGGCCAAAGCGCGCTGGTAGGCGTCGATGGCCTTGTCCGGCTTGCCCATGGCGGTGTAGGCCCGCGCCGCCACGCTCAGGAGATGAGGCGAATCCGGGTCCGCGGCAAGGAGACGGTCGATCCAGTGCTGTGCGAGGACGTCGTTGCGTTGGGCCACGGCCAGGTCGAGGCGGGTGACGTGCTGCGTGGGATCGTCGAAGCGGTAAGCGGTGTAGCGAGCCCCGATCTGCTCGGCTTCGGACTGCCGGCCGAGGCTGGCCAGCTGCAAGGCGTAGACGCGGAGCAAGCCGACGGCGCGAGGGTTGCGTTCGACGGCTTTCTCGAGCATGCCGAGGGCCGTTCTGCGCAGGCCCGCTTCGTTGTACAGGTCGACGCGACCGAGGAGGGCCTCGATTTGCTCTGGATCGCGGGCCAGGGCTTGATCGTAAAACGGGACGGCGTCACGCCAGTGGGGGCCGCTCCGAGCAAGCTGGGCTTGCGCGAGCAGCAGCTCCATGGACGGCTTGTCGCCAGCGAGCTTGACCGCCTTGTCGATCCAGATGCGTTGCTGGTTGCGGTCCTCCGCGAGCGTGGAGGCGAGCAGGAGGCGGTCCACGGTGGGGGCCTGATCGGCGGCACGTGTCGCGAAGTCACGGGCGAGGTGCTTCACGGGGTCGTCGCCCCCGGTGTGAATCAGGTATCGCGCGTAGGCCTCGAGGACGTCGGGCTTGCCGTTGGGACCGCGCAGCATGGCCTCGAACTGGTCGATGGGACCACGAACCCGGCCGGGGTCTCTGTCGCGCAAGGGAGGCGCGTTGGCAGGACGAATCGATCCCTCGGCGCCCTTGGCGCGAACCACCACCCGTGCTTGATCCGGCTGCGCCGGCCGCGCGGCGTTCTTCGCGGCGGCGTCGGCGTGCACGGGGTCCGCGGACGCCTCGAGCGACCTGTCCGGAGCGCCATCCCGGTCCCCGAGCCGCACCGTGAGCATCGGAGGAAGCGCATCCCCACAAACCTTCACCGTCAGACGGTTCCACCCCGCCTTCACGCCCACCGTCGTCGCGAAACGCTCGGCATCAAGCACGCGATAGAAGCCGTCGGACAGCACCTCTTCGCCATTCCAGAAGAGGCGAAACGCGCCCGTCGCACCGAGCCAAACCGTAGCCGCACGCGCCTTGTCGTCGCGAGACCGCACGAACGTGGAGGCGTACGCGCAAATGCGCTCCTCCGGACGCAGGAGATCACCGAAGTCGAGCCAACCGTACGGGTAGACGTCGGGAACGGAGCGCCAGCGCACCGGGCGTTCCTTGCCCTGGTGGGCAAGCTGCAGGTCGAGCGGGCTTTCCAAACGGGTTTCGGGGTCGAACACACGGTCGAGACCGGATCGCCCTTCGTTGTCGAAGGGTCCCACCACCATCCACTGGTCGACGAACCCCTGGGCGGCGATCTCGGCCTTGGCGCTCTGCAGGTCACCACGCCGTCGCCTGGCGTAGGCGGAGAGCAGAGAGGCGTAGGCTCGGGTGGAAGCGTCGAGGGCGGGGCTCTGCTGTACGGTGCGGAGGGCCTGCTCGACGTGCTGGGGGTCGGTGTCATCCCACAAGGACCAGAGCTTTCGAAGCTTGGCGTAGCGGGTGGGTCCGCGCGCCGCGGCGATGTCGCGGGTGGTCTCGATGACCAAGGGGTGGATGGGTTCGGTGGCCCAGGAGGACGACGGCTCGGCGAGGCAGAGGGAACCTGCCACGGCGAGGGTGGTCATCCACGCGATCCTGTGGAGGGTGGGGGAAGCGGTCACGGCAAGAGGCTTTCGCGCCGGGCGTGTGCGGTCAAGCGCCTTCTCGCCGAAACGGTGAAAGGGAAGGATCCCCCGAGAATGGAGGTATGATGGACCACCAACCCGTTGCCGGGAGGCAGAGCGCATGAAGATCAAGAGCTTGATGATGGTCGGCGCGGCATGCGTCGTGGGCGTGGTCGTCGTGGGGTGCTACGTCGAGAGCCGTCCGGCGCAACAGCCGCCCCCGGGCCAACCCGTCGCACAGCCGCAGCCTGCGCAACCGGGGCCGGTCGCCCAGCCCGCTCCGCAACCGCAACCTGTTCCGCAACCTGGAGGCGCGCAGCCGCAACCAGGTCAGCCCGCCCCCACGGGAGCTTCGACCATCCCTGGACTCCCTCCAGGGTTCCAGCCTCCTCCGGGATGGCAACCGCCGGCGGGGTGGCAGCCACCCGCCGGGATTCCTTGGCCGGGACAGGATGCGGGCGCTGCCCCGAAGTAGATCAACCCGCGTCGAACCCGTCGATCACCGCCGCCAGGATGAAGTCGTTCTCCGATAGCCCGCCGATCGCGTGGGTCCAGACCGTCACGTCCACCTGGTTGTAGTGCACGAAAAAGTCGGGGTGGTGCCCCTGGTCCTCGGCTGCCTCGGCCATGTGGTTCACGAACCGCATGGCACGCACGAAATCCTTGAAATCGTAGTGTTTGGTGAGGCGATCCCCGTCGAGCTTCCAGCCCTCCACCATCGTCAAGTAGTGGCTCACCTGATCGGGGTTCAGCTTGTCCACGCCCCCCTCGCAGGGAACGCACTTCTTCTTGGCCAGGTCGGTCGTCATGATTTCCTCCGTGGAGGTTGATGCCGGACCGGGGCAGGACGTGTCGCGATCGGTCACTCGGGCCGTCCGAAAGGGTCACTGCAGCATCGGAACCCCGTGCTGTAGTCGTGGTACGAGAAGCCGTGGGCGATGGTGTTGTACTGGCACCCAAGCGCTATCTTCCCGGAGTAGGCGCCGCCGTGGAACGCGCCGGCCGGGTCGCTCGTCCACTCGTGCACGTTGCCGATCATGTCGAACAACCCGTCCTCGGACACGCACCGGCGACGGGCCCCGGTCATCGCCACCGTGGCGCTCTGCTCGTTGATGGCCGGGTTGTTCATGGGCTCGACGTACCAGACCTCGGGTCCCGCGTCGGCGCCGTACAGCTGCATGACGGGATGCAGAGAGCGCTCTTCGTTGCAGCGGCCGGGCACGTGCATGGTCCCATAGGGGTAGATGGTCTTCTTGCGGCCTGCACAAGCGCGCCACCATTCCCATGCGGAGCAGAGCCGCTTGCCAGCCATCTCGCACGCCCTCTGGGCCTCGGCCCCGGAGAGGTAGGCCTGCGGCATCACGCCGGGCGCCGAACGGGCGCGCACCAGACGGTCTTCCACGCGATGCGTCGCGGGAAAAGGACGCACGCCCGACGCGGTGATCTCGACGAGAGAGCCTTCCCATCGATCGACGCAGTAGCTCTCGGCAACCAGAACCATGTCCGCGGGGCACGGTTGCGCGGGGTCGTGTCCCTGGCGCCAGTCCTCGAACACCACGAGCCGCGGCGCATCGACAGACCCATCGACAGACCCATCGACAGACCCATCGAACTCCGCTTGCGTGGCATCCGAAGGGGCCGGCGACCACCCGGTGGTGAAATCACTGGGTCGCAGGTCACCCGTGCAGCCGAAGAGCAGGAGAGCACCGAACGCGCACCGCTTCATGGTTACGCGGGTTACGCAGGCTGCTTGGGCTTGCGTCGCATGGGCTGGGGGTCGTCCGCGGCCCGGGCGTGCGCCTCGGAAACGGCCGTGGCGATCGCCTGCACCAGGGGAATCAACTTGGGGTAGTTCATGCGGGTCGGACCGATCACGCCGATGCTTCCCAACGCGCTCTCCCCGTCGCGAAACGGGGCCGCGATGAGGCTCAGCGACCCACTGCCCAGCTCCGCCTCGTTTCCGACCAGCACCTGCAGCGTCCGCGCGAGGATCGTCCGGTCCAGCAGAAGCACGAGCCGCTCCCTGTCGTCGAGGGTCTGCAGAAGGTCCCGCAACAGATGCACGTCCCCGAAGTCAGGCTGCGAGATCAACCGTGACTGGCCCTCCACCATGACCACCGGGTCCTGCGGCGAGTCGGTGGCCAACAGACCCAACTCGTAGGCGCGTTCCGTCAGGCGATCGAGCATCATGCGCTCCTGGCTCAAGGTCGAGGCGAGCTTGACGCGCAGTTGGCGCAAGGTCTTGCCCCCGACTTCCTCGGCGAGCAGGTTGTGCATCCGCTCGAGCTCGGCATCCTCCGGAACGTCCTGCATGTCCACCATGCGCGACTCCACGGTGCCGTCCGTGAACAACAAGACGGCCAGCAACATGCGGTCCGAGCAGGTGGGGACCACGAAGTGGATCTCACGCAGGCGTCGACGGTCGAGGCGTGGAGCGACGATGAGGGAGGCGGTGCCCGCCAATCGCGACAGGACACGGCTGCTCTCGCGCAGGAGGGCCATGCCGGGAGAGAGGTCGTCGAGGGCGTGGATCTCGGCCTCCTCGTCACCGGACAGGGCGGAGACGGTCATCAGCGAGTCGACGTAGAGGCGGAAGGCCTTCTCGGTGGGGAGCCTTCCCGCGGAGGTATGGGGTTGGTAGAGAAAGCCGCCCTCTTCCAGGTCCGACATGACGTTGCGGATGGTGGCGGGCGAGACCGCGATACCGTACTTTTTGCTGAGCGTACGGCTGCCCACCGGCTCACCGGACTCGATGAATTCCGTGACGATGGCGTGGAGAATGCGGCGCGATCGCTCGCTCAGCTCGGTCATGACGTGTCGCATCTTGGGCCTTCCCAACGGTGTCGTCAATTCGTGGCGCCCACCCGGATCCGGAGCGAAGCGACGAGTGCAAGCTCCTCCAACTTCTCACACGGGTTGCTTGGTCCCCTGCGACGCCGCAAAGCGTGTCGGGCAGGCGCCGGTGGCCGTTGTGATACCGCGCAAACCACGTCGAGCAAGCGTTGCACGGGGCGCTGCGACGGCATGAAACGGCGTGGTCGGGACCGGCCGGAGGAGCCGCGCGGGCTCACCGGGGCTTTCGCAGGGGTTGTTCGTTGCGGTGCGAGGCCTCACCACGCGCTCGGCAAGGGCCGGGCGAGGTGTTTCTGGGGCATTGGGTGTCGAATCAGGCGACGGGTTCGATCGGTTCGACCGGCGCAGGCGGCTCGACGGGCTCTTCGTCCAGGGTGGTCCTGGACTCGCTCAGGAAGAAGGCGTCGGCGAAGCTGCGGGGGTACTTCTTCTCGGCCGCGACCTTGAGCAACTCGGCGTAGGTAGAGAGGCGAAGGCGGTTGACGCCATCCTTCCACTCTTCGACCTCCACGGAGACGGAGGAGAGTGCGGCCCTGGCCTTGGTCCGGGCGTCGAGGGCTGCAAGGACGGCCTGGGCGCGACCTTCGAGGACAACGGCGAAGGGCTTGAGCAAACTGGCCGCATCGAGTTTGGCGAGCAAGGGCACAATGACGTGCAGGGTATGCTCGCACTGTTTGCGCAGATTCCAGCGGATGAGCTGGGAAGGGGCTTTGGGAAAAAGCTGACGGAACGAGGGGTTCGCCCGGTCCTGTCCTGCCTCCACGAGGGCGTAGCCACCGAATCGCGTGGTATCGATGTCGAGCAAGGTGTCGCCGACGGTCAGGACGGCCTGCGCGCGGGTGACGGCGCGGCGCGCTGCGCGCTCCTTGGAGAAGATGCCTTCGAACTCCCCGATGGCCTCGGTGAAGGGGGCAGCGAGGGCTTTGGTGTCCGGGTGGGCAGCCAGCGCGGCCTCCGTGGCCTCGAGGTGGTCGAGAAAGTGGACGACGGATCGTTGTATGGAGATCGCGCGCATCGTGCCTCCTGGTAGGTTGACGAGCGATAGCCCTGAACGAGGCAGGTACCGGGAGAGATGTCGGGCGTCAAGGGAAAATCGACACCATCAAGACTCGAAAATCCACGTTCTAGGAGAACTTGACTTGCCATTTCCTTACGGATGCAGCCACGAAGCCACAGCCCTCGTGGGGGACCTCACGGGGGACGGGAGGGATGATCTCGTCCTGGTGTGCCACGAAGACGGCGTCGGTCATCCCCTCCGCTGGTGGGTTTGGCCCTATCCGTTCAAGAACAACGCGTCCGTGCTTCGGACGTTCGAGTTCGGGACCTGGGGGGACGTTCCGATGCTGGCGCGCAGGGGCGTCGCCGGCGTGTTCCCAGCCATTTGGCAGACGTCGCCAAGCTCCACGTCGGGCTTCTGCTCGCTAAGGTGGCGCTATTCGCTCGAGCCGGACGACGGCAGCGAAGACGCGGTCGAGGTCGAGTTCCCAGCATCGATGGCCCCCCTTGGTCCGTTCGACGATCGGTGCGGTGTTGCCATGCTGGCGGATACCGCCACCGCGGACGCGGTCGACTCCTTGTTCGTGTTCCTCCGGGGCAACCAGAGGGTGCTCAGGAAGAACCTCGTTCCCGAGGGACCTACCACCGAAATAGCCCAGATCGCTGGCGACGGCTCCGGCTATTTCCTCATGCGGTAAGAGGAGCAACCATGCGGAACGTCCTCAGTGTCATCACACCGTTGCTTGTTTCGGTCCTTCCTTCTGCTTGCGCCTCCAACACGGCACCCGATGGGGCCACTGTCACGCCACCTCCTCGCCCGGCCACCACCACCATCACTTTCTTCCAACCGGACGGTCACGAAGGAGACCTCATCGTTCCCACGTGCGGACCTGAGAGGAGAGGCTTCGTGGCGCCGGTGAGAGAAGTGTCGGTAAGGGGTCGCTTCCCCACGGATCGAGACATCGACGTTCCGCCCAATCTCTTCCACCACTATCAAGCGCTCGGCGAAGACACGGTCTCCGTCATGGTTCTGGGCGCTGGTGTGTGTGATGGCGGCGCCATTCGCCCGGCCTGCACGGCCACCGTACGGGATCAGACCATTCTGGTCGAAGCCGACATGTGTTGCGAGAGCCGGCCCGTGACATCCCTCTACGGCAACTTGGCGGAGCCGCCCACTGCCTTGGCGGAGTGCAAAGTCGGCCGACTCGGTCCAGGCACCTACTCTCTCTTCTTCCGCAGTGTCCATGTCGCCACGTTTGCCGTTCCCAGCACCGTGCGCAGCGATCAACTCAGTCGCACCTTCCCCCTCCTTCCCCCGCCTCCCGATGCGGGGCCCCCGTTGGACTCAGCTTCGGAGTAAGCCCATGCGGCGCGTGCTGCCTACGATTCTCTCCCTCGTCCTGCTCGCCTGCGACGGGGTCCCATCCGAGCCCTCCGTCGCTCTCCTGCCCGAAGCGCGCGCGGCTGCCCCCTCGTCCGCTCCGGTCCCGACTACGTCCTCCGGCACGCCGTCGACGCGCCCTCCACCGATCGCCATCGGGTCGGAGCCCATCCCCGTCGGCACGCGCATCACCACCACACACCGCTCCAAGTTGTCGCTGAACATCCTCCTCGGCGGTACGCGGTCGACGCAGACCCACGACCTACGGTTCGTCCATCGGTCAGAGCTTCTCCGAGCCGGGCCCGAGGACCTCGCGTTCCGTCTGTCCGTGCTCGAGCAGATCGTCCCCTCGGAGGCTCCAGGGACACCGGCGCACGGGCCGCTCGAAGGCAAGACCTACGTGCTTCGTTGTGGTCGCGACGGGCACGTGCGGGTCACGCCACCGGTACCTTCCACCGGCTCGCCCGCCGTGCCGCTCGACCCCTCCGACCTGGAAACCATCAAGAGTTCGGTCGGATGCGCCCCGTGGTTCCGTCGATGGCCGGGGGTCCCCTCCACCCTCGCCGCAGGCGACCGCGTGCCCCTGGCGGGATCCGTGCTCTTCCTCGACGTGCCCGTCGACGGCGTGCGTCTGGACCCGAACCACACTGCCGTGACCTTCGAGGCGTTGGATGACGAGGGCGCACGGTTCAACGTCCGCGCCCGTCTCGTCGGCGACGAACGCACGGGCATGGTCCTGGATCTTCGGGGCACGGTCCATCTCGACCCGCGTCGTGGAACTCTTCGCTCGCTTCGCTTGACGGGTCCCATCCGCGTCGACGCCTCGGTACAGGAGCCGCACCTGCCTCCCTCGGTTCACGCGGAGGGGCAGCTCCGCATTGACGTGGAGACTCGTGAGGAGAGTCCTATCCGCCCGTGAGCACACCCCTCGGTCCGTCGCTTCGCTCCGGATCGGGGCCTACGCGCGCTGCAGTCGAATCACCAGCACCTCTGGAGGAACACCGAAGCGGATCGGCAACCCCGTACACCCCATGCCCCCACTGACCACCAGGGTCGCCCCTCCTCTGCGATACACCCCCAGGCTGTAACGATTCGCCATCTTCGTGAGGTTGACGAACCGAGCCAACCCCGGCACCCCGATCTGGCCTCCATGCGTGTGCCCGCTGAGCATCACGTCCGCACCCATCGATGCCGCCTCGTCGAACACCGCAGGGTCGTGGGCAAGCAGCACCGTGACCCCCGCCTCACGCCCGCGCAGCGAGGCCGCCACGTCACCCCGCCGCGTCCACACGTCGTCCATGCCCGCCACCACCAGCTTCGCTTCCCCTCGCGCAATGACGACTCGCTCGTTGCGCAACACCCGCACCCCGCTCTCCTCGAGCCGGCCGAACAGGGGCAACCCATCACCAAAGTAATCGTGGTTGCCCGGAACGAAGAGCACGGGACCCTTCAGTCGCCCCACCAAGTCCGCAATGGGATCGTGAAATGCCTCGCCGCTCGTGACCAGGTCCCCCGTGATCACCGTCAGGTCCACCGGCACGTTCCCCACACGATCCAGCCAGCGCGCCACCAGGTGCGGGGGCGTGACGCTCCCCACGTGCAAGTCCGACAGGTGGGCGATGCGGTACCCAATGAATTCCGGCGGCAATCCCGAAACGGATAGATCGATCTCGCGAATGCGAAGGCGACGACAGGTCACAAATGCGCCCCAGCCCAGCGCGAGGAGCGCCACCGCATAAGCCGCGAGCGGCCACGCCCACGGGTCGCTCCTCCACGGTAGGAGGACCAACCCGGGCAGCCATCCCAATGCGCTCACGTGGGTCGCCGCCCAGTGCACGAGAAAGGGGCGCTCCAGCAGGTTCACACGAAAGGACGAACGGGGACGATCCGGCAGCGTATCGAACACCAGCGGCGAAAGCAGAAGCAACGGCAACAGCCACGCGAGGACGCCTACCAGCAGCGCAACCCAGCCCAACCCTCCGCTCAACCCTCCGCTCAACCCTCCGCTCAATGCCAGCCCGACCGCGACAGCCCAGGGCACGTGGACCACCATCGTCCACATCCTCAGCACGCGCGCGAACCGCGCATGCCACGCACCCTTGTCCGCGCTCGCCATCAGCCGACGGCTACCGCGCCTCCACCACGGTGCCGTCGTCCCCCAGCGCCACGACCCCCGTGGCCGTCGCTCCCACGCCGATCAACCGCGACGGGATCGCCGTGGAAGGGCTCACGCGTACCCAGGTCGTCCCATCGTGATGCAACACCCTGCCGTCGGAGCCGACCGCCCACATCGTCCCGTCCATACCCGCGGTGACCGCCGTGAGGTCGCGCGTGGTCTGCACGGGCTCCAGAAGGACGTCCAGGGAAGGCGAGACGTACAGCGCATGCCCACCGCTACCGACGACGGCCAACCCCCCGGCGGGCTTCGCAGCGATGGCGAGGAGGTGTCCTGTTCGCTCCCAGGTGATGGACCGCTGGCCGGGAAGCTCCAAGTGAAGAAGCGCTCCCCCATCGCCGCAAGCCACGAGCGCCCCGCCCACCGTGCGCTTGATGCTTCGAAGAACCGTCGGCATCTCGATGAGCTTCGCCTCGGCTTCTCGCCCTCGCGCAACGTGCATCGCGAACCCACGCCCGTTCGAGCCTTCGCCTACGAGGTAAACCTCGTCCGGCCGTTCCATCCACGCCTCCCACACGCGGATGTCCGGTCGCCCGATTCCCCAGGCATCCAATGATCCGTCCGGCTGGAGCGTGACCACCGTCCCGGCGTCGCCGAAGAGCAAGCTCCTGCCGTCAGGTGTGCGCATGATGCCGCGGACCCAACGCGGGTCGAGCCCCGGCGGCGACGGCAACACAGACCACGATCGATCCGACCATCGATAGAATCCTGCGGGCCCCACCGCCAGCATGGAGCCATCTCCCCCGAAGAGTGCGTCGCGAAGCTCCACCCCCCGAAGCGGACCCGAGAGCACGGCCAGACGCGGTGCCTCGACCGGAGGGGCTCGGTCCACGTGCATCGACGGTCCGTGCAGCGTCGTGGCATCAGTGCCGCCAAGGACGAGACGGTTGGCATGCAGGTCTTCGTAGGTCACACCGGGCAGTGAACCATCGCCCCCAGCGGGTATCAGGCCACGCTCCACCGCGCGCCCTTCCGCGGCCCGCAGCACGGGCTCCACCTCCGACCAAAAGGCGCGGCACGAGGGATGGCGCTGCGAGGGGTCCGGCTGAAGCGCCTTGCCGATCACCGCGTCGATGCGACCGATGAGGTCAGCCTGACCGCGGATCTCGCGCGAGAGCGTCTCCGCGCACTCCGCCAGGGATGGCCGCGGGCCCGCCAGGATCCGCGTGATCACGCGCAGCGGGTTCTCCCCGTCGTGGTACGGAAACGCAGCACGTCCCGCCAGGCACTCGAACAGAATCGCAGAGAGGCTGAACACGTCCGTCCGCTCCGACACCCGCTCGTTGCCGTGCTCGTACTGCTCCGGCGGCGCATAGCCGAGCGTAGCCCCCGCGATCGCTGCCGTCTGGGTCAGCTTCAGATCGACCAACTTGACCAGGCCGAAGTCCGTGACCTTCGCCACCTCGCGATCCGATTGCGACGTGATCAGGATGTTCGACGGCTTCAGGTCCCTGTGAACGATGCGATGCGCGTGCACTGTCTCGAGGGCTCGCACGACCTGCCGCAGCAACCGGCGAACACGGACGACGGCAAGCCCTTCGGTGGGGGTGGCGTCGACCATGTCTGCTAGCGTGATCCCATCGACGAACTCGAGCACGGTGAAGGGCAACTCGACCGGCTCCGCATAAGCCCCTTCACCCACGTGGAAGCGCGTGACACCGTGGTCGTAGAACCGGACGACGTTGGGCGAGGGCGCGGCCTGCGTTCCGATCATGCGCAACACCTCGGCTTCGCGCTGGAAACGCACGAGGGATTCCTGGTGGATGCTGTCGGGTCGCAGCAGCTTGACCACCACCCACATGCCGTCGGGCTCGTCGTAGTTCGCCTTGTAAACCCACCCCTGCCCGCCTTCACCGAGCAATGCGCGCAGGAAATACCGGACACCGCTGGTCCCCGTGAGGGATCCGCCGATCAGCTGGTCGCGGAGGGTTTGAAGGTGGGCTTCCCGAGGAAGCATGTTCCTACCAGGCTAATACACTGCGAGCCGGGTTCGTAGCCGCATCGCGCTCGAGCCTGAAGTTGTGCCTCCCGCACCGTTCCCAAGGCTCCATACGGAGGTTGCGTACCCGCCCGAGCCCCGAACCGTCGGTTGCGTCAGAAGCAAGGGTGGGTTGATTCGGTCGATCAGGAGTCTTCAACGAGCTTGAGCAGGGTCTCGCGGTTGGTGAGCCCCACGTGCTGCCCGACACGCTCGCCCTTCTTGAAGACCATGACGGTCGGAACGCCACGAATCCCATAACGAGCCGTGATGTTGGGCGAGCTGTCAATGTCCACCTTGCCTACCTTGACCTTGCCCTCGAGCTCGTCCGCAAGCTTCTCCACGATCGGGGACAGTAGCTTGCACGGCCCACACCACGCCGCCGTGAAGTCGATCAGCACGGGCGTGTCACTCTCCAACACCTCCGCGTCAAAGTTCGAGTCCGTGAAGGCGAGAATGTTCTTCGACAGTCCCATGGTCCTCTCCGTTGCCTGGTCCTCGCTGGGAGACCGTTCCCAGGACACCAATCAAGCCGTTGGATGCCACGACCCTAGGAGCGGGTTGCGCCAGGGTCAAGGATCGGGCATCGGGAGGTGCCTGCTCTCGACCCCTCCAACGATCTCCCGTCGCATATGGCCCTCATCCCCCGCTCTATCATGGTCTTGCTGCTCACGCTCCCCGCCGGCTGCGCAGAACGTCCTGTCCACGATCGCCCCGGCGTCCGGTCCGCTCAGCCCTCGCCCCAAGCCGATCCCACCCCTGTCCCCGTGCACGAAATCCCAACCGTGCCCAGCACGTCTTCACCCATTCCCCCCGCATCGTCGCCCCCCGCCCCGATCCCCGAGGACATGCGCGGCGTCCCCGGCGGCCGCTTTTTCATGGGACAGGACGACATCGGCGAAATGGACGAACGCCCCCATCACCCCGTCCTCGTCCAACCCTTCCTGCTCGACCTCACCGAGGTCACCCACGAAGCCTACTACCGCTGCGTGGAAGCCAAGGTCTGCCGCCCTCACTCGGCGGCCTCCGCCGCGGCCAACAAGCTCGGCGACGACCGAAAGTTTCGTACGCCCACGCGCCCGATCAGCGGCGTGTCCCATGATGACGCCCAGACGTATTGCCGCTGGCTCGACAAGCGCCTGCCCAGGGAAGCGGAGTGGGAGCGCGCGGCACGGGGCAGCGACGGCCGGACGTACCCCTGGGGCAACGCGGAGCCCACCCACGAGCTGGCCGTGTTCGGGGCAAGCATCACGCAGCCCGTGGGCAGCACGCCAAAAGGCGCCGGTCCTTACGGCCATCTCGACCTCGCGGGAAACGTTTGGGAGTGGGTCGAGGACCGCTACGACCCCTACGCATACCGTCGAGACTCGGCGGACCGAGGGGTGCCCGGGTCGTGCGACGACATCCTGAAGACGCAAGCAGAGCTCCGAAAAACCAGCCAGGAAGGCTTCACGGGCAGCAACCCCATCCCGGAGGAGTGCGAGTTCGTGCTGCGGGGCGGCGCTTTCAACTACGGGGCGCGTGGACTGCGCAGCTCCAACCGCGTGCACCACCCTGGCCGATTCCGTCTCGTCATGAGCGGCTTCCGCTGCGCCAGGGACTGGCCCAACGGCCCGGTCGACGCCGTGCAATGAAGACTCGTTTCGGATGGTCCCTGGCAGTAGGATGCCACACCATGCATCGGCGATTGGGTCCCTTCGTGCTGCTGGCCACACTGGTCGGCGCGACCGGCTGTCAGTCCAAAGAGGAAGCCGTCCGGCTCGCATGCGATGCGCCGAACAAGGTAAATGCCACGCTTCCTCCCGCAGAGCGTGGTCGCGCCTTGGCCGACTACATCGACAAGAACGTCAAGAACGGCGAAGTCCTCGCCCTGCTGGGCAGCGCAGAACCCCCGACCGACAAGGCTCGAAAGCTCGAGGTGATGGCCGCAAGCGCGAGCGTCCAGGAATGCGCGCTCGCCACGCTATGGAGCAAAGCCCCACCGCCCCTGCCGCTCTTCCCCGAAGCGAGCGGCGCACCCCCGCGCCTTCGCCCTCCAGCCCTCGAGACCCAGGTCTTCGGACAGCTCTCCATCGACCTCGTCAACGAGACCATGCAAAAGCACACCTCCGCCCTCCAAGATTGCTACAAAGCAGGGATCCGGCGCGACAAGTCCCTCAACGGGGTCGTGCTCATGCGGTTCGTGATCGGCGAGGATGGCAAGGTCACGGAAGCCGTCGACGCGGGCAGCGCCCTGCCAGACGAAGAAGTGATCACGTGCCTCCTCACGGAGGTGAAAAAGATCGAGTTCCCAAAACCAAAGAGCGGAACCGTCACCGTGCTCTTCCCGATCCAGCTGCGCCTCAGCGCACCCACTTCCTCCGCTTCCGTCGACCCAGGCTCGTCCGCCTCCGCTGTCCCGTCGCCTCCCCCGCCTTCGAGCGCTCCGAGCCAGTAACCGACTCTCCCCCGACCGTGCGCGCGCGCACGGCCAGGGTCATCGCGCTCCATCCCACACAGCGCCCGTCAGCGGCGGCCTTGCCCCGCACGCCCCGGCCTCGACGCCCGCAGCGCGTCGAACTCCGCCTTCGTCACCGCGTTGTCCTTGTTCGTGTCCGCTCGGCTCAACCGCTGCCAGCCCCGCGCAGGCACCTCCGTCGCCACGATCTTCCCATCACTGTTCTTGTCCAG
>CAZAWR010000003.1:169072-196849 GCA_964488865.1 uncultured Polyangiaceae bacterium | reverse complement strand
AGCCCCGCGCAGGCACCTCCGTCGCCACGATCTTCCCATCACTGTTCTTGTCCAGTTGCTCGAACGTGGGTCGCGCCTGGCCAGCTCCACCACCGGGCCGCGACGCCCGAAGCGCGTCGAACTCCGCCTTCGTCACCGCGTTGTCCTTGTTCGTGTCCGCTCGGCTCAACCGCTGCCAGCCCCGCGCAGGCACCTCCGTCGCCACGATCTTCCCATCACTGTTCTTGTCCAGCTGCTCGAACGTGGGCCGCTGGCGAGGACGCTCGCCCGCCTGGGCAGCTGTGGCGAACGTCAGGCCGACGAAGAGAGTTGCCATCACATAGCTCACGGGTTTCATGGTTCCGATCTCCTTGGTGTGCTTCCTTGTTGCTCCCAACGGCGAGCCAGCCAAAACCCGTCGCATATTTTTTTGAGCTCGTTCGGACGCGCGCTGTACATGGATGGCGAGAGGGACGTCGACAAGGACCGCGATCCCGGAATCCCATCCCGTGAACCCGCTCGCAATTCCTGCCCTGGCGGCGTTGCCATTACGTACACTCTACCCCTCACCTTGTCAGGAGGCCCCATGCTGGTTCGACACGCCCTTGTCGCCGCTCTCTCTTGGACCCTCGTCGGCTGCGGTGGCTCCCCGTCCACCCCTGCCACACCGTCCTCTTCCACCGATGAATCACCTGCCTCCGGAGCGAACGACGACCCGGCCGCGACGTCCGCGCAAGGGGGCACGGCCTCCGACGCCCCAGGCCAGCCCGCGAAAGCTGCCGCTCCCGAACCTCCTCCAGACCCCTACGCGACCATGCCTCACCCACCCGATACGGATAGCGGCCGATTCCAGCTCTCCGCCGATGACGTCCGAGCCGTGGTCGAGGCTTACCGCCCGCATCTCCGCGAACTATGCTGGACACCCCGTGTCAACAACGGCGAAAAAGGGCCCGACACCGTACGCGTCGCCATGCAGGTGGAAGTGTCCAAAGAAGGACAGGTGAGGACGGCCCAGGCGTCCGGAGGACAACCCTACGAAGGATTGTCAGGGTGCGTCGAGGAGCACGCGAAGCGGTGGCACTTCCCGAAAGCGAAGCAGGTGAGCACCCTGATGTTTCCGGTCGTGTTCAACCGCGGGGAGTCGAAGCTGATTCGGGTGGAGTGACCGACGCGCGAACCGAGGAAGCCGGCTTCCTGCCCTTCGGCTCGTGAAAGGCAGCTGCCATCGCGAAGTGGAGGCTGCGCGAGCAACCTTGCTCCCCCACCCTGCCGCAGCACGCCACCTCCCCTTCCAACAGCGCTTGATGCCCACGGAGTGCTTCCATGACGGCCGCGCTGATGTCGTGCCCCCCTCCCTCGCAGGATCGATCCCCGCATGGGACGAGGAAAAGCGCCGGCGCCGTCGCAAGCTCGAACCGCCGGATGTGCTTGGCATCCAGCATCCCCGGACCCAGCCCCGTCTCCTTGACCTCGATCGACAGTTCCCTCAACAGAGGAACCTCCTCGAGCAACAACGGGGCGTCCTGCTCGCGACGACGACGCTCCGCGGTACGGCTGGTCGCGGCTTCGTCCCTTCGAGCCGACTGCGCGGTTCGTTTTCGGCCTATCATGCGGGCTGTCTCCTGACGAAAAGGGACGCAACGACATGAATCCTATCGTCAGCGCCCGGCAAGGCGAGCTCAGGGCGAGGTCACCGGACATCCCTGCCTTTGGTGCCATCGTAACGACACACCATCGATTCACGGGGGATCCTCTTCCGTTGGATGCCGGCCCACCCCGTTTCGTTACGCTTCCGTCCGTGACTGGCTACTGGCAGGTGCCAGGGGCTGACGGGGCAGGAGCCAGACCTGGGTCGCCCGCCGGGGCGAACACCTCGTCAGGTCCCAGCAGCCGCGCGGTCGAATCGCACGGGCTGAACTGCACGAGCCCCTGGAACCAGCTCTCGATGGCATCGCTCGAGTAGCCGTTGGACTGCGCCGTGTTGCCGCACGTCCGAAGCAGGTTGCCCAGCTCCGTCAACGCCGCATCGGAAGAGGCGACGTGCGCCGAAGCGACGCCCTCTCGCCCCAGGCCTTGTTCTCGTCCAAGTCGTAATCCGCCAGGTTCGCGTCCAAGCCCACAGCGCAACCAGATGCGAGCAAGACGAACAACAGACCAGCGGACGGGAAACGATATAGGGAACGCATGAAAGAACCTCCTCCGAGCACGCCGCTGTCGTGCGGCGCGGGACTTGGAGCGTCCCTCAGCTTGTTCAATGCCAGATCGCCAGCCCCCAGGAATTGGCCCAAGACTCGCCGTGGCTCGACCCCACAAGAAGCTCGGGTGTCCACAAACGTGGCCAGAAGGTGGCCACGTTCGTGGCCACCTCGAGCCCCGCTACTTCCCGTGAATCTCGTCCCTCACGCGACGTGCGTCGTACACCTTGTCGAGCGCCTCCAGCAGCGCCGCACTGTGCACCGCCACCGCTCGGTTCACCCTCGCGTCGAACGCGTAGTCTCCCCCAAGGGAGTGGATGTTCCCGTCGAAGATCAACCCCACGATCTCCCGCTCCTTGTTGAACAGCGGAGACCCCGAGTTGCCCCCGATGATGTCGTTGGTCGTCACCAGGTTCATCGGCGTCGACACGGCAATCCGATCCTTCGCCTTCAACCACGACGAAGGCAGGTCGAAGGGGGGCGCCCCCGTGTGCCGCTCGAACGCTCCCCCCATCGTCGTAAACGGCTCGACCTTCTTGCCATTCTCCATCCACCCCTGCACCGTGCCGAAGGACAGCCGCAACGAGAACGTCGCGTCCGGGTACACGCTCGTCCCGAACACCGCAAAACGAGCCGCAGCAATCCGCTCCGCCTGACGGCTCTCCACCGCCTCCACCTCGTCCTCGAAACGCGCCCGGATCTGGCGCGCGAAAGGCTCGATCGATCGGGCCAGCACAATCGCAGGATCCGTCGACGCCTCCACGGCCACCTTCCCATCCTGAAACAGCCGCCTGCGCTCGTCGACCTTGCCCAGCTTCGTCCCCTTGATCACCTCCCGCGCCACCTGCTCCGGCGACTTCTTGCCCAGCGCCGCCTTCACCACCGGGTGGTCTGCCCCCAAGAGCTCCCTCAGCCGCGTGAGCGACAGCGACAGCTTCATCTCCTCGAACTCGTCGTGAATCGGCGCCGTCGAGTACAACTGCAGCCCAAGCGCCGGTACGTTCGAGTCCGCGAACTCGCGAAGCCTCTTTTCGTTGGCCTTCGGCATCTCCTCCGCCCCACGCACGATCGTCCTCGCATGCTCCACCAGCGTCGACCAAAAACCCTGCCCCGTCTCCACCAACATGTACTCCTCACGCATGCGCCGCTTCGCATCCTGCACCGCCGCGATCCGATCCCACGCGTCCCCGTACTTCGCCTTCAGCTCCGGGTCGGACTCCACACGCTCTCGTAGCTGCTGCTCCTCCTTCACCTTCTGTCCGAAGAACGCCCCGTCCACCAACGCCTGGTGCCGCCCTCGTAGCGCCTTGATCCCGTTCTCCGCTCCGAAGAGCGTCGTCCCGGAAACACGCTTGTGCTCCGGCCCGCGCTTCTGGAACTCACGCACCGCCCCGCGCACCTCCGTCAACCGCACCAACCACGACGGCACCCCGTAGTCCCGCATGTACGCCAGCTGGGATACCGTCGACATCCGCGACGTCCTGCCCGGCTGGCCCGACACAAACGTCAGCTCCCCCTCCGATGCCCCCTTCGCCGACCACCGGAAGAAGTGCTCCGTCGAAGCCGGCTTGCCGCCCTCGTACACACGCAGGAACGTCACGTCGAGGTCGTACCGCGGGAAGTTGAAGTTGTCCGGGTCCCCTCCAAAAAACGCGATCGATACCTCCGGAGCAAACACCAACCGCACGTCCTGGTGCCGACGGTACTTGTACAAATGATATCGACCGCCGTGAAACAAACTCACGACGTCGCATCGGTACGCGTCACTCGTGGCGCACGCCTTCTCGATCTTCGATAGCTCCGCCTTGCGGGCTTCGTTCGCCTTCGTCTCATCCATGCCTGCGGTGGCCTCGAGCACCCGCGCGGTCACGTCCGTGATCTCGATCAGCTGATTGACCTCCATCTCCGGGCACCGAACCTCGTCCGTGGCCTGCTTGGCAAAGAACCCGTCCTTCATGTGGTCCTTGCGCTGCGTGGAAAGCTGCTGAATGCACCCCACCGCACAGTGGTGATTCGTCATCACCAGCCCGTGGGAAGACACAAAACTGCCCGAACACCCACGCGCCAGCCGGACGGACGACAACCTCACCTCGTCGAGCCACGCTTGGGTCGGGGAAAACCCATGGCGGCGACCCAACCGATCCGATGGGAAGTCGTTCAGCAACCACATGCCCTCGTCGGACATCAACTCCGCGGGTCCCGGCGCCGGGGTCGCGACGCTCGCAGACGCCGCGGGTGCAGAATCTACGGGCGCAGGCGGAGGCGGGGGCGGCGTGGTGCTCTCCATGCCTCCTCCACAGCCGAATCCCATCCCGCACAACGACAGCAACACCACGGAAGCTCCGATTGAACTGCGCACTTTTCACCTCGACGGGCTCGATGGTCCTCGACCATCTTCTTCACCCATGCACCATAGCCAAGCATCTCACCCTGGTGAACGCAGAACTGGTACCGGGATCGCACTCCGGAGAACCACAGAGGACGCAGAAGCCACAGAAGGGTGGTGCGGAGGGAGGCCGTGCGTGTTGCGCCTGACTCCGCCCGTTCCTGGTTCGAATTCGCATTCCGTGTTCTCAGCTCCTAGTTGATGTCCGTCATCCGTCCATTGTCGTCGCCGGGCCTCAACCCGGTAGGGACTTCGGACACGCAGCACTCACGGCAACGCCGTGCCTGGACACAACCACTTGGTTCTCCACCACAGCGTTC
This sequence comes from uncultured Polyangiaceae bacterium, assembly GCA_964488865.1. Lineage (GTDB taxonomy): Bacteria > Myxococcota_A > Polyangia > Polyangiales > Polyangiaceae > MWCO01. Next base: position 191,969 of record CAZAWR010000003.1, on the reverse strand, counting down.
CCCCGCTTGACGGCTCCTCCCGACAGGCTTCTTATCCCGCACGGCTCGATGATCGATCCCCAAGGCACGGTTCTCTCTTCCTCCCTCCCAGACGCGCCTCCTCGCTTCCGATCCTTCGCGCACCTGTTGTTCGACGGACCCGGTGACCCGGTGGTGCTCCTCGGGTCCCTCGACAGCCGGCTCGTCTCCCTCTCGCTCAACCGCCTCCGCAGCGCATCGCTCGCCCTCATCCGACGCCTCGCGGACCGGGGCATCAAACCCGGCCAGACCGTGTGCCTGCTCCGCCTCCCCCGCACCAACGAGACCCTCATCGCCGTCGCCCACGTCGCCCTGAGCGCGTGGGGCGTGCGCGTCCTGCTGCCCATGTTCGTCGAGCCCGAACGCATCGGCCGCTGGCTCGTCGCCTCCCAGTGCAACCTTGTGCTGTGGAACCATCAGGAGGCCACCGAAAGAAGCGAAGTCGAAGCAGACCAGGACCTCGTCCACGCACTGACGCAACACGCACGAAAGGCCGACGTGCCCACGTGCTGCCTCGAACGTGACCTCGGCCTCGACCACCTACTCGAGCACGAAGGCTCCGCCCCTGCCGAGGATGCGATGGTCGAATCCCTTGTCCGCGCCCGCGGTCCCGACGACCCGTGCCTGCTGCTCACGACCTCGGGGACCAGCGGTCGCTCGAAAATGGTGCAGTACAGCGCCGGCGCGTTCCTGCGAAGCTGCGCGGCTTGGGAGCAGGCAGGACTCCTTCACCCCGATCGCCTCGGGGGCCGCAGCCTGTGCCTGCTCTTCGCCCATTCCATGGGACTGCGCGCCCTGTGGAACGCCCTGTGGTGCCGCTCCCCGCTCTGCCTCATTCCCCCCGAATGGTTCGTCGAGCATCCGGAGAGAGCACGATCCTTCCTGGTTCAGATGCAGCCCGAACACGTCACCGGAGGCCCCGCCGTCTTCCGAACCCTCCTCGAGCTCGCTCGCGTCTTCCCTCACCTCAAGGATGAGTGTCTTGGCTCGATCCGGTGCGCCGTCTCCAGCGGCGCCCCCTTCGACCCGTCCCTCGCCAAACGCCTCCACTCCTCCCTCCACCTGCGCCTGCACAACGCCCTCGGCCTCACCGAAACCCAACAGATCGCTTCCACCACCGTCGCAGGCCCGCTCTCCATCAGCGAACCTTGCTTGGGCAACCTGCTCCCCGGCGTCCGCCTCCGCCTCGTTCCCGCCAAGAACGCACCTCCCAACGCATTCCACCTGTCCGTGTCCTCGCCCTTCGGCGCCGACGGGTACCTCGACGACGACGGACACCTCGTCCCCCTCCCCGGACGAGACGGGTGGTTCGACACGGGAGACGTCGTGCAGCACGCCAACCATGGCCTGGTCTACCTCGGACGCGACACAGGGGACTTCTTCAAGGACGGGTTCGGCGTCAAGATCCACCGGCAACGCTTCCTCGAGCTCCACGCAAACCTGCAACTCCCCATCCTGCACGTCGAACCGCTGCCCCTGCGCGACGAACCCGGGCTCGGTGCCATCGTGTTCGTACAGACGGACAGCCGTGCACAATGCGGCTCCGTGCCGGACGACCCGCAGATCGTTCGTCGCGTGCGCGACCTGCTCCTGGCACGCTTGGAAGATCTCAGGGGCGAGCTCGAGGAGATGGAGTTCCGGCACATGACGGTCACCCGGTTCGTGTGTCTGCAGGGGCCACCGCCTCGCACGCCCAAGGGCGACGTCTCCCGCCCCGAGGTGCTCGCGCGGCACGCCAATCTCGTCGCGTCGTTCACCGGAAAATTCGTCGAAGGCCCGGGACGGGAGCGCTTGCGAAAGGAAGCGTGGACGCGAAGTCGAAGCGCGCGCCTCACGAGCCCACGACGGGGCGAGTTGCTCCACATCGCACGGCTCGACGTGGACTTCGTCGCGGCCCGAGGCGACACGCTCACCTACGAGCACCACGGCCAGCGCATCGACGTCACCGACTTCGTGGGTGGGTTCGGCGGGAACCTGCTCGGCCACCGCCACCCCGCGCTCCTCGAAGCCCTGCACCAGTTCCTGGCTTCCGAACGCCCGCCCATCGGAGACCAGGGCTCGGCCCAGTCACCCGCGGGAAAGCTCGCACAACGCCTCGTCTCCGCTGTCGCCAAGCACACAGGCTCCGCCTACGTGGTGCGCTTCGGATCCACCGGCTCCGAAGCCGTCGAGATGGCAATCGCTCACGCCCAGCTCGAACGCACCGAACGGCTTCGCAAGCACCACCGCGACCTCCAGCGCACCTGCGGCAGCCTCGACCCGCGTGCCGTTCGACGCTGCATCGACGAAGGACGACGGCTCCTCGAAGAGCGCACCCCACGGATCGTCATCGTGTCGTCGGCCTTCCACGGACACAGCCTCGGCGCCCGATCCGCGCTCGGATCTTCAAAAAGCCGCCTCCCCTACGTGCACCTGTCGCGCATCGTTCCGGTCATCGTGTCCCCCGACGCGCTCGAGCCGAGGATCGAATCCATCGTCCAGGATGCCCGGTTCGACCTGCCCTCGCTAGAGCTCCGCGACGGTGCCGTTCACCCGTCGCACTTGCCGTGCTCCGACATCGTCGCGGCGATCGTCGAGCCCGTGCAAGGCGAAGGCGGGGTGCGCGTGATTCCGCGGCAACTGCTGGAAACACTGAGCCGACAGGACTTCCCCCTCATCTTCGACGAGATCCAGTGCGGTCTCGGGCGAACAGGCTCGTGGCTCGCTTCCCAGGGCGTACGAGGACACTACTACCTCTTCGCCAAAGCCCTCGGCGGCGGGCTCGCCAAGGTCTCCGCCGTCCTCATCGAACGACACCGCTACGTGGAGAAGTTCGACGAGCACTATGCCTCGACGTTCGGCGCCGACAGCCTGTCCTGCGAGGTCGCGTGCGCGGTGCTCGACCTCATCGATCGCGACGACGTGCCCGCTCGCGCCAGAGAACGAGGGCGAAGGCTCGAGGACACGCTCGTGCAGGTTCACAAGGAGTTCCCCGACGTGTTCGGTCCGCCTCGGGGACGCGGCCTCATGCTCGGCCTCGAAGTGCGCGATGCGTGCGCCCACGCCTCCGTCCTGCTGCGCGCGGCGGTTCAGCACGAGCACCTCGGCGAACTCGTGTCCAGCGCCCTGTTCCACAGACATCGCATCCGCGTCCTTCCCACGCTGTCCGCGCCAAACACCCTGCGCATCGAACCCAGCGCATACATCGACGATGACGCCATCGATCGCCTCGCCTCGGCCCTCCGGTGGCTCGGCACCGTGCTCCGCGACCGCGACGTCGGCACCCTCGTCGGACACCTCGTCGAGCAGGAGCACCAGGTCGAACATCCGCGGGTCGAATCGCTGGGACCGAAAATCCTCACCGAGCTCGATCCTCCCGCGGCTTCCGCGGTTCGCGTCGGCTTCGTCAACCACTTCGTGTTCCCCGAGCGCGAGCTGCCCCTTCTCGATCCCTCCCTCGCAGCCCTCTCCCCCACCCAGCGCCTCGCTCTCTTCCATCGCTTCATGCGCCTCTTCGAGCTCGACCCCATCGCCGTGTTCGGACGCAACCTGCTGCAAAATCGCGTCTGGTTCCTCTCCATCGCCAACGTCGCCGACGCAGCCACGCTCGAGTCCCTCCATCGCAGCCACGACCACGCGATCGCCGTCGAACGCGTCCAACGAGCCGTCGACCTCGCCGCCAAGCACGGCTGCACAGTCATCGCTCTCGGCGCCTACTCGAGCATCGTCACCGCCAACGGCTCCGCCGTGTGCCCCCCTCCCGGAACGATCCTCACCTCCGGCAACACCCTCACCGTCGCCCTCGCCGCTCGCCGCATCTTGCACGCCTGCGACACACACGGCATCGACCCGTCGCACCAGGACACCGTCCTCGGTGTCGTGGGCGCCACGGGAAACATCGGTGCTGCCCTGAGCCGACAGCTCCTGCGAGGGCCTCGCCCCTTCCGCCACGCCGTGCTCGTGTCGAGATCGCCGCAACACTTCGAACCCCTTCGCCCCACGCTCTCCGAGTCGGCCAACGTCTCCTTCACCAACGACCTGTCCGAGCTCCGCCGCTGCAACGTCATCGCTCTGGCCGTCAATACCACCGAGCCCCTGCTGCTCCCTCACCACGTCGGTCCCCATCGGACGATCATCGGAGATGTCTCCGTGCCTGGCTCCGTCTCTCCCGCCGTCCGCTCCGCGAACCAGGTCCGGTTCCTCCCCCTCGCAGGCGTCGTGTCCCTGCCGTCCGAGCCCGACTTCGTCATGAGCTCCCACTCCCCGCCAGGCACCGCTTTCTGCTGCGCCGCCGAGGCGATGCTGCTGGGCCTCGAGCCCGAGGCGGCACGCGCTCTCCACCTGCTCGGCGATGTCGACCCCGCCGCCGTGGCAGCACTCGACGCCCTCGCGGCCCGACAAGACTGGCTGGATCCCCTCGCCCTCGGGACGATCAAACGATGAGCTTCCTCTATAACTTCGGACTGTCCCAGGAAGACGAACGGACCGAGTCCGCTGCGCTCGAGCTGTCATCCCACGACCGCGTCCTGTCCATCGCGAGCGCCGGCGACATGCCCCTGTCCTTGCTCGCCCTCGGCGCGAACAGGGTCGATGCAGTCGACGTGGACCCCGCACAGCTCCACCTCACTCGCCTCAAGCTCGCCGCCACGCGATCCCTCGACCGCGGCGACGCCGTCGCCTTCCTCGGCTTCATCCCTGCCCCCGCCAGCCAGCGCATGGTCTGGCTCCATCACCTCTTGCCCGCCCTGCCCGAACCATCCCGTCGCTTCTGGCTACGCAACAAAAACTACGTCCAAACCGGGGCCATCTGGGCCGGCAGGTACGAACAATATGTCGCACGCATCGTGCGCGTCGCCCTGCCCGTCCTCGGACGCAAGGGGTTCGACGCCCTGTTCGCGTGCACCTCCATCGATCAACAACAAGACGTGTTTCGATCGCACTTCGATCGCCGGCGCATGCGCTTGCTGTTCGATGTCGCGTTTCATCCCAGGGTCTTCTCCTCACGCGGCATGGACCCCCGGTCGCTGCAACACCGCAACGCCCAGGTTCCCCTGGGACAGCAGTACTTCCAACACTTCCGCGCCCTGTGTACCGCAACCCCCGCGTGGCAGAACCACCTCCTGCAGCTCACCCTGCTCGGACGCGTCCACAACGTCGACGTCGTCCCTGCCTATCTCTCCGAAGACGGGGTTCGCTCGATCCGCGAACAGGCCGACCGTCTGCAGCTCATCCAGAGCGATCTGGTGAGCTACCTCGAGAACCTCGAGCCCGGTGGCTTCGACAAGGCCCACCTGTCCAACTTGCCCGACTGGCTCGGCCAGGACGCCTTTGATCGCGTAATGCACCTTCTCGCAGACAAGGCAGCCCCAGGGGCTCGCTTCGTCTGGCGCTACATCCATGTGAGTCGCCCCATCCCCGTATCGCTACGACAACGCATCGTCGCCGATCCCGAGCGCGGACGAGCTTTGCGCGAAACAGACCGCTTCCCGTTCTACGCCATCGTGTGCGGCAGCGTCGTCGGAGAGGAAGCGTCCCGAGCAAGCCCCAGCAAGCCGTCCGTGACCGAGCCGGTGCCTGAGGCCAACGGCGATCCCCCCCACTTCCGCTTCCTGCCCCTCGCACGCGAGCAAGGACCGGCCTTGCTGGCGATCAACCGCGCATGCCCCATCCAAGCCGACTTCACCCTCGTCTTCGACCGCGGGCAGAACTTCTTCCAGTGGCCCGATCTCCTCTACGAACGTCACCACTACGTGGGCATCCATCACGACGACACGCTGGTCGGCTACTGCATGACGGGCGAGCTTCGCGGCTGGACAGGAACCTCCCAGGGACGCTGCTTCTACGGGGGCGACGCCCGCATCTTGCGTCCCTACCGAGGACATCGCCTCGCCGAGCTCGGACTCCGCCACGCCCTCGAGCTCCTCTCCAACGACGTCGAGATCGGGTTCGGACTGGTGAAGAGCGGTAACGCTCCAGCCCAGCGAACCGTCGACACCGGGTACTCCGAGCTGTTCGGAGAAGCCCGCCGCGTCCGCTTCGAGGCCGTCAACGTCCTGCTGCTTCGCAAACTCCCTCGGCCCTCCATCGAGATCCGCAAGGCACGCCTCGACGACGTCGAGGACATGGCCCGCCTCTTCACACGGGCCAACGCACGACGCCTCTTCGCTCCCGAGGTCAATGCGGAAAGGCTCGAGAAGGACATGGCGTTGCCCGGGCTCGAGCCCCACCGGTGGTACGTAGCCGTGAGCGGCCGCCGTCTGGTGGGCATGGCAGCGGCGTGGGATCAGCACGCCTTTCATCGCACGCAGATCCTCCGCTACTCTCCTGTGGGAACGGGCATTCGCACGCTGTACGGGGTGAGCCGAAAGGTGTTTCGACACGCTCCCCCCCTGCCCCACGCTGGCGAAGCCCTTCGCACGGTCACGCTCACGCGAGTGGCCGTCGATGAAATGGCCCCCTCCGTAATGCGCGCGCTGATCCACGGCGTCGTCAACGACCACGTCGGAAAGGGCTACCACTTGCTTCACGTCGGCTTCGCCGGCGATGACCCCCTGCGGCAGGCATCCAAGGGCTTGCTCTGCCAGCGCTTCCGTTCCGGGATCGTCATCGGGGTCCGAAGACGCCTGCCTCGCTGCCTGCCTCGCTGCGAAGCGTGGTTCGATAGCCTGCCCTACGTTGACATGGCCATGATCTGAATCGGATCACTCTCGGCTTCGATCTGACTGTCGCGGTCACGGACTCGGAGCGGGCGGGCGCGAACGAAAGTACGCCTCCATTCAGAATTCCTGGTTCCCGGTCCCCTGCTGACCAGTTTGGCCGTGGGCTCCCCGTCAACGTGGCCTGATCCGGAGCGAAGCGACGGGCCGAGAGAGCAAGCTCTGGATCTTGCTCTGCGAATGGCAAGGCGACTTGCCACCCATGAGGTGGGCGGCGCGCGAGGGGGCTCCTTCCCCCGTCTGTCGCGTCTGTCGGGGGCTGGGATGGGGGCGTGCCTCCGGATCTGGGGTCGCTTTCCCCCATTGACCACCCCTTGCCCCCATGCTACGCCCCGCTTGCCTTACAAACATTCACAATGTGGGACAACTAATGAAGACCTTCCCCTCAGCCCTTGCTCTTACTCTTGCTCTTGCCCCCCTCGCTCTGGGTTGCGCCGTCGGCGTGGAGGACGAAGGTCACGACACCACCGACGCCAACGAGTATGCCGTGACCGCCTGCGGCGCCAGCTACGGCGAGGCGTTCGCCTACTACAAGCAGGCTGTCGACGACTCGAAGGATCGCCTTCGCAACGGCGTGTGCGAGAGTCAGAATGGCCTGCAGTGGGGCATCGCGGACAACGCGTCGCGGGCGGTGATGACGTGTGGGGAGTTCCGCAACGTGATCCGCACGAGCCCGTGGGCGGCGCCGCTTCGCGAGGTGCTCGCTCCGTCCTTGACCCTGCGGAGCCTCACGGGGGAGCTGCTCGTCATCAAGGACTCCGACTGGCAGAACTGGACCGGAGTGGAGAGCTTCTTCGACCAGGGTCTTTCCTTCTGGGCTCGCGCGCAGGGGGCCTATGGCTACGGCGTGAAGATCGACTTCGGCCCTGGCGGCACGGCCACTTGGGGCGAGCACACCTATGACGAAGTCACCGGAGAGGTCGGCTGGCGCACGATCCCGGCGACGTACACGATCGTGAACACGAGCGCCAAGGCGGCGGGACCCCGCCTCGTGACAGTCACCCGCGAAGGCAAGACCGACAAGTTCGCACTCGGCGTCATGAACGCCGAGGCATGGAAGGACGCACCGATCTTCGTGCTCGAGCCCCTGGGCACCGGACCCGTGCTCGGCGAAGGCGCCACCGCTCCCACGCTCTACAGCCTCGTCTCCGAGTGCGACGCCTGATCGTCCCTTCCCCCGCTGTCCCTCACTCGCTCACCACATCACGCGCTGCCACAAGAAGATGGCTTGGACCGCGGGCTGAACCCCAACCGTGGGTGGGGCCCCTCGGCGGCCCATTCGACCAGGCACGCCAAACGAAAGCACCCCACGGCCCGAAAGCCATGGGGTGTGGTCTAGCCGAGAGTGTTGCGGAAGCTACTCGCTCTTCGCTTCCGTCGCTGCTGCGGCCTTGGGCTCTTCCACGACCGGCTCGGCCTCGACATCGCTCACGAATTCGATGAGCGACATGGGGGCGTTGTCTCCGCGGCGCGGGCCGATCTTGATGATGCGGGTGTATCCGCCCGGCCGGCCCTGGAAACGCTTGGCGAGGTCGATGAGGACCTTCTCGACCAAGTCGACTCGCTCCGAGACGCCTTCTTCGTTGACGAACATTCCGAACCTCGGAATGAACGCGCGAATCTGTCGGGCCACGTGGAGACGCTTGGCAACACGCCCACGGTCCGGGTTCTCACCCGGCTTCTCGTAGGCGATGTCACCGAGCCGGACGGCCTTGGTGATGAGCTTCTCGGCCACACGACGCAGCTCCTTGGCCTTCGCGTCGGTGGTCTCGATGCGCTCGTGAGTGATGAGGTTGGCCGTCAGGTTCCGGAACATGGCCCGACGGCTGCTGGGGTTTCGGCCGAACTTCCGGCCTGCTTTCAAGTGACGCATGGCGAGCTGTCCTCTTGTTTAGTTCTGGCTCTGCTGAGCCTTCCAGCGCTCCAAAAGCTGCGGCCAGTTGTCGATCTTCAACCCGAGGGACAAGCCCATGCTCGCGAGGATCTCTTTGATCTCCTTGAGCGACTTGCGACCGAAGTTCTTGGTCTTGAGCATGTCCTGCTCGGTGCGCTGAACCAGCTCACCGATGAGCGTGATGTTGGCGTTCTGCAAGCAGTTCGCGGACCGAACGCTGAGCTCCAGCTCATCCACGGACCGGAAGAGGTTCTCGTTGACGGGCTCCTCGTCATCGGTCGGTGCGGAGTACGATGTCTCCTCGGTCTCCTCGAAGTTGATGAAGATCGAGAGCTGCTCCTTCAGGATCTTGGCCGCGAAGGCGACCGCGTCCTCGGGACGCACGGCGCCGTTCGTCCAGACCTCGAGCACGAGCTTGTCGTAGTCCGTGACCTGGCCGACACGAGCGTTCTGTACCGTGTAGTTGACCTTCCGGATCGGCGAAAAGAGCGCGTCGATCGGGATCGTCCCCAGCGGCATCGTCGCCGTCTTGTTGCGCTCCGCCGGCACGTACCCGCGGCCGATACCCACCGAAAGCTCCATCGACAACGGCCCACGCTTGTCGAGCACCGCGATCACATGGTCCGGGTTCAACACCTCGAGCCCATCGACCAAACGAATGTCACGCCCGCAAACTGGCCCAGGCCCCTCTTTGTCGATGCGGACCGTGAAGCTGTCGATCTTGTTCGCCTTGAACACCACTTCCTTGATGTTCAAGATGATGTCGCTCACGTCTTCCACCACGTCCGTGATGGTCGTGAACTCGTGCAACGCACCGTCGATGCGAATCGCCGTGGCGGCCGCACCCTGCAGCGACGACAACAGGACGCGGCGCAGGGAGTTGCCCACTGTGATGCCGAACCCTCGCTCGAGGGGCTCGCAAGTGAACTTGGCGTAGAAGTCCGTGCGCGAGTCCATGTCGATCTGGATCGCTTTGGGTCGAATCAGGTCGCGCCAGTTGCGCGTGATGAGATGTTCCATCAGTGCCTCTCCTCGTGGAAGGTTCGCGCGGGAATCTCAGTCGCCTCGTCGAATCCGCTCGTCCAAGGCGACCCGTTCCCTGCCCGCGTACGTCAGGCGGTGTCGACTAACGTGAATAGTACTCGACGATCAGCTGCTCGCGGATGGCCGGCTCGTTGAGCTCCTCCCGCAGGGGGTTGGACTTGACGACGGCGGAGAAGGCTCCACGGTCGAGCTCCATCCAGCCGGGGCTCGGGCGCGCTTCGGCCTGGGCGATGGCGGACTCGAGGAGCTTGAGCTTCCGGCTGCGCTCGCGCACCTCGACCTTGTCGCCGACGCGCAGAACGTAGCTGGGGATGTTGACGCGACGGCCATTGACCAGGATGTGATTGTGCTTCACGAGCTGGCGCGCTTCCCGGCGCGTCGCTCCAAAGCCCACCCGGTAGACGGCGGAGTCGAGGCGTCGCTCGAGCAGGGCAAGCATCTGCTCGCCCGTGCCGCCGCGCATACGGTTCGCGCGGTCGTAGTAGAGCCGGAACTGTCGCTCCTGGACGCCGTAGACGCGACGAACCTTCTGCTTTTCACGCAGACGGATCGCGTACTCACTCATCTTGATGCGCCCCTGGCCGTGCTGCCCCGGGGGATAGGGACGGCGCGTGAAGGCGCACTTCTCGGTCTGGCAGCGCTCAGCCTTGAGGAAGAGCTTTTCGCCTTCACGACGGCAGAGCTTACAAACGGGGCCGATGTATCGAGCCATGGGTAGGTCCTCTACCGATCACACGCGACGCCGCTTGGGCGGGCGGCATCCGTTGTGGGGAATCGGGGTTACGTCGCGAATCAGGGTGACTCTGAAGCCGGTGGACTGGAGGGCGCGCAACGCGCTCTCCCGACCTGCTCCCGGTCCCTTGACGAACACGGCGATGGAGCGCATGCCGTGTTCCATCGCACGTCGGGCGGCTTCTTCGGCGGCGAGCTGCGCGGCAAACGGGGTCGACTTGCGGGAGCCCTTGAACCCCCTCGACCCTGCGCTCGACCACGAAATCACGTTGCCGTTGACGTCGCTGATCGTCACGATGGTGTTGTTGAACGTCGACTGGATATGGGCAATCCCAGTGCCGATGTTCTTCTTGACCTTCTTCTTCTTCTGCTTGACGCCCTTGCCGCGGGCCTTCGTCGTACTCATCGCGAGGTACTCCGTCTAGTTCTTCTTGGCACGGGAGCGTGAGATCATGCCCTTGCGCGGTCCCTTGCGGGTGCGGGCGTTCGTGTGGGTGCGCTGGCCTCGCGTGGGAAGCCCACGACGATGCCTCAGCCCCCGGTAACAGCCCAGGTCCATCAATCGCTTGATGTTCATCTGGACCTCGCGGCGAAGGTCGCCTTCGACCTTGTACTCTCCGTCGATGACGTCGCGGATCGCCTTGATCTCGGACTCCGCAAGCTCATCGACCCGCTTGGACGGGGTCACCTGCGCCTTCGCGCAGATGTCGCGAGCCAGCTTGTGTCCGATACCGTAGATGTACGGCAGCGCGTACACGATGTGCTTGCGCCGCGGAAGGTCAACACCTGCAATACGTGCCATCGAATCAGTACTCCTGCTCGATCATCGAGTTCGGCTCAGGCGCCTTGGCGCTGCTTGTGGCGCGGGTTCTTCTTGCAGATCACGCGCACCACGCCGTTGCGCTTGACGATCTTGCACTTGTCGCAAATCTTCTTCACGGATGGCCGAACCTTCATGACTGCCTCTCTACTTGTGCCGGTATGTAATCCGGCCTCGATTTGGATCGTACGGTGATACTTCGACGGTCACCCGGTCGCCCGGCAGTATCTTGATGAAAAACCGTCTCATCCGCCCGCTGATGGTGGCAAGAACGTCGAGCTTCTCGGTCTCGCATGTCACCCGAAACATCGCGTTGGGCAACGCCTCGGTGACCAACCCCTGAAACTCTAGCTTGCCTTCGTTGGACTGGCGTTCGCCTCTCGTCCGATCCGGTCGACTTCCTCCTGGCCGCATACCTCATACCTGGCGCCCGCGGATGCGTGACACCTTCGGTCCCGTCAACCCCTCGTAGTTGTGCGTGATGAGATGAGACTCGATGCTCGACGACAGGTCGAGCGCCACGCCCACCACGATCATGATCGACGTCCCACCGAACTGGAACGCGACCTTGTACCAGTCGCTCGCGATGTTCGGAACCAGACACACCGCAGCAACATACAACGCACCGCCGAGCGTGATGCGCGTCAACACGCGATCGATGTACTCGGCTGTCTGCTTGCCCGGACGGATACCCGGGACGTTGGCCTGCTGCTTCTTGAGATTCTCCGCAATGTCGACCGGGCGTACCGTCACGGCCGTGTAGAAGAAGCAGAAGAAGATGATCAGCAGCGCGTAAAACGTGTTGAACACCCACCCGCCCTTGTTGAGCACCGCCTGGATGTCGTTCATCCCAGGGATGTTCAAGTTCGCAAGCGTTGCAGGGAACATCAGCAACGACGACGCGAAGATGGGCGGAATCATGCTCGCCGAATTCACCTTCAACGGGAGGTGCGCCGTTTGCCCCCCGTACACGCGCCTACCCACCTGACGGCGAGAGTACACGATCGGGATGCGACGCTGGGCGCGCTCGAAGAACACCACCACCGCCACCGTGCCGATGATGATGAACAGCATCGACGCGATCGTCAGCGGCTGGAGGTTGCCCTCGTTCTGCTGCATGTAGCCGAAGGCCACCGACGGCATGTCGGACAGGATGCCGGCGAAGATGATCAGAGAGATGCCGTTCGAAACGCCTCGCTCCGTGATCTGCTCGCCGAGCCACATGATGAAGGCCGTGCCCGTCGTCAGCGTCACGATCGTCATGAACCGGAACGTCCATCCCGGGTCCGCGACCACGTCGCCAAAACGCCCGCCCCCAAGGTCGTTGTTGTTCAAGCCCTCGAGGTACATCGCGATGCCGAAGGACTGGAAGAGGCTCAGCACCACCGTCCCGTATCGCGTGTACTGGTCAAGCTTGCGACGCCCTTGCTCACCCTCCCGCCGCATGTCGTCGATCGGCTTGTACACCGTACCGAGCAACTGCATGATGATGGAGGCGGAGATGTAGGGCATGATGCCCAGGGCAAAGATCGACAAGTTCTCGAGCGCACCGCCCGAAAACAGGTTGAACATGCCCAACAGGCCGCCCGATTGTCGCTGAACCACCGACCGCATCACGTTGCGATCGATGCCGGGCGTGGTGATGAACACACCTAGGCGGTAAATCGCGAGCATGGCGAGAGTGAACAGCAGCCTCCTGCGAAGCTCTGGCACCTTCGGTATGTTCGCGAAATTGGCAAATGCCATGATGACCGCCGGCCGGTTAGGCTGACGCCTCCCCAGATTCCTGCGCCTCCGGGGGGATCAGCGAGACCACCTTGCCACCCGCCTTCTCGATCTTCTCGATGGCGGACTTGGAGAACGTGTGCACCGTCACCGTCAGGGACTTGGTGAGGTCGCCCTCGCCCAGCACCTTGATCTTGTCGCATTCGCCCTGAACCAGCCGGGCCGCTCGCAACAACGTCTCGTCGACGGTCGTCCCGGCGTCGAAACGCTCGAGGTCGCCCACGTTGACGATGGCCACGTCCGCCCGGAAGATGTTCACGAAGCCACGCTTCGGAAGCCGCCGCTGGAAGGTGGTCTGGCCGCCTTCGAACGGACGCTTGCTAAAACGTCCGGTGGACCGAGCCTTCTGGCCCTTCTGCCCACGACCGCACGTCTTGCCGAGACCGGACCCAAGGCCGCGACCGACACGGGTCTTGGGCTTGTTGGAGCCGGGGGGAGCCTGAAGCTTGGAAAGGATGTCCGCCATGGCTATCCCTCGACCTCTTCGACCTGCACGAGGTGCAAGATCTTCTTGACCATGCCGCGGAACGACGGAGTGTTGTCCACGACGACTTCGGAGCCGATTCCTCGGAGCCCCAACCCAGCGATCACACGGTACTGGGGATGAGGGCGATTGGAGAGGCTACGAACCTGACGGACCTTGAGCTTGGGTTTCACGGCGCGACCCCTTGCTGCGTTGCTTCGTGGGCGTGGGTCTTGATGTCCTCCACGCTCTTGTCGCGTTTGGCGGCAACCGACTCGGTGCTGGCGAGGGTTCGCAGCGCTTCGACAGTTGCTCGGACCACGTTGTGCGGGTTGGTGGTTCCCAGGCACTTCGTGAGAATATCCTTGATCCCAGCGGATTCGACGACGGCGCGAACGACGCCGCCGGCGATGACGCCGGTACCTTCAGAGGCGGGGCGGAGCATGACATGGCCGGCCCCGAAGCGCCCGACGATTCCGTGAGGAATCGTTCCGCCGACGAGGGGAACACGGAACATGCTCTTTCGCGCCTGGTCGTTGCCCTTGCGGATGGCCTCAGGGACCTCGTTGGCCTTGCCGAGACCGACGCCGACATGGCCGGACTCGTCACCGACGACGACGAGGGCGGAGAAGCTGAACCGACGCCCGCCCTTGACGACCTTGGCGACGCGGTTGATGTGGATGACGCGCTCCTTGAGCTTTTCCTCATCCAACTGAAGCGTCTGATCGAATTGCATGATTCCTCACTCGAGCGATGGTCGCTAGAACTTCAGCCCGGCTTTGCGCGCCGCTGCGGCCAGGGCACTCACGCGCCCATGGTACATGTAGCCATTGCGATCGAAGACGACCTGCTTGATGTCCTTGGACAGGCACATCTTGGCGATCAATGCCCCGACCTGCGTGGCCTGATCGGTCTTCTTGGGCTTCTTTTCCGCCTGGGCATTCGCATCCCGAACGTCCTTCGACAACGTGGAGACGTGCGCCAACGTGCACCCCTTCTCGTCGTCGATGACCTGCGCGTAGATGTGCCGCGCGGTTCGGAACACCGTCAGTCGCGGGCGCTCGTTGGTGCCCGTCACCTTCTTGCGAATGCGAACCTTGCGTCTTTCGCGTCCGACCAGTCTCATAGCCATCGTCAAGACTCCGCGCTGGGAACAGCCAACTACCTGGCGCCCTTCGCGCCCTTGCCGGACTTGCCGGCCTTCTCACGCACTTTTTCGCCCTGATAGCGAACGCCCTTGCCACCGTAAGGCTCCGGCGGCCTTGTGCTGCGAATGCGCGCCGCAGTCTCGCCCACCAAACTTCGGTCGGCTCCTACCACCACGATCTGCGCACCCTTCGAGTCCTTGGGAACCGTGATCGAGATGCCGTCGGGGACGGCGAAGACCACCGGGTGGGACAACCCCACGGACATGTGAAGGTCAGTACCCTTCACCTCCGCACGGTAGCCAGTTCCCACCAAGAGCAAGGTCTTCGAGAACCCCTCGGAGGTCCCTCGAACCATGTTCGCGATGAGCGCCCGCGCCAGCCCTTGCATGCGCGCCGACCCACGACCCGCCTCGGCGGACACATGGACCTTCTCGTTCTCAACCGCGATCGTCGTCCCCTGAGGCAAGCTCCAGGACAACGTGCCCTTCGCTCCCTTGACGCTCACGGCCCCGTTCGTCACGGATACCGTCACCCCTTTCGGGATCGTCACAGGCAGCTTGCCGATCCGCGAGGTGCGGACCACAGCCTTCTCTGCTACTTCGGTCATCACCACACCTCGCAGAGCAGCTCACCACCGATGCGTCGGCGGCGCGCGTCCTTGTCCGTCATCACCCCGTGGGACGTGGACAGGATGCCCACACCCAGCCCGTTCTGCACGAGCGGAATGCCGTCGTGCCGGACGTACACGCGTCGACCTGGGCGCGAAACGCGCTTGAGGCCGTCGATCGCGCACGTACGGTCTTGCCCGTACTTGAGCACGACAGTCAGGGTCGAGGACTTCTTTCCATCGGACTCGGTGACCATCACGTCCCGAACGTAGCCCTCGTCCTTGAGCAGGGCAGCAACCGCTTGCTTCACCTTGCTCACAGGCATTGATACGCGGTCATGCCGCGCGAGGGCTGCGTTTCGAATCCGACTCAGCATATCGGCGATAGGATCAGTCATCATGGCATCACCAACTTGCCTTGACTACACCGGGGAGTTCTCCACGCAGCGCCAGGTTACGCATGCAAATCCGGCAGAGCTCGAAGTCGCGATAGTAGCTGCGCGCGCGACCGCACATCTTGCATCGGTTGCGATGCCGTACTGCGAACTTCGGCTTCCGGTTCAACTTGGCAAAAGAGCAAGCTCGCGCCATCGTTCATCCCTTCAGGAGCGGAACGGCATGCCGAGCTCGGTGAGCAGCGCACGCCCTTCTTCATCGGTCTTCGCCGAGGTCACGATCGACACATTCATCCCACGAGTGCTGTCGATCTTGTCGTAGTTGATTTCCGGAAAGATGATCTGCTCGCGCAGACCCAGGGTGTAGTTGCCCCGTCCGTCAAACCCCTTCGGGCTCACGCCCTTGAAGTCGCGCACACGCGGCAACGCCACCGTGATCAATCGATCCAGAAACTCCCACATCCGCTCCCGTCGCAGGGTGACGAACACCCCGATGGGCATTCCGGTGCGGAGCTTGTAATTCGAGATGGCCTTCTTGGCTCGCGCCACCACCGGCTTCTGCCCGGTGATGTCGCAAACCTCGTCCACGGCTGACTCGATCATCTTCGGGTTCGCCACGGCCTGCCCGAGTCCCATGTTGACCACCACCTTCTCGACGCGAGGCAGCTGCATCGGGTTGGTGTAGCCAAACTTCTTGGTCATGGCAGGGACGACCTTTTCGCGGTACTTGTCCCGCATACGCGGGGGAACCACGGGCCGAGCCGGCGTGTCCGCCTCCGCCTTGGACTTCTTGTCCTTGCCCTTGGACTCCTGCTTGCCCTTGGACTCCTGCTTGCCCTTGGCCGGCTCCTGCTTGCCCTTGGCTTTGCCGCCCTTGTCGGCCTTGTCGCCGCCTTGGCCCTTGGGTTTGGCTTCCTTCTCTTCGCTCTTCGCCATGACAAGCCTCAGGAATTCGCCACGAGAACCGCACCGCTCTTCACTGCGATGCGCTCCTTCTTGCCTTCGTCATTCGTCCGGATTCGTACACGCGTCGGCTTGCCCGACTCCGGATCCACAGGCATTACCTTGCAGGCATGGATCGGTGCCTCGCGCTCGATGATGCCGCCCTGGGGCATCCGCGCGTTGGGCTTGACGTGACGCTTCTTCACGTTCACGCCCTCCACCAGCACCTTGTCCTCATCGCGAAGCACTGACAGGATGCGACCTTTCGCTCCCTTGTACTTCCCGCTGATGACCTGCACCATGTCGCCACGTCGAATGCGCTGCATCACAACACCTCCGGGGCCAGCGACACGATCTTCATGAACTTCTTGCCGCGGAGCTCGCGGGCCACCGGCCCAAAAATCCGGGTCCCGATCGGCTCCATCTGCGGATTCACAAGCACCGCGCTGTTGGCGTCGAACTTGATGAAGCTGCCGTCCGGCCGCGAAATGCTGTGGGAAGTCCGAACGATCACCGCCTTCGCGATGTCGCCCTTCTTCACCTTCATGTTCGGAAGGGCTTCCTTGATCGACACCACGATGACGTCACCGATACCGGCATACTTGCGACGAGACCCGCCCAGCACCTTGATGCACTGAACGCGCTTGGCACCGGAGTTGTCCGCCACGTCTAGAACCGTGCGCATTTGGATCATCGCTCACCTCAATCGATCACGGCACGCTCAAGAACGCGCACGACCTTCCAACGCTTCTCCCGAGACAGCGGCCGGCTCTCGATGATCTCCACCCGGTCGCCCACGCGACAGGTGTTCTCCTCATCGTGCGCCTTGTAGCTCGTCCGGGAGCGGACGTACTTCTTGTACACTGGATGGCGGAAGTAGCGCACCACTTGCACCACCACCGTCTTCATCATCTTATTGCTCTTCACGCGCCCAGCGAGCCGTCGCTTGAAGCCGGTGGCCGCCGTCTCGGTCTCGGCTCCCGCCTGCTCGGCCTGCGCCGTGTCTTTCGTCTCGTCCGACATGGCCTACCTCGCCTCGTCCTTCGCTGCACGCTCACGCGCGGCGAGCTCCGTCCGCACGCGCGCGATGTCCCGTCGGGTCTTGTGAACCAGACTGGTGTCGTCCAAACGACCCGTGTGGTTCTTGAAACGATACTGAAACAGATCCGTCGACAGCCGCTTGTCCAGCTCGCGCAGATCGTCCGTGGTCCGGTCGTGCAAGTCTTTCGCCTTCATGAGACCTCTCCTCGCGCGATGAACTTGCAGGGCAGCGGCAGCTTGTGCGCCGCCAGCCGGAACGCCTCACGGGCCTTGTCTTCCGTCACGCCCGCGATCTCGTACATCACGCGACCCGGCTTGACCTCCGCCGCCCACTCGTCCGGCGCTCCCTTTCCGCCACCCATGCGGACTTCCAGGGGCTTCTTCGTGATCGGACGGTCCGGAAACACCCGGATCCACAGCGTCCCCTCACGTTTCACGTGCCGGGTGATCGCCATGCGTGCCGCCTCGATCTGGCGCGCCGTCAACCGACCCGCCTCGAGCACTTGCAGCCCGAAGTCACCAAAGGACACGTCGCTGCCTCGGTAGGCCAGCCCGCGTCGGCGCCCCTTCTGCTGCTTGCGGTACTTCGTTCGCTTGGGAGAAAGCATCTTCCTGCTCCACCTACGCGGGGATCCGCCGCGGCTTGCGCGCCAAGACCTCGCCCTTGAAGATCCATACCTTCACGCCGATGATGCCGTAGGTCGTCCGCGCTTCCGCCGTGCCGAACTCGATGTCCGCACGAAGCGTGTGCAGCGGAACCCGACCTTCACGGTACGTCTCCACTCGGCTCATCTCGCTGCCACCCAGCCGCCCGGCACAGCGAACGCGAATACCCTTCGCACCGAACTTCATCGCCGTGGCCACCGCCTTCTTCATCGCACGACGAAACGCCACCCGGCGCTCCAACTGCGTCGCGATGTTCTCAGCCACCAACTGCGCATTCGTCTCCGCCTTGCGCACTTCCTGCACGTCGATGAAGACCTCGTTGTCCGTGAACGCTTGCACGCCCGGAAACTTCGTCTCCCCCTTCATCGCCGTCTTCAGGTTCCCCACCTTGAGCGTCTCGATCCCCTTGCCGCCCTTGCCGATGACCATTCCCGGCCGCGCCGTGAACACGATCACCTTCGCCTTGTTGGCAGCTCGCTCGATCTCGACGCCCGCGATGTTCGCGTTGTATAGATACGCCTTCACCGCCCGCTTTATGCGGATGTCTTCGTGAAGCCACTTCGTATACGCCTTGTCCTCGTACCACTTCGACGTCCACGTCTTGATGATGCCAAGGCGAAAGCCATATGGGTGCGTCTTCTGTCCCATGAATACCCTCGTGTCCTAGCGCTCGTCGAGCTCGACCATGATGTGGCTGATGCCCTTGACGATACGGGTGGCCCGCCCCATCGCCCGCGGTCGCCATCGACGCATCTGCCGGTTTGGTCCCTTGTCCACCGTGATCTTGCTCACGAATAGATCGTCGACGTTCGCCTCGGGTTGCCCGGTGCGCGCGTTCGCAAGGGCACTCTCAATGACCTTCTTGAGCACGGGCGCCGCCGATTTCCGCAAGAACTCGAGCGTCATCAACGCTTCGCCGACGTCCTTTCCACGGACCAAATCGGCGACCACTCGGGCCTTGCGCGGCGCAATCCGCGCATACATCGCATTCGCCTTGCTAATCATCGGACTTCCTCTGGCACGCCGTCGTACGCACGGGGGAACGGATCCGGTTCCAGGTTGCCGTCGGAGGACCTGTTCCCGTCGACGATCCGTTTCGCGCGCCGTTACGGCTCGCCTGTCGCTAACCCCGCCGAGATAGGACTCGGGAGTCGGGGAGGCGCGTCTTAGCAATCGCATCTGATCCACGCAAGATCTTTTCTGGATCAGCCTCTGCTTTTTTTTCGCACGTCATTTTCTGCTTCCGTTTCCCACTCGTCTCTCGCTCACCCACGCGCTCCAAAGATCGCCGTCCCCACCCTCACCATCGTCGCCCCGTGCGCGATCGCTTCCTCGAAGTCGTGCGACATGCCCATCGACAACTCGCGCAGACCATACCCCGCTGCCATCTCCCGAAGCCGCGCGAAGTGCACCACAACCTCCGCAGGATCCAGGTCAAACGGCGGTACCGTCATCAGCCCGCGCAGCCGCAACCGCGCCTGGCCCCGCACCGCTTCGACGACGCTCCCCGCCTCCGTCATCGCTGCCCCCGTCTTGCTCTCCTCACCCCCCACGTTGACCTCCACCAAGACGTCGAGCTCCCCCTCCACTCGCTTGCCTAGCTCCTGCGCCAAGTGAACCCGATCCACCGTGTGCACCACCCCCACCACCCCAAGCACCTGCTTCACCTTGTTCGTCTGCAAGTGCCCAATCATGTGCCACCGAAGCCCCGGCAGATCCTGCAGCGCTCGCGCCTTCGCCACCATCTCCTGCACGTAATTCTCCCCGAAGTCCCGCTGGCCTGCTTCGTACGCCTCCCGAACCGCATGCTCCGACTGCGTCTTCGATACCGCGATCAACAGGACTTCCCCCGCGTCCCGCCCAGCCCGCACCGCCGCCCGCTCGATCCCCTCCCTCACCCCACGCAGCCGCTCACCAATCGCCGTGTCCGTCATGGCTTCCCTTCTCCTTCATCTCCTCTCCAAACGCCACCCCCGCGACACCCGGATCCGCCTTGTGTCAGTTCGTGCCAGATGGGACATGCTCTCCTTCGCCGCTTCTGCACCCTTCCCCCGTGGCTCGAATCGTGCTTGACAAGGGGTATGGGCCAGCCCTCCCCTCGCCTCCTCCTTGCCCTGCTGCTCAGCTCCGCTCTCTGCACTTGCGCCATCAACCCGCAACCAGAACCCCCCGGCGACGATTTGCCCGGCGGCACAGGCGGTTCCGGCGCCGCACCCCCTGCCGATGCAGGCACTTCCGGCGGGTCCGGTGGCATGAGCGGCATGGGCGGCTCGGGCGGCAGCGCCACCGGCGGCGTGGGAGGCACAGGCGGCGGGTCCGTGGGCGGTAGCGGCGGCATGGGCGGCAGCGGCGGCATGGGCGGAGCCGCAGGAGAGGCCGGCAGCCCGCTCGATGCAGGCCCCGATGCCGTCACAGACGCCGAACCCGATGCCGATCCGGACGCGGACGACGCCTCCGATGCGCCCGAAGACGCCGTGGACGCTGCCGATGAGGCCGCGGACGCACCAGATGAAGTCGCCAACGATGCCCCGCTCGACTCTCCTGACGACGCGGAGCCGGACAGCAACTGAACCAAGCTGCCTCGTGAGCTCATGGTCCGGATCATGCTACGCTCGGTGACATGGTGAGCTGGCGGCGTTGGTCTGTCATCGCGGCGTTGGGCCTGGGCGGCGCAACCGTGGCGGCGTGTGTCATCAACCCCCAGCCCGAACCCCCCGGTGACCAGTCGTCCATTCCCGGCGCGGGTGGCACAGCAGGCTCCGGGGGCGCGTCTGGCACCGGCGGACAATCCGGTGTCGTAGGCGGGTCCGGGGGCGCGTCCTCCGGCGACGCCTCCGCTACGGGCGGTTCGGGTGGGTCCGGCGGATGCGGCGGCAACGAGTACAACTGTGGAAGCGGCGACTGCTGTCCGTGTGACCCCGCCTGCTCCGACTGCCGGTGCGATGCCGGGTGCGATGCCGACACCGATGCCGATGCGGACAACGATGCGGACAACGATGCGGATACCGACGCGGATGCCGACTTGGACGCCGATACGGACGCCGATGCTGACGCACCCTGCGAAACCGGGGACTGCGATGGCGCCGTCGATGGCTGAAACCCATCTATCCGTTTTCGTATAGTCACCGCTCCCGCTCGCCTCGGCAACACCGACAGAAGACGTCGCCACCTCGCGGACAATGCTCCCGCGATTGCGCCAAGCACCACCCGGACGCGTGTGGTACCTTGGTGACGTCATGGAGAGGCGTGCTCAAGAACCCAAGGGGCGTCTCGCCCGGTCACAGGTCGATCGGCTTCGCAAGACACCCTTTCGAGGTGCCGTGGCCTGCGTGGTCGCAGCCCTGGCAGCCGCACTCGCAGCATGCGCGCCGCCCGATACGCCGAACCTCGAGCAGGCCACGTCTTCGCTCCCGCATCCCCTGGTCGCCAACCCAGAGGGCAAGCTCACCCGCTACGGAGCCCAGGCGCTGGGCGGCAGCGTCGCCATCACCTCCACCCACGCATTCGTCGGGGAGATCGATAGCGGTGCATCCCGCGGTTCGGTCGTCGTCTTCCAACGGTCAGGGTCGACTTGGTCCCTGTCGCAAACACTCGTCGCAAGCGACGGCCAGGAAGGGGACTTGTTCGGATGCTCGATCGCGGCAGAGGGTGACGTCGCCATCATCGGCACGTGCAAGATCTGGTACTCCTACCAGAGCCCAGGGGCTGCCTACGTGTTCGAGCGAAGCGGCTCGACGTGGACCCAGACCCAGAAGATCCTTCCGTCGGACTCTCACATGGGCGACGGCTTCGGATTGAACGTCGCCTTGTCGCAAGACACCGCGGCCATCACCGCCGTCGACCTCATGGCGGATGGCGTGTGGCTCTACGTGTTCCGTCGAGGCCCAGTCGGTTTCTCGCAGGTGGCCAAGGTCGGCCCCGGCATGGCCAAGTGGGACGGGTTCGGTTGGGACGTCGACATCGATGGCGACACGATCGCCGTCGGCGCGCCCTGGCACGACAGCACCGGCGCCGTCTTCGTCTACGAGAACAGCGGGGCGAACTGGAACGAAACCAAGCTCGTCCCTGCGGGAGCCACCATCGGCGACACGTTCGGCGCTTCCGTGGCCGTCGAGGGCGACACGCTCCTCGTAGGGACCCCACGAGAGGAAGCCGCCATTTCGCCTGGCGAAGGCAAGGTCCACGTGTTCACGCGCGGCGCCGTGGGATGGAACAGCACGGCCACCTTCAAGCCCTCGGACGGTGCTCAACGGGACTGCTTCGGCAGGTCCGTGACCCTGATCGACGGGGCCGCGCTGGTCGGTGCATCGTTCGACTGCAGTGGCACGACACCCGGCCCGACGGCGGGCGCCGCGTACTGGTTCCTCGAGCGTTCGGCAGGCTGGGAGCAAGGTCCCAAGGTCCAGGCATCCGACGCCACCCCGGGAGACAACTTCGGAATCGCTGTCGCGGCGGAGGCGAACCGGACGATCGTGGGGGCAGGCTTCTCGATCTTCTGGGAGAACGGGGACGAGGGCGCACAAGCGGCCTACGTGTTCAATGCCCAGAGGCAGGAGGGAGACCCCTGCGGCCTGGACACGCAGTGCATCACAGGCACGTGCGCGAACGCTGTGTGCAGCGTATTGCCCGATGGCGGCACGGGTGGGA
>CAZAWR010000003.1:149884-168972 GCA_964488865.1 uncultured Polyangiaceae bacterium | reverse complement strand
CCGGAGGCACCGGCACGGGTGGGACCGGAGGCACCGGCACGGGTGGGACCGGAGGCACCGGCACGGGTGGGACCGGAGGTACCGGCGGTTCAGCAGGCAGCAGCACCGGCGGGTCGGGGGGATCCGGGGGTGACGCGGGGACGTCAGGACAGGGCGGCACGGCAGGCGCTGCGGGCTCGACGGAGACAGGTGGATCTTCAGGAACCGCAGGGGCCGGCGGCTCGAGCCAGGGCGGCAGCGCAGGCTCCTCGGCAGGCCCCGACGCCGGCAAGCCCGGGACCACGAACGACCCGGAGGTTTCCGGGTTCTACGCCTGCTCCACCCGCACCCACCCACGGAACAGTGGACCAGGTGCCGCGGCGCTCGTCGCCGGTCTCTTCGCCCTCTGCTGGACTCGGCGACGCGGCGCGTAGACACGCACCGGCTTGCTCTTAGCGCATGCGCCCTCGGACCATCGTGACGAGCGCATCGAGCATTCGGTCGATGCAGCGCTGCCACATGTTCGGTCCGCGCGCAGGGTTGACGAGCAGATTCATGGTCGCGTTCGCCTCGAACAGGAGAAGCTCTCCGTCAGCCGTGACGTGGCAATCGATGCCGAAGAAGTCCAACCCGATACGCTCGGCGATCGTACGCACACGGTCTGCGAGCAGAGGCTTCAACTCCTGCTCGAAGCGCTCGAGCAGCGACGCTTCCTCGCGCCCGAGAGGGTCGTCCGCCCCGTAGGTGCGACTGGCCATGTGAACGTTCCATCCCGCTGCCGCGATCTGATGACGCACGAACGGCTCGCCGTCGATGACCGCCACGCGGAGCTTTCGGAAGTACCCGTCGGCGGAGCGATAATTAACGAACTCCGTCATGTAGTAGTCGGCCCCATCGAGCGCGACGGCATGCAGCCTCGCAAGGTCCTCGGGTCTCTCAAGCAGGATGGTGCCCACGCCCCCATGCTGGCCGGCGCGCCTGAGCAGGACACGCTCCCCTGTCTGTCGCCACAACTCCGCCACGTCATCCGGGGAGGTTGGACGAAACCTACGGGTACTCGGCAGGCTCACGCCGTCGATCCCCGCGAGCAGCACAGCAGCGCGGTCCCGTGTCGAGGTCTCCACCCGTGACGGCTCGTTGATGCACGCCAGGTTCGCGAAGATCTCCCTGACCTGCCCCGCCCTCTTCAAAGCCTCCCGGTGCGTGTCCGCGTCGCTGATCTCGTTGAACAAGACGGAGGGACGTTCGAGATGCAGACTCGGCCGCCTGTCCACGGGAGCGAGCAGCAACGCAGCCCCCTCGATGCCGCGGTCGAGCAGAAACGTGTCCACGTTCACACCACCCGACAGGGCGAGCTGCACCTGACCGCGTGGATCGATGAACACCTTCGCGGAAGACGTGTCATCGACACCCTTCAGGAACAGGACTCGTGGCCCCATCGTCACCGTCGCCCCGAAGGCACATCGATCACGTCGCGGATCCGTGCCGACCAGACATGACGTCGTCCATCAAGCTCGCGACCAAGTCGGCCAGGATGCCATCCGCAACGCGCAGGCGACGACTGAGCTCGCGGGCCACGTTGAGCACGAGGAGCGAGTAGGCCTTGACGTCGCGACGGTAGAGGGTTTCGAGGTCGACGCGGGTGACGATGAGGAGCCGGGAGGCCGCCAGGGAGCGAACGGATGCGGACCGGGGCTGCACGTCGAGGATGGACATCTCGCCGAACCAATCGCCGGTGCCGAGCATGGCGACGCGGGCATCGACGCCGCGCTTGGACTTCTTGAGGACCTCGAACTCACCGCGCAAGACGACGTACATCTCGCTGGAGGTATCGCCTTCCCGGAAGACGAGGTCGCCCGGTCCCATGTCCACGGTGTGCAGCGAGGCCGCGAGGAAGGTGAGCATGTCGCGGTCGAGGGCCCCGAACAGGCCAATCTGCTCGAGGGACTCGGCCGTGACGGGAGCGTCGTAGGCGGACGTGTCAGCCATGGTTTCCTCTCGTGCTTCCCCGCGCCTCGAGGCGCGGCATCAGAAGTCGCACACCCCGATCTCCGTGGTGCCTACGAACCGATAGCGCTCGGCGAGAACCGTGTTTGCGACAAGCATTCTGTTTTCCGTGACGCGTGCAAGTGTACGATCGTTTTCGCTACAGGTGGAGCGAATGAGCGGGTTCGAATACGAGATGCTGAGGGGATGCGTTCGACGGCCCAGGGGAGATTCGGGCGTCGTATGCGACCCGAGAAACGACTTCGGCGCCGATCTTGAATACGCTGTGCATCACCCGCGCGGACGCCGTGTGCAGCGAGTCGACTGACGTCCTTGTCGTGGCGGGACTTCGAATCTCTGCTTTCGTCAGGGGCAGAACCCGTACTGCTGCGAGCCGACGTAGTAGCCGGCCGCTTGGCAGCTCGACGCTCCGCAGTCCGAAGAGCCCACGCGACACCACCGATGACAGAGATTGTCCGTCAAGCACACCCATCCCGGCGCGCACGCCGATGAAGTGGAGCTGCACGCTCCCGTGTTGGAACTCCCCGAGTCGTAGCAGCCCGAGGTCCCTGGGTTCACGCCTTGATCGCTGAACACGTCGCAACTCGCCCCGGTGCCGCAGACCACGGACGGATTCACCGGATCGCATTGGTCGGTACAGACCTTCATGCAAGGAATCGGCTGCGACGTGCCCGAGCCGGGGTCGTACACCACCTGGAAGCAGTCCGCGCCAGCGGCCGGACAGTTCGAGGGCTGCGAACAATAGGGCTTGCATGCGCCGCCCACGCACGCGGTCCCGGGCTCGCAGTCGTTGAGGTACTCGCACAACTCCCCCGGGCCGAACTCAGACGAGTACGCGCACTCCGTCTCGCCCGTGGCTGGAGCGGTCACGTAGCAGCCTTCGTAGGAGAGACAACCCGTATGCGGATAGATCGTGCACTCACCCACGACCGGCGGAACACAAGTACCACCGCCCGTGCCGCCCGTGCTGCCTCCGGTCCCGCCCGTGCTGCCTCCGGTCCCGCCCGTGCTGCCTCCGGTCCCACCCGTGCTGCCTCCGGTCCCACCCGTGCTGCCTCCGGTGCCGCCTGTTCCGCCGGTGCTGCCGCCCGTGCCGCCCGTACTACCTCCGGTCCCACCGGTTTCGGTTCCACCGGTTCCTCCGGTGTCACCTCCGCCAGTCCCGCCGGTCTCACCACCGCCCGTCCCGGCCTGACCCGCAGATGCGCCCGTCCCGGCCTGACCCGCGGACGCGCCCGTACCCCCCGTTGCCGACGAACCGCCCGCTCCCCCCGTGCCGCCCGTCTCCCCGATGAAGTCCCTGGAATCCTCCCCCTGCGCACAGGAGAAGCACGCCACCACGCTCATCGATGCCGCAAGCCAAGCCGTCCAGCGCATCTGCAACCTCCGTCACTTCCAACCGAGGAACCGGCTCATCCCCGGCAATACAATGACAACCAACAAAGGATCCCGGGCCGGGCCCGAACACAAACGAACCCTAGCACAATCACAGACCGCTCGTGCCCGGTCCACACCGCGCATCCCCCGGCGTTGCCACCATCACATCGTAGTCACCCACTTGAATCTCCAGCGGAACCACGACGGACCCCACGAACCGTCCGTCCTCGTCCGTCGACACCGCGCCGATCTCATGTCGGCGCGCCGTGCGTGGGTCGCGAAGCAGCACATTTACCCTCACAAACGCGCAAGGTCCGAGGTCCGTGGTGACCCGTCCTTCCACCCTCATGGGCGACCCGCGAAGCACACGTGCGTCCGTGCTGAGAACTTTCATCGTGACAGGAACCATCCGCATGGCATTCGCCGTGCTCGACAGCGCGGGGTCCTGATACGAGTAGCGGCTCGGCGGGTCCGTCTGCCCGGCCCCCGGCGAGGGCTGCTGCCCCGCAGTGCGCGATCGGTCCGCCATCGCGCTGCCGGAATCCTCGGCCTGACTGCCCTCCGGCCACGGGAACGGGTCAGGCGCCGTGCGATGGGGAGGACGCGGGGGTCCTGGGTCGTCCTGCTCGAGGTGCGTCGACGCGCCCCCAAGATCAATGCGCCTCCACAAGGACCCATCGTGCACCTCGACCCAGGCATGCGCTTCGTTGAGCACCATGCGCGACGGGATGCCCATGCCAAGCGCCGTGATCACGAAGGCGTAAGCGCGATGACGGCACACACCTTTTCTGGATAGCGCGAGGTCGAGGTAGATGTTGTCTCTACCGCGCGGGGCTTCCTCCGATGGCTCGAAGCCTCGGAAGTGCGTCACCAAGCGCGTGACGACCGCCCGCGTCGACCTCTCCCCCTCGAGACCCAAGGACCGAACCACCTCGTCCACGGACCGTGCCACGTTGGGAGGCACGGGCGGCACCCGCCGCTGAGCTCCCACCGTCGCGTCCCCAAAGGCGCCGCCGAACGCCTCTTGGGAAATCGCCAACTGGAGCACGAGCCGAACCCGCGCACGCACGGGCCCGCGCACAAACCAGTTCTCCGCCCCGTCGCGGACGAGCTCCACCGCGACCGGCGGCTGGGAGCTGCGACGGACCACGCGCGCCCCTGGCCCCACGGTCGGAACCCGTACCGGCTCTCCGGGCACGAGGTCCACGGTCATGTCACCGTAGAACGCGTCCTCCCCGGGGTTGACCACCCCGCCTTGCGCCACGGGCACGAGCGAGCTGTCCACGACCGTCAGCGTGTAATCCGCCGCGACCCCGTCGTAGGCGCGCAGCCGCTTGTAGGGAGCCGTGGCCGGTGAAAACGGGTCGTCGTAGCGACTCACCACGGGCCTGCGAGTATCCCTATCGGGATTGTACTTGCTCTCCACGCTGCGTGGAGCCGTCGCGCCGTAGGCCTTCTCGGTCGGCGTGGGCATGCGCGTGGTGTCCGGCGCTTCCACGACACCGCTCCGGGTGACCATGGCCGCAGGAAGCTGTCCGTCAGGGGTGGTCGCCGCCAGCTCGATGTCTTCCTTCGGGTCGGGCGGTATGAACTCGTGCAGCACGACAGGCGGAGCATCCGCTCGGACGACCAAGGACACGGCGAGCACGACAATCGCGGTCGCCAGGTGGACGGGTCGACGGAGCGGCGGTTCCATGGCCTCCAATCTAGCCCCAAATCAAACACCGTTCGAAGAACGTGCATGGGTTTGGTCTATCCGAGCCGAAGGCGAGGCGTTTTGGGGTGAGCCGCGGCGAGCGCGGCGAGGGGGCTTTGCGAAAGCCCCCTTAGAAGAACCTAGCCCCAAAGCAGCGCGGAGCGCTTGATTTGGGGCTAGCGAGAGACAGGTGCTTCGCCAACGGTCCCCGTCGGAAGGGAGGAAGAGACCGTCGCGGCAGAGCATCGCGCCGGCTCCAGATCCGCGCTGCGGATGGCTCTCCAGGTCACGCCTGTGGCGATGACCATGGCGAACAGAGCGAACACGAGCAGGCCAAGCTGGACTCCCCAAAGCCAAGCATGAGCCTGCGGCGGGGAGTGGCGACCCACCTCGGTCGCCGTGCATCCGGTCCTCTCCGCCATGACTGGCTTCGACCTCGCGAGTAGCAGGGGCGCTCGTCGGCGAGGCGCGACGGGTGGCACCGGGACCCACAACCGCAACGCAGAAGCCAACTCTTCCGCACAGCTGAACCGTTGCTCGGGATCGCGGGCGAGCGCACGGCCGATGACGGACGCGAGCCCCGGCGGCAAGTCATGAGGAAGGTTCGGCGATCCGTCACGCCGCCATGCGCTGTCCCGAGACTTCCTGCCCACGAGCAACTCCACCAGGACCAGTCCTGCCGAATACACGTCGGCCCGCGCGTCGACACAGGCCCCAGAAAGTTGCTCCGGCGCCATGTACCGCGTGGTCCCCAGCACCATGCCGTCCCGCGTGCGAGGACCGCTCGCGTACGGGTTCGTCGATTTCACGATGCCCAGGTCGAGCACTTTCACCACGCCGCACACGTCGACGAACAGATTGCTGGGCTTGACGTCGCGATGCACCAATCCCTGCGCTTGGATGGCGGCAAGCCCATCGAGCGCCTGCAAGATCAAGCGAACCGCACGAACAAAGACCATGGGCGCTTGCTCGGCGATGAGCTGACGAAGGCACGACCCTTCCAGCAGCTCCATCGCGAAGTACGGCCGTCCGTCTGGCAGGAAGCCCACCTCGAAGACGCGCACGACGTTGGGGTGCTCGATGGCTCGGAGGGCTCGAGCTTCTCGGATCAAACGCTGGGGCAAGAGAGCATCGGCCGACAAGGGGCGAGCCACCTTCACGGCGCGACGCGTACCCGTTCGCGTGTGATCGACCTCGTAGACCTCTCCCATGCCGCCCAAACCGAGGGGTCGCACGACGCGGTAGGGGGTCCCTTCCATCCAATCTCCAGCCTGAAAACTGAGCGAGGCCTCGGGCTTCATCGACATCTCCGACCGTCCCGTTCGGGTGGGGCGCTGATCCCCCTTCGGCCACGCGGTCGAATCGGTTGCGCGAAATCGTCTCTGGCGGGCGCTCAGGCCACACGTGCACCTCCCACCGGCAAGCCTGATTGCCTTCCGTTTGGCAGGAACGCCTAGGCCTATGCGAGCTCAGCCCGGACCGGTCCCGTCAGAACGATCCCCCCACCTGAACGTAGGCCCCCGAGGGGCGCGCTCCGGAAGCGGGCCCCGAACCCGAAGGCGCGGACAGGTAGAGATAGGTTCCCGCACCCAGGCCAGCCACGCCGACGGCCCAGGCGATTGTGTTGATCGGCACCAGGGTGCGCCCGAGGTCCGCAGCGTCCATCCCCTCCCGATCGCAGCGGTCCGCGTCGTCGCAATGCGCGTTCACCGTCTTGCGGCTGTCGAGCAGCATCACACCCGTGACCGTTGCGGCGAGAATGCCCGCGGCTCCCACGCCCCCCAACACATACGCCAGCGTTCGCTGAGACGACCCATCCTCCACCTCGACGGGTTTCGGGGGTGGGGCGACAGGTCGAGTTGCCGGGCCCGGGGCCACGGTCAGCGTCTTCGTCTCGCCCTCGACAAGGATGGCTGTCAGGACCGCATCCTCGTGGTCCGGTGCGCGGACCGTGATGACGTGCTTGCCGGGGTCGAGCGGCATAGGACGCCCCAGGGACGCCTTGCCGAGGACGACTTCCTCACGCAAGACGGTCGTGCCCTTGGGAGCGTCGGGGGCGAGCACGATCGTGAGGTGAGGCACGCGCGACACGAGCGTGTCGTAGCGCTGTTGGGCCACTTGACCTCGCTCGTCCTGGGTGGCTTCCGCGAGGTTGATGGCCTGTTGCCAGCCTCGGAGGGCAGAGGCGAGGTAGCCTCGACGCTCCTCGCACTCGGCCAGGTTCAGGGCCGTGCCCACGGCGGGGTCGAGCCGCAAGCTTTCCGCGAACAAGGGACAAGCCTTGTCGAAGTCGCCGGTCTTGAGCATCTCGCGACCCTGCGTGAAGAGCTCCGTCGCCGCCACGGGATCCCGCCCTTGGGCGTGCGCAACACCGACGGCTAGCACCATCGTGCCAAGACCTGCCAGCCATGCGGCAATCCGAAGGAGTCGGAAGGAGGAATCCATTGCTATTGGTGTGCGAACGGGTCGTATCCGCCAGCGCTCCTGGCCGGGGAAGCACTCCCCCCGGGAACACCGACCTGTACCCCGGGGATACGTGTACCCGGCACGCTTGGCAAGGCATAGACGTCAACCGGGCTTCCACTCCCACTGGTTCCAGGCAAGGGAGCGCCGGAAGACGCGGGAATTGAAGGGTCATTCGCGGGGAGCAAGGTCGCGGACGCGATCTGGCCGGCCGGCCCCCCAACCCCCCTCAGGACGGCACGCGCTACCCCAACCTCCCCCCGCGACCCGAACGCAAACGCGAGCAACGCAAGCGAGGCCACGGCCGCCACCGCCCCAACCCCCAACCACACGCTCTTGCGCATCCTGCGCGACCGCGTCTCCCGAAGGGCCACGTCCGACGTGGTGCCCACGCCAGTCGCGAGCTTCGACGTGCTGTCCGGCGTCCACTTGCCCGTCTCGTTGCTCTCGATCGCGCGGTCCGCATCGTCGATCGGCTGCAACTCCTCCAGCGCCGCCTCAGGGTCCACCAGCAGCGTGGGCCAGTCGTCCCCTTCCCCCGTCATCGCCAGGTCCACGGACTCGATCCCCTCGAGCACACTCGCCAGCTCCAACCCCGCCACCGGCGCGACCGCGTACGCCTCCGCGTGTGCTTGCTCGAGCGCATCTCGCATCGCCGCGGCCGACGGCCACCGCAACGCCTTCTCGAACACTAGCGCCCGATCCACCACGTCCACGATCGGCTTCGGAACGTCGCTCACCACGTCCGACAAAGAACGCGCCCGGCGGGTCGCTGCCATGATCAACAGCTCGTTCGCGCTCTCCCCCTCGTGCACGAAACGGCCCGATAGCATCGTGAACATCACCGCCCCGACCGCATACACGTCGGACAGGACGTCGATCTCCTTCACCTTGCCGAGCGCTTGCTCGGGAGCCATGAACGCCGGCGTCCCGATCGTGGTCCCTTCGCGGGTGGCCGTGGCGGTGTCCCGCATCCGCGCCACACCAAAGTCGAGCAGCTTCACGGTGCCGTCGCGTGTGAGGCAGATGTTGTCCGGCTTGATGTCCCGATGGATGACCCCGTTCGCGTGCGCCGCCGCCACGATGTCCAACAACTGGTGCGAGATCCCCACCACCACCTCGGGGTCCACACGGCCACCCCGCCACTCCGCGATCGTCTCCGCACTCGCCCCCACCACCAAGTCCATCACGAGGAAAATCGCGCCGTCCTCGTCCGTGTCGTCGTCCAACACGCGAACCACACCCGGATGGTTCACGGCGTTCGCGACGTACCCTTCCCGCAGGAAGCGCTTTCGCAGGTCCATCTCCATCGACAGCGCCGTGTGCAGCATCTTCACCGCCACACGATTGCCGTTTCGATGGGTCGCCGCATACACCGCGGCCATCCCGCCTACGCCGAGAAGCGAGTCCAGCAGATACTTGCCAGAGAGCACTGAGCCGACACGTGCTTCAGCGCGCTGGACCACATCTTCGTGAATTTCTCCCATTCCTGCGCATCCAGACGACGTGTGCTACCACGTACGCCCCGTGTCGCATATCACAGTATCCGGGGCAGTCCACCCCCGGTCAAGCACCTCGCCCAACCACAGTGATTGCTCTGAACACACGACCACCATACAACGACACGCGGCCCCGAAGCCACACTCGCATTGTTGCCACGAAACCACCGGCGACACATACCGCATCACGAGGACATTCCAACACCATTTCCGTTCGCCTCTTGCGCTTGTTCGCTGACGCAGTGCGTTGTCTTCCCCGCCCCCAAACCTCGTTGACGCTCCGCGGTCCGGCGACGATGCTTCCGACACCGCGGAATCCAAGCTTCCGCAGAACGCGAGGCCCCATGTCCCCGATCGAGGAACTCCACTCCCTCCCCCGGGATCTTCTCTCCCTGCTCGAACAGCAAGGGTTCGACGAGGCCCTGTTCGAATCCCTCGCGGCTTCCGTCGACTCCGACCCTGACGTTCGCAACCGGCTTCCCCATGGCGTCACTCCCCCCAAGCCTGGCGACGTGATCGATTTGCCTGCGGCTGGCAGCGCCGACGCAGACCACCTCACCCGCCTCGGGCTTGACGCGCTCGCGCAGGGGCAACTCGCCTTCATCGTCCTGGCAGGCGGCATGGCCACCCGCATGGGGGGCGTCGTCAAAGCCCTCGTCGAGGCACTCGACGGTCTCCGTTTTCTGGACCTGCGGCTTGCCGAGAACCGCGCTTGGTCTCAGCGCGCAGCACGAGACGTCCCCCTGTGGCTCATGACCAGCCACGCCACGGATGCGAGCTTGCGCGACGCCCTTGGCCGCCACCTCGCCGGAGATCGTCTGACCACCTTCCGGCAGAACCTCTCCCTGCGCCTCGCCGCCGACGGTTCCATCTTCCGCACGGAGGACGGCTCTCCCAGCCTCTACGCTCCGGGGCACGGTGACTTGCCAGACGCGCTCGAGCGCGCAGGGCTGTTACGACGGTTCATCGAAGGCGGTGGCAAGTACGTCTGGATCGCCAACATCGACAACCTTGGCGCCAGCATCGATCCCATGATCCTCGGCTGGCACATCCGTCATGGGGCGCCCGTATCCGTCGAAGTCGTCGACAAGGTCGGCAGCGACAAGGGAGGCATTCCCGTGCGCTGGAACGATCGCCCCGTCATCCTCGA
The DNA here is from genome assembly GCA_964488865.1 of uncultured Polyangiaceae bacterium. Classification (GTDB taxonomy): domain Bacteria; phylum Myxococcota_A; class Polyangia; order Polyangiales; family Polyangiaceae; genus MWCO01. Next base: position 158,801 of record CAZAWR010000003.1, on the reverse strand, counting down.
GGAATTCCGTCTCCCGCGAGACTTCGATCCGACGCAAGTTCGCGTCTTCAACACCAACACCTTCGTGGTCGATGCGGAGCGGCTCGCCACCCTCGACTTCGCGTTCACATGGGTGCAGGTGAAAAAGAAGGTGGACGGCGCCGACGCAATCCAGTTCGAGCGTCTCATCGGCGAGATCACCACGACACTCGAAACACGCTTCCTGCGCGTCCCCCGCGAGGGCGCCGCCTCCCGATTCCTCCCCGTCAAAGACAACGACGAGCTCGCTAGCCGTCGCGCCGAGATCCGTGCAGTCGCGCGGTCCCGCGGTATGCTCCCGTGAAACTCGTCCACACCTTCCGCGGCATGCGCACGATCGCATCGCACGCCCCCGGCTCCCAACCACGTCCCAAGGACAGTCCCATGCACGCACGTTCGAGAACCTCGAGCCTCCTCACGCTCGTCACCGTGCTCGCCGTCGCCATCGTTTCCACGACTGCACAAGCGCAACCCCGCGCTCAGCAGGTCCCGTCCCCGGGACGGTCCACCGCCTCGACCGACGACGGCAACGCTCTCGCTCTCAACCCTGCGAACGTCAGCTTCATGCCGGGCGCTGAGCTGAGATGGACCTGGGTTCGGACGGGCGAAGACATCGCGGCATCGGCCCGAGGGCATGCGTTCAGCCTGGCGGGGGCGTTTCCGTTCGGTTTGGGTACGGGCATCCGCCTCGACTTCGTTCGCCCTGCCAGCCAGGACCCACACCCTTCCGTGTTGTTGGACGAGCCCTACACGTGGTTGACCTGGGGCTTGGGTATCGGCGGCGACGCGTCCGCGATCGGCCTGTCCATTCGCCACCTGTACGCCTCCGAGCCCGGCGTCGACGGCCCCACCACCGTTACCCTCGGCTGGTCCGCCCGAACCACCGCTTACCTCGGCCTCGCTGCTGTCGCCCATGACATCAACGCGCCCACCACCGCCGACGGGCGCGGGTTCGTCGACCGCAGCTACACGCTGGCCGCCGCTCTTCGCCCCTTCGGGAAACGCTTCTTCGAGGTGGGAATCGAAGGGCGCTACTACGAAGGCTTCGACCCTCCCGAGGGACGCGCCTGGCCTACCGCACAGATCCCGGTCGAGAGAGGGTGGGTCCCTCGCGCCACCCTCGGCATCGACGTCCCCTATGTCGGCCGACTCCACGGCGACGTGGCCTTCCCCGAAGAGTCGAAATACGTCGCCACCGCAAGCCTGGACGTGAACCTGGACAACACGTCGCTGACCGGGGGCGCGATCTTCGGCAACGCGATCGGCGGCAACGACGGCGCGGGGTTCATCACGGGCGTTGCCTTCACCGGCTGGCGAGAGCCGGGCGTCCCCGAGCCCGCCTACGCGCTCAAGATCCGCATCGAGCAGACCCCGTCGAACCGAGGTCATGTCGACTTCCTGCGCAAGCTCTGGCGCATCTCCAAGGACCCGGAAGTCGCCGCCATCGTCTTGCTCATCAAGACCGAGCCGGCCTCGTCCCTCGCTCATGCCTACGAGCTCGACGACGCCGTCCGACTCCTGCGCTCGCGCGGCAAGAAGGTAGTGTGCCACCTCGAGGACGCGGGAGGGCGCTCGCTCCACGCCTGCGCGAGTGCGGACCGCATCGTCATCAACCCCGCGGGCGGACTCCGGTTCGCGGGCTTGCGGAGCGAACGAACGTACTTGGCTGGGTTGCTCCAGAAGCTCGGCGTTCGCGCCCAGTTCGTCCGGATCGGCGACCACAAGTCCGCCCCCGAGCAGTTCACCCACTCCGAACCGTCTCCCGTCGCCAGGGCCGACAGCATCGAGCACCTCAGGCAGCTGACCCAGGAGCTCGCTGCATCTGTGGCCCAGGGACGCAAGTCCACACCCGCCGCCATTCAGCGCGCCATCGACGCCGGCCCTCACACGGCCCGCGAAGCGCTCGCCCACAAACTCGTGGACGGATACGCGTATGACGACGAGCTGCGTACCGTCGTGAGCGAGGTCGTTGGAGACAGTGTCGCCCTGCGAGACGACGTGCCGAGCCGCGCGCCGGAGCGCTTCGGACGACGGCCCTCGATCGCCATCGTCTACGTGGAGGGCAACATCATCGACGGCCGCAGCATGGACATCCCCGTGCTGGGCATGCAGATGGCCGGCTCCTATACCATCGCCGAGTCCCTGGAGAAGGCACGGCAGGACCCGGACATCCGCGCCATCGTGCTACGCATCGTCAGCCCCGGAGGCTCTTCCATGGCGTCGGACGTGATGTGGCGCGAAGTGGCCCTCACGGCCAAGGTCAAGCCCGTCATCGTGTCCATGGGCGGCGTCGCGGCCAGCGGTGGCTACTACATCGCCGCACCAGGCTCGAAGATCTTCGCCACCCCCTTCACCGTCACCGGCTCCATCGGGATCTTCTACGGCAAGGCCGACGTAGCCGAGCTGCTCGGCAAGATCGGCGTCAACGTGGACACGATCAAGACGTCGCCGCGCGCCGACGCCGAGTCCATCTACCGTCCTTTCACCCCGGAAGAAGTGGAGGAGCTCGGTCGCAAGGTCAAGCAGTTCTACGACGTCTTCATCGACCGCGTGGCGAAGGGGCGCAAGCTGGACCCCGACCAGGTCGACAGGGTCGCGCGGGGTCGCGTGTGGCTAGGCCGCAAGGCCCTCGAGCACAAGCTGGTGGACGAGGTCGGCGGCATGCGACAGGCCATGAACGCGGCCCTCGCCGCCACTGGCTTGCCCGACGACACCCCCATCATCGAGCTCCCCCCTCCCCAGTTCTCGCTGTTGAACCTCGCCGCGAGCATGGCCTCGGCCGACACCGTCGAGGCGCCCGAAACGCGCCTCCTCCGCAACCACGTCCCCGGCGAGATCGGAAGGATTCTCCAGGCCGTTGCGCCCTTCGTCGTCTACGATCCCTTCCAGCCCCTCGCCCTCAGCGAAGTGACCCAAGCGCCGTGACCTCCTCCCCCTTGCTCTCGGTACGGCAAGCCCGCGTCGACCGCGATGGGGCCCCTCTGTGTGAAGGCCTCGATGTCGAGGCCGACGGCCAGCGCGTCGTGATCGCTGGGCCCGGCGCCGAGGGCATCTTCGAGGCCATCGCCATGGCCGCCACCGTCTCCCACGGTCGCATCCTCGTGGCCGGATACGACGTCGCCACGCGGTCACACGTCGGGCACGTAGGCATTGCGCCCCTCGATCCACCACTGCCGATCCGTATGACCGTAGAGGGATACCTCGACCTGAGTTTCCGCACGCTGGGCCTATCCGGACGAGCGGCGAATACCGCCGTCGCGGCGAGCCTCACGGACCTCGGTCTCGCCAGCCTCGCGCGGCGCCGCACTGATTCCCTTGCGGTTCCAGAACGAAGGGCGGTGGCCCTCGCAGCAGCCATGCTCCCCGGATCGCGGTCCCTGGTCGCCCACGCCCCCTTGCTCGGTCTCGAAGGACTCGAGAGCCAGTACGTTCTATCCGTTCTCGGACACATATCGGCCCGACGCCAGGTTCTGGCCACAGCCCTTCGATTCGATGCGGCAAGCCCCGAGCGGGACCTCGTCCTCGGCGCCACCCACGTCGTGCTCACCTCGCGCCACGCTGCCCTCTGGGCTGGCGCCTCCGCCGACCTCGTCACCGGAAGCCCGAAGCTCGCCTTGTACGTCCGCGACGCGACCAACGCCTTCGTCGATGCCCTCGCACAAGCCGGCTTCCTCCCCCACGGCACCCCGCCCCGGCTCACCGTCACCCTCAGCGGTCACGTCACGACCATGGACCTCCTGTCGATCGCGCAACGAACGAACGCCGCAATCGTCGAGATGATCCCCCTTTCCCGTGCGCAAGCCCCGACGCCCGATGCCGACTCCTGCACCCCCGCACCCGAGTCCACGGAGCCCCCCACGGAGGAGTCCCCTCATGCATGACGACGTCACGACCAGCCCTGCGGACCGGGCCTTGAGCCGTTCCCCCACGTTCCCCCCAGGTCGCCTGGGGCTTCTCACTGTGCTCGGCGCCGCCTCCGGTTCCTTCCCGCTCCCTTTCATCCCAGGACGACTCGTCGCCAACGTGCGCGGCGCCATCGCCTTCGACGTCGCGCGACAGCACGGGCTCAGCTTGACGAAAGACGCACGCCGCATCCTGTCGATGGCCGACTCCGCGGACCCCAAGCGCGCCAGACTGATCGGCCTCGCCACGTGGGCGCTCCGACGCGTCCTCCGCCGTGTCGGCCCCCTCTGGGTCCTCGGACCCGGCATCTCCGCCATCGAGACCTTCGCCCTCGGACACCTGCTCAACAGGTACCTCGAGGAAGCACGAGACCACGGCAGCATCCGGATCGAATCCGACGAAGCTTTGCGCATCCGCCGCATCATCGATCAGTCGTTGCTCATCACCCTGTCCCCCGACATCGTCGTCCCCCACGATCACCGACCCGACTACCCTCCCGGTGACGACCAGCGCGACGACCTCACCCGGATCCTCGACTGGACCCTCCTGTCAACCGCATCCTTCCCGTCCTACCTCCTTCGCAGACTCGACGCGTCCTTCGAGCGCGTGCTGCGAGACCGGAAGAACACCGAGTCTCCATGACCTCCACCCCAGGCGCTACCGTGATCGTCGTCGCTGCCGTCATCGTCGAACGCGGACGTGTCCTCGTCACCCAGCGCCCCGAAGGCTCGCACCTCGCAGGCATGTGGGAGTTCCCGGGCGGCAAGGTCGAGCCGGATGAAGACCCACGCGCCGCCCTACAGCGTGAGCTGCGCGAAGAGCTCGGCATCGACACCACCGTCGGCGACGTGCTCGAGGTGACCTTCCATCGCTATCCCAACAAGAGCATTCTGCTCCTGTTCTTTCACACCTCCCTGCAAACCACCTCACCCCCGCCTCGCACGCTCGATGTCGCCGCGTTCGCGTGGCGGTCTGCAGACGAGCTGATCGACGACGATTTCCCGCCCGCTGACGTGACGATCCTCCAGCGTGTGCGCGCGTCGCTCCGTCAGCCAACCTGAGCCGAACGAGCCGCCCGACGGCACTCGTCGATCGGCACCAGCACCTCGGTCGCTCGGAGCGCGGGAAGTACCACGGAGAACGTCGCCCCACGGCCAAGCTCGCTCTGCACGGCCACGCGCCCCCCGTGCGCAGTCGCGGTCTTGCGAACCAGCGCGAGACCCAGTCCCGTGCCGTCGGTCCGGGTCGTGAAGAACGGCTCCCAGATGCGCTCCAAATCCCCCGGATCGATGCCTCGTCCCTCGTCCCGGATCGTGATGCTCACCTCGTCCCCGTCGCGGCGGGCACTCAGCCAGACGCACCCTCGCGGCTCGCTGGCCATCACCGCGTTCTGCAGCAAGTTCACTAGCATCCGGCGCACCTGCGCCTCGTCCACCGGAACCTCGAGATCGGACGGCACGTCCAGCTCGATCGCCACGTCGGACTCCAGACCCGAAATCACCGCCTCGCGCGCGTCTTCCGCCAGCTCCTGCAGCCGCACGGTGTCCACCCGAAGCAACACCGGCTTGGTGAAGTCGAGCAACTCCTCCACGTCCCTTCCCAGACGCGAGATCGCTTCCAGCGTCAGGTCGAAGTACTCCATGTCCTCAGGGGGTAACGTGACCTTGGACCGCAGGATCTGCACGCTCATCCGGATCGACGACAGCGGCGTTCGTATGTCGTGCGCTATCGCGGCCGCGAACTCCCCCAGTGCTGCCAATCGACGAAACTCCTCCACGTCCCGCTGCAACGCGTTGCGCTCGGTCGTGTCCACCAGGATGAGCACGTACCCGCCCTCGGCCCCCCCTCGCGTCCGCAACGGGGCAATCGTCACGTCGACCGTGGACCCTCCGTGCCGCAGAGACCACGCGACATTGGGAAAGGACAGGACCTCCTGGGGTCTCCCGCGGATCGCGTCCACGAGAGCCCCCTCCAAGTGCCGACTCGCAACCTCCTCGAGATACCGCTTGCCCAACACCTCAGAGGCCTCGATGCCCGTACGTCGGGCCTCGAATGGGTTCCATAGACGCACCTCGAGGTCCGGCCCCGTGATCCCCACGATCCCCACCGGTAGGCTCTCGATCAGGTCCTCCAGAAACGTACGTATGCTGTGCAGCTCACGCCCTGCCTTGCCCAAAGACGAGCTCAACACCACGTTCTCGAGCTTCACAGCGAGATGGTCCGCCATCGCCGCCGCCGTCACCAGGTCGTCGTCGTCCGCTCGACCCGGAACGTCCAGCTCGAAGGCCCCGAAAAGCATGCCCGCACGCCGTACCGGCAACAGGATCCGTCGCTGCGGCGCGGCCCACTCGTCCTGCAACGAACGATGACGCTCGATCAACTGCGCCGCCGCCAGAACAGAAGCGTCCTCCGCACGAACCACGCGCTCCAGCGCCGGCGAAAGCGTCGGCGACAGCTCGTGAAGGACGGGCAACCCTGAGGCACGACGAAACACTACCTGCGCCGTGGGAAAGACCTCGATCAGGGCGGCCCGGATCATCGACAGGACGGCCTCCGGGTCCACGACCTGCTTCGTGACGGCCAGCACCCGCTCGATCAATTCGCGCCGAACCTCGCGATGAGGATCGAGCGCACGAACCGCTGCCCCGATGTCTTCTCGCCACGTCCACCCCGCCCACGCCACCAAGACAAGGGGCAGAAGCGACACGACCAGCGACGCTCCCGCGCCCAGTGCCCCGGAGAGGGTCGGCCCCACGGCGAGAAGAAGCCCGACGTAGCCCGAGAACCCCAGCACGGCTGACCAGGCCAGAGCCGCTTCGCGAAACACACGCCGCACGTCGAGCAGGTGGTATCGGAGGATGACGAGACCCATCAAGAGCGTCGGCGCCAACCGCATCAGGTCCTGCAAGCGTGGCCCCGTGGCGAATCCCGGCCACGATGCCGCCACGGAGCCCAGCCATTGGAGCCCGAACGCCAGGCCAACCACCCAGAGCCCCATGCGCGACGCAGACGAAACGGCCGATCGCTGTGCGACCAACAACCCCACCGACAGCAGGTAGGCACCGAGCAGAGCCCAAGACACGATGGCTTGCAGCAAGATGCTCGCTCCAAGCACCGCCACGACTCCCACGGCCCAAACCAGGCTCGCGAGAACCCAGAGCGCCTTGGGAGGCTTGCGTCCACGGGGAAAGGCGTAGGCGAACAAAATCGCCAGACCGGCCCCGAGGGCTTCCGCCACCAAGTCGATGCCCTCGAGCGGGCTCGGCCCCGGCGCCCTCGGTGTCATCGCATCCCCGGCCGCGAACAAAGTCACAAGCCCGGCAAGCGCGCCCAGCACGGCATAGAGCCGATTGTCGGGGCGGTCCCTTCCTGCACGCAGAACGATGGACGCCAGCACGAGCGTCCCCGTCCCGGCCAGAATGCCGAGCGCAGCAACGATGATCATCCGTTCTTCGTCTACGATGCCCGGAAGCGGTCTCCGGTAGGCCGCTCGAGACGAAAATCACGGATCTTTCGATCGAGGGTGGGGCGGGTGATCTGCAAGATCGCGCAGGCCTGGCGCTTGTGCCAGCCCGTGCGAGCAAGCACGCGCTCAATGTGTCGCTTCTCTACCTCCCGCAACGTCAGCATCGGCTCCACCGTCCCGTCCGCGGGAGCTCTCCCATCCTCGGCATCCACTTCGTCTTCCGATTCGTCCTCTTGAACGATGGGCAGAACATCCGCGGTCAGGACCTCTCCCTTGCAAAGGACGACCCCCCGCGTCAGGGCATTCTCCAACTCCCTGACATTGCCGGGCCAGCGGTACTGAACCAGCGTGTCGATCGCCTCCGTGGACACGAACCGGACTTGCTTGTGCGTCTCCCGGGCGACCTTCGCCAGCAGGTAGTCGACCAGCATCGGTATGTCCTCCCGACGCTCCCGAAGGGGAGGCAGAAGGATCTCCACCACCCGCAACCGGTAGTACAGGTCCTCGCGGAACGTGCCGGCGATCATCATCTCCTCGAGGTTGCGGTGCGTCGCCGCCACGACCCGCGCGGCCAGCTTCACCGGACGCGTGTCCCCTAGACGCTCGAACACTCGCTCTTGCAGAACGCGGAGCAACTTCGCTTGCAGCTCCGGGCGCAGCTCCCCGATCTCGTCCAGGAACAACGTCCCCTGTCCTGCCAGCTGGAATCGACCGATCTTGTCCGACACCGCACCCGTGAACGCACCGCGCACATGTCCGAATAGCTCGCTCTCGAGCAGGTCCGGCGGGAACGCCGTGCAGTTCACGGCCACGAACGGGGCGTTGGCCCCAGGAGATGCATGGTGAATCGCTCGCGCCACGAGCTCCTTGCCCGTCCCGCTCTCCCCTCGGATGAGTACCGTGGCCCTGCTCGTGGCGACCGCGCCGATCCGCTTGTATACCTCCCGGATCGGCTCCGACTTACCCACGATGTTGTCGACTCCGTGATCCTCTCGCTCCTCCGCGACCATGTGGGCCAGCGCGAGCGACGTCCGACGTTGCTCCAGCGCACGTTGCACGGTCAGCTTGATCCGGTTCGCGTCGAGCGGCTTCACCAGGTAGTCGTAGGCGCCAAGCTTCACCGCCTGCACCGTCGTCCGCATGTCGTCGCGCGCGCTGATGATGATCACCGCCGGAGGCGTCTCGTCCAGAGGCCATTCCTCGTGCAGCCTGCGGAGCACCTCCATGCCATCGAGACCAGGCATGCCCAGATCGAGCAGACATACGTCGATGCTGCCCTCCTGAAGCCGGTCCCACGCACTCGCGCCGTCGTTGGCGGTCACGACCAGATGGCCGGCGTCGGACAGAAACTTCTCGAGAGTGCGACGAATCGCGCGGTCGTCGTCAACGACAAGGACGGTGCTGGTTTCTTCGCGAGCTTTTCCGTTTTCGGACATGACGAAGCGCCAGGGTGCCACGTTGGAGGCGTATCGTCCGCAAAAAGATCCCCCCACCCGGCGTGACGCAAGGGTGGAACGTTATGCGTCGTCC